>NZ_JBEPSI010000012.1:0-120508 GCF_040548745.1 Arthrobacter sp. 2762
CGGAGAAGATATCCCGCTTTTACACCCCATCAGAGACCAACGAGTCCAACTGCAGCTGCGCGTCCTGGCCTGCGGTACTCACCCTCGTGTAGGCAGGCATCCTTGTCCCGCGATACTGCCTCAAGAACCCGCCCACACAGCGCACGCGAGACATTTCACTGTGAGATGACTTGCTGAGACAGTGCAGCGTGACGAGCGTTAGCGGACTATGGCGCTTTTCTGCAGCCAGCTATTGGCCGGGATCGGGACCATACCGGTGTCTCAATAACCTTTAGCCTGTCGAGACAGCGCTGGTTCACTCCTCGACACCGCCCATGCTGATGCATCGGAGAAGGCACAACTCCCCCGAAAAGAAAGTCCGCCCGAAACACGATCGTGTTGTGTTGTTTGAGGTCTCTCCACAAGAGCGATGTGGCGTGAATGCAAACGGACCTCTGTCCCTTCAAAGAATCCGTCGATGAGACTGTGTCAAAGGCCTCCTCCGCGCTGACCAGCCAGAGGTCATGCAGCCAGCGGGCACCCGATGAAGGGTCATTCCCTTTAAACCAAGAACAGTCGGTCAGGAGCACGCCGCCACAGAACATGGCCCCTCGCTGCCCAGCCCTTGTGGGGACCAAGCCGCACCCGCGCCTCAGACGGAACTTTCCGAAAACGCTCCACGCCTTAAGTGCCGACATCATGTTGTGAGCGTGGCCCGAAAGCATGAATAGGTGTTGACCACCCACGACCAACTCGACAGCGTCAGGAACGAGGAACCACACACCCCTATCTCAAAGCCGGCGCAGCGTCCGTCAGCCAGGACGCTGACCCCGCCCCCCACACATCCGAATAGGCCCTCGCGGCGGCCAGGCCAGGCCGCGAACCACAGTCAAAGGGACTGACCACAAGATATGTCAACACGTTAAAAGCAAATACCCCCTCTGACGAGGGGGTATGCCGTGCCCAAGGTGGGACTCGAACCCACACACCTTTCGATACCGCATTTTGAGTGCGGCGCGTCTGCCAATTCCGCCACTCGGGCGCGGATTACCGGGAAGTTAATTCTCGCTGACTGCTCTCATTGCTGTGAGCAACGCGATCCTTTCCCAGCACGCGAAACTACTCTACATGCAGATAGGCTGTTTTTCAGAACTGGGCGCGCGAGTGCAACAAAATCATGTGCCGCAGCGGTCCACACTAAGATGGACATGAACCCGCCGAACCTTTTCAAGGAGATCCCGTGACCGAACAGACGGAGTCCACACCCGCAGCCCAACTGGCCCGACGCGTCGTCGTAGCCGAGGATGAGACCCTCATCCGCTTGGACATTATTGAGATCCTGAAGGGCGAAGGGTACGACGTCGTCGGCGAGGCAGACAACGGCGAGAAGGCCGTACAGTTGGCCGAAGAGCTGAAGCCGGACCTCGTCCTCATGGATGTGAAGATGCCCGTCATGGATGGCATCTCAGCGGCAGAGAAGATCGTCAAGGCCCGCATCGCCCCCGTAGTTCTGCTGACTGCTTTCAGCCAGAAGGAACTCGTGGAGCGTGCCCGCGACGCCGGCGCCATGGCTTACGTTGTGAAGCCGTTTACCCCCGCTGACCTCATTCCGGCCATCGAGATCGCTCTGTCCCGCCACGAGGAGATCAAGGCCCTCGAAAACGAGGTTTCCGACCTCCAGGAGCAGTTCGCCACCCGCAAGCTCGTAGAGCGCGCCAAGAGCCTCCTGACCACCAAGATGGGCCTCACCGAGCCGGAGGCCTTCCGCTGGATTCAGAAGACGTCCATGGACCGTCGACTGAGCATGCGTGAAGTTGCTGAAACGATCATCAACCAGGTCAACTAGCACCAAGCAGTCAACGACGGCGGCCGGTCACCTAATCAAAAGGTGACCGGCCGCCGTCGCGCTCCCCAGGGCAGAATCCCGCCCAAGGCAGGAAACGACACAAAACAAAGCGGGCCCCACCAACAAAATGTTGGCAGGACCCGCTTCACTCAAGCCTGAGCCAGGAACTTAGGCCCTGGTCTTGGACTTCTTTTCAGGCCACGGGCCAACAGGCTCCTTGCGCGACGAGTCCACAGCGGACGTGTCGGCGAGGTCGCCCACCTTGTGGACCTTCAGCGAGTTCGTGGAACCGGCCTGTCCGGGAGGGGAACCGGCAGCGATGACAACGAGGTCGCCTTCATCGACGATCTTCATGTCCAGGAGGCTGCGGTCCACCTGTGCGGTCATTTCGTCGGTGTGGCCCACGGAGGGAACCAGAACCGGCTGGATACCCCAGGTGAGGGCCAGCTGGTTCCACACGTGTTCAACAGGCGTGAACGCGAAGACCGGCTTGACGGGACGCAGACGCGACAAACGGCGTGCCGAGTCACCGGACTGGGTGAAAGTACAGATGTACTTTGCGTCCAGCTGGTCGGCGATTTCGACGGCGGCGCGGGTGATGGCGCCACCGCGGGTCTTGGGCTTGGTGCCCAGCGGGGGGACGCGCTCGAGGCCGTGTTCTTCAGTGGACTCGATGATCCGGGCCATGACCTTGACGGTTTCGATGGGGTACTGACCCACCGAGGTTTCGCCGGACAGCATGACTGCATCGGCGCCGTCGAGAACTGCGTTTGCGCAGTCAGAGGCCTCGGCACGCGTCGGACGCGGGTTGTCAATCATGGATTCCAGGACCTGCGTTGCCACGATGACCGGCTTGGCCCAACGGCGTGCCAGTTCAATGGCGCGCTTCTGGACGATCGGCACCTCTTCGAGCGGGAGCTCAACGCCGAGGTCACCACGGGCAACCATGATGGCGTCGAACGCATCGATGATTTCGTGGAGCTGGTCCACGGCCTGGGGCTTTTCGATCTTGGCGATCACCGGCACGCGGCGGCCTTCTTCGTCCATGATCTCGTGGACGCGCTTGATGTCGGAGGCATCCCGGACGAAGGACAGGGCAACCAGGTCCACGCCACGCTTGAGGGCCCAACGGAGGTCGTCCTCGTCCTTTTCGCTCAATGCGGGGACGTTGACGGCAACACCGGGCAGGTTGATGCCCTTGTTGTTGGACACCTTGCCACCGACCGTAACGGTGGCGACAACCTTGACGTCGTCAACTTCGATGGCGCGAAGGGCAACCTTGCCGTCGTCGATCAACAGGGCGTCGCCCACGTTGACGTCTTCGGTGAGGCTCTTCAGCGTGGTGGAGCAGATGTCCTTGGTACCGGGGACGTCTTCGGTGGTGATGGTGAACGTGTCGCCAACAGCCAGCTCGTGCGGGCCGTCGACAAAACGGCCAAGGCGGATCTTGGGACCCTGGAGGTCAGCCATGATAGCCACGGGCTTGTGCAGTTGCGCCGCAGCCTTGCGGACATTCTCGTAGGTGTTGTCGTGCACGGAGTAGTCGCCGTGGCTCATGTTCATGCGGGCAACGTCAACGCCGGCTTCCAGCACTGCGAGAGTGTTGTCGTAGCTGGAGATTGCCGGGCCGAAAGTTGCCACAATTTTCGCGCGTCTCATATACCTACCCTAAGTAGTGTGCTGCTGATTGAGTTAAAGATCATTCCTGCCGGCGCTATAAGACCGCGATTGCCCGGTCGGTGGGGGCGACCGGTGCCGGAAGGATTGTGCTTCCCATGAGGAACTTGTCCACTGCTGCCGCGCATGCACGGCCTTCGGCAATGGCCCACACAATCAGGGACTGGCCACGTCCGGCGTCACCGGCAACAAACACACCCTCGGTGTTCGTCATGTAGTAGCCGTCGCGGGCTACGTTGCCCCGACCGTCGAATTCTGCACTGACCTGCTCGGTGATACCGGACGGTTCAGCACCGGTGAAGCCGAGGCTCAGGAAGACGAGGTCAGCGGGAATGATCCGCTCGGTCCCGGCCTTCGGGAGGCGCTTGCCATCCACGAACTCCGTCTCGGCAACCTTGACCCCGGTGAGCTTGCCATTCTCGCCAACAAACTCCACGGTGGATGCCAGGTACGTACGTTCGCCACCTTCTTCGTGGGCGCTGGCGACCTCGAAGAGCGTGGGGAACGTCGGCCACGGCTGGTGACCTGCACGCTCAAGAGGCGGCTGCTTGCCGATCGCGAGCGTGGTAACGGAAGCCGCCTGGTGACGGTGCGCTGTACCGATGCAGTCCGCGCCGGTATCGCCGCCACCAAGGATGACCACATGCTTGCCACGGGCGTCGATGTGATTTTCCGGGCTCTCCCCCGCTACAACGCGGTTGGAAGGAACCAGATAGTCCATGGCAAAGTGAACGCCGTCAAGGTCACGGCCCGGAATGGGCAGATCGCGCGGGACGGTTGCACCGGTAGCAATCACGACGGCATCGTAACGGCGTCGCAGCTGCTCCCAAGTCACGTCCGTACCGACTGCGACGCCGGTGCGGAAGCGGGTGCCTTCGGCCTTCATCTGCTCCAGACGACGGTCAACCTGTTCCTTCTCCATTTTGAAGTCGGGGATGCCGTAGCGGAGCAGGCCGCCGATCTTGTCGTCACGCTCGTACACGGCAACCGTGTGTCCAACACGCGTCAGCTGCTGTGCAACTGCGAGGCCTGCAGGACCGGACCCCACCACGGCAACCGTCTTGCCAGTGAGGCGCGTCGGCGGAAGGGGGTGGACCCAGTCGTTATCGAAGGCTTCATCGATGATGGAAACCTCAACCTGCTTGATGGTCACGGCAGGCTGGTTGATACCCAGCACGCAGGACGCTTCGCAGGGTGCCGGGCACAGACGGCCGGTGAACTCCGGGAAGTTGTTCGTGGCGTGGAGGCGTTCAATCGCTTCCTCACCCTTGTCCCGCCACACGAGGTCGTTCCACTCAGGAATGAGGTTGCCCAGCGGGCAGCCCTGGTGGCAGAACGGTACACCACAGTCCATGCAGCGTCCGGCCTGGCTCTTTAGGACGCCCTTTTCCTGGGCTTCGTACACTTCCTTCCAGTCCATGATTCGGACCGGAACGGGACGGCGTGGCTGCGTCTCGCGCTGCCGGACTTTCAGAAATCCGCGTGGATCAGCCACCGGTTACCTCCAGGATTCGAGACCATACTTCTTCGCCGTCAGGGTCAAGGCCCTCTTCGATGGCGTCGAGACGGGTTTGCAGGACTGCGGCGTAGTCGCGCGGCAGTACTTTGGTGATGCGGGCGGCGGTGTCGTCGAAGTTCTCGAGCAGACGGCCGGCCAGGACGGATTCGGTTTCTTCGGCGTGCTTGGTGAGCAGGCCGTGGACGATGTCGCGGTCCTCGGCGTCCAGCTCAAGGAGCTGAAGCTCGCCGGAGTCCAGCGCATCCTTGTTGACGCGCTCATGCTGCAGGTCAAGCACGTAAGCAGTACCACCGGACATGCCGGCACCGAAGTTGCGTCCGGTACGGCCAATGATCAGTGTTTGGCCACCGGTCATGTACTCGCAACCGTGATCGCCAATACCTTCGACGACGGCGGTCGCACCGGAGTTACGCACCAGGAAGCGTTCACCAACCTGGCCACGCAGGAACATCTCGCCACTCGTTGCACCGTAACCGATGACGTTGCCGGCAATGACGTTGCGCTCTGCCTGGAACACGTTGGTGCGGTCCGGGCGGACGATGATGCGGCCGCCGGAGAGGCCCTTGCCCACGTAGTCGTTGGAGTCTCCGTACATGCGCAGCGTGATGCCTGCAGGCAGGAAGGCGCCCAGCGACTGGCCAGCGGTGCCATTGAGCGTGATGTCGATGGTGTCCGTCGCCAGCACATCGGTACCGAACGTCTTGGTCACTACATGGCCGAGCATCGTGCCCACGGAGCGGTCCGTGTTGATGACGTCCAGGGTGATCTTGACAGGCATGCGGTCGCTGAGTGCTTCGGCGGCCATCGTGATGAGCCGCTGGTCGAAGTGCTTGTCCAGCTCGTGGTTCTGGGTGGTCATGTTCCGCAGCGGCACGTCGTCGTCAAACTCAAGACCGTGCAGGATCGGATCCAGGTCCAGGCCTTCGGCCTTCCAGTGGTTGATCGCTTCGCGGGTGTCCAGGACTTCAGCGTGGCCGATCGCCTCTTCGAGGCTGCGGAAACCGAGCTCTGCCAGGATTTCGCGGACTTCTTCTGCGAGGAACTCGAAGAAGTTGACCACGAACTCGGGCTTGCCGTTGAACCGTGAACGCAGTTCCGGGTTCTGGGTAGCAACACCCACGGGGCAGGTGTCCAAGTGGCAGACGCGCATCATGATGCAGCCGGAGACAACCAGCGGAGCCGTTGCGAAACCGAACTCTTCACCACCGAGCAGGGCGGCAATGACCACGTCACGGCCGGTCTTGAGCTGGCCGTCCACCTGAACCACCACGCGGTCGCGGAGACCGTTGAGCATCAGGGTTTGCTGGGTCTCGGCGAGGCCAAGTTCCCATGGCACACCTGCATGCTTCAGCGAGTTCAGCGGCGAGGCGCCTGTACCGCCGTCGTGACCTGAAACAAGCACGACGTCGGCCTTCGCCTTGGTCACGCCGGAGGCCACAGTGCCGATCCCGACTTCCGAAACCAGCTTCACGTGCACACGGGCCGAAGGGTTGGCGCGCTTGGCATCGTAGATGAGCTGGGCGAGGTCTTCGATCGAGTAGATGTCGTGGTGCGGGGGCGGGGAAATGAGTCCGACGCCGGGCGTGGAGTGGCGCGTCCGGGCTACCCATGGGTAGACCTTCTGGGCCATCAACTGGCCACCCTCGCCGGGCTTGGCGCCCTGGGCCATCTTGATTTGGATGTCGTCAGCGTTGGTCAGGTACAAGCTGGTGACACCGAAGCGGCCGGAAGCGATCTGCTTGATGGCAGAGCGGCGCTCCGGATCCAGCAGGCGGTCAACGTCTTCGCCACCTTCACCGGTATTGGATTTGGCGCCCAAACGGTTCATGGCGATAGCGAGTGTCTCGTGGGCTTCCTTGGAGATCGAGCCGTAGCTCATGGCGCCGGTAGAAAAACGCTTGACGATGCTGGAGACGGGCTCCACTTCCTCAAGCGGCACTGCCGGACGCACGTCGCTCTTGAACTTGAGCAACCCACGCAGGGTCATCAGGTTCTCGGACTGATCGTCAACGCCCTTGGTGTAGGCCTTGAAGATGTCGTAGCGACGCTCACGGGTGGCGTGCTGCAGGCGGAACACAGTCTCCGGGTTGAAGAGGTGCGGTTCACCGTCACGGCGCCACTGGTACTCGCCGCCGCCCAGGAGCGGACGGTGCGGGTGCTCGATGCCGCCCTCGGGGTACGCCATCTGGTGCCGTGCGGAAACTTCCGCTGCAATAACGTCCAGGCCCACGCCACCCAGTTGGGAGTGCGTACCCGAGAAGAATTCGTCAACGAGTTCCTGCGACAGGCCCAGTGCCTCAAAGGTCTGGGCGCCGGTGTAGGAAGCAACGGTGGAGATCCCCATCTTGGACATGATCTTCAGGACACCCTTGCCGAGGCCCTTGATGAGGTTGTAAACGCCGTCTTCCGGAGTCACGCCCTCAACGTCGCCGTTGGAGATCAGCTGTTCAACCGATTCCATGGCGAGGTAAGGGTTGACTGCCGATGCGCCATAGCCAATGAGCACGGCAACGTGGTGCGTCTCGCGGACGTCGCCAGCCTCAACCACGAGTGCCGTCTTGGTGCGGTTGGCACTGCGGAGCAAGTGGTGGTGGACAGCGCTGACCAGCAGGAGCGACGGAATGGGTGCCCACTGCGCGTTCGAGTCGCGGTCGGACAGCACAACGTACTGCACGCCACGGTTGATCGCGCCGGAAACCTGCTCGCAGATCTCTGTCAGGCGGGCACGCAGCGCCGCTTCCCCACCCTCCGGGCGGTAAAGGCCGCGTACCTTCATGGCGATGCGGTCGCCGTCAGCGTTTTCGATGTTCGAAATCTTGGCGAGTTGATCGTTGTTGATCACGGGGAACGGCAGGGAGATCTGCGGTTGGCGGACCTGCTTGCCATCCAAAAGGTTGCCGTTGGGTCCGATGGCGCACTTCAGTGACGTCACCAGCTCTTCGCGGATGGCGTCCAGCGGCGGGTTGGTGACCTGGGCGAAGGACTGCACGAAGTAGTCGAACAGCAAGCGCGGACGCTTGGACAGTACGGCAACCGGGGTATCGGAACCCATGGCACCCAGGGGCTCGGCGCCCGTGCGGGACATGGGGCCGAGCAGGATCTTCAGTTCTTCAGTGGTGTAACCGAAGGTCCGCTGGCGGATGTTCACCGATGCAGCGGTGTGGCGTACGTGCTCGCGCTCGGGGAGCTCGTTGATGTCGATCAGGTTGTCCTTGAGCCATTCGGCCCACGGGTTGGCTGCGGCGACCTCGGCCTTGACCTCGGCGTCGTCGATGATGCGGCCGGCTTCGGTGTCCACCAGGAACATCTTGCCCGGGGCAACGCGACCCTTCTTGACGACGTTGGAGGGCTCGACCTCGATAACGCCCACTTCCGAGGCAAAAACGATCAGGCCGTCTTCAGTGATCCAGTAGCGTCCGGGGCGCAGGCCATTACGGTCCAGCGTTGCGCCGACGAGGTTGCCGTCAGTGAAGGAGACGGCGGCAGGACCATCCCACGGCTCCATGAGCAGTGAGTGGTATTCGTAGAACGCACGGCGTGCCGGATCCATGGTGGCGTGGTTCTCCCACGCCTCCGGAATCATCATCATGATCGAGTGCGTAATCGGGCGGCCGGAGAGCCAAAGGAGCTCGGCTACTTCATCGAACGAAGCAGAGTCCGAGGCACCCGGGGTGCAGATCGGGTACAGCTCTTCGGGGGTGTCACCCAGCAGCGGGCTGGCCAACTGCGACTGGCGTGCGCGCATCCAGTTGCGGTTGCCCTTGACCGTGTTGATTTCGCCGTTGTGGGCGATGGTGCGGAACGGCTGCGCCAGAGGCCACGACGGGAAAGTGTTCGTAGAGAAGCGTGAGTGGACAATGGCCAGCTTCGTCTTGAAACGCTGATCCGAAAGGTCGGGGTAGAACGGCTCCAACTGGGCCGTCGTCAGCATGCCCTTGTACACAATGGTGCGCGAGGACAGCGAGGGGAAGTACACGCCGTACTTGTTCTGGGCGCGCTTGCGGATTCGCCAGGCACGGGAGTCAAGTTCGTTGCGCTCAAGCTGCTCGCCGGAAGCGGATGCAAAGAAGGGCTGCGAGAAGTACGGCATACATGCCCGTGCCATGGCACCCACGAGGTCTGCGACCACGGGAACTTCACGCCAGCCAAGGACCGTAAGGCCCTCATCCGCTGCAAGAGCTTCGATACCGGCCTTGGCCGTAGCTGCTTCGCGCGATTCAGCAGGAAGGAAGGCAGTACCCACCACGTACTGGCCCGGAGCAGGCAGTTCGAATTCGGTGACGGCCCTGAAGAACTCGTCCGGAACCTGCATCAGCAGGCCCGCACCGTCGCCAGTACCTTCATCGGCGCCCACGGCGCCGCGGTGTTCGAGATTGCGGAGGGCAGTCAGAGCCGCTTCCACGATGTCGTATCCCGGTTCCCCGCGGAGCGTGGCAATGATTGCCAGGCCGCAGGCGTCCTTCTCCTTGTCCGGGTTGTAAAGACCCCGGGCCTCCGGAAGCGCGGCAAAGCGCTTGAATGGAGACATGGCACCCTGCGGTTCGATATTTTCGGACCAACCGGGGTTATGAAGATGGGTCATGGGAGACGTCCTTCCTCGTGATCGTGCGTATGGAAGGGACAACGTTGGCCCCACCTTGCATGCCCTTGTGATGGGCACAACAAAGCGCTAGTTATTGGAATTGTAGGCCAGCCAATCAAGCGCAACTAACAGTTACGCAGACCACTGGCCCCGGCTTGACCAGTGAACATCGGTATGCTGCGATCCGGTTTCCGGGGTGCCACGACGCTGTGGACTGGGCCCTACGAGCGGTGACTCTGTTGCCCCTTTGCCGGAAGCGACTACTTGGTGTCGTCAGCTTCCAGCGAGGATCCGGGGGCCTTCCTTGCGGCAGTCGCAGCAGATTCCGATTCCGCCTTGGACGTTGTGTCCTTTGCGGAATCTCCTGCTGCATCCTGCGGCTCGTCAACGTGGCCCGGATCGCTTTGGTTATCTGGGAGATTACCACGGGAACCACTATCCGAGACAGATGGGTCCACATCATGACTGGTGACGCTCGTCACGGATGCCTCATCTTTGGCCGGCGTGGCTTCGGGTTCCCGGCCCGGTAAATAAGGGGTATCCGGCTGCGGCCGGCCTGCCCTGCCGAGAACAACGAAGATAGCCAGGGCCGCTACGAAGACGAAGATGCTCGTCCATACATTCAGCCTGGTGGTGATCCCGAAGAGGCTGATTTGCTCGGCATCGTCAATCCTGAGGGCTTCGATCCACACGCGGCCAAGCGTGTAATACATCGCGTAGAGCCAGAACAGGCGTCCTCGGCGGAAGTGGAACTTCCGGTCCAGCAGAAGCAGAATCGCGACGCCCAGGATGTTCCACAGGAATTCGTAGAGGAACGTCGGGTGAAAGAGCGTGTCTGCGGGCATACCCGTTGGGAAGTTGGCGTTGGCAGGGTCAATCTGGAGGCCCCACGGCAACGTGGTGGGGGCGCCGAAGAGTTCCTGGTTGAACCAGTTGCCCCAACGGCCGATCGCCTGGGCAAGCAGCAATCCGGGAGCCGCGGCATCCAGGAACGCGGTGAGCTTGACACCTGCCCGACGGCAACCGATCCAGGCACCCACGGCACCAAGCAGCACGGCGCCCCAAATCCCCAGGCCGCCCCGCTGTATCTGCGGAATCAGGGAGAGGTCACCTGTGCCATCGAACCCGGGGCCAAAGTACGCATCCGGGGACGAAAACACATGGTAAAGCCGGCCACCGATGATGCCGAAAGGAATCGCCCAAATGGCGATATCCCACAGGCTCCCGTCGGGGGCTCCACGGCGCTTCCATCGGGCAGACGTCAGCCACAGGCCGATGATGATGCCCGCCAGGATGCAGAGGGCGTAAGCGTGGATACGCAGCGTCCCCCACGGCAGCGGAATGTCGAAACCGGACCACGATGGGCTCGGGATGCTCAGTGGAACCATTGCCGCTGCGTGGAGGACGGTCTGCATTGGGCTTCGCTGTTTCCTTTTTCCTAGGCGTCTGCAGCTGCGCGGCCCAAGCCGGCGCTGAGGTTCTTGGTGAGTTGGCCGACGGCGTCAACGCCGCCGTCGCGGAGGGCCGCCACGAGCGCGGTGCCGACGATCACGCCGTCCGCGTAGGCAGCTATCTCGCGGACGTGATCCGGGTTGGAAACACCGAGGCCAACGCAAACCCGTTCAGCACCTGCAGCGTGGGCACGTGCCACGACGTCTTCGGCTGTGCTGCTGACGGACTGGCGTGTACCGGTCACACCCATGATGGAGACGGCATACACAAAGCCGCGGCTGGCCTTGACAGTCATATCCAGGCGTTCGGGCGTGGATGAAGGAGCCACCAGGAAGACCCTGTCCAGTCCGTACTTGTCCGAAGCCTCGAACCACTCACTGGCCTCATCCGGAATAAGGTCCGGAGTAATAAGGCCTGCTCCCCCGGATTCAGCCAGGCGGCGGGAGAACTCATCCACGCCCATGCGCATGACGGGGTTCCAGTAGGTCATGACCAACACGGCGGCGTCAGTAGCAGCAGTGATCCCTGCAACGACGTCGAAGACATTGGCGACCCGGAAACCGTTGTTGATCGCTTCCGTGGTGGCAGCCTGGATGACAGGTCCGTCCATCACGGGGTCGGAGTAGGGAATACCGATCTCGATGAGGTCCGCACCGTTCCGTGCCAGGGCAATGCCGGCGTCGATGCTGTCCTGGACTGTGGGGTAGCCCGCCGGAAGGTATCCGACAAGGGCTGCCCGGCCCTCGGCCTTGGCGCGGTCGATAGCTGCAGCGGATTTGCTGGCGAATTGTTCAGTCATCAGTTCTGGTCCTCGTTTACGTCCACGGCTGCTTCGGAGGTGCGTTCTGCAGGACCTTTGGGCTTGCGGGTAGACAGGGTGGTGCCCTTGACGTGACCTTCTTCGTCCAACATGTTGAACCATGCGGCTGCGGTTTCCACGTCTTTGTCCCCGCGACCGGACAGGTTCACGATCACGGAGATCTCGGAGGGGTCCTCTTTGCCCTCGGTGAGGCGCTGGCCCACTTTGATGGCACCGGCAAGCGCGTGCGCAGACTCGATGGCGGGGATGATGCCCTCGGTCCGGCACAGGAGGCTGAAGGCGTCCATTGCTTCGATGTCCGTGATGGGCTCGTATGTCACGCGTCCGATGTCCGCCAGGTAGGAGTGCTCGGGTCCCACGCTGGGGTAGTCCAGTCCGGCAGAGATCGAGTGGGATTCGATGGTCTGGCCGTCTTCGTCCTGCATCAGGTAAGAACGGGCGCCATGCAGCACGCCGGGACGTCCCAGGGAGATTGCTGCAGCGTGACGCCCGGTCTCAACGCCTTCGCCGCCGGCTTCAAAGCCATAGATCTTCACGGAAGCGTCGTCCAGGAAGCTGTGGAACAGGCCGATGGCATTGGATCCACCACCAATGCAGGCACAGATGGCGTCGGGCAGCTTGCCGGTCTGATCCAGGATCTGGGCGCGGGCTTCCTCGCCGATCACTTCGTGGAAGAAGCGGACCATGGCAGGGAACGGGTGGGCTCCGGCAGCGGTACCCAGCAGGTAGTGGGTGGTCTCCACATTGGAAACCCAATCCCGCAGGGCGTCGTTGATGGCGTCCTTGAGGGTCTGCGAACCGTTGGTCACGGGAACAACTGTGGCGCCGAGCAGTTGCATGCGGGCAACGTTCAAAGCCTGGCGGCGGCAGTCCTCCGCGCCCATGTAGACAACGCACTCCAGGCCCAGGAGGGCTGCGACCGTGGCACTGGCAACGCCGTGCTGGCCTGCACCGGTTTCAGCAATAACGCGGGTCTTACCCATGCGCTTGGCCAGGAGGGCTTGCCCCAGGACGTTGTTGATCTTGTGGGAACCGGTGTGGTTGAGGTCTTCACGCTTGAGGAAAATCCTCGCACCACCAGCGTGCTTGGAGAATCGCTTGGCCTCTGTCAGCAGCGACGGACGCCCGGAATAGTTCTTGTTGAGGTCCTTCAACTCCGCGAGGAACTCGGGATCGGCCTTGGCTTTCTCGAACGTGTCCTGGACTTCGTCGAGTGCGGCGATAAGTGACTCGGGCATCCAACGGCCACCGTAGTTACCGAAGTACGGCCCGCTCGCGTTGCGCAGCGAATGGCCACCTTGCAGGAATGCGTCGGCCGCATTCTCTTCCGAGCTGGCTGTTGGCGCGTCCACCATCAGTCTCACCGTCCTGTTCCAGTTAGTTCATCGGGTAGTTCCACGTGCCACAAGGCAGCCGCAGGCACATGCCCGGGCTGCCTCATGGCTGTCGCCTTGCTTCAGGTACTGCCTCAGTTCCTGACGGCGATGGCGGCAGCTCCAGCTGCCTTGAATTCGGTGATGCGTTCGCGCGGGGTTGAGTCGCTAACCAGCGCCTCCCCCACCAAAATGGCGTTGGCGCCGCTTGCGGCATAGTGCGTGACGTCCTCGGCCGTCCGCACGCCGGACTCCGCGACAATCACTGCCTCGGCCGGAATCAAACCGGCCAGTGAACCGAAAACTGAGCGGTCGACGTCGAGCGTCTTCAGGTTGCGGACGTTAACGCCGATGATTTTGGCCTGCGCAGCGACGGCGCGCTCAATTTCCTCTTCAGTGTGCGTTTCCACCAGCACGTTCATGCCAAGCTCATGGCTGAGGGCGCTGAAGTCAGCCAGCTCCGAATCAGACAAGGCCGCAACGATCAGCAAAATGAGGTCCGCACCATGGGCACGGGCTTCCCAGATCTGGTACTCGTCCACCGTGAAGTCCTTGCGCAGCAAGGGAATATCGACGGCAGCACGAACGGCATCGAGATCTGCCAGCGATCCGCCGAAACGTCGCTTTTCGGTAAGGACGCTGATGACCGAAGCTCCGCCATGCTCATACTGCACTGCGAGCGAGGCGGGGTCATCAATGGGTGCGAGATCGCCTTTGGAGGGGCTTCGACGCTTGATTTCAGCGATGACCTTGAGATCGTCGCGGTTCGAGGAAGGACCACCCAGGGCAGCCCAAGCGTCACGCGGGGGTGCCGCGCCTGCAACACGGTCCTTCAGCTCAACGAGGGACACAAGCCGGCGGCGGGCCTCCATGTCCTCCTTGACGCCGACGATGATGTCGTCAAGAACGGTCACGATTAGTGGCCGTTGTTCTGCAGCTTGCTGCCACCCACTCCGTAGCCGGCCTTGCGCATGGCCCAACCGACGATGAGGCCGGCCACCATGACCACAACACCACCGATGAAGATGGGGGTGCTGGCGATGACGAAAGCAATGGAGGAAATCAGGGCGCCGACCAGCATCACAATCACGCAGGTCCAGGCAGCCGGGCTGTTACCGTGGCCGATGGCGTCAGCGTGGCTGGCCATGGTGGAGGTAGCTTGGTTTGCGGACACTGTGGTTTTGCTCATGTGGAATCTCCTCAGGATGAATACTGCTTACATTCTGCCATTTATTGACGGCGGCCGGGACATCGTCCGACGTCAGGACCGGCGCCGGCGCTTATGTTGCGCCATACCGGCCCGAAAGACTGCTGGGCGGCCTAGGTTGGGTCTTCGCCGCGCGAAAGACTGTCCCAACTGTCGATCTCGTCCACTGGTCCGCTACCGCGTTCCTTAACGGCGGCGGCGTCGTACTTGGTGCGGGTTTTCCAATACCGACCGGCCAGCGGCAAGACCACTGCACAGACTGCAAGCAGGGCACCGGCCACGATTGCCAGCACGGGGAAGACCGTTGTGGCCACGCTCGCCTGACCTCCCGAGACGCCGGTTGCCGCAGCGATGGAACCCTGGGCTGCGCCGAGAGGATTGGACAGGACCGTGGCGGCTGCGAGGATAATCCCGGCAGCGGACAGGGCAAGGAGGGCTGCGATGACCCAGCGGGCGATCCGCCCCGCGATGGAAGCCGCCAACCCACCGGCAAGTGCTACAAGTGCCAGTGCGGTAACGGCCGTGGCTGCCTTGCTGCCCTGAACGTGGAGGTCGCTGTTGGAGGCAGCTGTGGGATCAAGACGGACCTCGATCCAGGTCTGCGTAGTGGTTCCAAAGACAGCGAGTGCCAGAAGTGCCGTTGCAAGAACAAGAGTTGACTTCCGTGCCCAACGCGGCGATGTGGTCGCCCTCGGTCCCGGTGCTTCAACGGTCATGAGGTGGGCGTCCCGCCGTCGACGGTTCCTGCGTCCCGCACTGTGTCGGCGGAAATATTCTGCAGCGAACCGGCCGTGTGCACTGCCCGAAGCGGGGCAGCGGCCTTGTTCACAGTTTCAAGTGCTTCCGACGGCTTGTGTGAGTCAGCAACAATCCCGCCGCCGGCCTGCACGTAGGCACGGCCTTCCCGCAGCAACGCAGAACGGATGGCAATCGCCATGTCCATATCACCGGCAAAGTCCAGGTAACCCACAACGCCACCATAAATACCGCGACGGTGGGGTTCGAGTTCGTCCAGGAGGCGCAACGCCCGTGGTTTCGGGGCACCGGAAAGGGTACCTGCCGGGAACGTTGCCTTGAGGACGTCGTAGGCCTTGGCATGCGGAGCCAACTCGCCTACCACGGTGGACACCAAGTGCATGATGTGGCTGAACCGCTCCACCTCCATGAACTGGGTGACGTCAACCGTGCCGGCCACGCACACCTTGGAGAGGTCGTTACGGGACAGGTCCACCAGCATGAGGTGCTCGGCACGCTCCTTCTGGTCCGCCAGCAGTTCCGTGGCCAGGGCTTTGTCAGCTTCAACAGTCTTGCCACGGGGACGCGAGCCGGCGATGGGGTGCGTAATGACTTCGCCACCGGTTACCGTCACCAACGCCTCCGGCGAGGAACCCACGATCGAGTACTCGCGGCCGTCAGCATCTTCGAGGCTGAAGATGTACATGTACGGGCTCGGGTTGGTGTTGCGCAGTACACGGTAAACATCCAGGGGGTCGGCCTTGCACTCTATCTCGAAGCGACGCGAAATGACTACCTGGAAAACCTCGCCATCGACGATCGCCTCCTTGCCGCGATCGATGGCTTCCAGGTACTTGGCCTCGTCCCATCGTTCCTGCACGCTCGACGCGAAATCCAGTGCGGCCGGCTCCAGCACCGAGACCGGCTGGGCAACAGGCGTACTGACCTGGTCCAGCAGCGCTTTAACCCGCGCCACGGCGTCGTGCCAGGCGTCATCCACACGCTCGGAACTGTTGTCGAAGTTGATCGCGTTGGCGATCAGGAGGACAGTGCCGTCCACGTTGTCATGAACTGCCATGTCGGTGACCAGGTTCAGGGCCATTTCAGGCAGCTGGAGGTCGTCTTCCGGTGGTGCCGTCAGTTTCTCCCAATGGCGCACGGCTTCCCAACCCAGGAACCCAACGAGGCCGGAAGTAAAGGGCGGCAGGCCTTCAAAACGATCTGTTTGCAGCGCGGCGATGGTGTCGCGGACTGCTTCCACCGGGTTGCCAGCCACGGGAACGCCGACTGGCGGCTCACCGATCCAGTGTGCCTGGCCATCCTTGGTGGTCAGCGTGGCGCGGGACTTGGCGCCAATGAAGGAATAGCGCGACCAGGCACCGCCAACGGCTGCCGACTCAAGGAGGAATGTTCCGGGCTGGCCCTTGGCGAGCTTACGGTACAGGCCGATGGGAGTCTCGGCGTCGGCCAGGACTTTGAGTCGGACAGGGATGACACGGCTGTGGACGGCGAGTTCGCGGAACTCTTCCAGGCCCGGGCTGATGATTCCAAGGTCCTGCATGGCTATTGTTCTCCGCCTTTGGTCTTAGGTGGTGCGTCAGGGAAACTAGGGGATGCCTTAATCGCGGTGGCCCGTTACGACCGAAAAGTCGCGCCCGTCGAAGCAGGTCCGGGTACCGGTGTGGCAGGCTGCGCCGATCTGGTCCACGCGGACCAGGAGGGCATCGCCGTCGCAGTCAAGGGCGACTGACTTCACGAACTGTACGTGCCCGGAAGTGTCGCCCTTGCGCCAGTATTCCTGGCGGGAGCGCGAGTAGAAGGTCACGCGTCCCGTGGTCATGGTGCGGCGGAGTGCCTCGTCATCCATCCAGCCAAGCATGAGGACCTCATGGGTATCGTGCTGCTGGATGATGGCGGCTACAAGGCCTGCGGAGTCGCGTTTAAGGGCGCTGGCGATCTCCTGCGGCAGGGTGTCCGCGGGGTCGCTGGAGAGCTCCACGGCAGGAGTTGGACTGGGGGCGGACTGCTCTGACATCAGATCAAGTCTAGTGCCTTTGATGGGAGCCGTATTCTGCGGCGGTTCCACTGCGCAACCTTGCCCTGATCGTGCTAGTTTCACAAGTGATGCATTTCGTCGATCCTTCCCGAGAAGTACTGGCCGAAACCCTGCTGGCGGCCGGACCTGACTCCCCCACGCTCTGCCAAGGGTGGCTCACCCGGGATCTTGCGGCGCACCTTTACCTGCGCGAACGTAAAGCGGCCGTGGGCATTGGCCTCCTGATCCCCAGCCTCGGCAAGGCTTCGGACAAAGCGACGGCCAAACTCGCCGCCAAGCTCAAGACCACTGACGACTACGCGGAGCTCGTCAAAACGTTCCGCGCAGGTCCCCCAGCCCTTTCCCCTTTGAAGATCAAGGCGCTGGACGAAACGTCGAATCTCATCGAATATTTCGTCCACACAGAGGACATTCGCCGCGCGGGTGACCGTTGGGCGCCCCGGGCCCTCGACGAAGCGTACTCGGATGCATTGTGGGATGAACTGATCAAGCGGGCGGCTTTCCTATACCGTGGCGTGGACCTCGGCATCGTTCTGGTGCGGCCCTCCGGCCCCCGGCACGTGGCCAAACGCGCTCCAGTGTCGGTAGCGATTGTGGGCGAACCCGGCGAATTGCTGATGCATGCCCATGGCCGCACCAGCCAGGCCCTCGTCACTTTCGAAGGCCAGCCGGACGCCGTCGCGCTTCTGCAAACCGCAGACATCGGCCTTTAAGACAGACAACGCGGGGTCACTTTTGGCCCATCCTCCTTGCGGAGATGGGCCAAAAGTGACCCCGCGTTGCTTTTGGCAGACGGAGCTACCTGACTTCGAAGCCAGCCTCGCGAATAGCCGCTTTGACTTGGGCGATCATGTCATCCGGACCGAAGTGGAACACCGAAGCTGCCAGCACCGCATCGGCTCCGGCTTCCACGGCTGGAGGGAAATGCGCAGGCTTACCGGCACCACCGGAGGCGATGATCGGGATGTTGACCGCACCACGGACAAGGCGGATCAGTTCGAGGTCGAATCCGTCCTTGGTGCCGTCAGCGTCGATCGAGTTCAAAAGGATCTCTCCCACACCCCGGTCCGCGGCTTCCTTGGCCCAGGCGATGGCGTCGATTCCCGTCCCGGTCCTGCCACCGTGGGTGGTGACTTCAAAACCGGACGACGTCGGGGCGTCGCCTTCCCGGGTTCGGCGCGCATCCACGGAGAGCACCAGGACCTGGGACCCGAAGTGGCGCGTGATTTCATCGATGACCTCGGGCCGGGCCACAGCGGCGGTGTTGATCGATGCCTTGTCCGCACCGAAGCGCAGAAGTTTGTCCACCTCTGCCACGCCGCGGACGCCGCCGCCCACAGTCAGCGGAATGAAGACTTCCTCGGCGGTGCGGCGCACAACATCGAACGTGGTTTCGCGGTTGCCCGATGACGCGGTGACGTCCAGGAACGTGAGTTCATCTGCACCGCCATTGTCGTAGCGATGGGCCAGTTCCACCGGGTCTCCGGCGTCCCTCAGGCCTTCGAAGTTGACGCCTTTGACCACGCGGCCGGCGTCGACGTCCAGGCAGGGAATGACGCGTACGGCTACAGCCATGTGCTGCTCCTAATTCTGCTGTGCGCTGCTCAGGGGATCCGGTCAGATACGGCAGGCGTGGATGCTGCTGACCAGGATGGCGCGGGCGCCAAGATCGTACAGCTCATCCATGATGCGGTTGGTTTCCTTCTTGGGGACCATGGAACGCACGGCCACCCATTCCGAGTCACGCAGCGGGGAAACGGTGGGTGATTCAAGGCCGGGGGTGAGCGCAGCAGCGTCCTCCACCAGGTCCTTGCGGATGTCGTAGTCCATCAGCACGTACTGCCGCGCCACAAGGACGCCCTGCAGGCGCCGGATGAGGACGTCGATTTCCTTGGCAGTGCCGTTCGCGGCCCCACCGGGACCTGTGCGCCTGATCAGCACGGCCTCGGACTTAAGAATGGGATCGCCGAAGATTTCCATCCCGGCTGCCTTGAGGGTGTTGCCGGTCTCGACGACGTCGGCAATGGCGTCGGCAACGCCGAGCCGCACCGATGACTCGACGGCACCGTCCAGTCGGACCACCTTGGCGTTCACACCCCGATCCGCCAGATAGTCGCGCAGGAGCCCGTCGTAACTGGTGGCCAGGCGCTTGCCTTCGAGCTGCTCGACGCCGGTGAAGTCACCTACGGGGCCGGCGAAACGGAAGGTAGAAGGGGCAAAGCCCAAGGGAAGGAGTTCCTCGGCTTCCACCTTTGCGTCCAGCAGGAGGTCGCGTCCGGTGATTCCGACGTCCAGGGTTCCCTGGCCCACATACACCGCGATGTCGCGGGGGCGCAGGAAGAAGAACTCAATGTCATTGTCGGGATCAACCATGACCAGTTCGCGGGTGTCGCGGCGCTGGCGGTACCCAGCCTCGGACAACATTGCAGAGGCGGCTTCTGACAGGGATCCCTTGTTGGGGACTGCTACACGGAGCATGGGGAGACTTTCTGTTTGGAATGGAGGTTTTCAGGCACTTCGGCCACGCAGCTGGCTCCGCTCATTGAGGCGGAGTGGCGTGGCTAGAGATGCTTGTAAACGTCTTCCAGGCTGAGGCCCTTGGCGAGCATGAGGACCTGCAGGTGGTACAGCAACTGGGAGATTTCCTCGGCAGCGGCTTCATCGGATTCGTACTCGGCGGCCATCCAGACTTCGGCGGCCTCTTCGACCACTTTCTTACCGATGCCGTGGATTCCGGAGTCCAGTTCGGCAACCGTACGCGAGCCTGCCGGGCGGGTCGCTGCTTTCTCACTCAGTTCTGCGAACAGCGTCTCGAAATTCTTCACGCCCTACAGACTACTTGCTTAGGGGCTGGCACCGCTTGTTGGGGCGTTGCATGACGAAGGGGATGTGAGTGAAGACACACCCACATCCCCTTCAACACTTGCTGTCCCAGCGTCAGCTCGACGGCTTCAGTGTCAGCTGTACTGCTTCAGCGTCACTGCCGTGGCAAGGGCCGCGGTGACTGCCTCGTGTCCCTTGTCTTCGTTGGAGCCCGGGAGGCCTGCGCGGTCCAAGCCCTGCTGTTCCGTATCGCAGGTCAGGACGCCGAACCCGACCGGAACGCCGGTGCGGACGCTGACATCGGTAAGTCCCGACGTCGCGGCCTGGCATACGTACTCAAAGTGCGGCGTTCCGCCGCGAATAACCACACCGAGGGCCACGACGGCGTCAAAGTGCGGTGCGAGCCGGGCCGCGGCAACCGGGAGTTCGAAGCTGCCGGGGACGCGCAGCAGGGTGGGCTCGGCGATGCCGGCTTCCTTGGCCGCGCGGAGTGCACCATCTACCAGTCCATCCATGATCTGGGTATGCCAGCTTGCTGCCACAATGGCGAGCTTGAGCTGCGAGGTTTCCTCGGGCTTGAGGGTGGTGAGGTCGATCGTGGGTGCGCCGTGTCCGCTCATGTTTGCTGGAATTCCGTTCAGTCTTGTTCGTTGTCAAAGGGGCTTCGGGACGGGGTCTTTCCGTTGCCGACGGGCTCGGTTTCGAGCGTCAGACGGTGATCCATCCGGTCTTTCTTGGTCTGCAAATAGCGAACGTTCTGTTCACGCGAAGGAACCTCGGTGGGAACCATTTCCACCACCGCGACGCCAGCCTGGGCCAGGCGATTCTGCTTGTCCGGATTGTTGCTGAGCAACCGGACTTCATGCAGGCCCATCTCGGCCAGGATCTGACCCGCGGCACTGTAGGAGCGTGCGTCTACCGGCAGGCCCAGCTGTTCGTTGGCCTCGACGGTATCGAAACCGGCTTCCTGCAGAGCGTAGGCCTTGATCTTGTTGGCCAGGCCAATGCCGCGCCCTTCCTGGCCCCGCAAGTACAGGAGTGTTCCACCCTCAGCGTGGATGAGCTCCAGGGCGAAAGCCAATTGCTCGCCGCAATCGCAACGATAAGATCCGAAGACGTCGCCAGTGAGGCATTCGGAATGCAGGCGCACCAGTGGTGCCTGGCCATCCTTGGGCTGGTTGGGGGAACTCACGGCAAGATGTTCCACGCCCGTAACGTGGTCCGTCCAGGCCTGGGCTACAAAGTCCCCAAAGGCGGTGGGCAGCTGGACAATCGGGCCGCCGCTCACCGGGTGGGGTGTGGGCTCGGTGTCGTCGCTGCTGCGCGTTGTCGGTGCGGTCATCGCTTCTCCTCGTCTGCCACTGAAACGTGTGCCGCCTGGGACTCTACCGCGTCAACGTACGCCACCAGATCCTCAATGGAGATGAGGGGGCATCCGTGTTCGGCGGCGAAATCGCGCAGGCTGTCCAGGCGCATCATTTCACCATCGTCATGTACCAACTCAGCGATCACGCCCACCGGAGCAAGTCCGGCAAGCCGACACAGGTCCACCGCTGCTTCCGTGTGTCCCGGACGTTCACGCACTCCCCCGTTAACCGCCCGAAGCGGGAAAATATGCCCCGGGCGCGTAATCGCCGCCGGAGTGCTCTGCGGGTCGGCGAGGATCCGGGCCGTCAATGCGCGGTCCGTGGCCGAAATGCCGGTGCTCACTCCGATGGCCGCATCGCAGGAAACAGTGTAGGCAGTGCCTTTGGCGTCCTCATTGACTGCCACCATGGGCGGAAGCGCCAGGGCATCCGCACGTTCCGCTTCAAGCGGAACGCAAATGACGCCCGATGAATACCGGATGGTCCACCCCATGAGGGCGGGCGTGGCGTGTTCGGCAGCGAAAATGATGTCGCCTTCGTTCTCGCGGTCTTCGTTGTCCACCACGATGACTGCTTGGCCAGCAGCCATCGCCGCAATCGCAGCTTCCACGGGATCCAGGCCTGTCCGACCCATCGCCGTCGAGACCGTCTTGGTCGGGGTGCTCATCGCGCAGCCTCCTGGTTCCCGGCTGACTCGCTGGACGTTTCCACGCTGGACGTTTCCACGCTGGCGCGGTGCGCCGGGGAGCCCTGCGGAGCGAAGGAAAGGAGCCTCTCGGTGTACTTGGCAAGCACATCCACTTCCAGGTTCACCCGTGCACCAACCGGTTTAGCTCCCAGTCCTGTCTCCTCAAGAGTCGTAGGGATGAGGCCTACTTCGAACCATGGAGACGCTTCAGCTGCGGCGCTCACGGCCGTCACGGTCAGCGAAACACCGTCGACGGCGATCGAACCCTTCTCGGCAATGTACCGTGCCAGCGGCGCAGGGACGCCAAACCGCAAACGATCCCAGTTGCCCAGCGGCTCCCGTTCAAGCAGATCACCCACGCCGTCAACATGTCCTTGGACCACATGGCCGTCCAGGCGCCCGCCAGCAGGGACGCAGCGCTCAAGGTTCACGGTATCGCCCGCGGCCAACTCGCCGATGGTGGTGCGGACCAGGGTCTCCCCCATGACGTCGACGCTGAAATCCTGCCCGTCAATCTGAGTTGCGGTGAGGCAGACTCCATTGACTGCGATGGAGCCTCCCAAGGCCAGGCCCTCGGTGCTGGTCGGGGCTTTCAGCCGCAGCGTCGCGCTGGCATCGCCGTCGCGGTCAATACCCAGGACGGTGCCCTGTTCGGCAACGATTCCGGTAAACATCAGTGTCCTCCTGTGACGTATTCCGCAGCTTCACTGCGCGGAATGGAATTCTTGGTTGTGCCGGCCGCTGCTGAAGCGACCGCTGATCTCATTGACCGCAAATGCAGCCGAAGGTCGTTGCCGAGGGTCTGTACAGCCCCGCCACCGGCATCGTCCCAGGCCCAGTGTTGGGCATCGGCCAACGTGGTAATGCCGAGGTCGTTCAGCGCAGGCGTGCCGGACCCCAAAAGGGTTGGAGCCAGATAGACGATCAGTTCGTCCACCAACCCAGCAGCAAGGAACGTACTGAGGATGCTGGAGCCGCCTTCCACCATGACGTGCCTGACGCCTTGGTGGAACAGTTGGCTGAGCGCTTCCGCCGGGTCCCTGGTTTGCAGGTGCACAAAAAGGCCATCGGTTCCGCGTACTGCTGCATCTTCGGGAACTTCCCTCAAACCCATGACGGCGCGGAGCGGCTGGCGCTGCGCCAGGCTTCCGTCGGATGCCCGGGCCGTCAGACGGGGGTTGTCGATGAGTACCGTGCCAGTGCCCACCAGGATGGCATCGATGAGGCCCCGCAATCCGTGGTTGTCGGCGAGGGACGCAGGACTGGAAATCCATTGGCTGGTACCGTCCACTGCGGCGATGCGGCTGTCCAGCGTCTGGGCAATGTGCAAGGTGACGAACGGACGTTTGGTTGCGACGGCGTCGAACCATTCGCGATTCAGGTCAAACGCCTTGTCGGCTGCGAGACCGGATTCGACGTCGACTCCCGCTGCTTGCAGGGTACGGGCGCCGCCCGCGGCGGGATCGTGGGGATCATCGACGGCGTAAATCACCCTTGAGATCCCGGCCTCAATGATGGCCTGTGCGCAGGGTCCGGTACGGCCCACGTGGTTGCAGGGCTCCAGGGTGACCACCATGGTGGTTCCTGCAAGGTCCACGCCCTGACGACGTGCCTCGATAATGGCATCTGCCTCAGCATGGGCTGTGCCGGCTCCCCGATGGTAGCCAACGGCGAGCTGTTCGCCCCCGGGACTGAGCACAACGGCGCCCACCAACGGGTTGGCTCCACGCGGCCCGCCCAAAGCCGCCGCAAGGGCTACGTCCATAGCTGCAGTCTCGGCGGTATCGAAAAATTTGGGGTTCAGAATCACGGAGCGACACCCACAACAGCCGGGACGGGGCCAGCCAAGGCGCGTTCGCGCTTCTCTGCCCGCCGCCACACGAAGAAGCCGGTCAACGTAAAGAAGCCATAGAAGAGGTACATGACGGCACTGGCGTAGTATCCGGCACTAAAGAGGAGTGGGACGCCAACTATGTCAACGGCTACCCAGATGAGCCAGAACTCCGTCCATCCGCGGGCCATACCGTATGTGGCCAGCAGGGAACCTGTGAATGTCCAGGGATCAGCCCACACGGGCGGGTAGGAGCCCAGCGCGTCGAAGAGCGGAGTCAACGCGGCCGTTCCAGCCACCATTGCCCCAATGAGGGCGATGCGGACCTTGGTACTGGCCCAGCCCGGAACGATGGCGCGTCCCTCGGTGCTGGCCTGCCGGCCTTGCTGCCAGCGGTACCAACCGTAGACGGCGACGGTTATGAACATGACCTGCCGTGCAGCCTGTCCCCACAGGGTTGCGGGAGCGGCTGCGCCGAAAACGTTGCCGAGGAAGACCGTCAGCAGGAGGATATTCCCCACGATGCCTATAGGCCACGCCCAGACTTTGCGGCGCATTCCGCCGAGGGCGCTGGCGAGCCCAAAGATGTTGCCAAGCACTTCGCGTAAGACAAGCGCAGATCCTCCAACGGGAATCTGTGCTTCGAAGAGCCATCGCAGAAAGTCCATGCCGTTCCTTCCCAGTAAGCCGCGATGGCTCCGGGGGTGTACGACAGCACACTGCGCGGCGTCCCTTAGGACGCACACAGCATGACTGTACGTGCTTCTCCCATCCAGACTTTAACTGTCGGTACCGGAATTCCACCGGTTCAACCGTTTGCCAGCGGTTTCCAATTACTTGGATCCCAAGGCGCGCGGGTCGCGGACTATAACCGCCGGTTCGGACTTACACCGACCCCGGAGCACGTATGTGTGTTGCTATTCTGCCACAACTGTGGAGATGCCTGAGCTATTCCCCGCAATCTTCGTAACATCTGATGACGGTCGTCACGGTTTCGCCGAGCCGCCCGCCATTGCGGCCTTGGACCCAGCCGCACGGAGCCGATCGATTGCTGCGGCGGGGTCTTCATCCCCGTACACAGCCGAGCCTGCCACGAAGACGTTCGCGCCTGCTTCAGCTGCGCGGAGGATGGTTTCCTCAGTGATCCCGCCATCCACCTGGATGGCCACACCGATGCCGGATCCGTCGATGGCTGCGCGGGCGCGGCGGATCTTGGGCAAGGTGATGTCCAGGAAGGACTGGCCACCAAAGCCCGGCTCAACAGTCATGATCAGGAGCATGTCCAGTTCGCTGAGCATGTCCAAATACGGCTCAACCGGAGTGGCGGGCCGCAATGCCATACCGGCTTTTGAGCCTCGGGCCCGCAGTTCACGGGCAAGCTTGACCGGCGCCATGGCAGCCTCGGCATGAAATGTCACCGAGGCGACGCCGGCGTCCGCGTAGGCAGGTGCCCACCGATCGGCGTCTGAAATCATCAGGTGTGCGTCCAAGGGAACCGGGCTGACGGCTTGGATCCGCTGTACCACGGGCAGGCCAAGCGTCAGGTTGGGAACGAAGTGGTTGTCCATGACATCCACGTGCACGGCATCGGCATTGCCGATCCGCTGCAGCTCTGCCTCAAGGTTGACGAAGTCTGCGGACAGGATGCTCGGGTTGATACAGCACTGAGACAAGGCAGCCCCTTTGGGTCAGTTGTTTTATCGATTGAGTTCAAGCGAGGGTGGAGGCGGGCTAGGACTTTTTGCGGAGCTGGGACTTTTTGCGGATGAGCGCCATGAACATGGCATCCGTGTGGTGAACGTGCGGCCAAAGCTGGGCCGTAAGCTCGTGCCCGGCCCCAAGGCCTCCGGTGAGACTGACAGCGTCCAGCGCTTGACCGGCGTCGAGCATCTCAAGGTCATCACGCTTTCCCACGACGTCACCTACAACGGCCGTGGTTTCCGCCGGGTGGGGTGAACACGTCACGTAAGCCACCACGCCACCGGGCTTGACGGCGTCGATCGCCGACGTCAGCAGTTCGCGCTGCAGTGGACCAAGGTCCGCGATGTCCTTGGGTGCACGACGCCACCGCGATTCGGGACGCCTCCGCAAGGCACCAAGACCACTGCAGGGAACGTCCACCAACACCCGGTCAAAGGAGTCGGGCTGTTCGCCCCCAACCTCCCGTCCATCACCGGTCCGCACCGCCCAGGATTCCGCAGGCACCGCAGACAGCGCCTGCTGGACCAACTTGGCGCGGTGCGGGGCTGGCTCGTTGGCCAGCAAGGTGGCGCCATCGCGGTGAGCCAAGGCGGCAAGCAACGCAGCTTTGCCTCCCGGACCTGCGCACAAGTCCAGCCAGCGCTCTCCTTCCCGGGCAGGTGCGCCGAGATCGACGCTTGCAACTGCGCGGGCTACGAGTTGTGAGCCAACATCCTGAACGCGGGTAGTGCCCTTTCGGACGGACTCGAGCCGGCCAAGGTCGCCTCCGGCCGAGAGCGCGGAGTCCTCTACCAGCTCTCCGGCTGTAGCCCCGTTCTCGAAAGCTTCATCAAGGTTCCCCAACCCTGGCAGGGCAACCAGATTCACGACAGGTGCCGCGTTGTCGGCCTCCAGCAGGGCGTCAATCTCGGTTTTAGATCTCCCATGGTTCACCAACGACTGGCGAAGTGCGCGGACGATCCATTCCGGGTGAGCGTGGCGCAGGGCAGCAATCTTGGTCTCGTCAGTCTCCTGCTCCAGCAGGATGTCCAGCCACTCAGCCATGGTGTGCGCGGTGACTTTGCGCAGGACGGCATTGATGAGCGCCGACGGCCCGGCGCCGATGACCGCGCGGGCCAGGCCCACGGTTTGGTCCAGCGCAGCATGTGCAGGGACACGCATGGAGAGCAGCTGATGTGCGCCGATGCGCAAGGCATCAAGGATCGCCGGATCGAGTTGTTCGAGGGGCCGGTCCACGCAGCGGGCCAAGATGGCATCATACGTTCCCTGCCCTCGCAAGGCACCGTAGCTCAGCTCGGTGGCAAAACCAGCGTCGCGGCGGTCCAGCCGGTGTTCCCGGATTCTGGCGGGAAGGACAAGATTGGCGTACGCGTCTTCCGACGCGACGGCGCGGAGGACTTCGTAAGCTACCAAGCGCGCAGGATCAGCGCGGCGCGTGCGCTGGGATGGGGCGTTATTGGAGTAGCCCCTCTGGGGCCCCCTGTTTCGTTCCCTGCCCTGGGCATTGCGCTTGCTGTCGCTGCGGCCTCCACGATTGGCGTGTCCGCCACCGTCCCGGCTCCCGCTGTTGTTGGGGCCTCGCCGGCCGGACTCGCTCATTCGAATACCACTTTCTCAGGTGCAGCCAAGCCGCGGGCCCAGTCGGCCGGCGACATCATCTTTTTGCCGGCGGGTTGAATCCGCCCCAATTCCACCGCATGGGAACCAGTGCCTACCAGCACTGACTTTCCATCGACGCGGACGGCTCCGGGAGCGATGTCCTTGACGTCGGGCCGGAGTCCTACGGGTTCAAGCTTGATCCTTTGACCTTCGCGCGTTGTCCACGCGCCGGGCTCGGGCGTAACGCCGCGAGCCCTGCGATTCAGGGCAAGGGCCGGCTGCTGCCAGTCCAACCGTCCGTCCTCGAGCGACAGTTTGGGGGCAAGGGAAACCTCGCCGGTCTGCGGCTGTGATGCCGCCTGACCGGCGTCGATGGCGGACAGCGTCTGGCTGAGGAGGACGGCGCCACTTAGGGAAAGACGCTCAAGAAGATCGCCAGCGGTGTCATCCGGCCGCACGGTTTCCGTTAGCGTGCCAAAAACCGGGCCGGTATCCAGCCCTTCTTCCAGTTGGAAGGTAGCCGCCCCCGTGACGTCGTCACCTGCGATGATGGAGCGCTGCACGGGAGCAGCGCCACGCCACGCGGGCAGAAGCGAGAAGTGCAGATTGACCCAGCCATGCCGCGGAACGCTCAGGGCAGCGCGAGGCACGATCCCCCCATAAGCCACGATGGCGGCTACATCTGGAGCAATTTCAGCAATTCGAGCCGTGGTGTCAGCATCCACCTTGGCAGCGCGAATGACCTCGATACCAAGTTCCTCTGCTCGGGCGGCAACCGGTGAGGGTGTCAGGACTCGTTTGCGTCCCAACGGTGCATCCGGGCGGGTCAGGACTGCAACGACGTCGAACCCGGCCTTCACCAAGGCGTCCAAGGATGGGACGGCAACAGCCGGGGTTCCTGCAAAGAGGAGCCTCACTCGGGAGCCCCGAAACTGCCGCCACCGAAGCTGGAGCCAACAGAGCTTGCCCGCTTGGACGTAGTCTGCTCGGTCACAGCGTGGTAGTTGGCGTTTCGGATAGCACGCAGCGCGGCTTTTCGGTCTTCGCCCTCAAGCCTGTCCGTATAAAGGACGCCGTCCAGGTGATCATTCTCGTGCTGGAAGCAACGTGCCAACATACCTTCGGCCTCAACCTCTACGGGATTGCCATTGAGATCCACACCGGTGGCGCGCGTTGCCCGGTGACGGCGCACGGGGAAACCAAGGCCGGGGATGGAGAGGCAGCCCTCAACTTCGTCCGGTTGGAAGTCTTCGCTGTTTTCCAGGACCGGGTTGATGATGTGTCCCTCTACACCGCCAATGCGATAGGTGAAGACCCGCTTACTGACGCCCACCTGGGGTGCGGCGAGCCCTGCGCCTTCCACGTCCTCCATGGTTTCCATCATGTCTGCTACCAGCTTGGCGAGCTCCGGACCGAATTCAGTGACGGGATCGGCTACGGTGCGCAACACCGGATCCCCAATGATTCGGATACTCAAAATTGCCATCTGCTGTCAGTCCTCACGATCGTCACACTCTGGTCCGGCTGTTGCGGAGCCTAAGCCAGTTTAGTTGAGTGCAGGCTGCTGCCGTTGTCCCCAGCCCCAACGCCCGCAGGCACCAGCGACGCGAACGACGGCGGTGGGACGGGCATGAGTGCCTGCCCAGCCGCAGTAACATCGGCTGACATCTCCCAGACGCGCCTCAGGGCACAGAACTTCCACCAATGGTGCTTAAGGACGTCCGGGTTGGCTCGTTGAGGCCTTACTTCCGTTTCTCCGATGGCGACCGCCAACAACATGGGATTCTCACCAAACTTCCATGGCTCCCACTCCCCCACTACCGGGTCCACGAGGCTCTCTTCCGCCTTCATCCCCGCCACCAGTTGCATCACGACTTTGTCGTCCAGGGCCTTAACAGTGCCATCGCGGGTAGTGCCCTTGGTCTTGTAATCGATCAGGCAGATGCGCCCGTTAATCCGCGCAACGAGGTCCAGAGTGCCCGCATATCCAACGGTCTTGTTCCAGACAGTGATTTCCGGAGCCAGCGGCTCCACCCTGTAAAGTTCCCACCATTCGTCGAAGCGGGCTGCAAAGGCCTGCTCACCATGGGAGGCAAGCTCATCGCGGCATTCCTGCATCCGATGCGGACGACCCAGTGCGCGTAGGGCTACCTGCTCACAGTAATTGTGGACGCGATCGCCTCTTGCCGCAGCTTGGTCCCTGTAGGTCTCAGCAGCCTTGGAAGCCTTGTTGACCGCCTGCCGGATCCTTGCCGGGCTGCCAAGCAAGGCGGGAAGTTCGGGATCTGCGGCCAAGCTGCTTGCTCCCATATAACTGAACCAACCGTCCAGGGAGTGCGCCTGCTGCCCTATCACCGTGGTGATGGAGGGGACAGAGAATTGCTCTGTTGTGGAGCGGGCGTACATGCGTCCGTAGTCGGTAGCGTGGGCAAGAAGTGGAGCCGTCATATAAAGACTCTGACACAGAGCACCGACAGAATTCCCCTCAGCTGCCAGGCGTGCCTGCGCTTATACCGCCTTCAGCGGGCCGTTCCTCAAAAATCATGGCTGCCTGTTCGGCCGGCAGGCGGGCGAGTTTTGCCGCAAGAATGGGCGACGTTGCGGCCAGGTCTTCCAGGAATGCCTTAGGGTCTTCAGCTTCTGTTGATCCATTCATGTTGATGGTGTGCACTGGCGGGCATTTTTGTGACGCCGAATGCTCTGTATTCACCGAAGGGTGGCTCAATGACAAAAAGCCCTGGTACGGGCGCTGGCCGGGCAAAGGTAGAGCAGCAGTTGACCATCAACGAGGAGGCGGCGGAGTGAAGAGTGCAGAGGGGGAATGCGAGTGGGGAAGAGCGCGTGGTTGGCGTTCTTCCCCACTTGGGGTCACTGCGGGGGCCGCGGGTAGCGGCCCCTGCAGTGTTGTTTACCAGCTGTGGTGCTGTTGCTGGTGTTGGTGTTAGTTGTTGCTGGTGCGGCGGTTGCGGACGAACATCAGGGCTGCACCGACGACGAGGAGGGCACCGGCTGCGTAGAGAATGCCGGTTCCGACGCCACCGGTCAGGGGCAGCTGGAAGCCGCTGTTGGAGGGGATATTCTTCACTTGCAGGTCGATGCCGACCGTGGTGGTGGTGCCGTTGATCAGGAAGGACACCGGCTCGGCGAGCAGTTCATAGCCTGCCGGGGCGGTGGTCTCTACCAGGTAGTACGTGCGGTAGTCCGGGGTTCCGGGTGCGACGGCTGCGCCGTTGGCCCAGTCGGAGTAGCGCAGGCCCGAGATCGTCAGGGTGCCGTCAGCGGCGACGGTGAAGACCGTCTGGCCGTTGAGGTCAACCGGGTTCGTTCCGGCCTTGGCGTCGGCTTCGTTGGTGTAGACGGAGAATGCGGCACCGGCAAGGGCTGCACCGTTCTCGTTGACCTTCTGCAGCGTCATTTCGCCCCACTTGGTCACGACCGGGGGCGTAACGACCGGGCCGCCGGGCTGGCCCGGTGCAACGGTGAAGCTGGAAGCGTTCGGGTACACGAGGGCTTCGTTTTCGATCTCACCGATGGTGTTGACCTTGGTGTTGACCATGACCTGCACCCGGGTATCGGTGTGTGCAGCCAGTTTGGCCCGGCCGGCGGCGGTGAAGATGACCGAGACGGTGTTGGTCGCGGCGTCGAAGGTCACGGTGTAATCCGTGCCGGCCGTCAGCGGGGTGCCATCAACGAGGGTCGCGGACGCGCCGACGTAGGTCAGTTTCGGGTCCAGGACGTCCACGATCTTGTAGCCATCGATGACGGCTTCGTTCGGGATGTCACCGGTGATGGTGAAGTCGATCTGGTCCCCGAGCTTCACGTCGGGGGCATCCGTGACGGTCTTTTCAGCCCCGGCAACGGAGTTCTTCGGGTAGACGTGAACGTCGTAGATCCAGTTGTCCTTGTTATCCGGGTCCGTCAACGGCACGGAAACCAGGAACGGGGCCGAGGGCGTCACACCGGCCGGGTAGTTCGTTTCCGTCACCAGGTACAGGCCCACCGGCAAACCGGTGAAACCTGCGGTCCCGGCAGCGTCGGTGGTCTTCGCCTGCGCAGCGCCCAGGGTGTAACCGGCACCGGTGATCGAGGCCGCCGGGTTGGCCGGGGCGAACACGCTGGAAAGGTTGTGCGCCGCGTCCCAGCCGGCGTTGGTGGACAGGTCAATGGTGTTGACCTGCTGGATGGTGAACTCGATACCGGCCAACGGTGTCAGGCCGGTGGTATCCACCGACGTGCCGTTGTTCGGCAGGCCCGTCGCAGTGGCGGGACGTTCGAACTTGTGGACCGTGATGGAACCGGTCTGGTCCGCATCAACCAACGGTGCGGCCGAAGCCGGGGCCACGGAGAAGGACATCGCCAACACCGCCCCGGCGATCGTGGCGGCGGCGGTCTTCCAAAGCCGCCCGGTGTGGTGATTACTCACTGTGTTTTCCTCTTTCATCGTGATGATTTCTCGTGCTGGTACTCGGACATGGACATGCACCGCCCCGCCCCGCAACACACACGCGGGGCCGGGGGGAACTCTTCTTCTAGGTAGTGGTGGACTGCCGGCGGCGGTTGGCGGCCATGGTCAGGGCGAGGGCGCCGGCGAGCAGGACGGATCCGGTGGTGGTGAAGGGCCACCAGCCGATGCCGCCGGACTCGGGCAACTCCAGTGCCGGCACGTCCCGGACAGTGAGGAGGAAAATCCCGTCACCGTCCGCGTCGGTGCTGGTCACTACCCCGGCGCCGGCGCCCTGACCCTGGGAACCCTGCCCCTGGGAACCCTGGCCCAGGGTCACGGCGCCGGTGGCGGCGATGGTGAACTGCACCGGTTCGGCCAGCAGGCTGAACCCGTCCGGGGCCGTGGTTTCTTCAAGCCAGTACGTTCCGGGCTGGATTCCCTCGAGCTGGAACCGGCCCGTTTGCCCGGCCACGGCAGTCACGGCCGGGCTGGCCAGCACGGCACCGGGGGTGCCGGCGTTATCGACGTGCACCACCCACGTGGAGCCCGCCATCGGCACCCACGTACCGCTCGAGGACTCACCGATCTTCTCGATCAGCACCTTGCCCGGGGTGTGATGCGTCGTGGTGCAGTCAGGACCCGGCGCGCCCGAGCCTGGTGCACACGTCTGCGGCGCGGTGGTGGTCGCCGTGCCCGTCACCACGTTCACGAGCTGTTCATTCCAGGCACCTGCCTTGACCAGCACGCTGTACTTCAACGTGGCCGTCTGCCCGGCGGGCAGCGTGAACGCTGCAGTGCTCAACACCGTGGACGGCGGCACGGGATCGGCCACAGCCACCGGTGAACCCGTGCCGATCACCAGGGACGCGGAACCAGGCACGAACGTCGCGTCATCCAGGACCTCCGCCAGGTTGTCCTTCAGCACGACTCCGGTGATGGTGTCGCTGATGCTGCTCGCCGTCACCGTATACACGATGGTCTGGCCCGGGGTCACGGACCCGCTCGCGGGAACCGTCCCGTTGACCGTGGCGCTCTTCTTGATCTTCCACGCCGGGGGTGCGGTGACCTGCGCATCATCGACCGCCGAGACGGGCAACCCCAGCGGCGGGTTCCCGGTGACCTTCGCCGTGTTCGTCAGCAACCCCGTGGTGACATCCGACGCCGTGACCACATACGTCGCGGTCGCGGTCACCGACTGCCCCGGCAAAAGGATGCCCGGAAGACCAGGCCACGCATAGGACAGGGCGGACATGGTGCCCGTTCCGGAGAACTGGGTCTCGGTGATGACCACCGAGCTGAGCGTCACGTTGCCCGTGTTCTTCGCCACGAACGTGTACGTGGCGCTCTCACCGGCCACCAGGGTGGTCTTGTTCACCGTCTTCACCAGCGTGATCGCCGGAGCAGCCGAAGGCGCAACAGTGAAGATGTAATCCTCCACCTCACCGGAATCGGAGGCACCGATCGGGACCTGGACCTGGGCGGCGGTGTAACCGATCCGGAACCGCGCATACGTCGTCCCCGCACTCACCCCCGCAGGGACAACCCAGGCCAGAGTGGCGGTCGTGGCACCCGCCAAGAAGGTGGCACACGCCCTCTCGGCAGTGTTGTCGAAGGTCCCGTTCTTGTTAAAGTCAATCCACCCACAGGTCGTTCCTGCTTTGCTGGCCCCACTGATCGCCACCGTCGTCGAGTAGCTGGTAGCGCCCTGTGTCATCGGAGCCAGCACCACGCCGTCGTCCATCAGATCCTGGGCCGCCGTCACACCCGCATTCGGCGAGGCAGTCCCGTTGGCAACCGTCGCGTTATCCTCAGTCACGTTCGCCCCAAGCGTCACATCCGAGAGGACAGCCCGGGCCGCATTGCCCTGATCGTACGAGGCCGGCGCGTCACCGAAATCCTGCGGGACGGTCATCGCCATGACGAAATTGTCCGCGTTATGGTTTGGATTCTGGACGTCGTTGATGGTGTACGGCGGAAGCACGCTGGTGGTCTGGACGAAGACCGCGCTGATATCGAACGTCAACGAGGTCACAATGCCATTGATGCGGACAGACCCGCAGCCAGCGGTCGCCTGGGCGTTGACAGGCTGAGGATCGTTCGTTTGGGTGGTCGTCTCGCACCGAGTACCCGCGTTGTCGTTAGTAGCCGTAATGGCATTTCCCGACACGCTAAGGTTTCCACCGGAAAGCTTGGTCATCGTCAACCCCGTGGTTGCGAGATTCAACACGGCGTGGAGCTGCGACTGCTTGTCGACAGGTCCTTTCCGATTTTCGTACCAGTTCACGTTTCCACCGAGGCCAGCGATGTTGAGCACAGGATTCCTCACCGGCTGACTGAAAGTGATAATGATGGTCCCCAAGCCTGTACAGGTGCCTACCGCTGGGCAGTTATTGATTGCGTTGGTTGCGAATTCAACAGCGGGGGCCCCGGTTGCAATGTTTTGTGAGAAATCAGAGGCCACATATCCACGGCTGCCCATCGTTGACTGGCCCACAAGGTCGGTATAACCCGACTGGTCATAGGTGGTGGTTAGACCGGATCCCGGCATCGTCAAAATAGCCGCCCCACCGGTGACGTTTGCCTGGTTGGTTGCTACTTCGTAGGCGTGAGCCGGTGCAGTCAGGTGGAGCACCCCCAATAAAAGTGCGCCAAAAACGACCATTAAAACGGTAACGAAGGCAGTTATTTTCCCAAGCAGATACTTCAAGGGATTCTCTCCAATGAACAGTGACCGACAGACCCCACAGCCGACGGCCAAACATATGTTGCGGAGACCGACCGATTGCGTCCGGCAAGGTCGGTCTCCAGTCAAAGGAGTGCGTGATTGGAAAAGTTCATGTCGCAAAAAGCGAAAACTCTTTGAGAGAAAGGCCCCGAGGCTCCTGCCGGGAAGGCTGCGGCCAGAGCTCGGACCGTGGATGGAGGCTGCTGAGCGAAACCAGCAGAGCCTCACAGCATCGTGGGGAAAATAGTACTGACGGGCCCCATGAGGGATCACGTCGCGGGATAAGACGGAAATGAGGCTTGAGCAGTTGTCCTTCAAAGCCGAAAGCGTTCACACGATGACGGCCAGACCTCCCTGACTATGAGGTCACTGGCCGATCGTCCAGGATCGGTATGGAGCTGGAGCTCGCGGGCAAGGAGGCTGATCAGTCTGATTCGCGCAGGAGAGCCTGAATGCTCTCTAAGTTTGCGATCCTCCAACGTAGTCATCGTCATCTTCTCCGAGCTCGGCCCATGTGTCGTGACCGTCAACTTCCGGGTCATCGATGACGGCCTGGATCGCATCCGCTGCCGCCAGTTTCAAGGCGGATGACGGGGCCGGTCCGCCAGCACACCATTCGATAACATCCGGGTGAACGTCTGTATGTAGGTGTCCGCTCAGCACGGCCAACACCGCTCCGGCGGCAATAATGCTCTCGGTCGAGCCGTTAGCCACAGTCTCTTCAATGAACGGCATTGCTTCAGGGGCTTCCCGCAGATCCCCAAACCAATCGAGGGCCTCGTCATTTCCGAAGCTACCGGTCGACCAAGTTCCCATAGCGAACTCCCCTGTTTTTAGTGCCGCTCATAGGCAGCTCATACGATCATGTTCATAACATTCCAGCCTTGGCCGACTCACCGTCAGGCACTGGTCTGGACCGGGCCTTGCTGCAAGCCGGAAACCAGCGTGGCGCATTCGTTGGAAGCGATCGGATGGCTGAGATGCCCCCGCCGACAAAAGGAAAAACCCCCAAGAAATCCGGGGGTTTCTTTTAGTGGGCGATACTGCGTTGGAACCAGTACTGCGTATGCTTGCGACGAAATCCGCTGACTGGACGTGACAACTTCATCAATTGCGCGCAGGCTGGTCCGATGGGGGAAAGGAAGCGCGGCCCGGCCGATGGGCAGCGGGGCGAGGCACGGTCGGCGTCGGTTGCGATCCTCTATATAGCCAGGGTCGTTACTTCTCTCATGATCATTGGCGGCCTCGGTCTGGCCATCTGGATGTACGTGTGGTCCCGGGAGGTGATCGCAACATACCCTGTCGAGCCTGACAATGACGTAACACGCGGGTTCTTCGTCGGCATGGCTGGCGGCCTTGGAATAGCAGGACTCTCCGTCGTGACCCTTATCGGATTAAGCCGCGGAAGGCGCTGGGGCGGCATTGTTCACGTGTTCCAGTGGGTTGTCATTTGGTTGCCCTTCTCATTAGGGCTTCAACAGTTCTCAGCAGATGCCTTCGCCATCTCCACGACCGTATCCCTGGTGGGTGCGCTTGTGGGCGTGCTGGCGTTCGTTGCTGCGCCGCGAGGCCGCCGCCCCAAGGGCGGGTTCGGCATGAGAATTGGGCTGGAGACCCCTGAAGCGGGTGGCCCACAGCTCTATCGTCGGCTAAACGGCAGGCGTAATCTGAGTGGAATTCACTACCACCCGGCAAAAACCAGCAGAAGGGGACGTCCACGGCAATGAGCATTAAGCACGAATGGAATCGGCTCGACTCCGAGATCCGGACATGGCTCTTGGAGAATCCGGCAAGCCTCGTTCTGCCCCAAGCCCTATCGAGCAGGATCAGCAACGAAGAATACAAGGACGTCGAGTACGACGTGCACGGGCAGGTTGTACTTACCCGCGATGATCACGATTTCCTCCGGGACAAAGCGGAGGCCGCCGGCACCATCCGCATTCCTGACACCGAATACCGATTCTTCGACACGGCGCCTATACCAGTCATCGGGACACCGCCCGCTGGAAAACATACCCAAGAGTCGGCCAATAAAGGCCGGTAGGAGAAATTACCCAGCTTCCACACTTGCCGCTACCCACCTACTCTTCCACGGGAGCAGCGAACAGCCCGGCCGATGGCACTGGGCAGGCGGCGCAAAAACCTCCACGGTCTGGAACGGTTACATGGACGGCGCCATCCGCTCCGGCCGCCGAGCCGCCGATGAAATCCTCGAGAAACTCTCGTAGCCGGCGCTCTTAGCCGTCCGGACGGGGCGTGGGCTGGTCCTTCCGTCCCAAGTCAAATCCTCGGCCCAAATGGGATACTAAGCTATGGCTTTTTCCTCGGGCAGGGACACTCCGGGGGTGGTGGCAGTGGTCGGTGCGACCGGCCGGCAGGGATCGGCCGTGGTCCGTCACCTCCTCAAAGACGGGTGGCAGGTGCGCGCCCTGACCCGAAATCCGTCCAGCGACGCTTCACAGGTCCTGCGCGCGCTCGGCGCCGAGGTTCAGCAGGCGAACACCGAGGATCCCGGCTCTCTTCGGACGCCGTTCCAAGGGGCCTATGGGCTTTTCAACGTCCAGAATCCCATGACCAGTGGAATCGACGCCGAAGTCCGACAAGGCAGCAACGTGGCGGAGGCCGCAGCTGAAGCGGGCATACGCCACGTGGTGTACGGGGCGGCAGGAGTCAGCGACCAGCCGACAGGCGTCGGCTCCTGGGACTCGAAGCTGGTCATCGCCCGGCGCTTTCGCGTACTCGGACTGCCGCTCACCGTGCTCCGGCCCATGGCGTTCATGGAACTGATGACGGACAAAGGTTACTACCCGCAGTTTTCCACCTGGCACCTGATGCCAAAGCTGATGGGCCCGACCCGGCCGGTGGGCTGGCTGTGCGTTGACGATCTGGGTGCCATCGCCGCCCGGATGTTCGCCGACCCCGAACGGTGGAGCGGCGCGGTGCTGGGACTGGCATCCGACGTGCGGTCGATAGACGAGTGCCGCACCTTATGGCAGGAACGGACCGGACGAAAGCCCCGTGGATTGCCGATGCCGGAAAAGCTGTTTGAACGGTTCGTGGGGAAGGACCTCACCACCATGTGGCGATGGCTGCGGACCGGGCAGTTCGACATGAGTACGCAGGCAACCCGCGAGGTCCTGCCGGAGGCCCGGACCATTAAGGAATGGCTGAGACAACGGCCAAAGTGAGCGGTGTTGAGCAGCGCCGGACCGCGGAGACTGCGGGGCTGCCGCTTGCCCTACCTGCTGGAGGTCGGGACTCGAACTGCTCTTGCCAGAGCGTCAGCTCGCAGTCCGTATATTGCTTGCGTGCCGCGGTCCATTTGCGCCACATGCCGGCAACTGTCTTTCATGAAGATCGCACGCCACGTCGACGCCGAAGGTGAGACGTACAAGATAGCCAAGCCGCCGAAGCGCTGATCCCTGAGGGCTGCAAGCCATCGCCATCCGCACCAGCTAGGGATGGTCGATCTCGCGACCCCCGGCCCTGAAGAGGCCGTGGCCGGCGTTACGGAACGGTCGTCTGGAGTAGCCAGGACATGGCCTCATCGCGGGAGGTGAAGAACCGAGTGGGACAAGGGAGTGTCCGCCGTGCCATGGCAAAGTTGGCAATCACACGACTGACTGGGTTTGAGCCAAGCAGGGCAATTCGTGAAGCGGCGCACTTGACGCTGAAAACGGATCTGGCTTGGCGGGTCACGGCTTGGGTGTTCGCTATGTCGATCAACATCGGGTACTCGGCACCGGCGGCAAGCTCATTGACCGTTGCCATCGCCGCATGTACGTCATCGGCCTCCAGAACAGTCCCCGGTTGCCACACCAGGTGGATAACCTCTTCGGCATCGAGTTCCACTGTGCCCTTGCCGCCATCAACGGTGATTGGCTTCATTTTCTCCCCCAAGAGTCTTGTGGAGCTAAGACTAACTGCCTGCTTGAATATGCGCACCGGAATGAACAGACAAAGGCGTGCAATTCGTCGCAAATGCTGCTTCTGAACGGACCCAGACGGTCAGTCTTGTCCGATTTCGTTGGATATGGGCACGGTGGTGTCAGGAAACGGGTGCCTGGAGAAGCCAGGACATCGCCTCATCGCGGGAGGTGAAATACCGAGTGGGACACGGGAGTTTCCGCCGTGCCATGGCGAAGTTGGCAATGACCCGATTGAGTGGGCTTGAGCCAAGCAGGGCAATTCGTGAAGCGGCGCACTTGACGCTGAAAACGGACTTGGCCTGAAGGGTCACCGCTTGAGTGTTGGCTATGTCGATCAGCATCGGGTACTCGGCACCGTCGGCAACCTCATTGACCTTTGCCATCGCTGCATGTACGTCATCGGCCTCCAGAACAGTCCCCGGTTGCCACACCAGGTAGAGAATTCCTTGGGCGTCGAGTTCCACTGTGCCCTTGCCGCCGTCGACGGTGATTGGTTTCATCTCTTGCTCCCCCAGAGTCTTGTAGAGCCAAGACTAACTGCCTGTTTAAACATGCGCACCCAAACGACCAGTCAAAGTTGGCGGGCGTCCCATTTCCTTGGAACCCGGACATCCGTGGGACACTCCTCGCCGATGCGGGGTGTCTATACCAGCCAGCCGCACGCGTAGTCCACGCTCCGGTGACCTCTTTTGGACACGTGCAAATTCATGTCATTCTCGCGTGTCAACGAGTAGGGCGCCGGGAAGCTCCTATGACGTGACCTCGCCGAGCGCCTCCTCTTGAGCGTCCGGATGTCGAAGCGGATACTGGTTGGGTCAGCGGGCTTAGGCCGTTGCAAAAAGACCGACAAGGATGACGGGGTGTTCGATATGGGAGCTGCAGAAAACGCTGAACTCGTTCGGCGCGGGTACGAGGCCTTCAACACCGGGGATTTGGCGACCCTTGGCGACCTGTTCGCGGAGGACGCAGTCTGGTACGCGGCTGGAAGCGGCGTGCTGTCAGGCAAGAAAGAAGGACGCGAAGCCATCCTGGCTTACTTTGGTGAGCTGGGCGCACGCTCCCAGGGGTCGTTCCAGGCGAATGTCCAGGACATCGTCGGCGGGGAAAACCACACTGTGGGGATCCAGCAAAGCCACGCGGAAAACAATGGGAAGACTTTGGACGTGGCGTCGGCCATCGTGTTCGTGCTCCGCGACGGAAAGGTTGTCGAGGGCCGGGAGTTCTTCGAGGACACCGCCAGGGCGGACGAATTCTGGACCTGAGTTCCGGGATTGTCCAGACCGGAGAGTTGAGAAGAAACTATTGATTAAGTCAGCAGAGACTTCTCTGACGCGACGTCGGCCGCTCCTCCTAGTTTCAGTTCATGGGCGAGCTTGGAGAGATTGACGTCGACTACAACTTCTTCGATGACACTCCAGCGGGTAACGACCCCGACAGTCACAGCCCCACACCCTATCTTGTGCATGATTCGCCTGAAATTGGGATTGGATAGGCCGGCATCTTCGCAGGTGAGGGTGTCGGGTTTCTGTCAGAACGCCAGACGCGGCGCTTTGCCCGCACCCTTAGCGGAGAACCCCTAGCTCCCACCGGCCAGAACGGCGCACACGTCCGCCAAGACCACACCATCGAGGGAATACGTGGAGAACTTGTTGGTGTCAACGTCGAACGTAAACGTCCGGTGGCCAGCGACGCTGTAGGTCTGGGTCTCTGTAACCGGTCCCGAGAGGCCGACGTCGCCAGCGGCGAACCCTTTCATGTAGCGACCAATGATGGTGACGAGGAAGTCGTTGTTTGCTTCGTCGTAGCTCACAACGGCAGCGTATCGGGAGCGTTGCGTATACGTCTGCCCGGACTCTGCATTTGTCCATACGCCGTTCGCGACATTGTGGCTCCAGAATCGGTCACCCGGGAGGGTTTTTCCGAACCTTTTACAGTGACAAGGCCCAAAACGGCGAACCCCGGGCAGAAATCCCCCGCCGGGATCTCGACTTCAGGTTCCTCAGTACTGGCGCCCGAAACCGGCCCGAGAAGCCATCCTGGAAGCGAAGTCCCCTGCGAGGATGCCGCGCCGCGGCACAAAAGAAGTCCTACAGATCCCGAGTGAGACCACCGATCCCGCCCGTAAGCTTGTCCCGAAAGGGGCTCACGTGAATTCACAGAGAATCTGCGTCGTCATCGAAGACGATGCTGACATCCGCGACCTCATCGCACTGATCCTCAGCGGTGCCGGCTTCGAAGTCCATGCCTGCGAAACAGCAAATGAAGGCGTGACCGCAGCCGAACGGCTGAACCCGGTACTGATCACCCTTGATCTGGGCCTGCCCGACATGGACGGTCGCGAAGCCGCCCGCCTGATTACCGCCGTTTCCCAGGCCCCGATATTGATGATCACAGCCTTCGCTGAACGGGACGATGAACTCCATGGCATTGCCTCCGGCGCCACTGCGTACCTGATCAAACCGTTCCGGCCCCGCCAACTGCGTGAGCTCGCGCTGAAACTGAGCCCCCAGGAACTCACATCCCCGGATCCCTGCAGCACCTGAAGGGACGCCTGTGGCAGACCTGCGAGTCGCCCTCCGTCACCGTTCCCGGATGGCAGACTGCACGTATTTACGACGTCGCGCAGTACTTCGACGACGTAGCAGCGATGCAACTGTTCGCTCCATAGGCTGATGCCATGGAAACCGTGCTGCTGGAACAAGACATTGATTCCTCAGGGACCTGTTCGACAGTCAGCAAACGGTGCTGGTTGATTTTCACCAGGCGTCCGTCCGACGTAGAGCGCCGGCGGTGCCCAAATGGGTACCGCCCTCCGCGGCGCGCTGTCTATTTGCTTACTTGATGCGGCATTTAATGGGGAACGGAGGACCTGTCCCGCTGCGGCTTCACGAGCAAGAGCCTGATTGTCTGAACGCAGATACCCACATTCAGGAACAACATAAACAGACTCGGAATCCTGCCGCTGGTCGCCGCGAAGTCAAGGATGTTGATAACAGTGAACGTCAGCGCGAGGCACGACAAGACAAGCGCAGCAATGAGCGGCAGCTTGTCTGTGCTGCGCCTGGCAGCGATGTTCCAAATACCAACCGCAGCCAACGCCATGAAGTAGAAGATGTTGAGGGTCACGAAGACTGCTTGTTCAGACCTGTCGCTCTCGGTGAGGTTGGCTAGCCCAGCCCCATACAACGAATACAGCCAAATCATTGCCGCCGCGCTGATCACGGCGACAGCGATGAGGCCGATGCCAATGGAAGTACGGGCTTTGCGGTTTTTCTTCGGGTCCTCGTCAGCCGTCGCTGTGGGTAGCTCGCCAGGGCGCGGAATCTGAAGGCTCATACGGGAACTCCTCGGGCGTGCAGGAAGCACCCTTTGCACCCCCATCGGAAACAATGTAGCAGTGAGCGCAGTCACATAGGGAGCTTCTCGCCCACTCCGGGTTCATGATCCACGTGCGATAGCGATCGATGCGACGCTCTGGGCGCAAAACGAAGAAACCCCCGGAAAATCCGGGGGTTTCTTTTGGTGGGCGATACTGGGTTCGAACCAGTGACCTCTTCGGTGTGAACGAAGCGCGCTACCACTGCGCCAATCGCCCGGGTGCAACCTGCATCAACTCGCTGATGCATACAGAAGACTAGCCCACCGTGGCTGGATTGCAAAACGCGCTCAGCCCACCTTTCCACCGCTGAATGACAAGCCTGGAATTACAGCCATGAAACTCCCGAAGAGCCGCGTAAATTCAAGGATCCAAGCCCCTTGAGAAGCCAAAGCAACCAACCGATTTGGAGTTTGAAGCAACCTCCTATAGAGTTTTTACTCGTCGGAAAGCGACGGAATGCCTACTGGGCAGGCCGGCGCAACGGCACTGCGGACGTAGCTCAGCTGGTAGAGCACCACCTTGCCAAGGTGGATGTCGCGAGTTCGAATCTCGTCGTCCGCTCGCAAGGCACTGTCAAGGCAAGAATTCCTCGGAATCTGCTTACACGGTGGGTTGGCCGAGAGGCGAGGCAGCGGCCTGCAAAGCCGTATACACGGGTTCGAATCCCGTACCCACCTCGGTGAAAACCATGTCTTCCAGTCACGGCTGGATGCATGGGCGATTGGCGCAGCGGTAGCGCGCTTCCCTGACACGGAAGAGGTCACTGGTTCGATCCCAGTATCGCCCACCAGAACAAGGCAACTTGTTTGTTGTTGAAGGCCAGGCATCCGCCGGGCAAACAACATGTGCGGACGTAGCTCAGCTGGTAGAGCACCACCTTGCCAAGGTGGATGTCGCGAGTTCGAATCTCGTCGTCCGCTCTCCTTTCATAAGGACCCGGAAACGGGCGATTGGCGCAGCGGTAGCGCGCTTCCCTGACACGGAAGAGGTCACTGGTTCGATCCCAGTATCGCCCACCAGAACAAGGCAACTTGTTTGTTGTTGAAGGCCAGGCATCCGCCGGGCAGACAACATGTGCGGACGTAGCTCAGCTGGTAGAGCACCACCTTGCCAAGGTGGATGTCGCGAGTTCGAATCTCGTCGTCCGCTCCAATGAAAAAGGCAGCTCCTCGGAGCTGCTTTTTTTATGCCCACACGCGGAGCCAAATGCCATTCATTATTTGCAGTAACTGATACACCTAAGAAAAAGTCGCTTTATCTAATGTGATTCGTCTCGCACAATGTAATGCGAGCTCATCACCGTTCCACGCCAACTGGCAGGAGTACCCCATGAATCAACAGACGGCTTCCCAATCCGTCATGAGGCGCAAGCCCATCGACGACATAGAGGAAGAAAGCAAGCACAGTGGACTCTTCAAGAGTCTTGGCCTCTGGCAACTGACGGCCATCGGCGTCGGCGGCATTATCGGCGTCGGCATTTTCTCGCTGGCCGGCCTTGTAGCGCATGGCGACGCAAACAATCCGGGCGTAGGCCCTGCAGTGCTCGTCTCGTTCCTTATTGCCGGACTTGCTTCCGGCGCCGCTGCTCTGTCCTATGCCGAATTTGCCGGCATGATCCCCAGGGCAGGCTCGGCCTACACCTATGGCTATGTGGCTTTGGGCGAGATCATCGGCTGGTTTATTGGCTGGGATCTCCTGCTTGAATACATCGCCATTGTTGCTGTTGTGGCAATCGGCATTTCCGGCTACTTCGATGCCTTCTTGTCCGGCATCGGAATCCACATGCCCACCTGGATGACGTCCACAGCGGATGAAGGAAAGGGCGGCATCATCAACCTTCCGGCGATCCTGGTGTGCCTCCTGGTGACCTGGATCCTGAGCAGGGGAACCAAAGCTTTCGGCCGCTTCGAGTTGGTGGCTGTCGCCATCAAGGTGGTGCTGATCCTGTTCATCATCGGGTTGGGCATTTTCTACGTCAACACCGAGAACTTCAATCCGTTCATGCCCAGCGGCTTCGGCCCGGTCTTCGCCGGTGCAGCCACGGTGTTCTTCGCTGTCTTTGGCTACGACGCCATGAGTACAGCAGCGGAAGAAGCCAAGGACGGCAAGAAGCACATGCCCAAGGCGATCGTCCTGTCCCTGATCATCGCCATGCTGCTGTATGTGGCAGCTACTCTCGTCCTGACCGGCATGCAGAACTACAAGGACATCGATCCCAAGGCTGGCTTCGCATCGGCGTTCACCGGGGTGGGCCTGCCTGTCATCGCCACCATCATTTCGGTTTTCGCTGTCCTGTCCATCCTGACGGTTATGCTCACGTTCCTTCTGGGCGTTACCCGCGTATGGTTCTCCATGAGCCGCGACGGCCTGCTGCCGGGCTGGTTCGCCCGTACCGACCGTCACGGCACACCGCAGCGGGTGACGTGGATCGCGGGCATCGCCTCTGCGTTCCTGGCCGGCGTTTTCCCGATCAAGGAAGTGGCAGACCTCACCAACATCGGCATCCTGGCAGCATTCGTTGTGGTCTGCATTTCCGTCATCGTCTTCCGCTACAAGAGGCCTGACGCTCCCCGCACCTTCCGTTTGCCGTGGATGCCCGTAGTTCCCGCCTTCGGCGTGCTGGCTTCGGGGTTCCTGATGTCCCAGCTGCATTGGGAAACCTGGCTGCGATTTGTCGTCTGGCTCATTGTTGGCTTGATCATCTACTTCTCCTACGGCCGTAAGCACTCGCTCATGAATCCGGACAGCCCGCGTCACCTTGAGCTCAGTAAGCCCTTGGCGTAGCGCATCTGGAATCCTTGGCACACCCTGAATCTGGTGTTAGGGTCGGACGCGGAGGAGCGAACTGGCTCCGCGAAGGAAGGGAGGTGCCCGTGGGTTTAATTGACGACCTGAAGGGTAAGGCTCAGGGTCTCATTCAGGGCAACGAAGAAGCCATCCAGAATGGCATCGAAAAGGCCGGAGACTTCGTCGACCAGAAGACAGGCGGCAAGTTCGCAGGTCAGGTTGACGCGGTTCAGAATGCCGCTTCCGACTTCGTGGCTACAACAGACGGGGACGCCGCACAGGCTCACGTCGCGGATGAGCCTAAGCAGCTGTAGCTGCCTGAGCCCGCCGTACCAGATACGTCAAGGGGGCACCGGTCCCGCCGAGAGGCGCCACCGGTGCCTTTGGCGTTTAACCTGTAACCGGCTTCCCGTCCGGTATTTTGGTCCTTATGCCATCAGCCTCTTCCACAGTCCAGCGCCCCTCCCGCCAGGACACGTTGGGGCCACCCATCACGGCAGGCATCGTCACTGCCCTCGTCGGTTTCACGTCCTCCTTCGCTGTTGTCCTCGCCGGACTGCGGGCTGTGGGAGCCAACCAGGCGCAAGCCTCCAGCGGTCTCCTGGCCCTCACACTGACGTTCGGACTGGGCATCTTGTGGCTGGCGTGGAAGTCGAAAATGCCCGTCACCTTGGCCTGGTCCACCCCGGGTGCGGCTCTCCTCGCCTCGGCAGGAATGGTCGACGGCGGCTGGCCGGCAGCGGTGGGTGCGTTCGTCGTCGTCGGGGTGCTGATCGTCCTGACGGGGTTACTGCCCAGCCTTGGCAGGCTCATGGCGAAGATACCCACAGCGCTTGCGCAGGCGATGCTGGCGGGGGTGCTGCTCCCCCTGTGTCTGGCACCTTTCCAATCCCTGGGAGAAGTGCCCTTGCTGCTTGGCCCGGTGGCCCTTTGCTGGTTGGTGATGATGAAGTTCGCGGCCCGCTGGGCGGTCCCGGCGTCACTCGTGGTCGCCCTCGCCGTCATCGGCATCCATATCGTGACTAACGGCGTTCAGATTCCCGGCGACGACCTGTTGCCCCGGCTCGAATGGACTACTCCAACATTTACTGTGGAGGCAGCGGTGGGGCTTGCCCTGCCCCTGTTCATTGTCACGATGGCATCGCAGAACATTCCCGGCGTCGCCGTGCTCAAATCCTTTGGCTACACAGCGCCCTGGCGGGCATCGATGGTGGTCACGGGAGCCGGAACCATCGCGGGCGCTCCGTTCGGAGGCCACGCCATCAACCTTGCTGCTTTGAGTGCGGCGTTGGCCGCGGGCGAGGAAGCCGGGAAAGACCACGGCAGGCGCTGGATCGCGGCATTCGTAGCTGGCTTGGCCTACCTGATACTGGCAGCGTTCTCCGCGGCCCTTGTCACGGTCGTCGCTGCTGCACCGGCGGGTTTGCTTGAAGCGGTGGCAGGTCTGGCCTTGCTAGGCACCTTGGCCTCAGCCATCTCCTCCGCATTGGCAGTCGCCGAAGAGCGCGTACCGGCGTGCATCACTTTCCTGCTGGCCGCCTCAGGGATCAGCTTCGCAGGAGTGGGTGCCGCCTTCTGGGCTTTGGCGGGAGGCATCCTGGTCCGCTGGTTACTGAAAGACCGGGAACCGCTGACGCCTTCACCCAAGTAGCGCCGGCCCCGGTTCAGGCAGGTTCGTGGTTCTGTCCCTCACGGGCAAGAGCCGTAAGCCTGGATACGGCACGGAAGTACTTCTTCATGTACCCGCCCGTCATCATCTCTTCAGTGAAGATTTTGTCGAAGGGGACGCCGCTGGCAAGAATCGGCACATCTTTGTCATAGAGACGGTCGGCGAGGACCACGAAGCGCAGCGCTACTGCCTGCTCCGTAATCGTCTCGACGTCGCGCCACACCACGGCTTCGATGCCTGAGATCAGCTGGCGGTAGCGGCTGGGGTGAACGCCGGCGAGGTGGTGCACGAGAGTGCCGAAGTCATCCACGGCAACTGTTTGTCCGTCGAACTCGGCGTGCATGCGGTGCTTGAGATCTTCGGTCTTCAACGGCGACGGAGCTGCGGGCAGGCCACGGTGGCGGAAGTCTTCGCCGTCAATCCTGACCACATCAAACTGGTCGGCAAGGACCTGGATTTCCCGTTGGAAGTCCACCGCTGCGAAGCGTCCTTCGCCCAAGGAACCCGGCAACGTGTTCGAAGTTGCAGCCAGCTTTACGCCGGCGTCAGCCAGTTCGCGCATCAGGCGGGACATCAACACGGTATCGCCGGGATCGTCGAGTTCGAATTCGTCAATGCAGACAAGCTTGTAGTTGCTGAGGGCTTCCACGGTCTTGCGGAACGAGAGCGCGCCTACGAGGTTGGTGTATTCAACGAACGTACCGAAGGCCTTGGGACCCGGAGACCGGTGCCAAAGGGACGCCAGAAGGTGGGTCTTTCCGACGCCGAAGCCACCGTCAAGGTAAATGCCGGCCCGGGTGGCGGGAGCCTTCTTGGCGAACAACTTCTTGAACAGGCCACCGCCGTCATCGGCTCCAACACCGTCAGCGAAAGCCGACAGCAGCTTGACCGCATTGGCCTGGCTGGGCTGGGCAGGGTCCGGGCGGTAGCTATCGAACGATACCTCTCCGAATCGCGGAGACGGGTAGAAACCCTTGAGGAGTTCCTCCACGGAGACTGCCGGTGTGCGGGCAGCCAGTTGTTCGATCTGTACCACGGTGGTCCGTTCTTAGAGTATTTGGGTCCCCAGCAAGAATACCGGCATCCGGCGTCCCGAAAACGGCGACGTGACCAAGGCCATGTTTCACCATATGACCAGCGGGGAAGCATTCCTCGCGGCCCGTGGTTAGTGTTGGAGCACGCCGGGCCGGCAACTGATGCAGCTTCCAGGGCCTGGCTCCGCCCGTTGTCAGTGAAAGGCCATCATCATGTCCTACCCCGTTGAACAAAACGAAAAGTTCGCGTCCTACGCGAACCCTGAACGACTCGTATCCACGCAGTGGCTTGCCGCAGCACTTGCCGAAGGCGCCATCGCCGACGGCAAGCTGGTGGTTGTGGAGTCCGATGAGGACGTCCTCCTGTACGAAACCGGCCACATTCCGGGTGCCGTAAAGATCGACTGGCACACGGACCTGAACGATGAAGTGACCCGCGACTACGTGGACGGCGCCGCATTCGCCGCCCTTGCAGCGTCCAAGGGAATCTCCCGCGACACCACCGTGGTGATCTACGGCGACAAGTCCAACTGGTGGGCTGCCTACGCCCTCTGGGTGTTCACCCTGTTCGGACACGAAGATGTCCGCCTGCTGGACGGTGGCCGCGACAAGTGGATCGCTGAAGGCCGCGAATTGACCACCGACGTACCGACGCCGGCCCCGGGCACCTACCCCGAAGTAGAGCGCAACGACGCCCCCATCCGGGCCTTCAAGGAGGACGTCCTTGCTCACCTGGGCAACCCCCTGATCGATGTCCGCTCCCCCGAGGAGTACACGGGCCAGCGCACTCACATGCCCGCCTACCCGGAAGAAGGCGCACTGCGTGGCGGTCACATCCCCACGGCCGCTTCGATTCCGTGGGCCCGCGCTGCTGCTGAGGATGGCACCTACCGTTCCCGTGAGGAACTGGAAGCCCTCTACCTGGGCGAAGCCGGCCTGACGGCGGGCGACGACGTCGTGGCCTACTGCCGCATTGGCGAGCGGTCCAGCCACACCTGGTTCGCGCTGAAGTACCTGCTGGGCTTTGAGACCGTCCGCAACTACGACGGTTCCTGGACCGAGTGGGGCAACGCGGTCCGCGTACCCATCGTCAAGGGCGCTGAGCGCGGTTCCGTGCCGGCAGCCTTGGTCCGTAACTAGCAATGCAATCAGCGCCGTTGTGCGTAAGCTGGAAGTGATGAGTACCAACACTTTGCCCGCCGCACTGGCGGAGATCGTCGATGACTTCCAGGCACTGACGGAGCCTGACCGCCTGCAACTGCTGCTCGAATTCTCCCGGGGGCTGCCGGAACTTCCGGAGCGCCTCAAGGACCACCCGGAGCTGCTGGAGCAGGTTGTGGAGTGCCAGTCACCTTTGTTCCTCACGATCGAATCCGAGAAAAACAAGGACGACGCCGAAGGCCCCCGCGCCTACCGGTTGTTCTTCAAAGCTCCTCCGGAGGCTCCCACCACACGTGGATTCGCCGGGGTACTGCACGAAGGACTCGATGGGTTGACGGCCCAGGAAATTCTGGACGTTCCGGATGACATGCCGGAGTTGCTGGGATTGACCAGGGCCATCACTCCCCTGCGTATGCGCGGCATGACCGCCATGCTGGGCCGTATTAAGCGGAAAGTGGCGGCCGCAAGCCGCTTGGAACGCTAAGCCGTTTCGGCAAGGCAAAGCGCACTTTTCCGCAAGGAAAAGCCACTTTCTGCACGGCAAAGCTGAGAGGCGTCCTGGCACATGGCCAAGAAGATGGCATCACAGGGAACGCCGGCCACTGCAGCACTCGCTGCGGCCGGCGTTCCCTTCGTGCTGCACCCGTATTCCCACGATCCGTCGGCCGCAAGTTATGGGTTGGAAGCTGCCGAAGTCCTGGGCGTCGATCCGCAGCGGGTTTTCAAGACATTAATGGTGGAAGTCGAAGGCAAACTCGCCGTGGGCATCGTCCCCGTTTCAGGAAACCTGGACCTCAAGTCCGTGGCGGCAGCCCTCGGTTCGAAGAAGGCAGCCATGGCCGACCCCAAGGCGGCCGAGCGCAGGACAGGCTACGTCTTGGGCGGAATCTCCCCCTTGGGCCAGCGCCAACCCTCTCCTACCGTCCTGGACGAGTCCGCTTTGTCCTTTGACACCATCCTGGTGTCCGGTGGCCGCCGCGGGCTCGACATTGAAATTGCCCCGGAAGACCTGGTCCGGCTGACCAAGGCCGTGACGGCGCCAATCGGCACCAAGGGCTAGCGTCACCCCGGGGTAACGTCACCCAGCCTGCGCGTTACCTCTAATTGCCCAGCACCCTCTGATTGTCCGGGATTGTTCCGGGGAGCCAACTGACGCTGCAGCCATGAGCGAACCAGCCGTTCCCATTTCAACGGATCAACGTTCCATTCCTTCGTGTGCCGCGCACCGTGGAACGGTTCGAACGTCACCATGTCCGGGTTCTTCTCCGCAAGGCTCGCAGAAGGCTCAAAGGGGACGTAGTCGTCGTCGACACTGTGGATCAGCAGGGTTGGGGTTCGTAACTCAACGGCTCGTGCTTCCCAGTCCATCGCTTTGAAATCCACGGGAGCTGAAAGTCCGGTGAGCCTGCGGCCCAGTGGATGTCCGAGCATCAGCTGTCCATATCGGCCTACGTTGTAGGGGATCCTGTTCATCTCTGCATGGTGGGCCATCACGTTAACCCAATTGATCACTGGCGCGTCCAGCACCAAAGCACGGATCAGGTGCCTGTGCTTGGACAGATCGGCTGTTTGGAGGCTGATCGCGCCACCCATGGACCAGCCAAACAGGACTACTTCCCGGGCACCATGTGCCATCGCGTATTCGATCGCGGCTTCCACGTCCCGCCACTCCGTGGAGCCCAGGCCGTACCGCCCATCAAGTGCCGAGGGCGCAAGCCCGTCATTGCGGTACGAAATCAACAGGCTGTCCAGTCCCAATTCCCGCGCGGTCCGAACAGCCCTGAGGCCTTCAAGCCTGGTGGCACCGCGTCCGTGCACCATGATCGCCCAGATGGGTGCGTGGGTAGCTGGATCGGCCCGGACAAGCCACGCTGGCGCCTTTCCGACGTCGAGGTCAATCTCCACATCCTCAGCGGCCAGGCCGATGGCCGCGGGATCCGGGTACGTTGCGCCGCTCCACCATCCCCGGCGGGCTTCAGCCAGATTGCCGCTGTAAACCTCTTCGACCTCGCGCAGCACCGTTTGTTCAGCTGGTGAGTAGGACACGATCCTGCCAATCCTGGCATGGCCTTTACCGCCCTCGAAGAAGAGGCTGAACACGCCGTCGATGGTGGTGTCAGGGGTGGCCGCAAGGATGACCTGCAGTCCCTTGTCGCTGCGGATGACGGCGAGGACCTCCTGGTCCTCATGACGGGCAGCGGGTGTAATGACGCGGCGGGCAAAATACACTGCGAGCGCGGAAGATCCGGCACCGACGAGTCCTGCGAGTGTCCCTCCGGTGAGGATTCCGGCGATGGCCCATTTTGTGCGCAGGGACATTTTCTTCTCTGCAGCGTCGCTCGCTGACCGGGTATTCAATGCCATGGCTCCATTGTCGCCGTTCAGTGGCCGTGGTCCATGCACGTGGAGGGCGCGCGGCGGATTGGTTGCCGGGAATGGCCTGGCAGGAATTGAGTGCTGAAAATCTGCGTCGTCTTGTTCGGCGGGACTACGCTGTAGCCATGAGCGATCCCATCGTCATCCTGACAGAAGAGCCCCTTGGTCCCGACGACCGCGTCAACATCGCCAAATTGGTCGACGGCGGCGACGCACCCTTGGTTGTCCTGGTCCCGGCCAATACCGAGCGACATCTCCTGGTTGATTTCCTGGAGAACCTTTCCATGCTCGATATTGCCAAAGCGTTCCGGGAACTTGGTGGCCAGTCCCCCAACCCGGATGTTGAGCGGGCGGAGGCGTCGGAAACCCTGGCCACGTCGTTGGCAGCGCTGGAAGGTTTGGGCGGCGGTGTCACAGGCGAGATCGTCGACGGCGGTGCCGTGGCCGGCTTGGTAGCGAAGGTCCGGGCCTTGGATGCCGCGCAAGCTGTGGTGGTAACGCGTCCGCACGCAATCGCGGATACTTTCCACACGGATTGGGCCAATAAGGCGCAGGACCAGTTGGGGCTTCCCGTTCTTCACTTGTACGCGGGTTCGGGATTTATCGGCGACTCGTGAGCGTTGCATAAGACATGAACACTCCTGAGAACATCAGCAAGACCACGGGCGTGCCCGTGGAGAAGTCCGATGCCCAGTGGCGTGAAGAGTTGACTCCGGATGAGTACCGCGTGCTGCGCCAGGCCGGTACTGAGCGGCCTTACACCGGCGAGTACTGGGACACTCATACGGAAGGCGTTTATCAGTGCCGCGCTTGTGGCAGCCAGTTGTTCACCAGCCACGAAAAGTTTGATTCCCATTGCGGTTGGCCGACCTTCTGGGCTCCGTTGGCTGAGGGCACTGTGCGTTATCTCCATGACCGCACGATGGGGATGGACCGGGTGGAAGTCCGGTGTGCGAACTGCGACTCGCATTTGGGCCACGTGTTTGAAGGCGAGGGCTACGGCACTCCCACGGACCAGCGGTTCTGCATTAACTCGATCTCGCTGCGGCTTATGGAATCGAAAGAGCCAGTTGGGTCCAAGGAACCAGCCGGGTTCCAGGAGCCCGCTGAATCCGAAAGGAAGTAGGCCCTTCCGGGGCGGGCGCGCATGCGGTGCCTGTCCCGGAAAGCGCAGCTGCTGCATCTCGGACACTACGAAACAACGCTTTGCACCAGAGTTTCTTATGCTCAACCCTTTTTTGGATTAGCTAAACTTTTCGGTTGCTACGCTCACATCAGAAGCATGAACGACTTCTGAAAGGACGAGCATCAATGACCATCACCGCCACCGCCGCCCTCCCGCGTGTCACTGCCAACAACCCGGAGTGGACTGCGCTCAAGGCCGCTGCCACCGCACTCCAGGCATACCAGGAGCAGGACGGTTCCATTACGGATCCGGCTGCCCACGGTGAAGCCGCCCACCTGGTAGCAACGATTTCGGACGCCATCAACACGCTGGCCCCCCACTTCCCGCATGACGCCCGATACCTTGAACTGTTGGTGGAAGACTTCAGCCGCTGGGTCCAGGGCGGCTTTGGAGTTCCGGATTTCCTGGACTCCCTCCAGGCCTTCCAGCCGCAGGAACAGCGGGTGGATGGACTCCAGCATCTGGTGGTCTTCCCGATGTACACCCAGAACGGCAGCACCAACCGGCTGGTCGAAGCTGTCTTGATCGAGGTCATTTGGCCGGAGTTCATTGGCGGACTTGAAGCCGGCGAGTACTCCAACAAGCTGTTTGTTCCGATCCGTTTTGTGGATTTCACACCGGGCTACGACACCAACTCGGCAGTCCTCTTCCCGGAGACAGTGGCTGTCCGCGAGACGCCGACGTTCACGTGGGGCGCCATCTTTGCAGACCGCGAAGCGGCCCGCTTCCGCCGCGTACTCAAAGCTGCGGCTGCCACCACGTCACTTGAGCTCCCTGCGGACGCCGCGGAGCTCCTTGAAGACCAGGAACTCACCCAGCGCACCTTCGTCATGTGGGATTTGATCCACGACCGCACACACATGCGTGGCGACCTTCCCTTTGATCCGTTCATGATCAAGCAGCGCATGCCCTTCTTCCTCTACTCCCTGGAAGAGCTCCGATGCGATCTGACGGCCTTCCGCGAGTCCGTGCGCATCGAAAAGGACGAGAACGCCGATCCTGATGCCCGCAAGCACGCCAAGCTCGTGCAGTACGCGGTGATTTTTGACCGGATCTTCCGGTTCGCCATCACAGGCAGCCGCATCCGCAATTACGACGGCCTTGGTGGCCAGCTCCTGTTCGCGTGGATGCACCAACACCACGTGCTGCACTGGACGGACAGCAAGCTCAGCATCGACTGGGATGAAGCAGCAGAGGTAGTTGTGGAGCTTGGTGCCAGGATCGAAGAGCTGTACTGGCGTTCCATCGACCGCCCGAAGGCCGCCCACTGGCTTGCTGCCTATGAGCTCATTTCCGGTACAGTAACTCCACACCCGGCGTCGATCTGGGCCAAGGGCCGTGAAGCCCTGCCTTTGAACGGTGCCCCCCGCGGCCTTACCGATCAAGTCCTTGACGATGAGTTCCCGCTGTCCATGTTCTACGAAGCATTGGAGAAGAAAATGCGCCCTGTTATCGAATCCACCACCGGCATCACTGGCGCGACGGCGGCCTGATGAGCCCACTGACAGTCCTCGTGACCGGCGGCAGCAGCGCGTCCGGCGTCGCCGCAGCGCGCGCTTTGGCGGCCGCCGGTCACAGGGTTTTCACCATCGGTTCAGACGATGTCCGCATCAAGACCGCAGCCTTGGAGGCGGGCGATGGCGTGACTCCGCTGGTTTGCGACCTCGCAAGCCTTGAAGCTGTCCGCGAACTTGCAGAGACGATTCGTCAGCTCGGCAGCGAGCGGGTAGACGGCGTCGTCCATCTTGTGGGCGGCTGGCGCAGCGCGTCCGGCATCGAGGACCAGTCCGATGACGACTGGGCCTCCCTTGAAGAGGGCGCGATTACCACCTTGCGCAACGTCTCGCGCGTTTTTTATCGCCAGTTGGAAGAATCACCCCATGGCCGCTTTGCCATGGTCTCATCCACTACCGCCTCTGCTCCGACCGCCGCGACAGCCAGCTACGCCGCAGCCAAGGCCGCTGCGGAAGCCTGGACACTCGCGGTCGCAGACGGCTTCCGGGAAAGTCAGTCGGCAAACAAGCAAGCCCACGTACCGCAACACAGCGCCGCCGTGATTTTCATCGTCAAATCTCTCGTCGACGCCGCCATGCGGCGCGAGCACCCGGAGCGGCAGTTCCCCGGCTACACGGACGTCGAAGAACTGGCCGCTGCCGTCGTCGAACTCTTTAGCGAACCGGCGGACACCCTCAACGGCCAACGCATCCTGCTGGCCAAATAGACTTGAAAGCGTGAATGAACAAGTGACGAGCACAACAGAGGCGCTCCATAGCGCCCCCGCCACAGCCGGCCACGGCCAACTCCACGACCCCTCGGTTCGAGGCTTTGCATCGGACAATTATTCCGGAGTCCACCCTGAGGTCCTCGCTGCTCTGGCTACCGCCAACGGAGGCCACCAGGTCTCCTACGGTGAGGACGTTTACACCGCCCGGCTCCAGGAGGTCCTGGAACAGCAGTTCGGCAGCGGCATCGAAACCTTCCCGGTCTTCAATGGCACAGGCGCCAACGTCCTGTCCCTGCAATCGCTCCTCCCCCGCTGGGGTGCCGTCATTTGCGCTTCAACCGCGCACATCAACATGGACGAGAATGGTGCGCCCGAGCGGGTTGGCGGAATCAAGCTCCTGCAGGTTCCCACCGAAGACGGAAAGCTCACGCCTGCGTTGATCGACCGCGAAGCGTGGGGCTGGGGGGATGAGCACCGCGCACAGCCCCTGGTTGTCTCCATCACCCAGACCACGGAGTTGGGCACGTGCTACACGCCTGAAGAAGTGCGCGCCATCGCCGACCACGCCCATGCCAAGGGCATGAAATTGCACATGGACGGAGCGCGGCTGGCAAACGCTGCAGCACACCTTGACGTCCCCCTGCGTACGTTCACGCGCGACGCCGGTGTGGACATCCTGTCGTTCGGCGGTACCAAGAATGGACTGCTTTTTGGTGAAGTCGTGGTTGCCCTCAACCCTGAAGCCGCCGACGGCCTGAAATTCCTTCGCAAAATGAACATGCAGCTGGCTTCGAAGATGCGCTTCATTTCGGCGCAGTTCATAGCTTTGCTGGAGGACGGCCTGTGGCTGCGGTCAGCTGCCCACGCCAACGCCATGGCGGCACGCCTGCGCTCGGCCATCGAGGGTATCGACGGCGTGGAGCCCACCCAGGCCACACAGTCGAACGGCGTCTTTGCGATTCTGCCCGCCGGTGTCGCCGATCGCCTGCGCTCATCCTTCGCCTTTTACGATTGGGACGCTGCCCGCGGTGAAGTCAGGTGGATGTGTTCCTTCGATACCACGGAGGAAGATATCGACGCCTTCGTCGCCGCCATTAAGCGGGAGCTGGCCACCGATTTGGCGGCCAGCTAACAAGTGAACAAGGAATTGTCCGGGGCGGCGAGCCTACAGGGATTCGCCACCCCGGACGCATAATCTGCGATGGTGAACGCCCTCGCCCAGGTTCCCTCGGAATTTCTTTTCGCCTTGGGAACGCTACGAAAAGCACAATGCCGCAGCGAATTGCGGTTGGACGAAATCCCCGCGCCCGCCCGTCTGGCACCATATGCCGTGGCCCTTGGAGCGGAAGTCTTCAGCCCCACGGCAGCTACCCGGCAAGTACCGGTCCACGGTCCTGCAGCCAAAGCCTTCGCCGAAAAGCAGAAAGCCGGCCCTCCGGATGAAGAGGATGAGGAACTGGCCACGGGCCGTTTCATCCTGCTGTACGATCCCGATGGATCAGCCGTATGGGAAGGCGAATTCAGGATTGTCACCTACATCCGTGCCCAGATGGATGCCGAAATGGGAAACGACACCATGCTGGGTTCCGTCGCCTGGACCTGGCTGGTGGAAGCCCTTGAAAACCATGCTGCCCAGTACCGCGCCGCCGGAGGGACTGCAACGAGGATTCTCTCGGAGAGCTTCGGCACCCTGTCCGATCGCCCCGACACCATAGACATCGAACTGCGCGCGTCCTGGACACCTGCCACGGCCAATGTCCAAGCGCACCTGGAGGCCTGGTCTGACATGGTTTGTACGTTCGCCGGACTGCCGCCCCTTCCGCCAGGCGTCACTGGACTACCCAACAGGAGGCTCAATTGATTGCCCTGAATTCGTCCGCAAGGGCCTGCAGCAGCAGGAATCGGTAAGCTTAAGCCACCATGACCCCTGAAAACCTGGATAAAACCACAGCCGGCGATCCGGTTGCTGATCCCACGACCCACATCAAAGTTGAAGGCTTCGACAGCCACGTCCCTGAAGTCATCGATCTCGATACCCCGCGCGAAGGTGTGCCCCTGGTCATCGATACCCTGGCAGGCCTGGAGCGATGTGCCGCGGCCATTGCGGCCGGAACCGGTCCCGCCGGCGTCGATGCCGAACGCGCTTCCGGATTCCGCTACGGCCAGCGCGCCTTCCTGGTACAAATCCGGCGCGAAGGAGCCGGCACCTGGTTGATTGACCCCGAACCCTTTGACAACCTGGACATCGTCAATGACGCTCTGCGGGGTGTCGAATGGATCCTGCACGCTGCCACCCAGGACCTTCCATGCCTTTCGGAGCTGGGCATGTGGCCGGACAAACTCTTCGATACCGAACTCGCGGCCCGTCTCGCCGGACTCCCTCGTGTGGGGCTCGCTGCCGTCATCGAACAGCTCCTGGGGTTCGGTCTCGCCAAAGAACATTCCGCCGCAGACTGGTCCACCCGGCCGTTGCCGGAACCTTGGCTGCGCTACGCAGCACTCGACGTCGAAGTCCTGGCTGAACTGCGCGAGGAGCTCGTCGAACTTCTGGAGGCCGACGGCAAGCTCGGATTCGCCGAGGAGGAATTCGCGGGGATCCTTGCTGCGGGTATTGCACCGCCCCGGGTAGATCCATGGCGGAAGACATCAGGGCTGCACCAGATCCGTGACCGCCGCCAGCTGGCCGCCGTTCGGGAACTGTGGCAGGAGCGTGATCAGCTTGCCCGCAAGCGTGATGTCGCTCCCGGGCGGCTCATCCCGGATTCCGCTCTTGTCGCTGCAGCCAAGGCGCTTCCCACCACCGTTCCCCAGCTTCTGGCCACCAAGGGCTTCCACGGCAGGTCAGCCCAGCGCGAAGCCCCGAGATGGCTGCGCTGCATAACGATAGCCCGCACGCTCACAGACTTGCCTCCCCTGCACCTGGCGACCAACGCCCCGCCCCCGCCGCGCGTATGGGTGGACAGGGATCCGGCAGCTGCGGCACGTCTTGCCACAGCCCGCCCCGCGCTCCAGGAAAAGGCTGACGAGCTCAAGCTTCCTATCGAGAACCTGCTCACCCCGGACTACCTCCGGCGCGTTGCGTGGCGGCCGCCGTCCGACGTTTCGCTGGAATCGATAGCCGATGAGCTACGCACCCTGGGTGCGCGGGAATGGCAAATATCCTTCGCCGCACCCATCTTGACCGAGGCATGCCTGAACCCGAAGCCACTCCCCGGCAAGGAGTCCAAGTCGAGGGAAACACAGCAATCCAAGGATTCTGACTGAATCACTACCCTGCTCACAGGCCCGTCACGCGAACTACGGTTCGAGGTGGCGGGCCTTTTGCGTCCCGGGACACGTCCGGCATCCACAGCACCCTGCATCCGAACCACCTTGCATCCGAGCCACCTTGCATCCGAACCACCTTGCACCCTCAGCACCTTGCACCCTAAGTTACTGGCGAGTAACATTACATCAATGCCAACCGGAGATCCTTTCTACGGAATCCGGCACCATGTCTCAACGAGGAGTTAACACATGAGTCCATCACGCAGTGCTCAGAGGAGCGTCCGCGACGTCGTGTTCGTGGATGGTGTACGGACACCCTTCGGTAAAGCCGGCGAGAAAGGCATCTATGCGGGTACGCGGGCTGATGACCTCGTCGTGAAATGCATCCGGGAACTGATGCGCCGCAATCCGTCGTTGCCTGCTGACCGCATTGACGAGGTAGCCATCGCCGCGACAACCCAGACAGGCGATCAAGGTCTCACCATTGGCAGGACGGCTGCCCTCCTGGCAGGCCTTCCCCGCACGGTGCCCGGCTTCGCAATCGACCGCATGTGCGCCGGGGCAATGACAGCAGTAACGACGACGGCGAGCGGCATCGGCTTCGGCGCCTACGACGTCGTCATTGCCGGCGGCGTGGAGCACATGGGCAACCACCCCATGGGCTCAGGCGCTGATCCCAATCCGCGGTTCATGTCCGAGCGGCTCGTGGATCCAGCAGCGCTGAATATGGGCAACACGGCCGAGAATTTGCACGACCGCTTCCCGGGCATCACCAAGGACCGAACGGACGCCTACGCGGCCGCATCGCAGGCGAAACTCGCCGAAGCGTATTCCCGCCAGCAGATCCAGGAGGACCTCGTCCCGGTGGCCACCATGAAGCCAGGGCAGGGCTGGGCACTTCACACCCAGGATGAGCCGCCCCGTCCAGGAACCACGGTGGAGGATCTCGCCGAACTGCGTACCCCGTTCCGGGCCCATGGGCGGGTTACGGCGGGCAACGCAGCAGGCTTGAACGACGGCGCCACTGCTGCGGTACTCGCTTCGGCAGAAGCTGCGGCGGAATTGGGCCTGCCGGTGAAGATGCGCTTGGTTTCCTATGCCTTCGCGGGAGTGGAACCTGAAGTCATGGGAATCGGTCCCGTGCCAGCCACGGAAAAGGCCCTCAAGAACGCGGGCCTCGCCATCGAAGACATCGGATTGTTCGAGATCAACGAGGCCTTCGCCGTGCAGGTCCTGAGCTTCCTTGACCACTTCGGCATCGCTGATGACGACCCCCGGGTCAACCGCTACGGCGGGGCGATCGCCGTCGGACATCCGCTCGCTTCCTCGGGAGTTCGGCTGATGAACCAACTGGCCCGTCAGTTCCAGGAAGACCCGTCGGTCCGTTATGGCATCACCACCATGTGCATCGGCCTGGGCATGGGTGCCACAGTGATCTGGGAAAACCCGAACCACGCTGACTTCGAATCCCCTGACTTCGAATCCTCCGTCCAGACTTCAGGCCAGACCACCACAGAAGGAGCCGCCGCATGAGCGCCACAGAATTCCAGAAGCTCGCCTCCCTCTTCCCCGCCGAGATCGTGACGCATTCCTACGTCCAGGACATCCAGCTTCCAGGCGGTGCAGGCACCTTTGCCTTGATCACCCTGGACAACGGACTGGACCACTCCAAACCCACCACTCTGGGTCCAAACACCCTGGTGGAATTGGGCGAAGTCCTCGAAGGGCTCAAGGATCGTGCCGCCAAGGGCGAAATCGTCGGGGTGGGCGTGACCGGCAAACCATACTTCCTGGTGGCTGGCGCAGACTTGTCCGCCGTGAAGACCCTCAAGGAACGCGAGCATGGCTTGTGGATGGCCCAGCTTGGACACGATGTATATTCCGCCCTGGCCAATCTCGGGGTGCCCAGCTTCGCCTTCATCAATGGATTGGCACTTGGCGGCGGACTGGAGATCGCCCTGCAATCCACCTACCGGACCGTCTCCACCGGCGCAGGTGCCCTCGCACTGCCTGAGGCGTTTATTGGCCTTGTTCCGGGCTGGGGCGGCGTGTACATTCTCCCCCGCCTGATCGGACCCGAAAACGCCGTCAAGGTAATGATTGAGAACCCGCTCGGCAACAACCGCACACTCACCGGCCCGGAGGCGTTTGAGCTCGGTATTGCCGATGCCATCTTCGAGCCGGCCGACTTCGTGGAGCAGTCCCTGGCATGGGCTGCCCGTGTCATTGCCGGCAAAGAAACACCAGCGCGGAAGAACGCTGTCGACCCCTCGGACGAGGGCGTCGCCCGCCGCTGGGCTGCAGCGGTCGCGGCGGGCCGTGCGTTTGTGGAGGCGAAGACCTCCAATGCCTCTCCCGCGCCTGCCAAGGTGCTGGACATCATGGAAGCAAACCGCACCATGAGCCAGGGCGAATCGGCTGAACTGGAATGTGAAACCCTTGCCGGCCTGATGCAGACGGATGAGTTCCGCTCCACCGTGTACGCCTTCCTGGACCTCGTCCAGAAGCGCTCCAAGCGGCCTGCAGGCGCACCGGACCGTAAGCTGGCCCGCCCGGTCACCAAGGTGGGCGTGGTAGGTGCGGGGCTCATGGCAAGCCAGTTGGCGCTACTTTTCGCCCGCCAACTCAAGGTACCTGTCGTGATGACAGACATCGATCAGGCCAGGGTGGACAAGGGCGTTGCGTACGTCCATGCAGAAGTCGACAAATTGCTGGCAAAGAAGCGAATCAAGGCCGACGCCGCCAACCGGACCAAGGCGCTCGTCACCGGTTCGGTATCCAAGGAAGTCTTCGCTGATGCCGACTTCGTCATCGAGGCCGTGTTTGAAGAACTGCACATCAAGAAGCAGGTCTTCGCGGAAGTGGAAGCGATCGTCTCCCCCGAGTGCATCCTCGCCACCAACACGTCCTCGCTGTCTGTTACGGCCATGGCCGAGGACCTCCGGCACCCGGAGCGGCTGGTGGGCTTCCATTTCTTCAACCCTGTTGCCGTCATGCCTCTCCTGGAGATCGTCAGGGCGCCAAAGACTGACGACGCCGTACTTGCTACGGCTTTTGAACTCGCCAAGGGCCTGAAGAAGACCGCCGTCCTGGTTAAGGACGCGCCGGCGTTCGTCGTGAACCGCATCCTGCTCCGCCTCATGGGCGAAGTTATCGCCGCCTTCGACGAAGGCACCCCCGCCGAGGTTGCAGACACCGCTTTGCGGCCCATGGGCCTGCCGATGACTCCCTTCACCTTGAGCGCCATGGTGGGGCTGCCGGTGGCACAGCATGTGCAGGAGTCCCTCCATAATGCCTTCGGTGACCGTTTCCCCGTTTCACAGAACCTGCAGAAGCTCATCGACAACGGCGTAAAGTCCCTCTGGGTCCCAGGTCTGGATGGAAAGCCAGTCATCCCGGCTGAGACCCTGGCCATCATGTCCTTCGGCAACACTCCCGCCACACGAGAGGAAGTACTGCGCCGAACCCAGGATGCACTGGCCGAGGAAATCGGATTGATGCTGGAAGAAGGTGTGGTTGCCGGGCCTGAGGACATCGACCTCTGCGTCATCATGGGAGCGGGCTGGCCCATGTTCCTGGGTGGCATCACTCCATACCTGGACCGTGTTGGCGCCTCTGAACGCGTCAATGGCAAGCGTTTCCTGGCACCGGGCGTCGCGTCCGCCCCGGCCTAAAGCGGCAAGTAAGAAGGGCAGTGGCCGGAGCGAATGCCCGCGCCACTGTCCTTCCCCATTAATGATCCTTTGCAGTCTAGAAGAGTGCCACCTTGGGAGCACGCGGGAAGATCTCGTCCAGTTCCTCGCGCTCCGCCTGGCTTGGGACCCAGCACACTGCTTCCGCGTTCTCACGAATCTGCTCCGGACGCGTCGCTCCAGCGATGACACTGCTGACGCCGGGTTGGGCTGCCAACCACGAGAATGCCAGCTGGAGTTCGGTGATGCCCCGTTCCTTGGCGAACTGGCCAAAGCGGCCCAGCTGCTGCCAGTCGGCATCATGCACCAGATTGGTCCGTGTGTGGCTCAGGCGGGAGCCCTCGGGGGCGTGACCTGCGGAGTACTTGCCGGTGAGCAGGCCGTTGGCCAGGGGGAAGTAAGGAAGTACGCCAAGGGAGAAGGCGCCTGCCGCAGGAAGTACTTCGAGCTCCGCGCGGCGGTCCAGCAGGTTGTAGTGGTTCTGGGTTGAAATGAAGCGAACCCCTCCGGACTGCCGCCCAACGTACTCGGCTTCGGCGATCTGCCACCCTGCGAAGTTCGAGTGTCCGATGTAGCGGACCTTGCCGCTGGTGACCAGGACATCCAACGCTGCAAGGGTTTCCTCAAGGGGCGTCTGTGGATCGGGGGTATGGAACTGGTAGAGGTCGATCCACTCCGTGCCCAGCCTGCGCAGTGAGGCTTCCACCGCCTTGAGAATGTAGCGCCGGGACCCGCGCGCGCCAAAGTCATTGCCATTGGTTCCGTGCATATCCATACCAAACTTGGTACCGATAACGACGTCGTCGCGATGCCCCTTCAGGGCTTTGCCAAGCATGGTCTCGCTGAGGCCAGGCTCCCGGCCGTAAACATCTGCGACGTCGAAGAACGTCACCCCGGCATCGATCGCGGCGTGGACAACGGCATCCGTGCCTTCCTGCGACTCCGTGGGAGTGTTGGCGCGCCCCAGGTTGTTACAACCCAGGCCTACAGCTGAGACGGTCAGTCCGGAGTGGCCAAGGCGTCGATATTCAGTCATGGATCCCAGCCTATAACGCTCTTCCGGGGACTATGGCCGATGTTAACGCGAGCCGAAAGTGATGCCGGATTCCTCCATTGCCTCCTCGAGCTGGGCTATGGCTACCGGTCCCATGCCGTGGAGCTTGGAGGCCTTCTGTTCGCCAAACTCGGCCAGCTGTTCCAAAGTCTCGATGCCTTCGTGGGCCAGGGCGCGTTTTGCCGGCGCCGCAAGGCCCTTGGGTAGCGGCGTATGTCCGGGCCAATTGCTCTTGGACGACATGGAACATCCCTCCTGAGTGCGTTAGGTCCTACTTAGAGGGTAAAGCCCACACCTTGCTTGGGCGAGTGCTTCAGGCGGAATGCGGTGGGGTCGCTGTGCGGAGCCGCTGCGATGGAGAGCTTCGTGAAATCCAGATCCTCATTGCGAACGCAGATCTTGATGGCATTGACGGCCTTGTTGACATCCGGGCAAAAGCAAAAGACATTCAGGCGCGAATTTCCGATCTCCGTGCGGTCCACGATTCCCAGTCCTCGCCACGCCAGTTCACCCGTGAGCGCGGCCTTTGCCTTGCGCTCAAAATGACGGTCACGTTCGGTGCCGTCCTTGGTCTTCAGAGCGAACTGTGCCACCACCCAAAACTGCTCGGACTCGGGGATCTCGGCGAATCCGTCCTCTTCGCACTGGGCAGCGAAAGCCGCCATCAAACCGTCTACGGAAGAGTCGTCGTCGACGTCTGTTTCATCCGTCTTGCTTTGGTGGCCCACCACGCCGTGATTGATCACGAACTGGTGGTCGTCGTCGTCGTACCAGGCTTCACGGAAGCGAAGTACTCCCTCATCGTCGCGTTTGTATGCGCGGATAATGCCGCTCATAGTCGTCCTTTCCTGAACCACTCTGCACTGGTGTTGCTGGTGCCCTCGACGTCGAATGGAGCCTTCATGGCGTCCACTGCTTCACGAAGGGCTGCGCACTCCGCACGCATGGTTTCCACGGTTTCCGCGGGATATCCCATGCCTGCCCTGTGGTCCTCAAACTCGTCCTCGTCATCGACGAACACACCGTGAAGGGTGGAGCGGATGACGTCCAGGTCCATATCGATCATGTGGAACTCAGTACCGCCCGGCCTGATGGTGTTCCATCCATGACCGGTTGCCAGGTCTACGTAGATCCGGAAGTCACCCGGGTACGTGTCGTCATAGAAAGTGGCTACGAATTCGCCGGTCCGCGGTACCAGCAGGACGGCATCGGAGGCTGTGTAGAAGGCAGCACCGGGACGCGAACAGAACTCCCCCGCTCCCTGGAAAATCCACCACCCGTGGATGTCCTCACCCAGGTAGCGGCCAGGCACAACCCAGTGTGCCTTGCCGTTCCATTTCCTGTTTCTCGCCACCACGAGGTCACCGGGCTGCAGGGAGCCCGGTTCGCGATCGGGACTCACAGCTTGGGCAGACTGCCGGTGGTGGGGTGTTCCTGGCCTGGCAGGGGCCGGGCAAAGGGGACCTTTGTACCCAGGACCTGGGCTACGACGTCGTGGGCTATCTTCTGGGCCGTCAGTCCGACGCGCTCCAGGACCTGGCTCCTGGATCCGTGCACCAGGAATTCAACAGGCAAGCCCACCTCGTTCAAAGCCGTATCAACGCCGGCTGCGCGCATTTCCTGGCGGATGCGCGAACCCACGCCGCCGGCCCGAACGCCGTCTTCGATGCAGATGACCAGGCGGTGCCTGGCGGCAAGGGCGATGATTGATCTGCGGACGGGCAGGAGCCAACGGGGATCAACCACCGTTGAACTGATTCCTTGGGCGCCAAGACGACCGGCGACATCCAGGGCGAGCTCGGACATGGCGCCAACGCTGATGATGAGGACGTCGTTTTCGGTGGAACCCTCGGGACGCCGTGCCAGGATATCCACGCCGTCGTGGAGCCGCTCAATAGCCTCCACTTCAGAGCCAACGCTGCCCTTGGAGAACCGCACCACTGTGGGGGCGTCATTGATGGCGACCGCCTCGCGCAGTTCCTCCTTGAGCCGGGTGGCGTCGCGCGGGGCGGCCAAATGGAGTCCCGGGACAATCTGGACCATCGCCATGTCCCACATGCCGTGATGGCTGGGGCCGTCCGGCCCTGTAACGCCTGCACGGTCCAGGACAATGGTGACCCCTGCCTTGTGGAGTGCGACATCCATCAGGAGCTGATCGAAGGCACGGTTCAGGAAGGTTGCATAAACCGCCACCACTGGGTGCAGGCCACCGTAGGCCATCCCCGCAGCAGACGTGAGTGCATGCTGTTCGGCGATACCGACGTCGATAACGCGTTCAGGATGGCGCTCCGCGAACTTGTGCAGACCGACGGGTATCAGCATTGCCCCTGTGATACCGACAATGTCAGGACGCTCATCAGCGATGTCGGCGATTTCCTCGGCGAAGACAGAGGTCCAGGACCTGGCGCCGGGCCTTTCGGTCGGCTCACCTGTCTCTGGATCAATGATTCCAACAGCGTGGAATTGATCGGCCTCGTTGGCAAGGGCGGGAGCATATCCGTGGCCTTTTTCGGTCATCGCATGCACAATTACCGGGCCACCGTAGGCCTTGGCCGTAGTGAGGGCGTGCTCCATGGCCTGGAGGTTGTGTCCGTCCACCGGACCGATGTACTTCATGCCCAGATCTTCAAACATTCCCTGGGGCGCCCACCAGTCCTTGATGCCCTTCTTCATGGCGTGCAGGCTCTTGTAGGTGAACTGACCTACGGGACCACCGTTCTGGAGCTTCTTCTTCCACCAGTCAAGCATCCGCTCATAGGCCGGCGTCGTCCGCAGAGTGTCGATGGTGGGGCGCAGGGATGCCAGGTAGTCGGCAAAACCGCCCACAGTCGGTGCATAGGAGCGGCCGTTGTCGTTGACCACAATCACCACGCGGCGCCGCTTATCAGCGGCAATATTATTGATGGCTTCCCAGGTCATGCCACCAGTGAGGGCACCGTCCCCTACAACCGCGACGACGAACCGGTCGCCTTCGCCGGTCAACTGCCGGGCGCGGGAAATGCCGTCTGCCCAGGACAAAGACGAGGAAGCGTGGGAGCTTTCGACGATGTCATGCTCGGATTCGGCGCGGTCGGGGTAACCGGAGAGTCCACCCTGCTGCCGGAGCGTACTGAAGTCCTGCCTGCCCGTGAGGAGCTTGTGGACATAGGACTGGTGCCCGGTGTCAAAGACTATGCTGTCCCGGGGAGACTCGAAGATGCGATGCACAGCAAGCGTGAGCTCGACGACGCCGAGGTTGGGACCCAGGTGTCCACCCGTAGCGGCTACGTTGGTAATCAGGAAGTTCCTGATCTCGCCGGCCAGCTGTTCCAGCTCTTGGCCGGACAGTTTGGCCAGGTCCTGTGGATCCTTGATGGTTTCCAAGAGTCCCAACGGCCCTCCTTAGGGTGAATGACGTGCTTGTTAACTTTAGCGCGTGCCCGGGCCGGCGTTTTCGCGCCTGCATGAGGAACGGCTGCAGGCCCCCGGGAACGCCAACAGCCCCGGCTGGTCGGGCGACCAGCCGGGGCTGCCTGGTTTGGAGAATCAGCTGGAAACCAGCTGGTTCGTTATGCTGCGGAGATCTGACGAAGGACGTACTGCAGGATGCCACCGTTGCGGTAGTAGTCCGCTTCACCCGGGGTATCGATGCGCAGGACGGCGTCGAAGGACTTGGACGTACCGTCCTCGGCCGTTGCCGTCACCTTGAGCGTCTTGGGCGTAATGCCGTTGTTCAGCCCTGTGACGCCTTCAACCGAGAAGGTCTCCGTACCGGTAAGTCCCAGCGTTGCTGCAGACTCGCCAGCGGGGAACTGCAGGGGAAGAACGCCCATGCCGATGAGGTTGGAGCGGTGGATGCGCTCGTAGCTCTCGGCGACGACGGCCTTGACACCCAGGAGCGCAGTACCCTTGGCTGCCCAGTCACGGGAGGATCCGGAACCGTATTCCTTGCCTGCCAGGACAACCAGCGGCGTTCCCGCGGCCTGGTAGTTCTGGGCGGCATCGTAGACGTAGGCCTGCGGTGCACCTTCCTGGCTGAAGTCGCGGGTAAAGCCACCCTCGACGCCGTCCAGGAGCTGGTTCTTGATGCGGATGTTGGCGAACGTACCGCGGATCATGACTTCGTGGTTGCCACGGCGCGAGCCGTAGGAGTTGAAGTCCTTGCGCTCCACGCCATTGGCCAGGAGGTACTGCCCTGCCGGTGTGTCCGACTTGAAGGAACCAGCCGGGGAGATGTGGTCCGTGGTGACGGAATCGCCCAACTTCAGCAACACACGGGCGCCCTGGATGTCCTGGACGGGGTCCGGCTGTGCCTTCATGCCCTCGAAGTATGGGGGCTTGCGGACATACGTGGAGTCCTCAGCCCAGGCGAAGGTGTCGCCTGCAGGAGTGTCCAGTGCCTTCCAGCGCTCGTCGCCGTCGAAGACGCCCTCGTAGCCCTTGGCGAACATAGCCTTGTCGATGGAGGAGTCAATGACTTCCTGCACCTCGATGGGGTTGGGCCAGATGTCCTTCAGGAAGACTTCATTGCCCTCGGAGTCCGTGCCCAGGGCATCGGTGTCGAAATCGAAGTCCATGGAACCAGCCAGGGCGTAAGCGATGACCAACGGCGGAGAAGCCAGGTAGTTCATCTTGACGTCCGGGTTGATCCGGCCTTCGAAGTTGCGGTTGCCCGAGAGGACAGCCGTCACGGAGAGGTCGTTGGCCTGGATGGCTTCGGAGATCTCCGGCTCCAGAGGGCCGGAGTTGCCGATGCACGTTGCGCAGCCGTAGCCCACGATGTAGAAGCCAAGCTTCTCCAGGTACGGGGTCAGGCCGGACTTCTCGTAGTAGTCCGTGACAACCTTCGAGCCCGGGGCGACGGAAGTCTTGACCCACGGCTTGGACGTCAGGCCCTTGTCAACAGCGTTGCGTGCAAGCAGGGCTGCAGCCAACATGACAGACGGGTTGGAGGTGTTGGTGCAGGAAGTGATCGAGGCGATCGAGACTGCACCGTGGTCCAACTCAAACTCGCGGCCGTCGGCGGTCTTCACGTGCACCGGGGAGGACGGGCGGCCATGCGCACCATTGGCGGCGGACGCAACGCGTGCCGTCTCCGTGGTGTGCGAGTCGGCGTGCGTGAACGACGGTGAATCGGAAGCCGGGAACGATTCATCCAATGACTCGTCCACACTGCCGTCTTCGATTGCAACGTAGTTGTGGATGTCCTTACGGAACTGCTCCTTGGCATCCGTCAGCTCGATGCGGTCCTGCGGACGCTTCGGACCGGAGATGGACGGAACAACGGTGGACAGGTCCAGCTCGAGGAACTCGGAGAAGCGCAGCTCGCGGGAAGGATCGTGCCAGAGGCCCTGTTCCTTGGTGTATGCCTCCACAAGGGCGACATTCTCTTCGGACCGGCCGGTCAGGCGCAGGTATTCCAAGGTGACATCGTCAATCGGGAACATGGCAGCCGTGGAACCGAACTCCGGGCTCATGTTTCCGATGGTTGCGCGGTTCGCCAGCGGCACAGCGGCAACGCCTTCGCCGTAGAATTCGACGAACTTGCCCACCACGCCGTGCTTGCGCAGCATTTCGGTGATGGTCAGCACAACGTCCGTTGCGGTGGCGCCGGCCGGGATGCTGCCGCTGAGCTTGAAGCCCACCACGCGGGGAATCAGCATGGAGACGGGCTGGCCAAGCATGGCAGCTTCGGCTTCGATGCCGCCGACGCCCCAACCCAGGATGCCCAGGCCGTTGACCATGGTGGTGTGGGAGTCGGTTCCAACGCAGGTGTCCGGGTAGGCACGAAGCACGCCGTCGATCTCACGGGTCATGACGGTGCGGGCCAGGTACTCGATGTTGACCTGGTGGACAATGCCGGTTCCCGGGGGAACAACCTTGAAGTCATCAAAGGCCGTCTGGCCCCACCGCAGGAATTGGTAGCGCTCACCATTGCGCTGGTACTCGATCTCCATGTTGCGCTCCAGTGCGCCGGAGTTACCGAAGGCGTCGATCTGGACGGAGTGGTCGATGACCATTTCGGCGGGTGCCAGGGGGTTAACACGCTTGGGGTCGCCGCCAAGTTCTTTCACGGCCTCGCGCATGGTGGCGAGGTCTACAACGCAGGGTACGCCGGTGAAGTCCTGCATGATGACCCGGGCAGGGGTGAACTGGATTTCCGTGTCGGGCTCCGCATTGGGGTCCCAACCGGCCAGGGCGCGGACGTGGTCAGCCGTTATATTGGCGCCATCCTCAGTCCGCAGGAGGTTTTCAAGCAATACCTTGAGGCTGAACGGAAGGCTGTCTGCGCCCTCTACGGAGTTCAACCGGAAAATTTCATAATCGGTGCCGGCTACATTCAGTACGCCTTTGGAACCGAAGCTGTCCACAGTGCTCATGGCAGGACTCCTCTCGCAACAGTTTCATCTTTGTCGCGTGGTTGGCCGCTAGCCAGTTAGGCGCACCTTACTTAGCCGGGCGGCACTCTCAGTTGGTCAACCCCTGTCCCCGCGCGGAACCATGCGGAGTGGGGCTGCTATGTGGGACTACTATGCCCATCGTAGTGGCATCGATCACGTTCAAGCACCGCCGCAGGGCGGCTCCACGAAATGCCGCACCCCACGCATCGCCCGCCATCCGGTGGCGTGGCGGGCGATACACGGCCTAACCGGCGGGAACGATGAGGCTGACGGTCTCCAAGTGATGCGTGTGGGGGTACAGATCGAATGCCCTCAGCGACTCCAGGCGCCAACCGCCTTGCTGGAAGTAACCCAGATCACGTGCAAAGGAAGCCGGATCACAGGACACATAGGCGATTGCCCGGGGATGTGAGGCCATGAGTTGGTTTACCACGGCTTTTCCAGCCCCCACGCGCGGCGGGTCCAGCACCAGGGAATCGAAGTTTCGGGGACGCTGGTGCAATACCCGCTCCACTCGTCCCTGCACGATCTCGACATGGGATTCTCCGTGCAGGTTCTTGCGCGCATCACGGCTGGTGCCAGGCGATCCTTCAACGGACAATACCGAACCCGTAACGCCTACCGCATCAGCCAGGGGTGCAGTAAAGAGGCCGGCACCGGCGTAGAGGTCCGCCACCGCAGCACCGGGTTGGAGATACCCTCCACCTGCGAGGTAGCCGGTCACCGCATCCACCAGGGTGTCCGGCGCATCTTTATGAATCTGCCAGAAGCCTTCGCCTGTCACACGGTATTCATGCCCTGCCGCAGATTCCTGTACCCAAGTCCGTCCCCGAAGCTGCAACACCTGGCCCTTGCCGGGATCGAAGCTGGCTACGGAAACTTCGTGCGGCAATTGCGAAAGGATGCTGTGCAGCCGCTTGGGACTGGTCGTTTCCTCCGGCGCCAGCAACACCAGCGGCCTGGAGCCATTCGCCGGCGCCGCCACTTCTACGCGTGCTATCCCGCTGAGATCGAGGTCCCACAACTTGAGGTCGTTGATGCCGGGAAGCGCCAACGGCATCTCCCGGATGGGCACTACGACGTCGGAACGGTGGGCATGCATACCCAGCCGCCCCTTGGAGGTCACAGCAAAGCTGGCGCGCGTACGCCAGCCGAGTCCGCCGTCGTCGTTGGCACCTACGCCCTCAACCTCGACCGCGAGGTCCAGGCCGGCGAGTCTCTTGAGCTGTTCGGACAACACTTCAGCCTTCAGGGCACGCTGCCGCTGCAGGGAAATGTGGCCGAGCTCGGCACCGCCCACGGGTGGATTCCCGTGCTGCCAGGCCGTCAACGAATCGGCCGGCTTCCAGAAGTGCTGCACGCGGTCCGGCGAGGCTTCCAGGACCTCCACGACGTCGGCACGCCAGAAGCGCGACGAGTCGCCGGAGTCGGTCAACCGGATTCGGACCTTCTCCCCCGGAATGCCGTGGCGTACAAAGATGACGCGGCCCTCATGGCGTGCGACGAAATGCCCGCCGTGCGCGATCGGGCCAACGTCAACGGTCAGTTCGGTGCCGGGCGTACCTTGGCCCCCGCTGTTGTCAGTAAGGGGGGAAATGCTGTGGGAGGTCATTGGGTATCCTGCAGTGCCTTTGCTTCTTCGGAGGACTTGAGCTGCCACGGAACGCTGGCAACCATGACTCCAGGTTCAAAGTGGAGCCGCGTCTTGATTCTGAGTGCCGTCTGGTTGTGGACCAGCTGCTCCCACCATTTGCCCACGACGTACTCAGGGATGTACACCACGATCAAGTCCCGGGGTGAGTCTCGTCTCATGTTCTTGATGTACTCCATGATGGGAGTCACGGTCTCACGGTAGGGGCTGGCCAGTACGGTGAGCGGTACTGGAATTTCCAGCTTCTCCCAATCCCGAACCGTATGTTCTGTCTCTTCGGAGTTGATATCCACGGTAATCGCATCCAGTCGCGACGGCCGGGACGCCCGTGCGTAAGCCAATGCCCGCAGTACAGGCTTGCGGACGTGCGAAACAAGCAGGACAGCGTGGACACGGGTAGGTAGCGCGCGGGGCGATGAATCCTCGTCGACAGCCAACTCCTTGGCAACATTGTCATAGTGCGCCCGGATACTCCACATGATGAGGAACAGCACGAACATTGCCAGTAGTGCAATCCAAGCACCCTGCTCAAACTTCGTGATGAGGACAATGACCAAGACCAGTGCGGTCATGCCGAAGCCCACCATGTTGATGGTCCTGGACTTGATGATCCTGCGGCGGACCGCTTTGTCCCGCGCCAGTTTCAATTCACGGCCCCAGTGCCGGACCATGCCGAGCTGGCTGGCGGTGAAGGAAATGAAGACACCCACGATATACAGCTGGATGAGCTTGGTGACATCGGCGTTGAACGAAAGGATGAGGACCAGCGCCCCGGCAGCCAAGGCCAGCACGCCATTGCTGAAGGCCAACCTGTCGCCGCGGGTGCGGAGCTGGCGGGGCAGGTAGCCGTCCTGGGCCAGGATGGACCCAAGCACCGGGAAGCCATTGAACGCGGTGTTGGAAGCGAACACAAGAATGACGCCGGTGGCAGCCACCACTATGTAGAACGGAATGGAACCGGCCCCAAAAATGGTGTCCGCGATCTGGCTGATGGCCGGATTCTGGATATAGCCCTCGGGCAACGGCTTGCCGTCAAGAAGGAATTCCTTGGCGGGATCCAGAACAATGTGGACCTTCGTGGCGTTGGCCAGGTAAAGGATCCCGGCAAGCATGGCTGCCGCGATCGCGCCAAGTAACAGCAAAGTTGTGGCAGCGTTCTTGCTCTTGGGCTTTTGGAAGTTGGGCACGCCGTTACTGATGGCCTCCACACCCGTCAAGGCAGCAGCACCCGAGGAAAAGGCACGCAGCAACAGGAACGCACCGGCAAGGCCAACGAGGCCTTCATCGAAGCCGGCCTCGGGCACGATGGTGAAGTTTGCGGACGCCGCCTGCCCCAGTTGTCCCGTCAGCGCCTGGAAGATACCCACGAGGGTCATGCCCATGATGGACGCCATGAAAATGTACGTGGGAACGGCGAAGACCGTGCCGGCCTCCTTGATTCCCCGCAGGTTGACCAAGGCGAGAATGATCACGCCCACAGTCGCGATCATCGCCTGTTGGCCGTGCAACGAAGGGATCGCCGTGGTGAGATAGGCGGCGGCGGAGGACATCGACACCGCAACGGTCAGGACGTAGTCCACCAGAAGGGCCGCAGCGACAGTGAGCCCGGCATATTTGCCCAGGTTGACGTTGGCGATCTCATAGTCGCCTCCGCCCGATGGGTAGGCGTGCACGTTCTGTCGATAGGAGGCGACCACTGTGAGCAACACCACCATCACGGCCAAGCCGACGAAGGGGGAGAACGCCACGGCGCTGACACCGGCCAAAGCCAGGGTCAGCAGGATTTCATCCGGCGCATATGCCACTGAAGACAGGGCGTCCGAGGCGAAGATCGGCAAAGCGATGCGTTTGGGCAAGAGGGTGTGGGATAGGCGGTCATTCCGGACTGGCCGGCCCACCAACACACGCTTCGCAGCATTCAGTATTGTCAACACTTTCGCAAAACTACTCTGAATCCCCAGCGATGTCATGACGGCGGTCTCCGCCTTACGTCCATCGCACCGGTAAAGTCATACGCAGCGGCACGGTAAACACACATAAGGAGACACGGTGGCTCACTTCGTGATCATGGGTTGCGGCCGTGTTGGCGCAACCCTGGCACACACTTTGGAAGACGCCGGCCATTCGGTGGCCATCATCGACCAGGACGAGCGGGCTTTCCGTCGGCTTCGCAACACCTTTACCGGCCGCAAGGTCACCGGCGTAGGTTTCGACAGGGACACGCTCAAGCAGGCCGGAGTGGAAGAGGCTTACGCCTTCGCCGCAGTTTCCAGTGGTGACAATTCCAATATCCTGGCCACCCGGGTAGCACGTGAGACTTTCCATGTCGCACACGTCGTGGCCCGCATCTACGATCCCGGACGCGCCGAAATTTACCAGCGCCTCGGCATTCCCACCGTGGCCGCCGTGCGCTGGAGCGCGGACCAGGTCCTCAGGCGCATCCTTCCCGAACAGCATCTCGCCGGCGATTACCGGGAGCCATCCGGACGGCTCGTCCTGGCGGAGGTGGACCTGCACGAGGGATGGATTGGCCATAGCGTGACGTCCATTGAAGCTGCCGCGGGAATCCGTGTCGCGTTCCTGACGCGTTTTGGTGAAGGCCTCCTGCCCCTTCCGGGCACGGCCTACCAGGAAGGCGATACCGTCCACGCAATGTTGAGCCTGGACAGGACCTCGGAGATCAGCCGCGTCCTCGCCAAAGCACCGGCCAAGGAGTCTTAGTGAAAGTTGTCATCGTTGGCGCAGGCAGCGTCGGCTCGTCCATTGCCCGTGAGCTCCTGGCCCACAACCATCAAATCCTGCTCATCGACCTCAAGCCTGAAGTTATTGGCCGCAGCGGCCTTCGGGGTGCGCGCTGGCTGGTGGGCGACGCCTGCGAACTCAGCACGCTGCAGGACGCCAAACTTGAGGATGCCGACGTCGTGGTTTCCGCTACGGGTGATGACAAAGTGAACCTCGTGGTGTCCCTGCTGGCCAAGACGGAATTCGCCGTAGGTCGCACTGTCGGACGCGTCAACAACCCCAAGAACGATTGGATGTTCAATGACTCCTGGGGTGTGGACGTCGCCGTCAATACTCCCCAGCTCATGACTGCCCTGGTTGAGGAGGCCGTGGAAATTGGCGATATCGTCCGGCTGTTGACTTTGCAGACCGGCGTCGCCTCGATCGTGGAATTTACCGTTCCCCACGACTCCCACGTCATTGGGGGCACAGTGGGCGCCATTGAGTGGCCGGAAGACGCCACCTTGGTGGCCATCCTGCGTGATCAGGCACCCATCACGCCAAGCCGGGATGATGTCCTCGATGGTGGTGACGAACTGTTCTTCGTCACCACCATCCAGGCAGAGGACGGCCTGCGGGCCCTGTTGTCACCGGCGTCGATGGCAGGCCAAGGACCACGCGACGGCGCTGGCGACGTTGCGGATCAGGCGGAGGACGACGGCTTCGACGGTTGAGGTGCGGGCTTGGTAACAAGCCAGGCCACCCAAAGGCCGAGGATGTAGAGCGGCGCACCCATGAGGAGCCGGGTAGTGGCCAACGCCGTCAAGCCTGGCTCACCCAGGAAGTACAGCGGCACCTGCACCACCAGCCGCAGCGCAAGCACCGCCACAACAATCCAGGTGCCAAGCTGGTACGCCCGCAGGCGTTCCGGATCCTTGCGCCATTCGAGACCCTCGTTGCGGACGAATCCGAACAGCAACCCGGCAAGGGGCCATTTGAGGACGACGGAAAGCACCATACCCGCGATATAGGCAATGTTGGTGAAGAAGCCGAGAACGTAGAAATCCTCAGCCTTCCCTGTGGTGTTGGCCAACCAGGCAGAAATCCCGACGCCGACAACACCGGCAAGTGCCTGCGTCAACGGGCGTCGTTGGATCAGGCGGACAACAGTGAAGGTTGCTGCCGTCGCCAACGCCGCGACCAGGGAAACCGTCAAGTCGCGGCTTATGGTGAAGGCCACGAGGAAAACGAGGCCCGGCAGGATGCTCTCCGCGATGCCTTGCACTCCCCCTGCAGACTTCAACATGTCTACATGGCCGGCACTGTTGCGCTGAAGCCCTGCCTTTTCTGCATAGCCCGCAGCCAAATCCGCGACCCCCGGGGTTTCGGCTGCCGGGGTCTTGGCTGACCCGGTGGCCGAGGTCTCACTCTCGGCTGGCGTAGGCTGTGCGGAATCCTTCGGCTCTGATCCATTGGCCACGGTCATAGGTGCTCCTGACGGGAAAGTATTTCGTAGCGTGGATTGAACATCGCAGGCAGGCCGTCCAGTTGCGTCACCATGCCGTTCAAGCGCAGCTCCACTCCTGCTTCAATCCCAGGTACACGGTTCCTGCCCAACCAGATCACGCGCAACCGTGCATCCTGCCTTTTCACTCCCCCGCCACCAACCGACGGCTGGAAACTGTGCTCCAACGCGTCCACCACCACTGCTGAAAAGAAGGGTTGCTCACTTGGCGGCTGGTACGTGACGGATTCGATGAATCCAGTGCAGGTGGCCCTGCCGCGGGCAGGGAGATCACGGACGCCGTATTGCTGGGACTGCTGCCCGGCGGATCCTGGCGAGCCGGGCGTATCAGCCAATCTGGGTGATCTCCGGTCCCCGCTCCGGCTGGTGCAGGGCGGGACCACCTTGCTGTGCACCGGGATCTGGAGCTCCAGCGGGAGCCTGGGCTGGGGCTTGGGTAGAAGCGTCCTTGGGCAGACGCAGCTGCAACAGTTCGCGCGGCGGCATCGGATTGTCGCCGCGGACAACAACTACGCGCCGGAAGAGCTCCTCGAGGGCTGCCGCGGCGTCCCGGTCCAGGGCGGCTTCGCCGCCGAGGACACCACGCAGGAACCAGCGGGGACCGTCCACGCCCATGAAGCGGGCGGCGCGGAAACCCCGGCTGCCGTCGGTAGCTTCGGCGGGGAGCTTGGCGACGAGCTCTGTGCCAAACGTTCCAGATACTTCTTCTGTCTCGCCACCCTGGCTGGCTACGGATTGGCCGATCTGCTCGCGGATCTCGTCCCACAGGCCCTCCGAACGCGGAGCAGCGAACGCTTGGAGCTGAAGGCTTGAGCCGGCCAGGTCCATGGTCACGGCCACCACGCGCTGAGTAGCTTCTTCCACTTCCAGCCGCAGCTGGAGTCCGTCAGCGGGTGCAATCAGCAGTGCGCCGAGGTCCACATATCCATCGCGGTCCTCGATCTCATCGATGTCCCAAGGACCTTTGCCAAGCCGGAAATCACCCTTGGTACCGGACGCGCCGGTTGCAGGGGCTGTTGCCTCAGCCGCATCGTTTTCCTCGACGGTGCCAGCGGTTTCCAGCCGCTCGGCCTTGGACTTTTTGCCGCGCCCAAAAAGCATTGGGTTGTCTCCTTAGTAGTGGTCTATCCCCAAGTAAACCGCAACCCCGTGGGTTATCAGGCCACCGGTGCGTTGAATCCGCCAGTGGAACCAAAGCCGCCCGTACCGCGGGCGGAGTCGGATAGATCATCAACCATCACGAAGCGCGCGTACTCGACGCGCTGAATCACCATTTGGGCAATTCTATCGCCGCGCTTGAGCTCAATGGCGTGGTTTTGGTCAGTGTTCAACAAGGTGACCGCGATTTCGCCGCGGTAGCCTGCGTCCACAGTCCCGGGTGCATTGACAACGGTGAGGCCATGTTTGGTCGCGAGGCCGGACCGCGGGTGGATCAGTGCCACGAAGCCGTCCGGGAGGGCAATCGAAACGCCCGTAGGAACCAATTTCCGTTCACCCGGGGCCAGTTTCACGTCCTCGCGGGCACGCAGGTCCGCACCGGCATCGCCCGGGTGCGCGTAGGACGGTGCTTCCAGCCCGGCGTCGAGCATTTTCAGCTGAACGTCCAAAGTGGGCGCGCCATACGCTGCGGTGGTGTCATTACTGAATACTGCGGTCTCGTTGCTCACAGTGGACCATTCTACGTGGGGCACTTCCATGCGGGCACTCCGGGCAGATAGCCGGCCCAAGGGCCGATAAGCTGGACCCATGCCTACGTCTGACCAGTCCGCCCCCATGCCTGCCCGGAATAGTCCCTCCGCTTCCGAGGTGCTGTTCACCGAGAAATTATGGCCGACCATCTGGATCTGGGTTGTCGTCGTGGGCCTCTCGAGCGCTGGAATCCTGATGTTCGCACCCATCAGTGCCGCCGCAGGCATCATCGCCGCCCTGGTGCTTCTGGCCGTCATGACCACCCTGTTGGTGGTTTCGACACCCACCATCACCGTTACGCGGGACAGCCTTAGGGTGGGACGCGCCACTATCGACCGCAAATTCGTCGGTACCGCCGAGGCCTTCAAAAAAGACGAGGCCACCGCCGAACGTGGAACCCGCCTCAATGGCCTCGCTTACATGTGCTTCCGCGGGTGGATCGATGCCGTAGTGAAAATCGACATCACTGACCCCGCCGATCGGACACCCTACTGGCTGGTGTCTTCGCGCCGCCCGGACGAACTCGTCGCTGCGCTGGGTGGGCATTAGCACGACGCTGGGCGCACTGGTCCTGCTAGCTCTCGCATTCGGTGCAGTACAGGTGTCCGTCCCTCTCAGTGGCAATCTGGGAGCGGTGCTTCACAAGGAAGCAGTTGTAGCACGTGAATTCGTCAGGCTGTGGTGGCATGACCTGAATCAGGAGCTCTTCTCCGGAGAGGTCCGCTCCCGGGAGCTCGAAGCCATCGGCAAGATCGGTCTCATCGACATCCACCGCAGAGGATTGCTTCCCCGACTGGCGCGTCTTGAGTTCCTCAATCGAGTCCTCGCTGACGTCTTCCTCGGTCTTTCGAGGGGCATCGTAATCCGTGGCCATGGTCCTTCTTCATCCTGTCGTACTTGCTCCGGGTAGGACTCCGGCCTGACGGATTTCCTGCCCGCCGCCGGTCTAAGGGTGTAACGCCGGACGCCCCGGATTTGTGCCCGATATCGGCCAGATTGTCCTCCCCTGTCCAGCGATTGTCCAGAGGCGGCACATTGCGCTCGGATTGCGGGAAAGGATCCGCCCGATAATCTGCCACTTTCGCCGGAATATCACGGCACGCCCTTTGTCCTAGTAGGAAAAGGGCAATGGGGGTGGCAGAGTTTCGAATGTCAGTTATGCCATGTGGTGGAGGGTGTTATGCAGGATCTACGGCTGGTAGGCGTCCACGACGACGGCGGGCATCTGCTCCTGAGCGGACCCGGCGGTGCGATGTTCCAGCTTCCGATCGACGAGGCACTTCGTGCCGCGACGAGCAGGACCCCCGCCCAGGTGGCTGCGCGGGCGTCAAACACCCCGATTGCCATGTCCCCCAGGGATATTCAGTCCAGAATCCGCAGTGGAGCCACGGCGGCCGAAGTAGCGGAGTTGTCCGGGCTGCCCCTTGCCAACGTGCAACGTTACGAAGGTCCTGTCCTGGCCGAGCGTGAGTACGTTGCGCAGCAGGCCAGAAGGATTGAAGTAGCTTCCCCGGCCCCAGGCCAGGACATCTATCGCTCCGCCTTTGGCGACAATCCAGCGACGCTCGGCGAAATGGTGGCCCACCGTCTGTCCGCGCACGGCATCGATTCTTCAACGGTTGAATGGGACTCGTGGCGCCGTTCGGATGGTTCCTGGACCGTCGTCGCGCGCTTTGAAGCGGTCCCCGGTACGCACGGAAGCATTGGCGAGGAGCCACCGGCGATGTGGACGTTCAGTCCGCAGCGTAAATCCCTGCAGAACGCCAACCGCTGGGCTCAGCAGCTCAGTGAACTGGAGCCGCTGGACGGCCCCGTTCCTGCACGCCGGCTTGCCGCCGTCTCGGATCGTCCTTTCGATTTCGAGACCGACGCCGAAACCGCGGCGCGCGCGTCAGCAAAGGAATCCGACAGCCTCTTGGAAATGCTCCGCTCACGCCGCGGGCAGCGCCTGGGCGTGGACGAAGACGGCGATGACGCCTTGGCCGTCCTGCTCAGCAACGTTCCGGCAGCCCACCCGCGTTCTGGCGGCGAAGATCAGCAGCCGGCCGAGGAACCTGCCGGGGATCAAACAGAACCGGAGGTTTCTCCTGTGGCTGAGCCTGCGCGGAAGGACGGACGTCCGTCCATGCTGTCCCGGCTGAGCCTCGCGCCCCGGAACCATGACTCAAACGACGACGACTCACTGAAACTCCACGACGGCGTCAGCACGGAGACGCGCGAAATAACCGTTGTTGCCAGCCCATTGCGGCCCGTGACTTCCTTAACCGACCGCAAGCCGGGGGTGGCCAGTGCTCCTGAGCCCAAGGACGCGGATCGAAGTGATTCCGGGACAAACCAGACGCCACGGGCAGGGCTGGACGAACTGCTTGGCGGGGCCACATCCCCGCAAACACAGACTGATCGTGCTGCCTCGCGCGCAGAGACAGCCGTACAGGACAGGGCACCCCTCGAAGCCGGGGACCATAACACGCACAAGGATGCTGAGGCACCCGTAGAGCGCCAGCCCTCCCGTCCAAAACGGTCAAGCATCCCCAGTTGGGACGAGATCGTCTTCGGCGCCCGCGGCGACTAGCCCTAGCGCGGCGTCTATCCCCTAGCGCGGCGTCAAGCCGGAGCCAGTGCCGGAGCCGGCTCCGGGCCACAGGCAGGCATCGACGTCGAACGGAAGAGTCTGGTCTCCCCCGGCCATCAGGTTGGCCCCGTGGGCTGTCACGCGGCGCATGTAATGGCGTCGGCACAAGGTCTCATAGCCAACCACGGGTTCGTGGCCAACAGCTTCCCCTGTCTGAACTTGATCGCTCACGCCCGGGACGTCGCCTGCAGTCTGGGGAGCGACATCGCCAACCATGACCTGGTCCCCTTCCACCACCATGATGCCGTCCACCGTTCGGGCATTTTGAGTTGCCCGGCGCCCGCACCAGCACAGTGCCTCGACCTGCAGCACCTGTACTTTGTCGGCGAGTTCGATCAGACGTTGGGAGCCGGGAAACAAGGTGGTTCGAAAGTCCGAGGTGATCCCGAACGCGAAGACGTCCACCTCCATCTCATCCACCAGGCGCGCCAACTGCTCCACTTGGGAAGCGGAATAAAACTGCGCTTCATCGCAGATCAGATAGTCCACACGGAGCCCACTGGTCCGGCGTACAACCACTTCGTCCCAGAAGTCCGTGTCCGCATGGACTTCAACGGCGTCTGTCCTCAGGCCCAACCTGCTGGAAATCGTCGAATCACCTGCGCGGTCGTTGCAGCTGAAACGTACCCCGCCCCTGCCCCGCGCGCGGTGGTTGTAGTCCATTTGCAAAGCCAGTGTGGACTTACCGCAATCCATGGTGCCCGAGAAGAAGACGAGTTCAGCCACGTTTGCCCTTTTTACCGGCTGCCGGGAAGCAAAGGAATGGCACTTCACGTTCCGCCTTCGTCAAGGAACCATGTTGGCCGATTACTTCCAACGACGCCGGACGGACCCTGCGGGTGTCGTAAAGGGCAAGGGTATCCCGGGCGGCAATCATGACATCGCCGATGCGCGGCGCCACCGCCGGCTGGACGTCACCGAACAACCCGGCGCCTATCGCCTGCTCACGGGTAAAAGCCCAGATGCGTTCGCCAAACCTTGCCCGCCAGGCAGAGATGAGTGACTCGCGCTGCGTATCCGGGAGGCCCGGCTCAAGGTAAAGATGAACCATGCGGGGCTCGCCTGCAGTGTGGCGGACCCCGGCAACGAGTGAAGAATCAGCTGAGTAGTCAATGCGCTGGGACTCGGGAACGTCAAGCATTCCGTGATCCCCGGTCAGCACGATAGTGGTCCCCGGGGGCAGCGTCGCGGACAGTCTCTTGACGGTGGAGTCGAGCTCTTCAAGCTGGTGTTCCCAGCGGTCGGACTGGCAGCCGTAGCGGTGACCGGCTTTGTCCAACTCGTTGACGTAGAAGTACATCAGGGAGCGGCCACCACTGGACATTGCCTCTGCTGCGGCGGCTGTGCGCGCATGCAGGCTTGTGCCGCCCACGAAACGGCTGCCCCGGAGGGCTGCCTGCGTCATCGGGGAATTCCCGAACTGCGGGAGGCTCACCGTGACAACGTCGACTTCGGCCCCTATGCGTTCGAACACGGTAGCGTGCGGCTGCCAAAGCGCAGGGTCCACGTGGGCGTCCCAGTTGCCAAGCAGGTTCACTACTTTGTCCTGGGAAGGATCCAGGACGTCGTAGCCCACCATGCCGTGCTGCCCGGCGGGAAGCCCTGTACCCAGGCTGGCCAGGGAAGCCGCGGTGGTGCTGGGAAAAGCGGAATCAATCCAGTTGGGGACGCTGCCCTGTCCGCCGGACAGGATGGAACGCAGGAACGGTGTGTGCGAAGCCTTTTGCTTGAGCAGGCTGCGGCCCAGGCCATCGGCGAGGACTACACAGACACGCTGCGCGGCAGGCAGGTGAAGCTGGTTGGCAAATCCGGGAATGCCCATGCTCGCGGCAGCACTGGTGAAGACTTCGGCGATCGATCTGCTCCCAAAAAGCGGGGGCGAAGGGAGCTCGGAGGCCGGCGCCGTACCGGACATTGGCTGCGTGTGCTCCTGTGCAGTCACCCTCAACGCTGGTGTCCGCGGCTCAAGCGGTTGCTGAAGACCCCCGAACGTGGCCGCGGCGCGGGGATGCCGGCGTGTGGGACGGGTGTGGGATTTGCCGTGTTCACGGCACGAAGGGCGCGCGCGAAGACCTTGGCATCCTGGACCGCTTGAAGGCCGTCCGCTTCGGCACTGATGCGCAGGACGATGTCCTCCTGCGCGATGGTTCCGCTGTAGCCGTGGTCCGCTTCGCACTGCGGATCACCGCAGCTTGCCGGACCCATATCCAGGCGCTGCCCACCGGACCAGGCAATGGACACTGTCATTTCCCGAACGGGATCCGACGGCTTGTAGTCCTGTGGCTGGGAATACATGTAGCTAAGGACCACAGAACGGATCTGCGCCACGGGTACGGATTCCGTGGAAATCTGGGCGACGATCTGTTCCCCGGCTTCATCCAGCTGCTGATCGTCAACGTGGGTGATCACCAGCATGTCTTCGGTGAGTACCAGCACTGTGATGTGACGGCGAACCTCGGCGCGATCGAAGTGCGTCTCAAGGTGCACCAGGTGTGACAAGCAATCGCGGCCATCCAAGGCGTCATCCACGACGTCGGCCACCAGCCTGGGGTAGAAACCAGCCTGTTGCAGCGCTTGGTCCAGGCTCTGTCCCTGCAAGCTGTGGTTATGGGCGCTGTGGTGCCCGGCATTGGACGGACGGGACTGAGGCGTCGGAGACTGGGTGCTCATTCCCCCATTTTCACAGATCCACTGGGGACTTCCTAACTGCCGGCTCCGCCACTGGGCCGGTCGCTGGCGTGCAGGGAGCGCTTAACCACGCATTGCCCTGCGAGCGCTGTCGGTGCGCCGTGCGGCGTTACCTATCCACACATCGGCACCCAGAATCGTTGCACCGGAGGGGCCGGCGAGCACGGGGTTGAATTCCACCAGGGCAATTCCGGGGTGGTCATCCTTGAGTTTGGCCAGCCTGGCGGCAATGTCCTCAAGGGCAGGCACATCCACGGCGGGAAGGCCCTGGTAGCCGAACAGTTTCCTGGAAGCCCGCGGTGAGCGGATGAGGTCGCGCAGGTCTGCCGCGGACAACGGTGGGACCCTGTGTGCCCAATCGTCCAGCAGATTCACTGCATCCCCTGCCAAGCCGAAAGACACCACTGGACCCAGCAGGGGATCCTCCATGGCACGGAAGGTGCACGCCTGGCCTACCGGGGCCATTGCCTGAACTTCAAGCGACGGCGAACCGTAAGGTTCCAGTGCCCGCCTCATCTGGGCGATGTTCTGCAGCAAGGACTCTGCATCTTGAATGTCCAGCCGGACGCCGCCCAGGTCCAGGCGGTGCCTCAGGGCGGGATCAGTGGTCTTCAGAACCACTGGCCAGCCCACGCGTTCGGCTGCTTCAACAGCTTCCTCCGGTGTCCCGAAGCCGATTGTCGGCACCACGGCGATACCGTAGCGAGCGAGTAATTCTGCGGCAGCACCGGCGTCGAGCTTGCGGAGTTTCTCGCCCGTCACGCCGGTCAGCATCCTGGCCAGGGTTTCCTGGGTCCCTTCGACGTCGCAGCCACCGGGCTCGACGAAAAGACCTTGGTCGCGATCCAGCCATTGGGCGTAGCGAACGATCGCGGCCAGGGCGCCTACTGCGGCACCCGCATTGGAATAGCAGGGCAGTAACGGACCATCGGAGCTGCCGACCATTCCTTCCACGGGGATGGAGGGGTCCAGAATGCCTGTGAACACTGCCACCACCGGCTTGCCGGCTTCCGCCGCACACTCGGCCAGGACACCGGCCAGCGCTTCTACAGTGAGTCCCCGTGCAGGCAGGAGTGCGGCCACGATGGCGTTGACAGATTCGTCCGCGAGGCTTGCCCGCAGGCTCTCCCGGAGCGCTGGGAGGGCGAGTGACATACCGGCGTCGAGGTCCACGTCCGTTACCATCCGGTTGACATCGAGCCCAAGGGGTCCGGCACTGTCAGCGACGACTTTCGCCAAGGCGACGGAATTGGAGTAGACAGCCACACCGGGGCCGGCAGGCAATGCCTGGGAGGAGACGATCTGGGCGATATCCATCAATTGCTCGATGGTTCCCACCCTGATGACGCCTGCCTGCCGCATCATTGCGTCCACTGCGGCGGCAGGTGCTTGCGTGGTCCGGACTTCATGTCCGGGCGGAAGGCGGAGGCCGGTGACGTCGGATTTTGCGACGATCACCGGTTTGCTCCGGGACAACCTGCGGGCCAGCCGGGAGAACTTACGGGGATTCCCGATCGACTCAAGGTAGAGCCCTACTGCCGAGGTATCGGCGTCGTCCTCCCAGTACTGCATGGCGTCGTTGCCCGAGACATCCGCGCGGTTCCCGGCGGAGAGAAATGTGGACAGGCCCAACCGGCGCCGCCTGGCCGCCGCGTAGACGGCAACACCCACGGCCGCTGACTGGCTGAAGAGGCCCAGGCCCCCGCGGGGCGGCATGCTCGGAGCCATGGAGGCGTTGAGCGATACAGCCGGATGAGTGTTCAGTATCCCCAGGGACTCGGGCCCAATCACCCGCATGCCATTGGCCCGGGCGCGCCGCACCAACTCATGTTGGCGCGCAAGGCCCCTCTCGCCGTCGTCGGCGAATCCGGCGGTTGCCACCACTATGCCCTTGACGCCCGCTGCAGCGCAGTCGTCCACTACCTTGGGCACTTCCTCGTAGGGAACCGCGATAATCGCCAGCTGCACGGGCCCGGGGATCTCCGATAAGCGGGCAAAGGAGATCATGCCGGCGAGCTCGAAGGCCTCGGGGTTGACCGCATAGACCGGGCCCTCAAAGCCACCCTCAATAATGTGTTCCAGAAGTTGGTAGCCTACTGTCCCCCACTTGCGGCTGGCCCCAATGACAGCCACCGACGACGGCGCCAGCAGGTCGCGCACGCTGCGGGCCTCTGCACGATGCTCGCGGGACTCCATCACCGCCCGCGATTTCTCGGTGGGGTCGATATTGAACTCGACGCTCACCACGCCGTCGTCAAACCCGCGCTTGAGGTCATAGCCGGCATCGGCGAACACCATGAGCATCTTGCGGTTTTCGGGCAGGACCTCAGCGATGAATCGACGAATACCTTTCTCGCGGGCGGCTGCCGCGAGGTGCTCCAGGAGGATCGAGCCGATGCCGCGGCCTTGATGGGCGTCCGAGATGTTGAAGGCCACCTCGGCTTCGTCGGGGTCCTCCAGCCGGTCGTAGCGGCCCACTCCCATGATTTCGCCACCGATCGTGATGACGAATGCCACCCGGTTCACGTGGTCCACTTCAGTGAAGCGCCGCACTTCTTTTCCGGACAGTTTGGGCTTGAAGGAGAAAAACCGCATGTAGATGGAAGCCTGCGATTGACCGGCATGGAAGGCCTGCAGGGCGTCTGCGTCCTGGGGGCGGATGGGACGGAGGTGGGCTGTCCCGCCGTCGCGCAGGACGACATCGGCCTCCCAATATTCCGGATAAATGCCGACGTCGGGCTGATCCACCATAGGCTTAGCCTAGCTAAAACATCCGCAGTACATCTTTAAGGATCCACCGACCCCATGGCCCGCAGCCAAACTCCCGCACGCAAAGGCGAGCCTCTCGGCGATTTCACCGAGAACATCGTCGACATCGACGTCACTTCCGAGATGGAGGGCTCCTTCCTGGAGTATGCCTACTCGGTGATCTATTCGCGAGCCCTTCCTGACGCACGTGATGGCCTGAAACCGGTTCAGCGCCGCATCCTCTACATGATGGCGGACATGGGCCTGCGCCCGGACCGGGGCCACGTCAAGAGTGCGCGCGTCGTGGGCGAAGTCATGGGAAAACTCCACCCGCATGGCGATGCCGCGATCTATGACGCCATGGTCCGCATGGCCCAGGACTTTTCCCTGCGCCTGCCGTTGATCGATGGCCACGGCAACTTTGGATCGCTCGACGACGGTCCTGCCGCCCCGCGTTACACCGAGGCGCGCTTGGCAGCGGCTGCGCTGAGCATGACGGACCACCTCGACGAAGACGTCGTGGATTTCGTCCCCAATTACGACAACCAGTTGACCCAGCCTGAGGTCCTTCCGGCAGCGTTTCCCAACCTGTTGGTCAACGGCACTACGGGCATTGCCGTCGGCATGGCAACGAACATGGCTCCGCACAACCTCGTTGAGGTCATCGCGGCCGCACGCCATCTGATCGCGAATCCGGACGCGACGCTGGATGACATCATGAAGTTCGTCCCGGGTCCGGACCTTCCCACGGGTGGCCGCATCGTGGGCCTGGACGGCATCCGCGATGCTTACGCCACGGGCCGCGGTTCCTTCAAGACGCGCGCCAAGGTGGAAGTGGAACAGCTGTCTGCCCGCCGGACCGGCCTGGTGGTGACCGAGCTGCCTTACATGGTTGGCCCGGAAAAGGTCATCGAAAAGATCAAGGACGCCGTCAACGCCAAGAAGTTGACCGGCATCAGCGATGTCGTGGACCTCACGGACCGCAACCATGGCCTGCGCCTGGTCATCGAGCTGAAGAACGGCTTCAACCCCAACGCCGTGCTTCAGCAGCTGTACCGCTATTCGCCCATGGAAGATTCCTTCGGCATCAACAACGTCACGTTGGTTGACGGCCAGCCGCAAACACTTGGCCTGCTGCAGCTCCTGCAGGTTTACGTGGACCACCGTCTGAACGTGGTCCGGCGGCGGACGGCTTTCCGCTTGGGCAAGAAGAAGGACCGCCTGCACTTGGTGGAGGGCCTGCTGATCGCGATCGTCGATATCGACGAAGTCATCCAGATAATTCGCTCCTCTGATGAAGCTTCCGCAGCCCGTGAACGGCTGATGTCCATCTACGACCTCACCGAGATCCAGGCGAACTACATCCTGGAACTGCGCCTACGGCAGCTGACCAAGTACTCCCGCCTTGAATTGGAGAAGGAGCAGGACGAGCTGCGCCGCGAGATCGAAGCCCTGGAGGCCATCCTTGCCTCCGACGAGCTGCTCCGCGACCTCGTTTCCGGTGAGCTGGCCGAAATCGCCACGAAGTACGGTACTCCCCGACGCACCGTGCTCCTGGAGTCCGAGGCAGTCTCACCCACGGTCGCCGCGGCCCTTGCGGCTGCGGTACCTGGGCCCAAGGGCAAGGCCGCAGCCCTCCCCCTCGAAATCCCGGACGACCCCTGCTGGGCCCTCCTCAGCGTGTCCGGACAGATCGCACGGACAACCAACCAGGAACCGCTGGCCGAGGCTGGTCCCCGGGCGAAGCACGACGTCTTCCGTTCAGTAGTGAAGACCACGGCTCGTGGTGAGATTGGCGCCGTCACTTCCCTGGGCCGGATGTTGCGCCTACAGGTCATGGACATGCCCGCCCTGCCCCCTGTCGGAGGCCTTCCAAACCTGGCCGGTGGAGTGCCGGCCAAGGATTTCATCACTCTTCTCAAGGGCGAGACGTTGGTTGCGTTCGTTCCGTTGGATGCCATCCTTGCCGTTGGAACTGTGCAGGGCGTAGTGAAGCGTGTTCAGCCGGAGTACCCGCTGAACCGTGAGGACTGGGAAATCATCTCGCTCAAGGACAAGGACACCGTTCTAGCCGTGGAGCCCGCGCAGGAGGACGACGTCGAACTCGTCTTCGTCACCAAACAAGCCCAGTTGCTGCGGTTCAGTGCGTCAAACGTGCGTCCGCAAGGCCGGACCGCTGGTGGCATGGCCGGCATCAAACTCGCTGACGGCGACGAAGTCATCCACTTTGGCACCGTGCGCGCGGACGATCCCGCCGCCGTCGTTGTCACTATTGCAGGAACCAATGGCGCGCTGCCGGGCACGGCGCCGGGGACCGCGAAGGTGACTGCTTTCGACGAATATCCATCGAAGGGACGCGCCACCGGCGGTGTCCGTGTACACCGCTTCCTCAAGGGCGAAGACACCCTGCTCCTTGCGTGGGCCGGACACGGACCAGCAAAGGCGTCATCGGCCGCCGGTGTGGCCAGGGCACTGCCCCACGAGCATGGCCGCAGGGACGGCTCAGGGGTGCCGCTGTCACAGCCAGTGGAGGCGATCGGTCCGAGCATGGCCTGGGAGGAAACGGCTGCGGCAACCGAGTAGTAATCCTGCAAGGAAATACAGCAGGGCCGGCGGTTCCAGACCGCCGGCCCTGCTGTTGCCTTGGCCCCTGTCAGGCCATTTCCGGCTGGGCTAGGCGTTCTGGTTGATGCTCAGTATGTTTCCCTCGGTGTCCAGGAACCAGGCTGCTGCGCTTCCGTCCGGCATTGTCGCGATGCCGTTTTCAGTCTTGAGCCCCGGGAAGTCGTAGTCTTCGAACTCGACGCCCTTCTCGCGAAGTTCCGCCATCGTGGCCGCGAGATCACTGACCATCCAGCCCATCTGGGTGTTCTTGGCCGTACCTGCATTGGATGTTTGGTAAATGAAGAAGCCGGTCCCGTCCCCGCACCTGTACTGGAGGTTGTCGTCGGCGTCTGGATTTTCTGGTTCGAGTCCGAGTTTCTCGCTGTAATACGCGCGGGCCCGGGCAATATCCGATGCCGGAAGAACGGCACCCACTTGCTGATCCTTGAGCATGTTTTTCTCTTTCCGACTCTCTCCCCGGAGCGAACTTTACTCCTGGGCGGCAACGAAGTCAGGGGCAAACAGATGTTGGTTTTACCCCATGCCTGAGATTGCCGGCGGTGACCCTTTAGACTGGCGGCATGCCGATCATCCCTGACGAAAAAGACTGGACGTGGGTGCTGTCAAAGCCCTGCCCCGAATGCGGCTTTGACGCCTCCACAGTGACGCCGTCCACGGTCCCGGGGACTGTGCTCAACATGCTTCCAAGGTGGCGCGCCGTCCTGCGCCGCGAGGACGTCGCGGTACGCCCGAATGACCACACGTGGTCTCCCCTGGAATATGCCTGCCACGTTCGCGATGTCTTTAGCCTCTTCGACAAGAGGCTGAACCTGATGCTCAGCGATGACAACGCCGAATTTGCCAACTGGGACCAGGACCAAGCGGCCATGGACGGCGAATACGGACGTTCGGATCCCCGCACTGTCTCTGACGAGCTGATCGCGGAAGGGGAGCAGATCGCCGAGTCCTTCGCACGTGTTGTGCAGGATGAATGGCAGCGAACAGGACGGCGAAGCAACGGTTCCGAGTTCACAGTGCTCACGTTCTCGCAATACTTCCTGCACGATGTTGTCCATCACCTCCACGATGTGGACGGCTAACGGCGCCGGGCTATAGCAGCTTCTCCCACGTCATGCTCCGGTTCACTGGGCTGTATCCCATGCCAAGGTAGAGTGCCAGGGCACCGGTGGAATTGGCAGAATCGACGTCCAGCGATGCAATGTCCATCCCGGCGGCGGTGAATCGCCGCAGGGCGTCTGCCAGCAGTGTCTGCGCTATTCCCCGGCCACGGAACGCACGCCGGACACCAAGCAGTTCGGTATAGCCCTCCTTGAAACCCCGGTCAACCGCTGAAGCCGGATCGTAGCTGGCCAGCTGGTATCCAGCTACCTCGCGCGTGGAAGCGTCAATCACCACGGCGCTCCAATCAGGCCGTGCTGTGGGTTCCTCAACGGTGAACCGCCAGGTTTCTTCGTCGCGTGGCTCGCTTCCCCAGTGGTCCCTGAAGGCATCATTGTGGGCCAGGCGAACGGCCTCGTGCAGGGATCGGTCAAACGTGCATAGTTCCAATCCGGGCTCAAGCCGTGCTGCTGGAGCAGGCTGGGAAGCAGGCCCTGACAACGGCCGATGCATTTCATTGAACCAGCGCACAATGTCATAGCCCCTGGCCCGGAGCACCGCCGCCTGGTGCGGGTGCTGTTCTTCCGTTTGGATGCGGAGGCGGGGCGGCGCAGAACTGTTCCCTGCTGCATTGTCAGCGTGAAACCGTCTCCGGGTCTGTGCTTCCTGCCAAGTGAGGACAGCCGAACCGACGCCGCGGCGTTGCCAGTGCGGGTCTACGCATCCCATGCCTGTGGCCTTGTCCCCTTCGGGGTTTTTCGTGATTCTCCCGTACGCGCGGGCAACGCCATCCGCATCGAATCCCAGAAGCGTGTTGGTCCTGGGATCATTCTTGGTGGACTCCAGGACGTGGACAAGGTCGCCACGCTTTTCGAACCAGACAGGATGCTCGACGGCGGCAGTCCGGGCGATCAGTTCCGCCCAGTTGTCCAGGTCCGCAGTTGTGGCAGGCCGCCACTGCAGGCCCGTTTGGCTGGCATCGGGCTGAATAAGGGGTGGAACCTCAGAAGGCATGCCAACAGGCTACTGGGGAGTAGGCACTCTCACCAGCTCAGCCGCACTGGGGAGCTCGAGCCTGGCATCGGCTGGATCGATGTCCTCAGGGTTGTGCGTCACCAACACCACCGTGACGTTCCGCAAACCCCGGCGAAGGGTGGCCATCATTTCGCGTGCAGCTGCAGCGTCAAGGTGCGCCGTAGGCTCATCCAGCAACAGCACGCGCGCGCCGGTCAGGAGTGTCCTTGCCATGGCGAGGCGCTGCCGCTCACCACCGCTGAGGAAAGCCCCGCCTGATCCAATGCGCGTGTCGAGCCCCTCCGGTAAAGTGTCCACCAACACATCAAGCCCCACGTCCTGCAAGGCCTCGCGCATTTCCTGTTCGTTGGGCTTGTTCCCCGCGGGCCTCGCCAGAAGGAGATTACCCCGGATGGTGGAGTCGAAGAGGTGGGCTTCCTGCGGGCACCACGCCGCTGTCCCTGTGAGCAGTGCCCTGCCTTCCTTCACAGGTAGGAAGCCAAGGAGGACGGAAAGCAGCGTCGATTTGCCGGCTCCCGAGGGGCCGGTGACTGCCAGCCATCGGCCTGGCCCGGCCTCAGCGGTAACTCCTGAGAATACCGTGGGGCCACCTGGCCATGCAGCGGAAATTCCGTTCAACTCCAGCCCCGCCTTGCCATCGCGGTCAGGCAAAGGGTGCATACCGGCGTCGTGATCTGCGTTGTCCGCCTCGGCGGGGGCGGACAACGCCCCGGTAGCTGCCACGCGCCCCAGGATGTCTGCGAGCGCAGGGCCTTGGCGGACGGCGGAAACGGTTGCCGCAAAAGGCTCCACGAGGGCCAGTTGCATGAGCACAATCACGGCAACCAGGGCAGGAGCGGCGGAACCATCTTGAACGGATTCGGCGCCCAGGAGTGCCGCCCACAGGGCGGCGAGCGAGCAGGCGAGGACGGTGACGGCTTGGCCGAGACCTTCGGCCCAGGCAGAACGCTGCGCCGAAACAGTAGCGGCACGATCCTTGTCCCTGAGTGCGGTCAGGATGCGTCCGGCCACACCGTTGGCGGTTAGTTCGGCGCGGGCATCGAGGGCCGCCGCAACACCGCGGAGCACCACCGAGCGCAGCTGTTGTTCTGCCCTGGCGGCGTTCCGGTCAGCAAGTACGGCAAGGAGCGGCGCAACAATGAGTCCAACTACGGCGGCGCAGGCAACGGCGGGTACGGCAACGGGCAACACCATGGCAGTTGCGACGACGGCCGCAGCGCCCACGCCCACGGCAGTCAACGGAGGGAGGGCGACCCTCGGGAGAAGGTCCCTGAGTGTGTCAACGTCGTCCACGATGGAGCCCAGGACGTTGCCGCCCTGCAAAAGCCGGCGAAGTGACAGTGCACGGCGGCTCAGGGTGGCCCAGAGGGCCCCACGCAGTCGCGTCATCGCAGCAAAGACGGCGTCGTGGGTCAGGAGCCGCTCGCAGTAGCGAAGGACGGCCCTGCCGATGCCGAAGAAACGCACACCAACGATCGCTCCGAGGAGGTAGAGAATGGGTGGCTGTTCGCTGGCCCGGATGATGAGCCACCCTGACAGGCCGGACAGGGCGACTGCGAAAAGTGCGGCGAGGACTCCTACCAGGCCCGCCGCGGCGAACTTGGCCTGAACCGGCCGGAGGACCAGCGCGAGCCGTTGGAGGTTGGAAAGCCATCCCTGGTTGAAGGCCGTGTGGAGGGCCCCGTTCTGTGCTTTCAGACTGGCTGGGTCCGCCCCGGCTTTGACAGCCAGGGAGGACTGATACGCGGTGGTTGAAACGACGGCGGCGGTATGAGGAGCACTTCGTTCCGGCACGCCGGTGGGCCGCTTCGCCGCGGTTAAGTGCTCCACCCGGACTACGTGGTCGGCGAGCGCCCTGGTGCCGGAGTCGTGTGCTACCAGGATTACGGTGGCAGAGCCCCGAAGGGACGTGATGGCAGAGCGGACAACGCTGGCTGAGTAGTGGTCCAGATGCGCGGTGGGCTCGTCCAGAAGCAGCACGGCAGCACCGGAATCGAGGCGGGCCAGACCGCGGGCAAGTGCCACGCGGCGCAACTCCCCCGGGCTGAGTTCGGCTGGGTGCTTGGCGGCCAGGTGGTCAGCAGAGACCCTCCGCAGGATGCTTGCCACAGCCTGTGCGGTATCTGCAGTGTGCTGCCCGCCAAGGTACAGCTCCATTTCCTCCCGCACGGTGTCGGCCACCATCACGGGGTGTTGCGGTACCCAGGCCACGGTGCCCGTTGCCACGCCGGTTAGCGTGCCGGTCACGGATGCGCCGGGGCCCGTCCCGATAAGGCCTGCCAGGACACCCAGGACTGTGCTTTTTCCGGCGCCGCTGTCTCCGTCCAGCGCCGTGACCGAGCCTGCGGGGGCGGTAAAGTCCAAACGCTCGACGGCGGGTGTGGACCGTCCGGTGTAGGTCACGGTGAGGCCTGTGACCACAATGTCAGCCAGCCCCGCGCGGGATGTCTGGGTGTCGGTAAGTGGCTGGTTATCAGTAAGACGCTGGTGCGTGGGTGCCTTCAGCACGGTGTTGGCAGTTTCCAAGGCCGCCCTGCCGTCATCACTGGCATGGTGGGCGGTACCGAGCTCACGCAGGGGCAAGTAGCAGTCGGGAGCGAGGATCAGTGCCAAAAGCCCGGCTTCCAGGGCCATGTCTCCGGCAACCAGCCGCACGCCGATGAAGACCGCTACGACAGCGACTGAGATGGTTGCTATGAGTTCCAGGGCAAGTGCCGAGAGGAACGCCGTGCGGAGCGTGACCATGGTCCGGCTGCGGTACTGCTCGGAAATGTCTTCGAGTGCGGCACGTTGCTCGCTGGCCCGTCCCAAACCCACCAGCACAGGCAGGCCTTTGGCCAGTTCAAGGATGTGCCCGGACAGTCTGCGCAGTGTAGTTTGGGCGTCCCTGACGCTGTCTTCCGTGTGGCGGCCTATCAGGATCATGAACAGCGGCACCAAGGGAACGGTCAATACAATGACTACGGCGCTCACCCAGTCAGCAAACAGTATCCGCGCGCCGATGAGCAGTGGAACGGTGGCGCAGTTCACCAGGGCCGGCAGGTACTGGGTGTAGTAGTCATCCAGTGCGTCCAGGCCGCGCGTGGCGAGGATCGCCAGTCCGCCGTCGTTGGTGCCCTCAACGGCAGTAGTTCCGCCCTCCGCCAGCGAGCGCTTGAGAAGCTGCGACCGCAGTTCCTCTTTGACCCCCAGCGCGGCACGGCGCGACGCAACGCCCTGGCCCCAGACGGTCAGGGACCGTAGCACCGCTCCGACGGCCCCCCACACCAGCCCGTCGGTCCAATCGGACGGACTTCCGGCCAGACCGGCCAGTGCACCGGCCACCGCCTGTGCCATGAGTACCAGCGAAAGTGCCTTGAGGGCTGAGAGCAGGCCTATTCCGTAGAGCGCGGATCGAGTGGCCGGGCCGGACGGGAACACGGGCTTCATGACGCGGCTAGGCTCCCGGGTTGGAAGGGTTGGTGTTTTCCTTGGCAACCAACACCTTGGCGGCGATGGCCGGAAGGAAACCGTGGGCTTCGGGAATGTGGGCTGCGCTGACACGGCGCCGGAACACCCAGTATGTCCAGGCCTGGTAGGCAATAACCAAGGGAAGCCCCACCGCAGCCACGATGCTCATCAGGCCCAGCGTGTAGTCCGAGGAGGAAGCATTGGAAATAGTCAGGCTGAACGCGGGATCCATGGTTGAGGGGATGACCACCGGGAATGCGGCGCCGAAGATCGATGCCGTGGCGCACACCACGAAAGCTCCGATCGCGGCGAACGCCCGGCCCTCGGATCCGTTGCGGGCCCACTGCCAGGCCAAAACCACGGACACGACTCCAGCCACCACGATGGCCCAGGTCCAGGCCTTGCCGCTCAGGAACTGCACCGCAACCATCCAGGCGAGCATGGGCAGGACGGCAACCGGCACGAGCCGCACAAACCAGCGGCGGGCACGCAGCCGCACCTCGCCGTCGGTCTTCAACGCCAGGAAGGCCAAGGCGTGAACCAAGGCGAAGGCGACAACACCGAAGCCGCCCAGAAGTGCGTAGCCGCTGAACCAGGCGAACGGTCCACCGCTGCGGTCCCCGTTGGCATCCAGCGGCAACCCCGTGGTGGTAAGCGCCAGGGCTGCTCCGATACCGAAGGCGGCCAGAAAGGATCCAACGGCGATTGCCCAATCCCAAGTGGTGCGCCAGCGTTCAGTGTCCACCTTGCCCCGGTATTCGAAGGCGACCGCCCGGAAGATCAACGCCACCAGGACGCAGAGGAGCGGAAGATAGAGCGCCGAGAACAAGGACGCGTACCAGAGGGGGAACGCTGCGAAGGTGGCTCCGGCTGCAGTGAGAAGCCAAACCTCGTTGCCGTCCCAGACGGGGCCGATGGTATTGAGCAGTACGCGCCTGTCCGTGTTGTTGCGCGCAAACAGCTTCATGAGCATGCCTACCCCGAGATCAAAGCCCTCGAGGAAGAGATAGCCGGTCCACAGTACTGCGATGGCCACGAACCAGATGGTTGGCAACAATTCCATGGTCTATTCCTCTGTTTCTAGTACGCGAACGCCAGGACGTCGTCGGCTTTGTCGGGGCCGGGTGCGCCGTCGTCGTCATTGTCACTTGCTTCATCCCTGACGCGATGCTCGCCCTTGGCGTGGGCGAGTTCGGGCATGGCTGAGGCGACGCCGCCACGGACGTACTTGACCAGGAGCTTGACTTCCACCACCAGCAGGACGGCGTAGATGGCGGTGAGGACAACCAGGGAGGTCATGAGCTCGCCGGCACTGACACCGGGTGAAACGGCAGCGGCGGTGAACATGAAGACCTGGTCTATACCGTTCATGTCAGGATTTGGGGCTACGACGAAGGGCTGCCGGCCCATTTCCGTGAAGATCCAGCCGGCGGCGTTGGCCCCGAACGGTGCCAGGATTCCGAAGACGGCAAGGCGCATGAGCCACTTTGACCCAGGGACGACGCCCTTGCGGGTAACCCATAGGGCTACCAGCGCTGCCAGTGCGGCGACGCCCCCGAAGCCGATCATCATCCGGAAGCCCCAGTAGGTGACTTCCATGACGGGCACGTACTGGATTTCCTGACCGGCCCGGTCGCCATACAGCGGGTTGTCCGGCAAGTGCGTGCCGTACTTCTCCTTGTACTCCCCAAGCAGGCTGTTCACACCCTTCACTTCGGTGGTGAAGTCGCCCTTGGCGAGGAAGGAAAGGATCCCGGGCACTTCGATGACAGCCACAATGTCGTCACAGTTCTTGGCACCCAGGTTGCCGACGCTCAGTACGGAAAAGCCGGTGCCGTCGTGGCATGCTGCCTCCGCGGCAGCCATTTTCATGGGCTGCTGCTCGAACATGAGCTTGCCTTGCAGGTCTCCCGTGAGGGCGGTGCCGGCGAAGGAGATCATCGCCACCACGGCGCCGATCCGGAGGGAACGCATCCATACGGTGTAGTCGCCCTTGTCGCGGCCCGGGATGTCAGCTTCTCCGACAACCAGCCGGCCATCCGCACCAACCACGTCAATGCCGTCATGGCGGCGGCGCCACAAGTGGTACCAGGCGATGCCCAGCAGGAAGGCACCGGCAACACCAAGGGCACCGAAAAGAGTGTGCGGTACGGCAACGAGAGCAGTGTTGTTGGTAAACACCGCCCAGGCGTCCGTCATGACAGGCCGGCCATCCACCATCTCAACGCCCACAGGGTGCTGCATCCATGAATTGGCCACGATGATGAAGTAGGCGGAGAAGACGGAACCGATCACGGCAATCCAAAGGCATGCCAGGTGGACACCGCGTTTAAGTTGCTTCCAGCCAAAGATCCAGAGTCCAAGGAAGGTGGACTCGACGAAGAACGCGAGAAGGGCTTCGAGGGCCAGGGGTGCGCCAAAGACATCACCAACGAACCGGCTGTATTCGCTCCAGGCCATGCCGAACTGGAATTCCTGGACGATGCCGGTTGCCACACCCATGATGAAGTTGATGAGGAAGAGCTTGCCCCAGAACTTGGTCATTCGGAGATACTCGGGCTTTCCCGTGCGGTACCACAGGGTCTGAATGACGGCCACCACCAGGCCAAGGCCGATAGTAAGGGGCACCATCATGAAGTGGTAGACGGTGGTGATCCCGAATTGCCAGCGTGCGATTTCCAAGGCGTCCATGGCTGTCCTTTGTCCGGCGGCCCGAAGTGCGGTGTACTTAGTTCTACGTTGTGTAGAAAACTATTCTTCTACACAGTGTAGAACAAATAGCCGGACCACATGCCCATTCTTCAAGTGGCGTTACGCACCCGCAAGGGTGAATCGACGTCCGCGGCGCGCCGATAGTTCTACCTCACGTAGAATGAAGGGCTGAAAAGCGGTAGATTTATGGTGGAATGTTGGATCATCGCTCCCGGGTTGCGGCTTTTGCCACCGGGACGCGGAAGGTAGGGAAGTATTGATGGCGAGTCTTGGGGAACTGGAACGGGCAGTGATGGACCTGCTCTGGGCGGGCCAAGAGGCTGCAACTGCCAACACTCTGCGTGATCTTCTCGCGCAGGACTCCGAAGCCGGCGACGGCACAGCAGGACACCAGGGCAAAGACCTGGCAGTGACCACAGTCCTTACCGTGCTCTCCAGGCTGGAGAAGAAGGGCCTGGTGGAACGCGAACGCGGGACCCGGCCACACCGCTACCAGGCCGTTTCGAGCCGCGCTGACCACACCGCGGAACTCATGCACGAAGTCCTTGGCTCGGCTCCCGACCGCGAAGCGGTCCTTGCCCGATTCATTGGCTCTGTCTCCGAAAGTGAAGCCGCTACCCTGCGCAAACTGCTCGGCTACAATTAGCCAGTATGTTCTGGACCTCATACTTCCTGGCGGTCCTGGCATTGATACTGGCGTGGCCGGTACCCGTTTTGCTTTCTCGCGCGCAATGGCCTGCCCGCTCCCCATTCACCGCAATGGTCCTCTGGCAGGCAATCGCCCTCGCAGGTGGCCTGTCCATGATCGGCGCAATGCTGGTCTACGGACTGGAACCAATCGGCGATAACCTCATCGCGGGGCTCAGGAGCCTGGCCGGCATGGTTTTGAACAACGAGCCAACCACAGCGCTGGGCTTCTGGCACCTCTTCGCCCTGTCTGCGGCCGCACTCTTAACGGCGCACTTGGTGTTCACTCTGCTCTTGACTTACTACAAGATTGAACGCCAACGCAGGCGGCACCGCGAATTACTCACGCTTCTGGCATCACCCTCGGACGACGGCCCGGGCACGGTAGTGATCAACCACGACTCCCCCGTGGCTTACTGCTTGCCCGGCGGCGCACGTTCGGTGACAGTCTTGTCCGACGGCCTCATGGCTGCCTTGGAACCTGCAGAGTTGCGGGCTGTGCTCATCCATGAAAACGCCCACCTTTCCCAGCGTCACGATCTCCTGCTCTGGGCGTTCGCAGCATGGCGGCAGGCTCTCCCCTGGTTCCCCACCACACGGCTTGCCCAGACAGCCGTGAACTCCCTGATCGAAATGCTGGCGGATGACGTCGCGCTCAGGACCGAAAGCAAGGGCACATTGATCAAAGCCATTGCCATAGTCTCCAGCGGGTCCTTAGCGCCAGGGCTGGGCGGCCAGGCATTCAGCCCTCAGGCACTCAGCGGCGGGGGCGCCGTCGTCGAGGGTGGCAGCATCAGCGCCACCGGCGGGGCAGATTCACCGCGCACGACGGCGTCACGCGTCAGCCGCCTTCTCTCACCGCAGCCTCCACTCGCCACGACTCTTCGCGCCCTGGTATTGGCCACCTCAGCCTTGCTCCTCGCCGTACCCACGGGACTCCTTTTCGTCCCGGGATTACTAGGTTAAGGAAGAAAGTTGAGCAGGGGCATGGCGCTGCATCCTTAGGGAAGAGTGGCATCATAGACCAACGACGCGTACCCCTCCAAAGCGGTCACGCAGCGAGCCAGACGCGCGGAAGCTTCACTGGCTTGTGGGAGTCGTAGTACATCCCTGGATTTCAACCCGCGATACCAACGTCGCAAGCGCTCCAGGCTCTGCTCTTCCTCCTCCAACTCTGCGAACGTGAACTTCTTCCGCGAAATCTCCTTGGCTATCTCCTGCTCAAACTTTGCGCAATCCGCCATGAATTCCGCCCACTCCTCAGCGCGGGCGGTTTCGAATGCCGCCCGGAAGGTGTCGGCGCCATCACGAGGCGAAGCATCTATCAACGTCCACTTGCCCTCGCTTTTGGCAACAAGGGAACGGGCCTTGGCCAGCCCGGCGTCAAAAGCGGGGTGGGCCGGAACCAGCCATGTTCCGGGGGACAAGGGAACCGCCCCGGTCCGCCGAAGCTCCCGCCACACGGCAACACGGTGCTTGGAGGGTTGCGATGGCACTTGGACAAGGATCAGCAACCATCCCATTTCGCTATGAGTCACAAGCTTGAATGTAGCAGCTGTTACATTGAGAGGCGTGAACGACGATAAGTCACGCTCGAGTGCAGACATCTCCCCCAGCCGCCGATGGCCCCTCTATGCAGCTGGCTTCACCACCGCTTTTGGAGCCCACGCCGTGGCCGCCGGACTTGGCGCCGAAAGCGCGGACATCGGTTTGAGCCTGCTTGGCCTGGGCGTCCTGTTGGCCCTGTACGACATCGCGGAAGTCTTCCTCAAGCCGGTCTTTGGGGCCGTCAGCGACCGCATCGGGCCAAAACCCGTGATCATCGGAGGGCTCCTGGCCTTCTCCGCCGCGTCCCTGATCGGACTGCGGGCCGATGAACCCGTCATGCTGGCCGCAGCGCGTCTTGGCCAAGGCATGGCTGCTTCGGCATTCTCACCGGCATCTTCTGCCAGCGTTGCCAGGCTGGCGGGCAAACACACGGGACGATACTTTGGCCGTTACGGTTCATGGAAGGGTCTTGGCTATGCGATCGGTCCCCTGTTGGGCGCTGTCGCGATCATCGCAGGCGGGTTCAGTCTGCTCTTCCTCATCCTCTCCTTATTGGGCTTGGCAGTAGCCCTCTGGGCGGCCATCTCGGTGCCGCGCCTGGCTCCCCTGCCCCGACCCAGATACACCATCATTGATGTCTGGAAGCAAAGTACCGAGCGATCATTCCTTGGACCTACCGTGGTCCTGGCGGCCTCGACTGGCGCCTTGGGGGCAGCAGTAGGCTTCCTCCCGGCGTTGGCGGCAAGGGAGGGGCTCGGCACCCCCGGCAGTGTCGCTGTCGTCACGGTATTGGCCTTGGCGTCATCCCTGGTTCAGCCAAGGATCGGACGATTGCGTGATCGGGGAGTCCTCGCCGATCGGTCAGGCATGGTGGCCGGTTTGCTCGCCATAGCCCTCGGCGTACTCATCGCGGGCCTTCTTCCCGGAGCAGTGGCCATGGACGGTGCCCTTTCCATGTACCGCGCCGTGCCGATCTACTGTGCTGCCGTTCTTATCGGCCTGGGAATTGGCATTGCCACCCCGCTGGCCTTCGCGCACTTGGCGGATGCGACTCCCGCTGAACGCCTCGGCCGCACCATGGGTTCGGCCGAACTTGGCCGGGAGCTTGGCGACGCCGGCGGTCCCTTGTTGGTGGGCGGGGTTGCCGTAGCGGCGGGTCTCCCTTGGGGCATGGGTGCCCTGGCTCTGGCCGTAGGAGCAGCGGCCCTTGCGGCACCAGCTTCCGCGGCTTCCGGCTCCGTTGCGAAAACGCGCCGGAACCCGCGGGTCTGAACCTAGGCGTCGATGCGTTCCCGGTCCAGAGTCGCTGCCCCTGCGATGATGAATTCCTTGCGGGGCGCGACGTCAGAACCCATGAGGAGATCGAAAACCTCTTCCGCACGCTGGGCGCTGTCAATGCCCACCTTCCGAAGGGTCCGGTGACGCGGGTCCATGGTGGTCTCGGCGAGCTGTTGCGCGTCCATTTCGCCCAGGCCCTTGTAACGCTGGATGGGCTCCTTGTAGCGCTTGCCCTCCTTGGCCAGGTTGGCCAGGAGAACATGCAGTTCTGCCTCGGAGTACGTATAGATCATCTCGTTGGCCTTCTGGCCCGGGTTGATGACCTCCACGCGGTGCAGGGGCGGAACTGCGGCGAACACCCGGCCCGCCTCGACCATGGGCCGCATGTAGCGGAAGAAGAGCGTCAGCAGCAGCGTGCGGATGTGCGCGCCGTCGACGTCGGCATCTGTCATCAGGATGACCTTGCCGTACCGCGCTGCATCGAGGTCGAAACTCCGGCCTGAGCCTGCGCCGACAACCTGGATGAGTGCAGCACATTCTGCGTTGGAGAGCATGTCCCCTACAGAAGCCTTCTGGACATTAAGGATCTTGCCTCGAATAGGAAGCAGGGCCTGGAAATCCGAAGACCGGGCAAGCTTGGCGGTACCGAGCGCGGAGTCACCCTCAACGATGAAGAGTTCGGATCGCGCCACGTCATCAGTGCGGCAGTCGGCAAGCTTGGTGGGCATCGAGGAGGTTTCCAGTGCGTTCTTTCGGCGCTGGGTCTCCTTGTGCACCCTGGCCGAAATGCGCGACTTCATCTCCGCAACGATCTTTTCCAGCAACAGCGCGGACTGTGCTTTGTCATTGCGGTTGGCAGAGGACAACCTGCTCGAAATTTCCTGCTCCACCACCTTGGCGACGATGGCGCGAACAGCGGACGTGCCAAGGATTTCCTTCGTCTGGCCTTCAAACTGTGGCTCGGCCAAGCGGACGGTGAGAACAGCGGTGAGGCCGGCCAGGACGTCGTCCTTCTCGATTTTGTCGTTGCCCGCCTTCAGCTTCCTGGCGTTCGTTTCCACGGCCTTACGGAAGGTTTTCAGCAGGGCTGCCTCGAAGCCCGCCTGGTGCGTGCCACCCTTGGGGGTTGCGATGATGTTGACGAAGCTGCGCATCGTGGTCTCGTAACCGATCCCCCAACGCAAGGCAATATCGACTTCGCAATCGCGTTCAACTTCGGCGATCTTGCTGTGCCCGTTTTCGTCAAGGACAGGGACCGTTTCCTTGAACTTCCCCGAACCGTGGAGACGCCACACGTCAGTCACTCCGGAGTCGGCCGCGAGGAACTCCACAAATTCCGAAATGCCGCCGTCGTGGTGGAAGACTTCCTCGTGCACGCCGTTCTCACCAGGGGTGCCCGCAAGCTTGCGTTCGTCGCGGACAGTGATCTTCAACCCGGGGACCAGGAACGACGTCTGGCGTGCACGCGAGGCGAGGTCATCGTAAGAGAACTTGGCATCGGGAGTGAAGATCTGGCGGTCGGCCCAGTACCGCACCCTGGTACCCGTGACCCCGCGTTTGGCCTTGCCAACCACGTCCAATACAGAGTCTTCAACGAAGGGCTCAAAGGGAGCGTTGGGGCCGGGCTTGGCGCCGGCATCAATGAAACGTCCCGGCTCACCACGGCGGAAGGACATCTGGTAGGTCTTGCTGCCACGATCGACCTGAACATCCAGCCGGCTCGACAAAGCGTTGACCACGGAAGCGCCAACGCCATGGAGGCCACCGGAGGCCGTGTAAGAACCGCCGCCGAACTTGCCGCCTGCGTGCAGCTTCGTAAAGACAACCTCGACGCCGGAAAGTCCCGTCTTCGGTTCGACGTCTACAGGGATGCCCCTGCCGTCGTCATGGATTTCGACCGAATTGTCTGCATGCAGGATGACCTTGATGTCATGCCCGAAGCCAGCAAGGGCCTCATCAACAGCGTTGTCGATGATCTCCCACAGGCAGTGCATAAGGCCACGGGAGTCGGTGGAACCGATGTACATGCCCGGGCGCTTGCGAACGGCTTCCAGGCCCTCCAGGACAGATAGATGCCGGGCGTTGTATTCAGAACTCGGTGCCACTCGCGGTGTGCTCCTTCGGGGTATATCTCAAGGCAAACACTGCCCATCTTAGGCTAGTCGCGGTCCCCCATCGGCACCGGTTGCCACTCCCGGAAACCGGCATTCTACTTCGTTACGTTACGCACATGTGATACGCGGACAGCGAAAGTGATCCATCCTTGCCATGGTTCTGCTCCGAATACTGGTTATATGGATGTACAGAACTACTAAGGAGGCCGACATGACAACAGCAGTTGCAGACCGCACACTGAACGCAGCTGACCGATGCGATCGTTGCGGGGCTCAAGCATATGTCCGCGTTGTACTCGAGTCCTCCGGCGGTGAGCTGCTGTTTTGCGGCCACCACGCACGCGCAGTTGAGGCCACGCTTCGGCCCCTGACCTCCGACTGGCACGATGAGACCGAGCGCCTCAACGAGAAGGCACCCGTTCCGGTCGATTAGACAGGACTGGCGGTAAGGCTGGACACTCTCCTGCTACATCAGTTCGAGCAAGAACAGGGCTCCTCCCATCCGGGAGGGGCCCTGTTTAGTTGAAGCCAGGATCCCGTTTGTTGAATCGGGGATCGCGGCAAAAGCACGGATGCACCAAACGGAACGGCCCGATCGGATACTCCGACCGGGCCGTTACGGTTTGACAGTGGACCTTTTAGTCCAGGTAGTCCCGCAGAACCTGCGAGCGGGACGGGTGCCGCAGCTTGGACATGGTCTTGGATTCGATCTGGCGGATGCGCTCACGCGTAACGCCGTAGACCTTGCCGATTTCGTCTAAAGTCTTAGGCTGGCCATCGGTCAAGCCAAAGCGCATTGCTACGACTCCGGCCTCGCGCTCGGACAGCGTGTCCAGAACCGAGTGCAGTTGCTCCTGGAGGAGCGTAAAGCTCACGGCATCAGCCGGAACAACAGCTTCAGAATCCTCGATGAGGTCACCGAACTCGGAGTCCCCATCTTCACCCAGCGGCGTGTGGAGCGAAATCGGTTCACGGCCGTACTTCTGGACCTCCACGACCTTCTCAGGCGTCATGTCCAGTTCCAGCGCCAATTCTTCAGGCGTGGGTTCACGGCCCAGGTCCTGAAGCATCTGCCGCTGGACACGGGCGAGCTTGTTGATGACTTCCACCATGTGCACCGGGATGCGGATGGTGCGGGCCTGGTCAGCCATGGCGCGGGTAATGGCCTGGCGGATCCACCACGTTGCATACGTGGAGAATTTGAAGCCCTTGGTGTAGTCGAACTTCTCCACGGCGCGGATGAGGCCCAGGTTGCCTTCCTGGATGAGGTCCAGGAAGAGCATGCCACGGCCGGTGTAGCGCTTGGCCAAGGAAACAACGAGGCGAAGGTTGGCTTCGAGCAGGTGGTTCTTGGCCCGCTTGCCATCGTGGATAACGAATTCAAGTTCACGCTTGAGCTTCGGGTCCATGGAACCGTCGTCGGCGTTGATCTTTTCTTCAGCAAACAGGCCGGCTTCGATGCGAAGCGCCAGATCGACTTCCTGTTCAGCGTTCAGCAGGGCGACCTTACCGATTTGCTTCAGGTAGTCCTTCACGGGGTCAGCCGTAGCACCGGCCGACATGACCTGCTGGACAGGGGCGTCGTCGTCATCGGCGTCCGAGTAGACGAATCCGGACCCGGAGGGCGCTGCCTTGTCTTTGCCTGTTACGGCGCCGTCCTCGACATCGTCGTCTCCGACTTCAACTTCCTCAGCTGCTGCGGGATCGAAATCTTCGTCCTCGACAGCCACTTCTTCGGTGTCGGCCTCGGAGTCCGAAGACTTGTTCGCGGCTTCGGCCGCGGCCTTGGCGCCGGGCTTGGGTCCACGCTTCTTTGGTGCCGGCTTGTCAGAGGTGTCCTCTGAGGCCTTGGTGGCAACACGTGTCGCCGCACGCTTTGCCGAAGTGGCCGCCTTGATTTCCTCAGCGGACAGTTCGGCCTGGGCGGCGGGTTCCTTCTCGACGGAAGACGGGGTCACAGAAAACCTTTCTAGCGGCGGTCTGTGGAATCACCATGCGGGCAACACCACTATGACCCTGTCAAGTCCGCGATCAATTTCAAATGCGATCGCCGTCTGCAGAGTCACTATGTACAACTGCCAACGACACCGTAATGTTCCCGGATTCCGGGCTCATTGCGGGCATTCAAACGCGGACCCAACCGGGTCTCGGCATCCATTGTCTCACGGTTTTACGAATCCCACGCTTGATGAAGCGTAATGGCTACTAATGGCTACCGAAGGGATCCTTTGTAGGTTCCCCATGCGGACTCGGGACGACTTGCCCAGGCGCAGATGCTTCCCTGTCCCAGTATCTCGTCCAGCAATTCGGCGAGCCTGTAGCCGGGGCTGGCCGAATTGGCGCGCATAAGGCAGGCGTGTGCAGAGGACCCACTCCCCTTGCACCAGGCAATCCAGCCTTGCAAGGTCAATGCAGCAGCAGCAACTTCCCCCATTTCTCCTTGGACGCACAGGTACGACAGGACGCGCTGCAGGGCATCAAGCTGCCCCCAGTCAGGAATAGCTGGTTCAGTGCCTAGGAGGACGTCGGCGTAGGCAAAGATGCTCAGCATCCCGTTTGCTTCCAGGGCCTTCCCGGCCCCTTTATGGGTATTACTCGGCGGCAATGCCAGTTCTCCGGCGTCGAAGGGAAGTGGCTCGGAGTCATCGCTACTGCACAATCCGAACGCTGCTGCCCCTGCCTTCGCGGAACCGGTTCCAGCAGCTGCCATGATCATGACAGCGTCCCGCCATCCAGGGACACAGAGGGTCGACCTGAGGAAACCCGCGAGTTGCGGGGTTAGCAAATCTACCGTTTCACTGTCGGGACGGATCCGGGCGTCGTCCAGCACCTGCCGCCACACCTCCAGGACGGCATCAAGGCACCTTCCACTGCGCCATGACGTTCGCATCCTCTTTGCAAAATCTGATTCGGCCTCCGACACTGCGGGATCGAGGGTACCAGGACGTCCAGGAACGGGTGGATTTTGCTTGCTCCTTGGAGAAGCTCCGATGGTGCTGCCTCGATAGACCATCTCCGCGCTGAGCCGGCTGTTCCGGATTTGTTCTATCGGCAGGCCCGGCGCCGGGCAGCACTCCTGATCGGCGCAGAACGCGCCGCGCCAATACTCAGGACCAACCAACCATGCATCCCGGATGGGCAAATCAGCGTGGCCAAGTGTTTCTTGAAGTTCAGCGAGCAGTGGGAGTGTTGTGGTGACTACCATGCCGTCGTCCCAACCGTCGTCGGTGTAAAGGGCAAGCACCACGCCGTCGGCAAGGGTGTCCGCCGCCAAGTAATGACGTACATGCTCCGCAAAATCAGCAAGCGCGCGGCCCCAAGCCCGGGAAGGCAGGTCGACGCGGAGAGCGGCTCCAAGCAATTTCCCCTGCATCGTGATGGCCACAAGGCTGTCCTCGGGCCAATAGCCCAACAAATGCGGGATATAACCCAGGATGTCTTCTGGTTGATGAATGCTCAGCGTCTCTTTGGTGGTCATGCTTCAAGCTTGGGCAACGCCAATGGTTGAAAACAGGGACCATCACGCTTATGTGGATAAAGGTGGCCCCATATGGGCAAACCACCGAAGCTGCCCTTCCCGGAGGATGGTGCTTGCAGTTATCCCTTGTTCCGTTCATCCGACGGTGCACGTGCCGAACGCCGGCGCTCGATCCTTTCGCGGCGCTGCCGTGCCAAGGTTGCAGCCAACGGAGGCACGTGGACGCCCTGCTCGGCCATCTGCAACCGCACCTTCCGCCGGGTCAGCATAATAAGGACCGTCCCGATGCCCAGCAGGACAAACTGGACGCTGAGGGCTACCCGGAACGGATCAAGGCCGTACAAATCCCCGCCTGAGAATCCGCTCGCGTTCAGGACGTCCAGGACCAGGCCAATGAGATAGATCGCCACCAAAGCAGCGATGAACCCGCCCACGTTGACGATCCCTGTCGCGGTACCAATACGGTGGGAAGGATTGAACGTCCGCGCGAAGTCGAAGCCAATCATGGAGCCCGGGCCGCCAACTGCCAACACCACCACCAGGATCACGAGGAGCCACAGTGGCGCCCGGCCAGGAAGGACGAGCACCGCTGCCCAAGCCAGCGCAGTGGACGCAGTGATCAGCAGGACCATGGCTGAGCGGCGCATTGGGTGTTTGGAGACGAACCGCCCAAATCCAGGCCCCGAGACGATGGCGGTTGCCACGAACAAGGCCATCAAAGCTGAGACTGTCCCCGCATCAAGTCCCTGGGCAGAGAGGAGGAACGGATAACCCCATGTCATCGCAAAGAGGTTGCCACTGAACTGGACGGTGAAATGGCTCCACAAGCCAAGTCGGGTGCCTGGCTGCTTCCAAGCGCGTGACAGGGAGACTCCGGTTGCCCGAAGGCCCTGCCCGGTTTCCCGCGGCGGATGCCCGGGAGGCTGGTCCCGCAACAGCACGAGGACCAGGATGACAGCCAGCACGGACATCGCCGCGAGTGACATGAACGCGGGCGTCCAGCCGGCAGAGTGAAGAAGCAAAGCGAAAGGCACCACGCTGAAGAGCTGGCCCAACTGCCCGCACATCCCGGTCAGCTGGGTAACCGCGGGGACCCTGGCCGGGCTGAACCACAATGGAACGAGCCGGATGACGGAGATGAATGTCATGGCGTCACCGGCCCCCACCAGGACACGCCCCAAAACCCCTCCAGGGATGCTATCGGCGAAGGCGAGCTGCAACTGCCCCAGTCCCATCAGGACTGCACCGCCGGCAATCATTACCCGCGATCCAAACCTGTCCACCAGGACGCCCACCGGAATTTGTAAGGCGGCGTAGACGAGCAACTGCAATACGGTGAAAAAGGAGATGGCCGAAGCACTGGCATGGAAGCGTTCTGTTGCTTCCAAACCCGCGACACCAAATGAGGTTCGCTGTGCTACGGCCACCAGGTAGGCAAAGACGCCGATCGTCCAGATGAGCCAGGCGCGGGGAGCAGTCACTCCTCAATTATGCCCGCCAAGGGTTCAAAGCAGATTTATTGAGGCGAGTCTTTACGCGCCAGGTATGCCTCCACTGCCGCTCCGATGTCCTCGGCGTTGGGCAGTTCGTCGTTCTCATCGGCGAGCAACGAACGCCGGACGATGCCCTCGGATTTCTCGTCGTACCGGGCCTCCAGGTTGGCGACTACTGCCTGCACTTCCTCCGAGGCTTCGATCTGTTCGGCAATCTGCCGGCCTACTTCCCGGCCGGCTTCCCGGAGCCGGTCGGTAGGAAGCATCAGGGATGTGGCCGCTCCGAGGTACTCCAGCCCTGCCACCGCCGCTGGGGGATATTCGGCCTCGGCCAGATAGTGGGGCACATGAATGACATAGCCAGCCACATGGCGTTCGGCCTCGGTGAGCCGGAGTTCAAGGATATGGCCAATGGCGGCGGGAACTTCGACCGTTGGCTTCCAACTCGAGATGCCTTCGATGAGTTCGGGCCGGTTGCCGTGAACGGTCACTCCCACTGGCCGCGTATGCGGTACGGGCATGGGAATGGAGTGAATCCACGTCACCAGGTTGACGTCGAGCTTCTCCACGATTCCTACGACGGCACGGGAGAATCGCTCCCACTGCAAGTCGGGTTCGAAGCCGGCGAGCAGCAGGAACGGCTGGCCCAGGCCGTCCGTGAGCTTGTAGAGCGCCAGCTTGGGTGCCTGGTAGTCCTGCAAATGGTCTTCGACGAAGCTGATGTGGGGACGCCGCGAGCGGTAGTCGATGAGCTGGTCGGCGTCGAACATGGCTACGACCTCAGCGTCGAGTTGGTCCAGGAGTTCCGCGTTGATCTGCCTGACCACATGACCGGCATCGGCAAAGCCCGTGAAACCCATGACCATATTCAGCCCCCGGAGTTCCGGGCTGTGGAAAATCTCGATGTTGCTCGCATAGAGCGCCTCGGGGTCCAGGAGGGAGCCGGATATCCGTTCAAACACGGCATGTTCCTTTCGCAGTGGCAAAGTTCGGTGCCCCCACGCACCACTGTTCATGGCGTCGCTGACTCCATGAATGTGGTGTGGGGACTCTGTGTCTCTTTGTACAACGCTGCACGTCCAGTCGGCATTCCTGCCCTTGGTGTGCCGCAGCTCTCATTTAATTGCTGTCAGCAGCCTGCGAGAGACTACGATCGAAACGGGCCGACGTCCTTTTGCGACGCTGGACCTGAAGACCAAGGCCGTCGTCGGAACAGGACGTCGGGCGCGTACCGGGGGCAGGCCCGCCAAACATGCGGCCCCGCCATGCAATGCAGAGAGAAGTGAGGAAACATCCTCGTGGTCAAGACTACTGACATCATCCTCGGCGTGATCGCCAAGGACCTGAAAAAGTCACCCAGCGACGCACTGGTGATCGGAGTTGCCCAGGGCTCGGACGGACCAGTGCTGCTGGAGAACCCGTTGAGTGCCAAGGCCGCCGAATCCGTGGAGGGATCACTGAAGCTCCTTGGAATCTCGGGTGCCCCCGACCAAGCGCACCGCCTTCCGGGTTTGCCGGAGACCGGCTCAGGGATCCTGGTCCTGGCAGGCGTGGGCAAATTGTCCGAGGACGGCACCATCCCTGAAGAAGCGCTGCGCCGGGCGGCCGGTTCCGCGGTCAGGCAACTTGCCGGAGTCCCCTCCGTGACCTTGGCGTTCCCGACGGCGTCCGTCACCGACGTCGCCGCAGTCGCCGAAGGTGCCGCCATGGGCGCCTATTCCTACACCGAACACCGTTCCAGCAAGGACGGGCTCAAGGACCCGGTTGCCAAGGTTCTGATCTTCACCGGCGTTGACGCCAAAGCTGCCCAACCTGCACTTGACCGGGCAACAGTACTGGGCAGGGCCGTCAACGCAACGCGTACGCTCGTGAACCAGCCGCCCAGCCACTTGTACCCCGAGTCATTCGCCGAATCTGCAAAGGAACTCGCAAAGGGTCTTCCCGTAAAGGTGACGGTCTGGGACGAAAAGCGCCTGGAAAAGGAGGGCTTTGGCGGCATCCTCGGCGTCGGCAAGGGTTCAACCCGTCAGCCACGCCTGGTCAAGGTCGAATACGCTCCGGCGAAGGCCACCCGGAAGATCGCGCTCGTTGGCAAGGGCATTACCTTCGACACCGGCGGTATCTCCATTAAGCCCGCCCTCGGCATGGGTGACATGAAGAGCGATATGGCGGGCGCCGCCGTCGTTCTTAATACAGTCCTCGCCATCGCCTCGCTCGGCCTGCCCATCAAGGCGACCGCTTGGCTTTGCATTGCAGAGAACATGCCGTCCGGCGCCGCCCAGCGGCCCGCTGACGTCCTTACTGTCTATGGCGGAAAGACAGTCGAAGTCCTGAACACCGATGCCGAGGGCCGTCTGGTCATGGCCGATGGCCTGGTGGCCGCGAGCTTGGAAAAGCCGGACGCAATCATCGACGTCGCAACACTCACAGGTGCCCAGCTCATCGCGCTCGGATTGCGCACGGCAGGAGTGATGGGTTCCGATTCGGTGACAGCAGCATTGAAGTCCGCCGCTGACAGGGCAGGCGAGCTTGTCTGGCCGATGCCACTGCCCGAGGAACTGCGCCCCAGCTTGGACTCCCAGGTTGCCGACCTTGCCAACATCGGCGAGCGTAACGGCGGAATGATGACAGCCGCCGTCTTCCTGCGTGAATTCGTGGGCAAGAACGGCGACGGCCAGCAAATCCCCTGGGCCCACGTCGACATTGCCGGTCCATCGTTCAACAACGGCAGCCCCTACGGGTACACACCGAAGCAAGGAACCGGATGCACAGTCCGCACCTTGGTGGCCTACGCAGAGGATCTGCTGGCAGCCTCCGCGTAAGCAACCCACTCCACTGCGGTTAAAACGGGCAGTGCGGGTAGGGCGGATGGTTCCGTGCTGCCCGCACAACCCCGGAATTATGCGGCGTGTAGCGCTGTGTCACAAGTGAACGTGAGTCTGGACACAAGCGCTCCACAAACGCCCGTGGAGGGTGGAGCATGGTTAGGTGGTTCGCTAAGGTGAACTCGATAGTCACAAATGCAAGAGAACTTAGGTGCTGGCATAATCACGGCAGAACAAGTTCCAAAGACCCGATGGCACGCAGTCCCGTGTCATCATTCACGCGAGGGAGCGTTTTAGTGGCCGATCAGGCAACTGCGCAAGAATTCGACATCCTGGTACTCGGTGGCGGCAGCGGCGGCTACGCCACGGCTTTGCGGGCCGTACAGCTTGGGTTCACCGTTGGCCTTGTGGAAAAGGCAAAACTCGGCGGAACCTGCCTGCACAACGGCTGTATCCCCACCAAGGCACTCCTGCACTCGGCTGAACTGGCCGATCACGCACGCGATTCCGCCAAGTACGGCGTGAACGTCACGCTCGACGGCATCGACATGTCGGCCGTCAACGCGTACAAGGACGGCATTATTGCCGGCAAGTTCAAGGGCCTCCAGGGACTCATCAAGTCCAAGGGCATCACCGTCATCGAGGGTGAAGGCAAGCTCCAGGGCAACAACACCATCGTCGTGAACGGCACCTCGTACACGGGCAAGAATATTGTCCTGGCAACCGGTTCGTACTCGCGCTCCCTCCCGGGCCTGGAAATCGGCGGCAGGGTCATTACGTCTGACCAGGCCCTCACCATGGACTACATTCCCAAGAGTGCAATCGTCCTGGGCGGCGGAGTCATCGGCGTCGAATTCGCTTCCGTTTGGAAGTCCTTCGGCGTGGACGTCACCATCATCGAAGGCCTGCCCTCCCTGGTTCCCAACGAGGACGCCTCCATCGTCAAGAACCTGGAACGCGCCTTCAAGAAGCGCGGCATCAAGTTCACCACCGGCATCTTCTTCCAGGGCGTGGAACAGAACGACGACGGCGTCAAGGTCACCCTTGTGGACGGCCAGACGTTCGAAGCCGAACTCCTGCTCGTTGCAGTCGGCCGTGGTCCCGTCACCGCCAACCTTGGTTACGAAGAAGCAGGTCTGACCATCGACCGCGGCTTTGTCATTACCAACGAACGCCTCCACACGGGCGTAGGCAACATCTACGCAGTCGGCGACATCGTACCCGGCGTCCAGCTCGCACACCGTGGCTACCAGCAGGGCATTTTCGTTGCCGAGGAAATCGCCGGCCTGAACCCCGCGATCGTCGAAGACATCAACATCCCCAAGGTCACCTACTGCGAGCCTGAAATCGCAACGGTCGGCTACACCGAAAAGGCCGCCAAGGAGAAGTTCGGCGACGACCAAGTGCAGACCCAGGAATACAACCTCGCCGGCAACGGCAAGAGTTCCATCCTCGGTACCGGTGGCCTCGTCAAGCTCGTTCGCCAAAAGGATGGCCCCGTCGTCGGCATCCACATGATCGGCTCCCGCATGGGTGAGCAGATCGGTGAAGCCCAGCTCATCGTGAACTGGGAAGCCTACCCCGAGGACGTGGCCCAGCTGGTGCACGCCCACCCCACCCAGAACGAAAGCCTGGGCGAAGCCCACCTCGCCCTCGCGGGCAAGCCGCTCCACGGCTAAGTCTTTACCCAAGACAAACGGACAGGGTGCATGCGGCGGAATCTGCCGCATGCACCCTGTCCGGACCAGCAGAATTCATCCGCACAAAAGATCAATAAGGAGAACGGGGACGACATGTCTGAATCCGTTAACTTGCCCGCCCTCGGTGAGAGTGTCACCGAAGGAACCGTCACCCGCTGGCTCAAGCAGGTTGGTGACCGGGTAGAGATCGACGAGCCGTTGCTCGAGGTTTCCACCGACAAAGTAGACACCGAAATCCCTTCTCCGATCGCAGGCGTCATCGAAGAAATCCTCGTCGCCGAAGACGAGACTGCAGAGGTTGGCGCCCCCCTGGTACGCATCGGCGACGGCTCCGGCTCCGCCGCACCGGCTGCTGAGGAAGCACCCGCCTCTCAGGAAGCACCCGCTGCTGCCGAGCAGGCTGCTCCCGCCGAACAAGCTCCCGCTGCTCCAGCTGCTGAGGAAACCCAGGCTGAAGCACCTGCCGCCTCCGGTGGCGAAGGCCACGAAGTAACCCTCCCCGCCTTGGGCGAGAGTGTTACCGAAGGCACCGTCACCCGCTGGCTCAAGGCTATTGGCGACACCGTAGAGATGGATGAGCCGCTTCTTGAGGTTTCCACTGACAAGGTCGATACGGAGATTCCTTCCCCGGTTGCAGGCACCCTGCAGGAAATCCGCGTCAACGAAGACGAAACCGCCGAAGTTGGATCGGTTCTGGCTGTCATCGGCTCCGGCGCGGCCGCCCCCGCGGCGGCTCCGGCACCCGCGGCTCCGGCTGCTGCACCCGCTCCCGCTGCCGCTCCGGCACCTGCTGCCGCACCCGCTCCCGCTGCGGCTCCGGCTGCTGCCGCACCGGCTCCCGCCGCCGCACCGGCACCTGCTGCCGCACCGGCACCTGCTGCCGCACCGGCTCCCGCTGCTGCACCGGCAGAAGCCGGCTCGTCCTCCGAGTCGGGCTACGTCACTCCCCTGGTGCGCAAGCTGGCAAACCAGCAGGGCGTGGACATCGCATCCGTGTCCGGCACCGGCGTCGGTGGCCGCATCCGCAAGCAGGATGTCCTTGCCGCTGCCGAAGCCAAGCAAGCCGCCGCAGCAGCGCCGGCCGCGGCTCCTGCTGCAGCTCCTGCCGCCAAGGCTGCGGCACCTGTTGTCGCCTCCTCCCTGCGCGGCACCACCGAAAAGGCTCCGCGTATCCGTCAGGTCATCGCACGCCGCATGCGCGAGTCGCTGGAAGTCTCCACGCAGCTGACCCAGGTGCACGAGGTCGACATGACCAAGATCGCCAAGCTCCGCCTCAAGGCCAAGAACTCGTTCCAGGCCCAGAACGGCGTGAAGTTGACGTTCCTCCCGTTCATCGCCAAGGCTGTGGCAGAAGCATTGAAGCAGCACCCCAAGCTGAACGCTGCCTACGACGAGTCCAAGCAGGAAATCACCTACCACAACGCCGAACACCTGGCCATTGCGGTAGACACCGACAAGGGCCTGCTGGTGCCGGTCATCTCCGACGCCGGCAACCTTAACCTCGCAGGCCTGGCCGGTAAGATTGCCGACGTCGCAGGACGCACCCGCGATGGCAAGATCGGCCCGGATGAGCTGTCCGGCGGTACGTTCAGCATCACCAACATCGGTTCTGTTGGCGCCCTGTTCGACACCCCGATCATCAACCAGCCGCAGGTAGGCATCCTGGGTACGGGAGCAATCGTCAAGCGCGCGGTGGTGGTGGCCGACGAAAACGGCGACGACTCGATTGCCATCCGCTCCATGATGTACCTGTCCCTCACGTACGACCACCGTTTGGTGGACGGCGCGGACGCCGGCCGCTTCCTCCAGACCCTCAAGGCCCGCCTTGAGGAAGGTGCCTTCGAAGCAGATCTTGGTCTCTAAGCCCAAGCGTTAGCAGAGACCCCCTCACGGAGGGCGCTCTGGTCAACCAGGCGGGGCAGGCTCCGGGGAAACCCGGTAGCCTGCCCCGCTTCGTTGTCCCCACACCGTTTTGTCCGCCGCGCTGTTTGCCTACCTAAGCGTGGCTTTGCTACGGGACGTAGAAACAACTGGATAAGCTGGGCCCATGAGTATTCTCTTCAGCATCCTGGTGTTCTTGCACATCGTCGGCGCAGCCATGATTGTGGGCTACTGGATCGCCACCATCAAGACGCCCACCGTCCACCCCCGCCAACGGGACGGCGCATTCCTGCAGCTGCTCACGGGCATTGCCATGATGGGCCTCCTGCCACTGATGCCGGATGCCGATCCCAACTACTTCAAGCTCGGCATCAAGTTCGCCATCGGTGTGGCTGTTGCCGTTCTGGCCGTGATCGGCTCCCGCAAGGTCAAGAACGGCGAACCCGTCTCCACCGGCTTGGCTCACGGCGTTGGCGGACTCGCTCTGGTGAACATCGCCATCGCAACGATCTGGAACTGAACGCACAGGCGAAGTAGCCGATCCGCCCTCGCCGGGCGGGTCGGCTGCTTTGTCCAAGGCCGGCCAAGGGTCACAATCCACTGACAGCGGAATGACAGTGCAGCGCAGCCGGCAAGTCCATAGGATTGATCCCGGTGGCATCCGGCGATGGCTGGTTGCCTACACACAAACGACCCCAAGGAGTGGACATGGCAGCAACACGCACCGCACACACGGTTTGGAACGGCAACCTGATCGAGGGCGCCGGAAACACGACGCTGGATAGCTCAGGCCTGGGCACGTTCGATGTCACCTGGAAGGCACGCACCGAACAGTCCGGTGGCAAGACCAGCCCGGAGGAACTGATCGCGGCAGCCCACTCTGCATGTTTCTCCATGGCTTTCAGCAACACCCTTGCGCAGGCAGGATTTACCGCTGAGGAAATCCAGACCAAAGCCGACGTAACCTTCGTCCCGGGCACCGGAATCACCGGCAGCCACCTGACGATGAGCGCCAGGATCCCGGGCATCTCCGAAGAGGACTTCCGTCGCATCTCCGAAGAAGCAAAGACCGGTTGCCCCGTTTCCGGCGCGCTGGCCAGCATTGACATCACGCTGGACGCGACTCTCGCCTCATAGCGTCGGCCACAACTTCACGCGACAATCAGCAAAGGCCCCGCGGCCTCCCCTTCAGGGAAAGCCGCGGGGCCTTGCTGATTGTCTGCTTACAACAGAGCGAAGCGGATGTCGTAGCGCTGCTAGTCCTCGTGCGGACGGGCGGGCAACGGCGCTGGCCGCACCTGGCGGTAGCCTTCACGCAACGGCGGGCGGTCAGTAGGTAGCTCCTGGATCATCTCCTTGAGGGCACCAATGCCATACTCGAGTTGCGGATCGCTGCCTGCTGCATAGGCGTGCGGCGGGAAGAGCACTTCGATGTCCGGCTCCACCCCACGGTTTTCAACATCCCAGCCGATCCCACCGCCAAACCACGTGGCGTAGCGGGGCTGCGTCACCCCGGTACCGTCGGCCAGCGCAAAGCGGTTGTCAATGCCCACCACGCCGCCCCATGTCCGTACCCCGATGACAGGGCCAATGCCCCTCAGTTTGGACACTTGGGTGATGATGTCGCCATCTGATCCGGCAAATTCGTCTGCCAGGATAATCACTGGACCACGGGGAGCATGGTGGGGGTAAGTCCGCGGCTTCTCGCCACGAGGCATACTCCACCCAGTGACCTTCCGGCCAATGAGCTCGGCCACGAGCTGTGAGGTGTGGCCCCCACGGTTACGCCGTACGTCTACGATCAACCCGTCCAGGGCGGTTTCTGTATCGAGGTCACGATGCAACTGTGCCCAACCATTGGCCATCATGTCCGGGATGTGCAGGTAGCCGAACTTGTCGCCGGATGCCTCACGCACCGTACGCCGGTTGGCCCGGACCCAGTCCTGGTAGCGCAACCGCTCCTCGTCCCGGATGGGGACAACGGCAACGCGGCGCTGGGCACCCGCAGCTCCGCCATGTCCTGGTCCATTCAAGAGTGTCAATTCAACGGTTCGCCCCGCTGCACCCACCAATTGCATGGCAGGCGTCAGCGCAGCGGAAAGCTCGACGCCGTCAATCGCCAGGAGGACGTCACCCACCTTCGCATCCGCGCCGGGACGCGTTAAGGGCGAGGTTGCGAGGGGATCGGAAGACTCTCCAGCCAGGATTCTGGTTATCTCCCAGCCTTTGCTGCCGAGCTGAAACTCCGCGCCAAGCCTGCCTTGGCCATTACGACCAGGTTCAGTCACAGCGGCGGGCCGCACATACGCATGCGAGGTTCCCAGTTCTCCGTGGATCTCCCACAACAGGTCCACGAGGTCCTCATGTGACCCCAGGCGGTCCACGATGGGACGGTAGCGTTTGTAGACGGAATCCCAGTCCTGGCCAGCCATGTCTGGAGCCCAGAAGAAGTCCCTCTGCAAACGCCACGCTTCATCAAAGGCCTGGCCCCAGGCAGCCACGGGGTCCAGGATCACGCGGATCCTGGTCAGGTCCACTTTGACCAGTTCCCCGGATTCCTCGTCCACTTTGCTTTCTGACGGGACTGACATGATCTGCTTATCAAGGACGTAAACAACCCTCTTGCGATCGCCAGACAACCGGTAGCTGTCCACAGCAGCGACGAGGGTGGTTTCCTTGCGCTTGGCAAGGTCAAAGCGCACCAGGGAGGGGGCTGTCTTCTTGTCCTGAACTGTGCCCTTTCCTTCGCCGGTGACACCGGATAGCTCTGTATCAAGCCACAGCAACGCCCCGTCACCGGCAGCGAGACCGGAGTAGTTTCCCTGTGGCACGGGAACCGTAATGACACGGTGTGCAAGGCCTTCGGCGTCCACTCGCACAACTGGCGCGTCGCCGTCGTCGTGCTTTGCTGTCGTGGCCGGCGCGTCCTCAAGGGTGTCCACGGACGGCCCGAAAGGAGACGGCGTATCAGCGGCCAGGGCCAGCATGTACGGCTTGATGGGGCTCGGGAAGGAGAGGTCGAACGAATGGCCGTCATAGACGGGGTCGAAGCTCCTGTTGGACAGGAACGCCAGGAACTTCCCGTCGGGGGTGAACCGGGGTGATTCATCGCAGAAGCGTCCGTCGGTGGCATCGATGATGTCGGCGTCGGATGCCGAGGGCCTTGCCAGGCGAAGTTTGCTGCGGGAACCGAAGGACGTCACTGGCTCAGACCAGGCAAGCCACTGCGAATCAGCGGACCACGACAATTGATCCACGCTGCCTTCGCCAATACTGACCAAACGAGTCAATTCCCCGGAGACAGTGTCGGCCACGAAAACGTCGCCGAAAGCCGTGCCGATGGCCAGCCAACGACCATCGGGGCTGGCCTCCAGTGCGCTCGTCCTTGTAGGTGCAGGGAAATCCACGCGGAGGTCGTCCGCTTGATCATCTCCTGCGGGTGCGACAGGTACCGCCGTTCCCCCCACAGTGTCTGGTGAGGGGTCCGCATGGGCGGCTTCATCGGAGGGTTCCGCCGCCTGGCCCATATTCCCCGATTGGTTGGCTGGCTGGTTGGCGGAGGAACCATGCCCCAGCACGTTGGATGCAGAGACCGGCTTGGGCAGACCGTCGGCTTCACCGGAAACAACAGCGGGTTCCGCGGCCTTCGGCACCTCAACAACTCCGGATAAGCGTGCAGCGATGCGCTTGACGTACAAAGCCTCCACTCCCCCGTGGTCAGCCACATAGGCGATCCGACCATCCGTCAACGGACGCGGAAGGCGGGCCCGGACACCCGGCGTCGCCTCGACCACCCGCGATGGCCCGTCCTTATGGCGGAGCCAGTGGATAGTGCCATGTGACTCCACGGCGCTGGCTGTTCCTGCAACGTTCGGAAATACGTCGCCCAAATACGCAGATGCTTTCAGCGGGGCGGGACGCCGCGCCGGTGACGCAGAACCGAGCGTGATCTCCAGCTTCACAGCTTCAGCATCGGCATCGAGCGAGGGCAGGATCCAAAGTTCACCGGCAGATTCGAAGATAACCCGCTGGCCATCCGTGCTGGCGTGCCGAACATAGAAATCCTCATGGTCCGTGTGGCGGCGCAGTCCTGACCCATCAGGAAGAACGGAGTAGAGGTTTCCGTAGCCTTCGTGGTCCGAAAGGAAGGCGATGCGCCCCTGGATCCACAGCGGGTCAGTCAGGTTGCCCTCAATTTCGGGGATCAAGCGCTCGAACTCACCATTGCCGTCGGCATCGATCCACAACTTGCCGGCCGTGCCACCCCGGTAACGCTTCCACCAAGCCGGCTCCCGGGAAAGGACGCTCGCCAGGACAACGGGCTTCTCGTCACCGATTTCAGGTCCGAAGGCAACGCCCTCCACCGGTCCGAAAGGAAGTTCGACGGCGGCGCCTCCCTCCAGGGGGAGGCTATAGGCGTACGTGTGGCGGCTCTCGGACTGCTGGAACGCGCTGGTCACCAGGACGTTCCCAGCAGGCGTGAAACCCTTGACCCGGGTTGTGGCGTGTCCAAAGTAGCTCAGTTGCTTGTACCCACCACCATCGACGTCCGCGGTGACAACCTCCGGTGACGTACCAACAACTGCAGTCCAGACGAGCCGCTTGCCATCGGGAGTGAAGCGTGGGTTCCTCGCGGGCATTTGCTGGGACGAAACACGCCAGGCCCGGCCACCTGAGGCGGGGGCGATCCAGATGTCGTCTTCGGCCACGAACGTGACCAATTCGCCATGCACATGCGGGAAACGGAGGTAGCTGGAGGAGGTCATTGTTCGATCATAGTCAAGAGGCACGGTGTCAAGAGGAACCCGCCCCGCGCTTCGCACGCTGTTTCTGCCTCATGCTTGGGTCGTGATGAGATGAGTCATGCGAATCGTAATGTCCGGAGCCTCAGGGATGATCGGGACGGCAGTGTCCGAGCACTTGAAAAGTGCAGGTGACGATGTCATCCGCCTGGTGCGGCGGCCTGCAAAGACTCACGACGAAAGGACATGGGATCCAGCCAAGGGAGTCTTGGACGAGACCGTCCTGGACGGCGCGGACGCTGTGGTCAACTTGTCCGGCGCCGGCATAGGCGACCGGCCTTGGACCAGGCGCAGAATTGCTGTCATTCGTGACTCGCGCCTTCAGGCCACCCGGACACTCACTGCGGCCATGCGCCGCCTCGGCCAGCCTTCGTTGTCCTTCGTCAGCCAGTCAGCGTCGGGCTACTACGGCGCCTCCCGGCAAGGCCCGCTCCGCGAGGACTCTGGCCCGGGTGCGGGTGTGCTGGGCTCGCTATGCGTCGAGTGGGAGCAAACTGCCAGAACCGCTCCATCCAGCGTGAGGGTAGTGACACCCCGGACCGGAGTGGTGCTGAGTACTTCCGGCGGTGCGCTCGGACCGTTGCTTCCGCTGCTCAGGATTGGGCTTGGCGGGCCCTTCGGAAACGGGCGACAATTCTGGCCGTGGATCACCCTTGCCGACGAAGCCGCCGCCCTTGCCTTCCTCCTCAAGTCCGATCTGGAAGGTGCGGTCAATGTATGCGCCCCGGAAAGCGCAGACGTCAACACCATCGTCGGGCGGCTCGCGAAAGCGTTCCACCGCCCAGCCTTCGTACGCATCCCCCGGCCCGCCCTCCGGCTTGTCCTTGGCCAGCTTGCTGACGAACTCGTCCTGGCGAACCAAAGAATGGAGCCAGCAAAGCTTGCCGCCGCTGGTTTTCACTGGCAACACCCTGGGCTCGATGAAGCCATGGAGTGGCTGACGAGTAAGCCCTCCAGCTGAACCGGTCCGCACCTCAAACCCCCACCCCATGTCAACGAACGTCCCATGAACAGTACGGCTAACCGGGACCGAGAATCTCCAAGATGCTCCACTGCCCTGCCAATCTGACAAGGACGAGGCGCAATTGCTGGGGCTCCCCGGCGGGCTGGGACTTCACCAAACGATCCGACCGGTCGCGCTCCTCGTAGCCAGAGGTCGTTGCGGTCAGGGCAACGACGGCGCGACCAACCTCGTGTGGACCCAGCACCGATACATTGCTCAAGCTGGTGGTGAGTCCGGCAAAGTGGATACCGTCAGCCCTTAATTGCTGCCCCAACGTCTCATCTGCAGCTTGGGCAGGTGATCCTGCTGCGTTGACGCTTGCAAGCAATTCAAGACGATCCAGCCCCAGCGCCATGTCGCGAACCGCCGATAACGCGTGCACGGCGATGGTCGGATCCTCAGAGCGGAGCGCATCCAAACGCGCGTCCGGAATGGGCTGGGTGGCTTCGGCCGCTTGGGTCGTTGTCCCTGTATTTACCGCGGACGTCGAACCCGACGCGGGCTCCTGGATTCCCAGCCAGAAGGCCCACCCAACCGCACCAACCGACACTCCCGCAGCCACCAGCAAGCCGACCCGAATGCCTATACGTGGCCCCGGCTGCAGCTGAGTTCTCCGCTGCGGTTGCCTCTTTCGCGTTCGACGTTCGGGAGGCGGAGTCATTGCTGTCCGCAAGGGCCGAAGCCGCAACACAGCCCCGGTCAGTGGGCTCCTGCCCAGTGGATTTCTCCGCTGAGGTCGTCCACCGGCCTGCCGGCGCGTGAGCAGCTCCGGAATCACGGAGGAATGGACGGACCCAGCCAGATCCACGGGCTGTGCGGCGGCGCTGCGATAGATAGCTGTTCCCAGCTCCCGGGCGGTGGGACGCCTCCGGGGATCAGGATCCAGTCCCGCCTCAAGGGCAGCGGCGAGCCCTTTGGGGACATCAGGGACCAAGAGAGGCAGTGGCGGGCGGTGCTTGGCGATTTCCGGGGCCATGCCCGTCAAGCAATACCAGCCAAGCGCCGCCAGCGAATAGACATCCCGTTCCGGCTGAAGGGCTTCTCTGGCTCCATCACCGGGCCCGCCCCGGGCGGCAACAGAAGTATCAACGAAGCCGTCAGTGCCGACGTCGAGGCTTTGATTCTCCTCACCCACAACGCCGGCCACACCAAGGTCTGTCACCAGGGGCTTCCCCTGTGCCGTAAACAGTACGTTGCCTGGGGAAATATCCCCGTGGGCCGTTCCCTGGGCATGCAGGTAAGCCAAGACCTGGGCAACAGGGGTCAAAATCGTCACCGCTTCACCGACTCCAAGCTTGCGCCGGCCGCCCACCAGATTTGCAAGGGAACCTCCTGCGGCAAAGTCCATGACGAGCCCAACGCTGCCCGCACCCACGCCAGGCAGCTTCACGACGTCGTGAAGTCGTATGAGGTGCTCATGCTGGAGCCCTGACAGGATCCGCCCCTCACGGAAGCCACGTTCGGAATCTGGTCCCGCCGGGCCACGGGAATCCTCGCCGGGCCCGCCCGTGAGGCACTTGATGGCGAAGCGGGCACCGTCCTTGTCCCTGCTGGCAAGCCAGACTGTCGACGAACCACCACTACCCAGTGGGCGCAATGGCGTGTACCCCGGAATGTGCGGGGCCAAGGGGGCAGGAGCATCCGTAGTTTCCATATCCAAGGTCTACCGGATGATCGGATTTCCCGCAGAAGTTATCCACAGGCAGGCTCAGGTGCGGGCCAGAAAGCTACGCCGACGGATGCGACTGAGAGGTTCACCACAAAATCATGGTGAGTGACCTGCTGGGTCTAAGCTTGAACCCATGACTCTTGAGTTTTCACAACTGGGTCTTGCCCCGGATTTCGTTGATTACGTGCAGGGCTGGGACCTACAGCGCGAGATCCACAACAAAGTTGTTGCCGGCGAGAAAAACAGCACCGTCCTGCTCCTTGAGCACTCCGCCGTCTACACGGCAGGCAAGCTCACCGAGGACCACGAACGCCCCTTTGATGGCACCCCCGTGGTCCCCGTGGATCGTGGTGGGAAGTTAACCTGGCACGGCCCGGGACAACTCATCGCCTATCCGATCCTCAAGCTCAAGAACCGCGCGGGAATCCGGGACTATGTCGAGCGGCTCGAAGCCACCATGATCGCCGTCATGACGGACTACGGAATCCCGGCAGTCACGGTGAAGGGCCGGGCAGGCGTATGGATCCTCGCCGATGACAAGGGACCGGACCGCAAGATTGCCGCGATCGGCATCCGCGTCCTTGACGGTGTCACCATGCATGGTGTTGCCATCAACTGCAGCAACGACCTCGCGCCGTATGCGCAGATCATCGCGTGCGGAATCACTGACGCCAGCGTCACCACCATGTCGCTGGAGACTGGCCGGACCATCAACCCGGCAGACATCGTTGACCGCTTCGTGGAAGAGTTCCGCAAGCATGAAGAAGCACTCGTTTCCACCCCAGAAGGAGCACTCCAGTGACCCTGGCACCTGAAGGCCGTAAGTTGCTGCGTGTTGAGCAGCGTAACTCGGCTGTCCCGGTTGAACGCAAGCCCGAGTGGATCAAGGCCAAG
>NZ_JBEPSI010000013.1:0-99773 GCF_040548745.1 Arthrobacter sp. 2762
GGGCTGGGAAATCCCCGCCGCCCTGGCCCACATCGAGTCCTCCGGCACCACCCGCCAGGAAGCCTCCACCATCCTCGCCGCCCACGCCTAAACCCTGGTCGGCAAACACTTCACAGCAATACCATGAAGCAATACCGAAGGGCCGGATGCCAAGCGTAATGGCGTCCGGTCCTTCGGCGTCCATCACGTAGAATTAAGGCACTATGGCGAATTCCTCTGATTCCAGCAAATCGACCCCCTCGGCCGACGCCCCCAAGCGTGGGCTGTTCCAGCGCAAGCCCAAGGAAGCCAAGGCCAAGAAGCCGAGCCAGCTGAAGCAGATCGCTGAAGTCTTCAAGATGACGCGGCGCAATGATCCCCAGGTTGTGTGGATCATGCTGCTGGCATTCCTGGCGGTAGTTGCCGTGGCCTTCCTCGTCGGCTACCTCCTGGAAAACTGGGTTACCGGCCTCATTATCGGTATTCCGCTGGGTCTCCTGGCCGCCGTTTTCATCCTCTCCCGTCGCGCAGAGAAGGCTGCCTTCGCGCAGATCGAAAACCAGCCTGGTGCTTCCGGCGCGGCCTTGGGTACTCTACGTCGCGGCTGGGTCACGCAGGACCAGCCTGTCGCGGTTAACCCCCGCACTCAGGACGCCGTATTCATGGCAATTGGTCGTCCCGGCGTCGTTTTGGTCAGTGAAGGTCCCACGCATCGCGTCAAGCCGTTGGTGGAAGCCGAGCGCAAGCGCCTCACGCGCATCCTGCCCAACGTCACCATCCACGTCCTGGAATCCGGTCGCGGCGAGGGCCAGGTGCCTTTGAACAAACTCGCCAAGACCATGGGCAAGATGAAGAACGAACTCACCAAGGTGGAGGTCAACGCTGTGTCCAAGCGCATCAACTCCCTTGGTACCCGCCTGCCGATCCCCAAGGGCATCGATCCCTACAAGGCCCGCCCGGACCGCAAAGCTGCACGCGGACGCTGATTGTCCGTAGGTGCTTGATTGCCCATACGAAAAACCGCCCCTGTCTCCTTCGAGGCAGGGGCGGTTTTTATTGGTCCATGCTTTTTTATTTGTGCTTGCTTGCTATGGGGTTGGTTCCAACCGGTGAGGACTGAAGACGCTACATCCGAATGAGGATGGTGTTCATGGCTTTATCGTGAAGTCCACGCTGATCCGGATCAAAGATGACGGCAGGGATAACCAGGCAGAGGAGCAAGGTACGCACCACAGCGGCCAGGGGGCCGGCGGGACCTCCCCCCAAGCGGACCACATGAATGCCGGCAATCCTGTGGCCGATGCTGTAGCCAAGAGTGCCGATCAGGAGAATCTGCTCCGCGGCAAAAATTGCGAGCGTTGCCCACTGGTTGCCGCCAAATGCGAAGTTGCTAATGACCAGTGCAATGGTCCAGTCGATCACGATGCCCAGGATTCGTCGCCCAGCACGTGCCATCGAGCCTGGTCCGGCCTCAGGAAGGCCGAGTCGCTCACCCGGGTATTTGGAGATGCCGGACGTGTCCGGCCCGCTCAGCCAGGAGCCTATGTCTTTTCGATCAACCACCCTCCAAGCCTAACGGCTGGCGGACGGACAGTCCGACGGCGAAGGCCGCCTTTCGTGCCTGCACCAGCGCATATATGGCGCCAAAGTGTTCGCCCACTGGACCCGCGTGGACCTGACACCGGAAAGCAGACTACCGTTTACACAACAGATCATTCTGTAACCTGCCCGAAACAATACTGACACTCCCGGGAAATCCCATCTCCCTAAGGTGGTATGAGTTGCTAGCCACCGCGGCAAGGGGAATTTTTTGTGTCTCCGGGCCTCCGGCATGGGCTGGCCCACGCGGCCTTCCGGGCCTGTTACTTGATATGCATAAGGAGCATAGATGTTCAAGACTGCGGACGAAGTCCTCAAGTTCATCAAAGACGAAGACGTCAAATTCGTCGATATCCGCTTCACCGACCTTCCGGGCGTCCAGCAGCACTTCAACGTGCCGGCGAAGAGCGTAGACCTCGACTTCTTCGTGAACGGTCAGCTCTTCGACGGATCTTCCATCCGCGGCTTCCAGGGCATCGCTGAGTCCGACATGCAGCTCATCCCGGATGTGACCTCGGCTTTCATCGACACATTCCGCATTGAGAAGACGCTTGCGCTGAACTTCTCCATCGTGAACCCCCGTACGGGCGACCCCTACCACCGCGACCCCCGTGGCGTAGCGGAGAAGGCTGAAGCGTACCTGGCTTCCACCGGTATCGCGGACACGGCTTTCTTTGCCCCCGAGGCCGAGTTCTTCGTCTTCGACAACATCCAGTACCAGTCCTCCCCGCAGGGCAGCTTCTACAAGATCGACTCTGAAGAAGCCCACTGGAACACCGGCCGCAAGGAAGAGGGCGGAAACCTCGGCTACAAGACCCCCGTCAAGGGCGGTTACTTCCCGGTTTCCCCTACCGACAAGCAGGCTGACCTCCGCGACGCCATGTGCGTTGAACTGGACAAGGCCGGCCTCGAGGTCGAGCGCTCCCACCACGAAGTTGGCTCCGCCGGCCAGGCAGAGATCAACTACAAGTTCACCACGCTGACTGCAGCTGCTGACGACCTCCAGAAGTTCAAGTACGTCATCAAGAACACTGCAGACGCATGGGGCAAGTCCGTAACCTTCATGCCGAAGCCGGTCTTCGGTGACAACGGCTCGGGCATGCACTGCCACCAGTCGCTCTGGAGCAACGGCGACCCGCTGTTCTACGACGAAAAGGGCTACGCTGGCCTCTCCGACACCGCCCGCTGGTACATCGGCGGCCTGCTGAAGCACTCCTCGGCAGTCCTCGCATTCACCAACCCGACGGTCAACTCGTACCGCCGCCTGGTCAAGGGATTCGAAGCTCCGGTCAACATGGTGTACTCGCAGGGCAACCGCTCCGCTGGTATCCGTATCCCGATCACGGGCTCCAACCCGAAGGCCAAGCGCATCGAATTCCGCGCTCCGGACCCCTCGTCCAACCCGTACCTGGCCTTCGCTGCCCAGCTGATGGCTGGCATTGACGGCATCCGCAACCGCATCGAGCCCCCGGCTCCCATCGACAAGGACCTCTACGAGCTCCCGGCCGAGGAAGCCAAGGACATCCCCAAGGCTCCGGGTTCCCTGGAAGAAGCCCTCGAGGCCCTGCGCGAGGACAACGAGTTCCTGCAAGCTGGCGGTGTCTTCACCCAGGACCTGATCGATACTTGGATTGAATACAAGTACGAGAATGAGATTCGCCCGCTGTCACTGCGCCCGAACCCGTATGAGTTCGAGCTCTACTACGGCGTCTAGCAACACCGGCGGCTAAACCACGTTTAGTCTGCACAGAACCCACCGAGGTTCCCGGTTAAGAAAGGCCGGCAACAGGTTTGTACCTGTTGCCGGCCTTTCTTTTTGCTGTCGCTGCCGCCCTAGTCTGCAAGAGCCGTTAGGCTGTGGCGAACTTCGATCTATTCGGATTCCTTGCCCTGATCACGGTCCCGGATGTTTTTTCCGAACTCGTCCAGCTTCTCCCTGACGGCCTTCGCGGCATCCGCAAGACCCTTTTCCGCAGTGCTCAGGGGATCCAATTGAAGGTAGACGTGCTGATCGATCGGGAGATCGTACTCGTCCTTCAAATGCGTGCCGCCGGAGACGCCATCGAGCGACAAATATACAAGCGCCTCAGTTCTTGCGATGCCCGCGATCGTCCCGAAGACAACCGTGAAATCGTTGGGCTGAAAGCTAATGGATTGACCCACGTGACGCCGATCCAACTCTCCAGCAGGCATAGCCTTCTCAAACGAACTTCCGTTGTATTCCATGTACTTCTCCTAAGCATCGAGAGTAGTTACGGAACCGAGTCTATAAGGCTTTCCAACGGACGAACCAGCACCTTGCCTTTGGTCTTTAGTGCCTGGTTTTTGGGACTTCACCGGGTTGCTGTGGGGCGGCGCAGTCCGCGCAAAACACCCGATCGGTTTCTTCACCGCAGCACTGACAGCGGTGAACCAGTGCCGCTTGTTCAATCACATAGGTTGTCATAGCAAATATGGTGCCTACCAGAGGCAGGTCAGGGCACGAGTAGTGTGTACTCGTTTTTTACCCTTGCGGCACAGCCAACTACTTGGTTTCGAAAAGCCCCTGCGCTCCCCCATCATCTTGCCGCCACTCGGCGTCTGTAAAAGTGGCGAAGCAGCGCCGGCACGCATAGACGTCGCCGCGGCCATGCCGGGAAGACCAGTGCGGCCCCGCCTGCTCACACCGGAAGCACGACGCATCTGAGAAGGGTGCCCCCTCCGAATCCCGCCTGACTGTCACGCGAGAATCCTAAGGGACACCATGCCCGGACGAACAGACCCCAAGGGATCCCCGGCGCTGGTCGGCCGGACTGGTCCTACTGCTTCCCGTACTTTTTATGTACCGCCTGCTTGGTCACGCCGAGGCAAAGTGCGATTGCCTCCCACGACAAACCGGACTGCCTGGCTGCGCGTACAAGGGAAGCCTCAGCCCTGCCAACTTCCTTGTGAAGTTCAGCTACGGCATACAGCGCCTCCGCGGGCCCCATGCCATCCATCGACCCAACAAGTGTTTTCATTCTGTCCACCTCCATGGCGTCAACCATAGTTGACGCCATGGAGGTCGTCAACTATGGTTGACCGCACTTCCCCCCGAGGGCGAAACGCGGGCATCGTCAAAGGCCTTGTACATGATGCGTTGAGGGCCGGAGTTGCCACCAAGGTAGCGGCCAGCGTCCACAAAGCCAGCTTTTGCATAGGCTCCAATGGCCGCAGGGTTGCGCTCATTGACAGAAAGCACGACGCCGGCCTGGCCGCCACCCCGCCTGACCGTCAGTTTGCGGGCCTCGTCTATCGCAGCCCCCGCGGCCAGCGTCCCGAGGCCCCGCCCCTGGCATTTCGAGTCGATAAGGAATCCCCTGAGAAGCCACGCCGAATCGTCGTTCGGCCACCCCGCAAGGCTCGCGGCCCCGGTTTGGAGGGTCAGCACTCCCACCCCCACCCCTTCGGACTCAATCACATAGGGCAACCGGGACTCCTCTTCCAGGCTGATGAGCATCATGCGCAGGGGGTCTCCCACAAAATCACGCTGCGCTTGCTCCACCGCCATTTCCGCCACCGCCCCCAACTGAATGGCGCGCGCGTCATCGTCCAGCAGCTTGAGCGGAATAAGCCAGATACTCATCACCAGCCGGCCTCAGTTACCGTAGAACTCTTTTTCGAAGACAGCCCGGGCACGGCGGCTAAGGCGCAGGTAGTCCTCCTCGAACTGTCCTGCGGCCCCGGGCGCGTAGCCGCACCAACGCGCCACAGCTTCAAGGTCCCTCCGCGACGATGGAAGTACATCCGAGGCCCGGCCTGTCACGATGACGTTTGCCGAGCGGATACGGCTGGCGAGCTTCCATGCCTCCCGTAAGAGTCCGGCGTCGTCCTTGTCAACAAGCCCAAGGGTCTCGGCCGCGGCAAGTGCCTCCAACGTGGACGTAGTGCGCAATGCAGGCTGCTTGCCCGCATGCTGCAGCTGGATGAGCTGGACAAGCCATTCAACATCGCTCAATCCACCGCGGCCAAGCTTCACGTGCCGGGCCGGATCAGCGCCACGAGGCAGCCGCTCCGATTCCACGCGCGCCTTGATGCGCCTGATTTCCCTGACATCCTGTTCGGAGAGCTCAGCGGGGTAGCGGATGGGATCAATAAGCTGAAGGAAGTCCACTGCCAGGACGTCTGAACCGGCCATGGGACGCGCCCGCAGCAGCGCCTGCGCTTCCCATATCAGTGACCACCGGCGGTAGTACTCGGCGTAGGACTCCAAAGACCGGACCATGGCGCCGTTCTTGCCTTCGGGCCGCAGGTCTGCGTCCACCATCAAGACCCGCTCTGCCATGATGGCGGGCTTGAGCGGTTGGGTAAGGAGGCTGGAGACCTTGGCGACTATCGCCGTCGCCTGCTCCTGCGCTTCCTCATCGGTGAATCCAGGCCGGGCACGATGAACGTACACGACGTCGGCGTCTGAGCCGTAGCCGATCTCACGGCCACCCTGGCGGCCCATCGCCACCACCAGAACCTCGGTTTTCAGGGGATCAGACTGGGTAGCGATGGCTTCGGCCACATGCAGGGCTCCGAGCACGGCCGCCCGGTCTGTTTCGGCCAACGCCAGTCCCACGGCGTCCTGGTCAAGCAAACCGGCACTATCGGCAATCGCGGTCCGCAGAATCTCCCGGCGCCGGATCAACCGGATGAGGCGCATGGCACTCTCGGGATCCGGGTGCCGGGACAATTTGGACCGGATTTCCTGCCATTGCGCCTCAAAGGGGATGGGAGCCAGGTCCTTGTCGCTGCCAAGCCACGCCACGGACTCCGGTGAGACTTCCAGGAGGTCCGAAATGAGCCGGGAATTGGCAAGTACCTGGCAAAGGCGTTCGGCTGCCGCCTGGGAATCACGAAGCATCCCCAAATACCAGTGCGTGGTGCCCAATGCTTCGCTGACCCTTCGGAAGGCAAGGAGCCCGGCGTCAGGATCCACCCCTTCGGCAAGCCAGCCAAGAAGAATGGGCAACAGCTGCCGCTGCAGTGCCGCACGTCGGCTTACACCGGCAGTCAGCGCCTCAATGTGACGCATTGCGCCCTTGGGGTCGAGGTAGCCGAGGGCGGCAAGACGGCCCTGGGCTGCTTCCGGGCTCAGTTTGGCATCTTCGCTGCTGAGTTTCGCCGCGGTGTTGAGCAGCGGCCGGTAGAAAATACGCTCGTGCAGTTCCCGAACGGACCGCTTGGTCTTCTGCCAGGTGGCCATCAGCTGGTCAGGATGGGGGCGTTCAAGCGAGAAAGGCCCCAGGACAGCCTTCGCCAGCACCCGCTGGGCATCCTCCGCCACTGGCATGAGGTGGGTTCGGCGCAACTGGAACAACTGAATCCGGTGCTCCAGAAGCCGAAGATAGCGATACGCGTTGTCGAAACCAGCTGCATCGGCACGTCCGATGTAGCCGCCGACGGACAATGCCGCGATGGCCGAGGTGGTGTCGCGGCAGCGAAGCGACTCGTCCGATTTGCCGTGAACCAGCTGCAACAACTGCACAGTGAATTCGACGTCGCGCAGCCCGCCACGCCCAAGTTTGATCTGCCGCTGTTCCTCGGCGGCCGGAATGTAGTCCGTGACCCGGCGCCTCATGGCCTGGACGGATTCGACGAAGCCATCACGGCCGGCGGACGCCCACACTAGTGGCTCCACGGCCTTTTCATAGCGCTGCCCCAGTTCCCGGTCACCGGCAATGGTTCGGGCCTTCAACAACGCCTGGAATTCCCAGCTCTCGGCCCATCGGGCGTAATAGCTCAGGTGTGAGGGGAGGGTCCGCACCAACGGCCCGGATTTTCCTTCCGGGCGAAGGTTGGGGTCCACTTCCCACAAACCCGGCTCAGGCGCGGATGAGGAAATCGCCCGCGAGATGCCGGACGCCAGGGCGGTCCCGATGGTCGCGGCGCGGGCGTCGTCCAAGTCCTCTGCCTCGATGACGTAAATGACGTCGACGTCGGAAATGTAGTTAAGTTCGCGGGCACCACACTTGCCCATGCCAATGACTGCGAGTCCGACGTCGGCCACCTCCGAGGCGTCGAACTGGGCGGCCGCCTCGGCCCGGGAAACGGCAAGGGCAGCTTCGATGGCGGCACCAGCGAGATCGGCGAGCTCTGCACCCACGGCGGGCATGAAGTCCTGCGGCGACGCAGCACAGAGGTCCTTGATGGCAAGCTCTGTTAGCCCACGGCGGTACGCCGTCCGCAAGGCCGCGTACGCCGGAAGCCCCGTCAACCCAGCCACTGGACGCTGCGCGCCTGGCTCTGCCTTAACCGAACGAAGAAGCAGGGACCTGAGCTCTTCGCTTGATGCCGGGAGTGGCTCCGGGCTGACCCGGGCGTCAAAAACATCCAGATGCTCCGGCCTGCGCATGAGGAATTCACCCAGCGCCTCCGATGCCCCCAACAGCCGGTACAGGGATTCGCTCGTGTCCGGGTCAGCGCCCGCCAACTTCTTGAGGCCGGGGTTCTTCTCAATCAGCCGGACGAGTGATTGCAACGCGGTATCCGGGCTCGCCGCCAAGGAGAGCCCAGCGAACAGGGCATCCTGTTCGATGCCTTCCAGTTCCGGGGCAGCAAGAAAACGCTCGCCCTTTTCCAGGTCACTGAATCCGGCTGAGATGAGCCGACGTGCAAGGCTCATTGGCCCTGCCTACAGAATGCCGAGGTTGCGCTGCAGCTCGTACGGCGTGACCTGGAGGCGGTAGTCCTGCCATTCCGCGCGCTTGTTGCGCAGGAAGTGTTCGAAGACCTGCTCACCCAGGATCTGGGCCACCAGTTCCGATTCCTCCATGGCACGGATGGCATCGTGGAGGCTGGCCGGCAGCGGAGCGTGGCCCATGGCTTTGCGTTCTGCCGTGGTCAGCGACCAAACGTCATCTTCGGCAGCTGCCGGAAGTTCGTAGCCTTCCTCGATACCCTTCAAACCGGCACCCAAAAGGACGGCATAGGCCAGGTACGGGTTGGTTGCGGAGTCGATGCCGCGGTACTCGATGCGCGCCGACTGGCCCTTGCCGGGCTTGTACAACGGCACGCGCACCAGAGCGGAGCGGTTGTTGTGGCCCCAGCTCAGATAGCTCGGTGCTTCACCGCCGCCCCAGAGCCGCTTATAGGAGTTGACGAACTGGTTGGTGACCGCCGTGAATTCGGGAGCGTGCTTGAGGATGCCGGCGATGAATTGGCGGGCCGTCTTGGACAGCTGGAACTCCGCGCCGGCTTCAAAGAATGCGTTGGTATCGCCCTCGAAGAGCGAGAAGTGCGTGTGCATTCCGGAGCCGGGGTGGTCCGTAAACGGCTTCGGCATGAACGTGGCATACGTGCCCTGCTGCAGGGCAACTTCCTTGATGACCGTGCGGAAGGTCATGATGTTGTCCGCAGTCTGCAGGGCATCCGCGTAACGCAGGTCAATCTCGTTCTGGCCCGGGCCGCCCTCGTGGTGGCTGAACTCCACCGAGATACCCACCGATTCCAGCATGGTCACCGCGGTACGCCGGAAGTCCTGCGCAACACCACCGGGGACATGGTCGAAGTAGCCGCCTTCATCAACCGGGACCGGCGCACCGTTGGGGCCAAGCTCCTTTGACTTCAGCAGGTAAAACTCGATTTCGGGGTGCGTGTAGCAGGTGAAACCCATATCGGCGGCCTTGGCAAGGGTCCGCTTAAGGACGTTGCGGGGATCCGCTGCTGACGGCTCGCCGTCCGGTGTCAGAATGTCGCAGAACATCCTGGACGTTTGCTCGGTCTCACCGCGCCAAGGCAGGATCTGGAAGGTTGAGGGGTCCGGCTGTGCCAGCATGTCCGACTCAAAAACCCGCGCGAGGCCCTCGATCGCCGAGCCATCGAATCCCAGGCCCTCTTCGAAGGCACCTTCGACTTCAGCCGGCGCAAGTGCCACGGACTTCAGCGAACCCACGACGTCGGTGAACCACAAGCGTACGAAGCGCACGTCACGCTCCTCGATCGTCCGCAGAACGAACTCTTGCTGGCGGTCCATAGGGCCTCTTTTCCGGTTCGGTGTCCATGCCGCAGTTCCCATCATTGAAGCCACGGCAGCTCAGACTTCACTCTACTAAGCATTCGGTGGGAATGCCGCCGCAGTAGCTGCGCGTAACACAGCGTTTACAAACAGTGACCCTTGGCACACTGCTGGCAGGCGTCGTCGGCACGGCTTAGGCTCTATCCATGGCCCCAAGCAACCTTCCTGAGTCCACCACGCCCGCCGAAGTCCCCGCGCCGTATGGCACCGGCCCCGCGGCGTCAGTCCAGGCACCGCCAGGGGGCGCCAAGAAGCAGGTCAGCAGGGTGCGCATTCATCACCTTCAGCAGGCCAAGGACAACGGCGAGCACTTCGCCATGCTCACCGCCTACGAGCAATACACCGCCGAGATCTTCGACCAAGCAGGCATCGAAGTACTCCTGGTGGGCGACTCCGCCTCGAACAACGTCTTCGGCAATGAGACCAGCCTTCCGGTCACCGTGGACGAGCTGCTGCCCCTGTGCCGGGCGGTAAGCCGTTCAGCCAAGCGCGCCCTCGTCCTGGCGGACCTGCCATTTGGCAGCTACGAGGTTTCAACCGAGCAGGCAGTCGCCACAGGTGTCCGTTTCCTCAAGGAAGGATTGGCCCACGCCGTCAAGATCGAAGGCTCTGCCTACTATGCAGAGACTGTGAAGGCCATGGTCCAGGCAGGCATTCCTGTCATGGCCCACATTGGGTTCACTCCCCAAAGTGAACATTCCCTGGGTGGCTACCGGGTCCAGGGCAGGGGCGATGACGCCCAGCGGCTGATCGAGGACGCAGTGGCCTTGCAGGACGCAGGCGCCTTCAGCGTCCTCATGGAAATGGTGCCCGCGGATACTGCTGCTGCCGTCGATGCCGCGTTGCGCGTACCGACCGTAGGCATCGGAGCGGGCAAGAGCACCACCGGCCAAGTGCTGGTCTGGCAAGACATGGCTGGACTGAGAGGGGGCAAGATGGCGAAGTTCGTCAAGCAGTATGCAGACCTTCGCACCACGCTCACTGACGCCGCCGCGGCCTTTGGAGAGGACGTCAGGTCCGGGGAATTCCCCGGACCTGAGCATTCCTTCTAGCTATGTCCTGGGCGTGCCAGTACAGCTAGTCGTCGTCCTGGGCGTCCCAGGCATCGTTGCGTTGCTTGACCTTTTCCAGCGCGTGCTCGGCTTCTTCCCTGGTCTTGTAAGGGCCAATCAGCTGTGTCCAATCGGACATGGCGTCCTCTTCGATCTCATGCGTCTTGACGTTGTACCAGTACTCCGTCACGTCTCCTCCTCGTCCCGTTTGCCCTCAAACGCGTAACGTTGGCGTCAGTCACGTGGGCCCAGCCGCGCTTTGTTACTTGCGTCTCTTGTGTGCCTTATATGATCAATCTATGCCTTCTCTTGCTTCGACCGCACCCATCGGCACGCTCACTCCGGGAATCATCAGCCCTGAACGGCCCGTCCCGGCGTCGATCCCCCGCCCCGAGTACGTCGGCAAGAAGGCACCCAGCAAGTTCACCGGCTCCGAAGTGAAGTCAGCGGAGACCATCGAGAAGATCCGTATCGCCAGCAGGATTGCTGCCCAGGCCATCGTTGAAGTTGGCAAGCACATCCAGCCTGGCGTGACGACGGACCAGTTGGACAAGATTGGCCATGAGTTCCTTGTGGACCACAATGCCTACCCATCCACGCTGGGCTACCGGGGCTTCCCGAAGTCCCTCTGCTCTTCCCTCAATGAAGTTATCTGCCACGGCATCCCCGATTCCACGGTGGTTCAGGATGGGGACATCCTGAACATTGACATCACCGCATTCATCGGCGGAGTGCATGGAGATACGAATTACACTTTCCTGGTTGGCGACGTGGACGAGGAATCCCGTTTGCTGGTTGAGCGTACGCAGGAGTCGCTCAACCGGGCCATCAAGGCCGTGGCCCCGGGCCGCGAAATCAACGTAATCGGCCGCGCGATCCAGTCCTACGCCAAGCGCTTCGGCTATGGCGTGGTGCGGGATTTCACTGGCCACGGTGTTGGTGAGGCGTTCCACACAGGCCTCATCATTCCGCATTACGACGCAGCCCCGGCGTACAACACCGTGATCGAGGCAGGCATGGTCTTCACCATCGAACCCATGCTGACCCTTGGCACGATCGAATGGGATATGTGGTCCGACGACTGGACCGTTGTTACCAGGGACCACAAGCGCACGGCCCAATTCGAGCACACCCTGCTGGTCACCGAGACCGGCGCGGAAATCCTGACCCTTCCCTAGCTTTCCGGAAGGTCCATCGCAGCCCCGGGCGGCTGCGCCATGCCCACCCCTCCTGCCATGATCGGAATTGCATTGTCCAAGAAGGATGAGAAGACCCACAAGAACGCTCCGCTGATCGGAATCGACATCGGCGGCACGGGCATCAAAGGCGGCATCGTCGACCTCAAGAAGGGCAAGTTGATCGGCGAACGCTTCCGGGTTCCCACGCCGCAGCCGGCCACCCCCGAAGCAGTTGCCGAAGTTGTGGCAGAGATCGTCGAAGAACTTTCCAGCCGCCCCGACGCCCCTGCCGCGGATTCCCCCGTGGGTGTCACGTTCCCGGGCATCATCCAGCACGGCGTGGTCAACTCTGCCGCAAATGTGGACAAGTCCTGGCTGGGCACCGACATCGACAAGAAGTTTACTGAACGACTGGGCCGTCCCGTCGAAGTCATCAACGATGCCGACGCCGCAGGTCTCGCAGAGGCCCGCTATGGCGCAGGCGAGGGCGTGGACGGCACCGTCCTGGTCATCACGCTTGGCACCGGAATCGGCTCCGCCTTCATCTTCAACGGTCAATTGGTTCCCAACGCCGAGCTCGGCCACCTTGAGGTGGACGGATTCGACGCCGAAACCAAGGCTTCAGCCGTGGCCCGCGAACGCGATGGCTTGAGCTGGGACGAATACGGCGTCCTGCTCAACCGCTACCTGCAGCACGTCGAGTTCCTGTTCTCCCCCGAACTTTTCATTATCGGCGGCGGCATCTCCAAGCGCTCGGATGAATACTTCCCGCACCTGCAATTGCGCACCAACATAGTCACCGCCAAGTTGAAGAACGACGCCGGCATCGTGGGCGCCGCCCTTGAGGTCGCCTTGCACCACAAACTCGCCAAGTAGCCGCGAAGTGACTGTGGACAACGACGCCATAGCTGGAATCGCGATCGTAACGGGCGCCAGCCGCGGAATTGGAGCGGCAGTTGCAAACGCGGCGGCACGTTCCGGCTATGGCGTCGTGGTCAACTACTCCCTGGATGCCGAGGGTGCTGATGCGGTGGTCAAGGACATCCAGGCACAAGGGGGCAAGGCGGTGGCCGTGCAGGGCGACGTCAGCCAGCCCGCCGACGTCGGGCGTCTGTTCGACGCAGCCGCAGCCTGGGGTCCGGTAACAGCGGTCATCAACAATGCGGCCATTACGGGCAATCTGATTGGAACGCTGGCCGACGTGCCTGCAGAGACAGTGCAGCGCGTCATGGATGTGAACGTCGCCGGCTTGATCTTCATGTGCCAGGAAGCAGTCCGAAGACTATCTATCGACCACGGCGGTTCGGGTGGTTCCATCATCAACATTTCCTCGACAGCAACAAAGGCCGGTTCCCCCGGGACATGGGTTCACTATGCGGCGTCGAAAGGTGCCGTGGACGTTTTGACCGTGGGCCTGGCAGCGGAAGTGGCAAAGCAGGGCATTCGTGTCAACGCCGTAGCTCCCGGCAGCACCAACACCGGGCTTCACGCAGCTGCAGGAATGCCCGACCGCGTCGAGAGGCTCAATCCGACCATTCCCATGGGCCGGGGCGCTGAACCTGAAGAGGTGGCAGCGGCTGTGATGTGGCTAATGTCCGGCGAGGCCGGCTACATTACTGGAGCAGTCCTCCCCGTATCCGGCGGCCGCTAGAGCTGGCTTCTCTCGGAGCCTTTAGCTTCCTTGGCCCCGGCTTTGGCTTGCGTCCCGGCTTTGGCGTGGGCCTGTGCCTCATGCCGTAGCAAGGATATTGCGGATTCGAAGTCTTCGAGCGACTCAAATGCTTGATAGACGCTCGCGAACCGCAGGTACGCCACCTCATCCAGTTTCCGCAACGGACCGAGAATGGCCAGGCCTACTTCGTGGGCGTCGATTTCAGCGGCACCCGAAGAGCGGATGTTCTCCTCGACTTCCTGCGCCAGCATGGCGAGATCGTCTTCGGTGACAGGGCGGCCTTGGCACGCTTTCCGCACACCGCTGATGACTTTGATGCGGCTGAACGGCTCCCCGACTCCTGAACGCTTGATGACGGACAGACTGGTGGTTTCCACCGTGGTGAAGCGTCGCCCGCACTCAGGGCATTGCCGGCGGCGCCGGATGGAAGTTCCGTCGTCGGCCATGCGGCTGTCAACGACGCGCGAGTCAGGATTCCGGCAGAACGGACAGTACACGCTGGGCCTCCCCTGATCAGCTCCGGCCCGCGTTCTTCCGGCAGGGTGCCGAAAACGCAAAGGTGCCGGAAGATTCTCTTCCGGCACCAGTTTACGTTCCATGACACTGTAATGACAAGCTTGTAATTACTACATGTAGTGGTGTTGACCCGTATATGTTGTGGTCAGGTCCCGTTCAGCGTGTGGTGGTTTCGATGTCAGCTTCGCCCGCTGAAGCGGATCCTGACCGCATCCCCATGGCCTGGAAGATCCTCGGCCCCAGCCAAACTCACGATGTGGCCACTCACCTGCTCCAGAGCCGCACGGTTGTAATTGATGACCTGCACTGCGCGCAGGAAGGTGGTGACGTTCAGCCCCGAGGAGAAGGCAGCGGTACCGCTGGTGGGAAGCACGTGATTGGACCCTGCACAATAATCGCCAAGGCTCACGGGACTGTAGTCCCCCACGAAAATGGCGCCTGCGTTGCGGATCCGCGCCGCCACCGCCGGTGCGTCCGCCGTCATGATCTCAAGGTGCTCAGCGGCGTAGGCATTGCACACCGCAATCCCCTGTTCCAGGTCATCCACCAGCACTACACCCGATTGCGGACCCGAGAGTGCCTCAAGGACGCGTGCGCTGTGCTTCGTGGCGGCTGCTTGGCGTGCCAATTCACCCACGACGGCGTCCGCCAAGTCAGCGGAGTCCGTCACCAGGACAGAGGCGGCCTTGGGATCGTGCTCGGCCTGGCTGATGAGATCCGCAGCCACCAGCGCGGGCTGGGCAGTGGCATCGGCCAGGATAGCGATCTCGGTAGTTCCTGCCTCGGAATCGATGCCAACGACTCCCTTCACCAGCCTCTTGGCAGTGGCGACGAAGATATTGCCAGGCCCCGTGACGAGATCCACAGGCTCAATAGGAGGTACTCCCTCCGAACCGGGGATGCCGTAGGCAAACGAAATGATTGCCTGGGCACCGCCAATTGCGTAGACCTCATCGATTCCCAGCAGCGCTGCCGCCGCCAGGATGGTTGGGTGCGGGAGGCCGCCGAAGTCCTTTTGAGGCGGCGAAGCCAGGGCGATGGATTCGACACCTGCAGCAACGGCCGGAACAACGTTCATGATCACGGAGGAGGCCAGGGGCGCGAGGCCACCCGGGACATACAGCCCAACACGCCCCACGGGAATCCAGTTCTGGCTGACAACCGCGCCATCAGCCAAAGCGACGTCAACATTGGCTGGACGCTGCTGATCGGCGAACTGCCTGGCCCGGCTGATCGACTCTTCCAGCGCGGCGCGGACAGTGGGATCAATGTCAGCCAGGGCCTTGGCCAGTGCCTCCGCCGGTACGCGCGGGTGGGACTGTTCAACGCCGTCGAAGTTCCTTGCAAGTTCAGTCAGAGCGGCAAAACCGCGGCTGCGGACGGCTCCCATAATGTCCAGCACCCTCTGCTCCGCATCTGCCACCGTCTGATGCTTCGCCCTGGGTACCGCAGCGCGCAGCTCAGCCAGCGAGAGGTGGCGGCCGCGGAAATCGATACTGCGGAAATTCAAGGACGCAGCGGCAGGGGCGGAGGTATCCGAAGAAGTGGTCACCCGGCTATTTTACGGGCTTCCTGGAAAGAACCCCGAACAGCGCAAGTACGAACGTCACGAAGGCGATAGCGCCGGGCCACAAGACGAGGACAGCGTAGGAGCGAAGGGTGAAACCGTAGTCCGCACCCAGGGAAGGGTCCGGAGCGGGACCCCATAGCTGCGCTGCAAGCAAGCCCACCACCCAGGCAACCGCTGCGCCGGCCGCGCCCCCTGCCAGCGCCAACGCCAACCGCCTGCCGATCCCAGTCCCCTGGAGCTTTCCGTCGAGCATGAGACCGGTGACACACCCTGCCACCAACATCAGCCCGGCAAGGACCAAGTCGCGCGGCAACCACGAATCAGGGTTTGCAGGATTTGCCAGTTCGGGGTTGCCCGATACCAGGTTTCCCCCGCCCGGCGCCAGGATCCACCAAAGAATGCCTATGACTACCCCCGCCGCCGCAGGCAGGACAAGCCACAGGGCGTCCCGCGAACGCCAGCGAGTTGCGGCGTCGGGCTGGACTTCCGCGGGAACGTGCACAGTGGGCTCAGTCATGGAACTCACATTAACAAAGGTTCACGTGTGCTCATTAAAATGGAGAAGTGGGGCACAGGGAGGAATACCCTGAGAGGAAGACGCCCCCGACCCCAGTTCCAGGAGATTCATCAACGTGGCAAGCGAACTATCCGGCTTCGAAAAGACGTTCAGGGAAATGTTTCGCCGCCATGCCGCCGGGGTGGCCATCATCACAGCCAACCTGAATGGCAAGCCCTTCGGCTTCACTGCCACTTCCGTTGCATCCTTGTCCGCCGAACCGCCACGTTTCACCTTCAACATGGCCCGAAGCTCAAGTTCCTGGCCCGCCATCGCCAATGCCAACTACATTGGCGTGCACATGCTCGGACTGGAGAACCAGGCGCTGGCAGATCGCTTCGCCAAGACGCGGGACCGTTTCGAAGGAGACCACTGGGAGCCAGGTCCGTACGATGTCCCCATCCTCAAGGACGTCGCAGGTTGGCTGGTGGGAAAGATCCAAATGCGGTTGTCGTTTGAAAACAACGCTGTGGTGGTCGTGGAGGTCGTGGATGGCCAGGTGGGCGACGACGGCGCTCCCCTGCTCTATCACGGTGGCGGCTACAGCCAGCCGAGGCCGCTGGACTACGAAATCTAGCCTTCTCCAGGATTCCGGCCTTCCAGTGCGCTAATTATCCAGGCAGGCCGGACCCAACAGGACTTTCAGGTCGCCAAAGAGCGATGGGCTGGGGTTGACCCGCATGTGCACCGGAAGCCCCATGACCTCAACTTTGGTGTCCCCCATGAGCTTGAGCCGGACCTCGGAGTTGCCCCGATGTGTCCGCAGCACATCCCGGAGGTCAGTAACCACTGCCTCGGTGGCCTTGAACGTTGGAATGGTGATCACCACCGGCCCGTTCACGCTCTCACTGAGATCCGGTACCGATAGTTCCATGCAGTTCAGCGTCACGGCTCCATCGTCCCTGCGCTGCAGGCGACCCTTGACCACCACGATCAGGTCTTCAGCCAGAACGGAGGCGATGGGCCCGTACACCTGGCCGAAGAACATGACCTCCATGGAGCCGCCCAGGTCTTCAATTTCCGCGCGGGCGTAGGCGTTGCCACTGGCCTTGGCAATCCTGCGGCTCAACGAGGTGATCATGCCCGCGATGGTGACTATCGCGCCGTCGTGCGGTCCGTCCTCGGCGATGATCGACGTAATGGACTGCTCCGCATGCTGGCTGAGGACGCCTTCCAAGCCCTGCAAGGGGTGGTCCGAAACATAGAGACCCAGCATGTCGCGCTCGAAGGACAGCTTGTCCTTCTTCTCCCATTCCGGGAGGTCCGGAATTTCTGTGGTCAGCGAAGCCTCAGGTTCCTGATCCTCGAAGCCGGCGAAGAGATCGAACTGGCCGATTGCCTCGTTGCGCTTGAGGGTGATGACGGAGTCGATGGCCTCTTCGTGGATCATGGCCAAAGCACGGCGATGGTGTCCCAGTGAGTCGAAGGCACCAGCCTTGATCAAGGATTCGATGGTGCGCTTGTTGCAGACAACTGCAGGGACCTTCATCAGGAAGTCCTTGAAGGATGTGTAGCTGCCTTCCGTGGTCCGCGCAGAGACCATGGCTTCCACCACGTTCACGCCGACGTTTCGGATGGCCCCCATGCCGAAGCGGATGTCCGTTCCCACAGGAGTGAAGTTCAACGAGGATTCATTGACATCCGGCGGAAGAACGGTGATGCCCATCCGGCGGCACTCGTTGAGGTAGATAGCGGACTTGTCCTTGTCATCACCGACGGACGTGAGCAGGGCAGCCATGTACTCGGGCGCATAGTGCGCCTTCAAGTAGGCAGTCCAGTAAGAAATGACCCCGTAAGCGGCCGAGTGCGCTTTGTTGAAAGCGTAGTCGGAGAACGGAAGCAGAATGTCCCAGAGCGTCTTGACGGCGGCCATGGAGTAGCCGTTGTCCTGCATGCCTTGGGAGAAGCCGGCGAACTGCTTGTCCAGCTCCGACTTCTTCTTCTTGCCCATGGCACGGCGCAGGATGTCCGCTTGGCCCAACGAGTAGCCGGCAAGCTTCTGCGCCACCGCCATAACCTGTTCCTGGTACACGATCAGGCCGAATGTCCCGCCCAGGATTTCCTTGAGCGGTTCTTCCAACTCCGGGTGGATCGGAATTACTTCCTGTATCCCGTTTTTGCGCAGGGCGTAGTCGGTGTGGGCGTTGGCGCCCATGGGTCCAGGGCGATATAGCGCCAGGACGGCCGAGATGTCTTCAAAGTTGTCAGGCTTCATGAGCTTGAGGAGTGACCGCATGGGTCCACCATCGAGCTGGAACACACCCAGGGTGTCACCGCGCGCCAGGAGCTCGTAGGACGCAGCGTCGTCGAGTTCCAGGTTTTCCAGGTCCAGGTCAACGCCGCGGTTCATCTTGATGTTTTCCAGGGCATCCGAAATGATCGTCAGGTTTCGGAGGCCCAGGAAGTCCATCTTGATCAGGCCGAGGCCTTCGGACGTCGGGTAATCGAACTGGGTGATGACCTGGCCGTCCTGGAAACGGCGCATGACAGGAATGACATCAATGATGGGATCGGAGGACATGATGACGCCGGCCGCGTGAACACCCCACTGGCGCTTCAGTCCCTCAATACCCAGCGCAGTCTCAAAGACTTTGGCGGCCTCGGGATCGGTGGCGATCAGCTGGCGGAAATCTCCAGCTTCGCTGTAGCGCTTGGATTCCGGGTTCTGAATATCGGCCAAGGGAATGTCCTTGGCCATCACGGCGGGCGGAAGGGCCTTGGTCAGCTGCTCGCCCATGCTGAACGGGTAGCCAAGCACACGGGAGGAGTCCTTGAGCGCCTGCTTGGTTTTGATGGTTCCATACGTGACGATCATCGCCACGCGCTCGTCGCCGTACTTCCTGGTGACATAGTCAATCACCTCGGAGCGGCGGCGATCATCGAAGTCGACATCGAAGTCGGGCATCGAGACACGGTCCGGGTTGAGGAAGCGTTCGAAGATCAGGCCGTGCTGGAGCGGATCAAGGTCAGTAATACGCATGGCGTAGGCCACCATGGAGCCTGCACCGGAACCACGCCCCGGACCAACGCGGATCCCGTTGTTCTTGGCCCAGTTAATGAAGTCGGCGACCACCAGGAAGTACCCTGGGAAGCCCATGGAAGTGATGACGCCGAGTTCGTAGTCAGCCTGCTTGCGCACCTTGTCCGGCACGCCCTGCGGATAGCGGTAGGCCAGCCCCTTGTCCACTTCCTTGACCAGCCAGGAGGTTTCGTCCTCACCGGGAGGACAAGGGAAGCGCGGCATGTAGTTGGCGTCGGTGTTGAAGGACACCTCACAGCGCTCTGCAATGAGCAGCGTGTTATCGCAGGCATCCGGGTGATCACGGAAAAGCTCACGCATTTCCTGCGGGGATTTCAGGTAGTAGCCGCTGCCGGAGAAGGCAAACCTGGATCCGCCATTATCGTACGTGGGCTCAAGGAGCGTGGAACCGGACTGAATGGCCAGCAGTGCCTCGTGCGCCTTGGCATCGTGCTCGTGCGTGTAGTGGAGGTCGTTCGTGGCTACCAGGGGAAGATTCAGGTCCTTGGCCAGGCGCAGGAGGTCCCCAGTGACGCGGCGTTCAATGTCCAGGCCATGGTCCATCAGCTCGCAGAAATAGTTCTCCGCGCCAAAGATGTCCCTGAACTCTGCCGCGGCCTCCAGCGCTTCACGGTACTGGCCAAGCCGAAGGCGGGTCTGGACTTCACCGGACGGGCAGCCGGTGGTGGCAATGAGCCCCTCGGAGTACGTATTGAGCAATTCCCGGTCCAGGCGGGGCCACTTGCCAAAGACGGAATCCAATGAAGCAATGGACGAAGCCCGGAACAGGTTCCGCATGCCCACGTTGTTGTAGCTCAGGAGCGTCATGTGGGTGTAGGAACCACCACCTGAGACGTCGTCCTTGCGCTGACTCTCATCTCCCCAGCGGACACGTTCCTTGTCACCCCGGGCCGTACCAGGGGTTACGTAGGCTTCTACGCCGATGATCGGCTTGATGCCCTTGTCGGTGGCCTTGCGCCAAAAATCGAAGGCACCAAAGAGGTAGCCGTGATCAGTGGTGGCCAGCGCGGGCATCCCCAGGCGTTCGGTTTCATCGAACAGCTCACCGAGCCGGGCCGCTCCATCCAGCATGGAGTATTCGGTGTGGGTGTGCAGGTGGACGAACGAATCATTGCTGGAAGTCACCACGACAGTCTACCGTCCTGCCCCCGACAAAATGCGGAACCCTTGGACCGGGCCGGCCCGTAAGGGTTGCCTACGCTGAGCCCGTGGCCAGCAGGTCCAAGGCGTACTGAAGGTCCGCTGGGTAGTCGCTGGTGACTTCCACCCACTCGCCGGTCCGCGGGTGTGTGAAGCCCAGTTGCCGTGCATGAAGCCACTGCCGGGTCAGTCCCAGGTTTGCTGCGAGACGGGGATCAGCACCGTAGGTGAGATCGCCGGCGCAAGGGTGCCGCAATGCAGAGAAGTGGACCCTGATCTGGTGCGTCCGACCCGTTTCCAGGTGCACCTCCACCAACGTAGCTTTACCAAAGGCTTCCAAGACCTCGTAGTGGGTCACTGAAGGCCGGCCGTCTTCGATCACCGCAAAGCGCCAGTCGTGGCCGGGGTGGCGGCCGATCGGGGCATCAATAGTGCCCTCGAGTGGGTCCGGAAGTCCTTGGACAACCGCATGGTAGACCTTGTCCACCGTGCGCTCCTTGAAAGCCCTTTTCAGGACCGTGTAGGCATGCTCCGTCTTGGCCACCACCATCACGCCGGAAGTGCCGACGTCGAGCCTGTGGACAATGCCCGCACGCTCGGGTGCTCCCGACGTCGAAATCCGGTAGCCGGCTCCAGCCAGGCCGCCGACCACCGTGGGTCCCACCCAGCCAGGCGATGGATGCGCCGCCACTCCCACTGGTTTATCGATGACAACGAATTCCTCGTCATCCAACAGGATCTTCAGGCCTTCCACAACTTCCTCCACGACTTCCAAGGGATCCGGCCGCTCGGGAACCGTGACGTCCAGCACCGCGCCCGCAATGAGCTTTGCTGATTTGCCGAGGGCCGCACCGCCGCTGGTGACGTTGCCTTCGGCAATCAGCAGCGCCGCAGCAGAACGGGAAATGTCCAGCAACCGTGCAAGCCCGGCGTCAGCCCGCGCTCCTGCAAGGTCCTCAGGTACCACAACCGACTCACTCACCGACGGTCTCCTCGCTGGAGCCTGGAGCCGGCTTGGCTGGCTTCGCGGACTTCGGTGCTGCCACTTGCCGGGTGCCATCCATGCCCACCCCGCGCAGGGTCAGCAGGCAAATGATGACAACGCCGGACACCACAGCTGAGTCGGCGATGTTGAAGATCGCAAAGTTCGGTACCTGGATGAAATCAACTACATGGCCCATGGCAAAGGACGGTTCACGGAACAACCGATCGGTCAGGTTGCCCAATGCACCGCCGAGCAGCAGCCCAAGTGACAATGCCCACCAGGCAGAGCCGAGCCGTCGCAACTGCAAAAGGATGGCAACAGAAACCCCGGCCATGACGATCGTGAAGATCCACGTGACGTTCTCACCGATGGAAAAAGCTGCCCCTGAATTCCGGATGTAGTACCAGTGCAGCAGTGGTGGCAGCACTGGAATGCGCTCACCTTCTGTCATGGTGCTGGTCACCCAGAGCTTGGTGAGCTGATCAAAGGCATAGGCAAAAACTGCAAAACCGGCAAAAAGCCACAGCATTGCAGGACGCCATTTTCGGACGGGAAGTTCCGGCCGCGATGCGTCGTCGGTGAGGTCGTCGGTCATAGTGCTTTCGTTCGTGGAGCGTTGGGGCTGCTGGCAGGGTGTTAACAGCAAAAGCCGGTGGCAGAGGAGACCCCAGCCACCGGCTTTCAGAATACTTGCTAAACGTCAGCGGTTGCTTCGCCGACCTCAGGGGCAGCGACGGAACCACGGGCGTCGAGGTCGCGCAGCTGGCCCTCGATGTAGGCCTTCAGGCGCGAGCGGTAGTCACGTTCGAAACCACGGAGCTGCTCAACCTTGCGCTCCAGGACCGAACGCTGCTGCTCAAGGGCGCCAAGGATCTTACGGGACTTCTCCTGGGCGTCGTTGACGAGGCTGGAAGCCTCGATCTGCGCCTCAGCGATAATCTTTTCCTTCTGCTGTGCACCGTCGGCAACGTGTTTGTCGTGCATCTGCTGCGCCATGGCCAACAGGCCTGCAGCGGACTCAGCGGTAGGCGTAACACCGTTGCTGGGAGCCGGTGCCTTGGCGGCAGCAGCCGCAGCGGCCTGCTCGGCTTCCTTCTTCTTGGCAGCCTCAGCAGCCTTCGCTTCGGCTTCCGCCTTGGCCTCGGCTTCCTTGTCCACCTTGACCGGGGCCGGAACCTTCTCGACGACCGGAGCCGCAGCAGTTGCCGCGGGCACAGCCGAGCCAGCTTCGCCGAGCTTCTTGCGAAGTTCGTCGTTCTCCTGGTTCAGGCGGCGCAGTTCAACCACGATCTCGTCGAGGAAGTCATCTACCTCGTCCTGGTCGTAGCCTTCGCGGAACTTGGTCGGCTGAAAGCGCTTGTTGACAACGTCTTCTGGCGTCAAAGCCATCTGGTCACCTCGTTGGTCTAGTTAGTCAGTAGGCCTTCCGGCCGTTCAAAACTACGGTACCTAAATATCATCTGGTTCCTCCAATTCAACACCATCGTGTTGAATTGGAGAATTTGCGGCCCTCGGACCCTTGCGAGCCCCCGGTTCCGCGGTACAGCATCACTGCGCAGCTACGCCAGGCTGCTGCTCACCGCCATGGCAATGCTCACGGCGATAATCAGGATCAGGAAGCCCAGGTCCAAGGAGATTCCACCCAGTTGCAGTGGCGGTATCAACCTGCGAAGCCTCCTCAGTGGCGGGTCTGTCACAGAGTAGACAACATGGGCTGTTACCAATGCCACACCGCGGGGCCGCCATTGACGGGCGAACATCTGAACCCATTCGAAGATCAGCCTGATGATGAGGGCAATGAAAAACAGCAACAACACAATATAGATAAGGCCGAAAACAATGCCCACGAGTTAGCTCAGATCTCCCACTTGTTCCGGAATGCCGATCAGTCCCTGCTGTTGAAACGCCGATCGGTCCTTACTATTGCAACACAGATGCCAGGCAGGTTGACCCGCCTGGCATCCTCGTAGCGATCGTTCTTAGCTCTGGTTAAAGAAGCTGGCCTGCGTTTCGCTGGCCTTCTTGTCGTCCCCGATGACTTCAACATACGACGGCGACAACAGGAAGACCTTATTGGTCACCCTCTCGATGCTGCCATGGAGGCCAAAGACCAAACCGGCCGAGAAATCCACCAGACGCTTGGCATCTGCCTCGCCCATATCGGTGACGTTCATGATCACGGGAATGCCATCCCGGAAGCTCTCGCCGATAATCTTGGCGTCGTTATAGGAACGCGGATGAACTGTGGTGATCTGCCTCAAACCCGAGGCATCTTCGCGGCTCGACGCCGCACGCTTAATGGGTGTCACGGGTGCGCGGTATTCCTCTTCGGCGTCAACAGTGGGCATTTCACGGACAACTTCCCGGACCGGTGCAGGCGCTCGGCGCTCTTCCCGGTCCTGTGCCTGGGGGCGTTCTTCGTCGTGGTGCGCGACGGCCTGCTCAGATTCGTAGTGTTCATCGCCGTCGGCGAGCCCAAGATAGATCATTGTCTTGCGCAGAGCGCCAGCCATGGTGCACTCCTATCGTTTCTGCAGTAGGCGGGCCGCCATGACTTGACATATTGGAACCCCGGCCCGTCATTCCAATACTTTGACGCTACCCCACGGCCGGACGCGAACCGAGAATATCGGAGCCAATTCTCAGGTGTGTCGCCCCAAACCTGATAGCGGCCTCAAGGTCCTGGCTCATCCCCGCTGATATCCCTGAAGCAGCCGGATGATTGGCCCGGAGTTCCGCGGAAACAACCGAAAGTCGTTCAAAGGCCGCTTCGGGATCGGCACCCAGCGGGGCCACAGCCATCACCCCGGCGAGCCTCAGTCCTTGAGCGGAAGCGATCATTGCCGCCAGGGATTCCACCTCTGAGGGCCGGGCCCCACCACGGTGCGCCCCGGCGTCGTCATCCAAACTGACCTGGATGTAGCACTCAAGGTCATTCCGCCCCGTGACGTCCTGTTCACGGGCGACTGCCTTTTCAAGTGCCTCGATCACCTGGGGACGATCTACTGACTGCACCGAGTAGGCGTATTTGGCCACTGATTTCGCTTTTTTGCTCTGCAACTGGCCAATGAAGTGCCATCGGACGTCCAGGTCGGTGAGTTCCGCGCTTTTGCCTGCAGCCTCCTGGTCCCGGTTCTCGCCGAAATCCCGGACGCCCAGCGTGGACAGTCGCCGGACATCAGCTGCCGGGTGGAACTTGGTCACGACGATCAGCCCGGGCCGATCTACACGTCCCGCCGCAGCCGTCGCCGCCGAAATCCGTGTCCGAACGACCTCGAGCCGCCGGGCAAGTTCAGCGGTGCGGGCATCCGAAGCTGCAACGCCGGACTGGGCGTCGTCGTGTACGTGGCTAGTCATGCGTCCACACCAAACCTGCGAATCGACCCGTACGGGAATCCCGCCGGTAGGAAAAAAGGGAGTCATTCTCCAGGGTGCACTCCCCTGAATATTCAACGGTGACACCGCCTTCGGCCAACTGGGCGCGAACACCGGCGGGAAGATCCAAGGCCGGCGTTCCCCACGATGTACTCGACCAGGCGGCAGGTGCCACGGCGGCAACTTCTTCGCGAAGCTGCTCGGGAACCTCATAGCAGGAGCCGCAAATAGAGGGCCCCAGCCAGGCACTGATGTTCAGGGCACCGAGCCTGCGCATCTCGTGGACGGTTGCCGGGACAACGGCGGAGGCTACGCCTGGCCGTCCTGCATGCGCGACAGCGATGAGGGGACCCCTATCGCCTGCATCTCCAACGAGGACCACAGGAACACAATCAGCCACCATGACGGACAATGGCTGGGGAGCCTGGCTACCCGAAGACATTGAGACCATTGCATCCGCAGTGGGACCGGGACCGTAGCTCGAAATAAGCGCGACCTCATTGCCATGGACCTGGTCCATGTACTGAAAGCTACGGTTACCCAGGTCTGCAGCATCGTCCAATCGGGCACGACGCGCAGTCACATCCCCGGGGTTGTCCCCCACGTGGAGGGCCAGGTTCCCGGCGCCTGTGTCCGTGAAAGCAACAGAAACGCCGGGCTGAACTTCATTGCGCCACCAAAACACGGGATATTGACTCTCGAAGCCCGCTTACTTCAGGAAATCGGGAACGTCGAGGTCATCCGAGCGGCTGCCGGACAGGTCCGGCTCCACAACGGCCGGAAGGTCGACGTCGAAGCCGGAGTCCGCGGGGAGAGCCGACGGACGCTGCTGGCCCCAGTTGCTCAGGCCTGCGGCGCCGATGCCCGCAGTTGCATGCTGCGGCGCGTTTGCGCTGGAAGGAGCCGTGCTTGGCGCAGCAGGACGCTCGGCAGGCACGGGGTTCTGCGCGGGACGCGACTGGTCCATGGACGGAGAGGTTGCCTTGACGTCGTCGAATCCGGCGGCGATGACGGTGACACGGGCTTCGTCGCCGAGGGCGTCGTCGATGACCGCACCGAAGATGATGTTCGCTTCCGGGTGCGCCACTTCCTGCACGAGGCGGGCTGCCTCATTGATTTCGAACAGGCCGAGGTCTGAACCACCCTGGATGGACAACAGCACGCCATGCGCGCCGTCGATGGAGGCTTCCAGGAGTGGCGAAGCGATGGCCAGCTCGGCAGCCTTCACTGCGCGGTCTTCGCCACGGGCGGATCCGATACCCATGAGCGCAGAGCCGGCACCCTGCATGACGGATTTGACGTCGGCGAAGTCGAGGTTGATGAGGCCCGGGGTGGTGATGAGGTCCGTAATGCCCTGGACACCGGAAAGCAGGACCTGGTCAGCTGAGCGGAAAGCGTCCAGGACGGAGACGTTGCGATCGCTGATGGACAGGAGGCGGTCGTTGGGGATGACGATCAGGGTGTCGACTTCGTCACGCAGGGCATCGATACCGGCTTCGGCGGAGCCTGCACGACGGCGGCCCTCGAAAGTGAAGGGGCGGGTCACCACGCCAATGGTCAGCGCACCCAGGGAGCGGGCGATGCGCGCGACTACAGGGGCTCCACCAGTGCCGGTGCCACCACCTTCGCCGGCCGTCACGAAGACCATGTCAGCGCCGCGGAGAACTTCTTCGATCTCGTCAGCGTGGTCTTCAGCGGCCTGCTTGCCGACCTCGGGATTGGCTCCGGCGCCAAGGCCGCGCGTGAGCTCACGACCGACGTCGAGCTTGACGTCGGCATCGCTCATGAGGAGCGCTTGCGCGTCAGTGTTGATGGCAATGAACTCGACGCCCCGGAGGCCGACCTCGATCATGCGGTTGACTGCGTTCACGCCACCGCCGCCGATGCCGACGACCTTGATGACGGCCAAGTAATTCTGCGGTGCTGCCACGTTTCGTGCCCCTTGCTTGTGTCCTATAGCGAAACTGATCGAGTCCAACTTGAATACTTGGACCTTAACCCTCTAGTTGAAGGTTATAGTTATGTCAAGTAACTCTACTGCGACGGTATTTCCTCCGCTTCGCACATGCAATGACCGCTTGCGCGTGTCGCTTGATTGTCGCGAAATAAGGTCACCGAGGCCCGCAGGTTACGTGCTCAATGCTCTTTATTTGGTGAATGGATGCCGGGGCACACTGACGTCGTAGACGTTCACGGGAACTTTGGGATCCGGCGGCATCTTCAGCAGTGCCTCAAGTGCCTTCGCCTTCAGTTCCTTGTCCTCGGCATTGCCCCACACTACCGTCTTTCCGTCCACCAGTTTTAGCTCAACGGCATCAGCCGACGCAGCAGACGCGGTGGACATCCTGGCGAGCACATCGGCCGGCAAAGTGTTCAGGACAGCAGCAATCGCTTTAAACAACCCAGTGTTGGTGGCACCTGCTCCAGCGTCGATCAGGGGCAGCGCCACCGCAGACTGATCCTGCGTGGCTCCCAGCTGAACCCCATCCACATCCACCATCACAAACGAGTCGCCTTGCTTCAACAGGGCCACCGGTACGCGCTCATTGACGTGCACCAGCAATTCCGACGGCGGCCTTGCCTCCACAGTTGCCGAACGCACCTGGATCAGGGGCTTCAGGAGCTCATTGACTTCCTGCTCGCTCACCTGCGGCAGCGGCTTGCCCTCCACACCCGACAAAGCCTTCTGCACAGCCTCGGGCGTCAGCAGCTTGGTGCCATCCACAGTGATGGCCCGGACCGCGAGCACGGGCGAATAGATGGCACCCGCTATTAGCACCGTGACGAAAGCCGTAACGATGGAGAGCGTCCACAGCAGGAGCCTGCGTTTGCGTTTGCCCTTCGGCTCGGGAAAAGCAATGACATTGTCGGCGCTGTTTTTTGGCGAAGCCTCTACTGACCGTTGGGCGCTGATGACGATTTCCCTGGAACCGCCGGCCGGACGGCTCTTATTCTCCCGGCTGGAATCTGCCCCGGGCTTGAAGGTTGGCTTGCGGGTGCTAGCCACCCAACGCCTCCACAATCACCGGGCCATAAGCGGTGACATCGCCGGCTCCCACGGTCAGCACAATGTCCCCCTCACCAGCGGCCGCCACAACAGCTTCCACAGCTTCGTCACCAGAGACCAGCCGCCCCTGGGACAGTCGGTCAGCAATCAACGAACTAGTGACACCGGGGATGGGGTCTTCACGGGCAGGGTAGATGTCAAGGACCAGCGCCGTGTCCGCGGCGTCCAGCGCCGATGCAAACTCCGCAGCGAATTCCCGGGTCCGTGAAAACAAATGCGGTTGGAAGAGAACGTGGACTTTGTTGCCGCCAGCCACAGAGCGGGCGGCGGACAGGGCTGCCCGCACTTCGGTTGGGTGGTGGGCGTAGTCGTCGTATACGCGCACGCCCCTTCCCTGCCCTTTGAGTTCAAAGCGCCGGGACGCACCGGTGAAGTGTCCCAGTGCAGTAGCCGCCATCCCGGGCGCTACACCAAGCTCCAAGGCGACGGCGAACGCCGCAGCGGCATTGAGCGCGTTGTGCCTTCCCGGGACCTGCAGGTCCAAGGTGTACCTGGCTCCATCCACCGCTACCGAGACATCACCCGGGCCGCCATCGTGAAGGCGGATATCGGCGTCGTGACTTGTCCCATACGTAAGCACACGCGTGGTTCCCTTGGCGGCTGTCCGCTCCGCCAACGCGCGGGCGCCCGTGTCGTCCGCACATGCCAGAAGGACTCCGTGGGGCGGCAGGAGCGCCGCGAAGTTGTCAAAGGAGGCGTAAACAGCTTCAGCGGTTCCGTAGTGGTCCAGATGGTCCGCCTCCACATTGGTGACGACGGCGATCAGGGGACGGTAGTTGAGGAACGAGCCATCGGACTCGTCCGCTTCAGCCACGAAGATGTCCGAGGATCCATGAGCCGCGTTGACTCCCAGTGCCGGGACGTTCGCGCCAATGGCGAACGACGGATCCAGTCCTGCTTCCTTGAGCAGGACCGCAACCATGGAGGTGGTGGTGGATTTGCCGTGCGTACCGGCGATGGTGACCACCCTGTGGCCGTCCATGGTCGCAGCCAATGCCTCGGAACGATGCAGGACGGGCAAACCGGCCTGACGTGCCGCAGACAACTCAGGATTGTCAGCACGGATTGCGGAGCCGGCAACAACAGTTTGGGCGTCGCCCAGATTGCCGGAGTCGTATCCCACGGCAATACGGGCACCTGCTGCGGCCAGGTCATGCATGACTGGAAGGTCCTTGGCGTCCGTACCACTCACGGGAACACCGCGCGCCACCATGATCCGGGCGATGGCTGACATTCCCACGCCGCCGATGCCGATGAAATGTACTCGTCCAAGGGACTCAAGTGGTGCAATCGCGTGCGTCATGCGGATACCGCTTCCAAGACAAGATCAGCCATGCGCTGATCGGCGTTTCTGATGCCAAGGGCCTCGGACCTGCGGGCCATTTCATCCAGCCTGCCACGGTCCGACACAAGTGGAATGAGTTCTTCTTTGAGCCATTCCGGGGTGAATTCTTTGTCCTGGACCATCAGCGCTCCGCCGGCCTGCACCAGGGCAGCTGCGTTAAGCGCTTGCTCACCGTTACCGATAGGCAAGGGCACGAACACTGCAGGAACGCCTACTGCTGCCACTTCGCTGACAGTTGCGGCCCCGGCACGGGCGAGCAGGATGTCTGCAGCAGCGTAGACATTCTCCATTCCATCCACGTACTCCACCTGCCGGTAGCCATCAGCGGTGAGGAGTCCGCCGTCGTTATCCAGAACAGCCTTGCCGGTACCGGTGATGTGCAGTGTCTGGATCCCCGCAGCTGCCAGCGCGGGCAAGGCAGCAGCCACAGCACGGTTGATGCTCAGTGCTCCGGAGGACCCGCCAGTCACGATCAAGGCCGGACGGTCCGGATTGAGGCCCAGCGAAGCCTTGGCAGCAGGCGCTGCCTCGGAGCGGTCCAGTCCTGAGATGGCGCGGCGCATGGGCATTCCCACGTGCCGGGCGCCGCGAAGGCGCGTACCGGCAAACGCCACGGCAACATGGCGGCTGAACCGTGCACCCACGCGGTTCGCCAGCCCCGCTTTCATGTTGGCCTCGTGGATCACGATAGGTGTTCCGCGCCTGCGGGCTGCCAGGTACATGGGAGTGCAAACGTAGCCGCCCACACCCACCAGGACATCGGCCTGGGCGTCATCCAGGATTCGTTCCGCCTGCTTGACGGCTCCCCGCAAGCGCCCCGGAAGCTTCAAGAGATCAAGAGACGGTTTTCGTGGCAACGGGACCCGGTCAATAGTGGCGAGCTGGTACCCGGCCGCCGGGACAAGCCTGGTTTCCAGGCCCGACGGCGTGCCGACAGCCAGGATGGCAGCTTCCGGACGCTTTTCCTTGATTGCGTCCGCGATGGCCAGCAACGGACTGACATGGCCGGCCGTACCACCGCCTGCAAGCACGACGGACAACGGCTTGGGCGCGTGGGGGGAATCTGAAGTCATGAAGTGCTATTTACGCTTTCGTGCGGTCTTGGACAAACGACGCGGCAAGAGCCGGGGACGCTGTTGTGGTGGCAACTGTCCGCGGGCCAAGGACAACACTACGCCCACGCCGCACAGCGACATCACCAAGGCCGAGCCACCTGCCGAAATGAAAGGCAGCGGGACACCGATCACTGGAAGCAGCTGGGTCACTACTGCCATGTTCATGCTTGCCTGTCCCAGGAGCCACACCATGATGCCACCGGCGAGCGTGCGCTGGAACGGATCTGTCTGCCGGACAACGACACGGAAAATGGCGATGCCAAGGATGGCGAACAACACCAGGACCACAAGGGTGCCCACCAGTCCGAGTTCCTCGCCGATGATGGCAAAGATGAAGTCATTGTGGGCCTCAGGAAGCCAGTTGTACTTTTGCCGGCTCTGCCCCAGCCCAAGTCCTGTCCAACTGCCCTGCGCCAATCCATACATGCCATTGGTGGACTGGTAGGTGAAGTCGGAATCTGCCGTACAGGAATCCCCTGCCATGCCCAGCCAAGCCGTCACCCGGCAGATCCGGTTGGGACTGATGATTGTCATGGCTGTAGCGCCAATGGCTCCCGCGACGCCCGCAATTGCCAGCATCTTGGTGGGAACCCCGGCAAAGTACAACCCTGCAGCCACAATGGCCATGACGACGATCGCGGTGCCCAGGTCATTGCCCACCAGGATCAGCCCAAGGACCAGGCCAGCCCCTGGGACCACCGGTATGATCACGTGCATCCAGCGATGCAGGTACTTCTCCTTGCGTGCCAGAACCGCTGCTATCCAAACACAAAGAACCAGCTTCGAAATTTCCGAGGGCTGGATGCTGATCCCGCCGATGTCGATCCAGTTCTGGTTGCCCAGTGTGCTGCGGCCGAAAACCTGGACAAGTATCAGCAGGACCACAACGGCACCGAGTCCCCACCAGGACAGCCTCTTCATCCAGCTGACGTTGGTCCGGGAGATCAGGTACATCGCCACAAGTCCGACGACGCCAAACATCGCCTGCTTCAAGGCATCGGCGTACGGCGACTTGCCTTCAGAGATCGCTTCCACACTGGAAGCAGAGAGCACCATCATCACACCGATGGCGGTCAGGGCAAGGGCGCATCCAAGAATGAGGTAGTACGTGGAGCTGTTCGGCGCTTTGCTCTTGCCTTCCAGGCCTTCCCAGAAGGAGCGGACGTGGCCCCGAAGCCCGGCGGGTTTCTTGCGGGCAGCCGGCGGAGCCTGGGCTCCGAGGTCCCCGGAAACCCTGCCGCGGCTGCGGGTGGGCGTGCTGACCATTGTTACTCCTCGGTGGTCTTTGCCTGCCCTTCCACGAGCTCGCGTACTGCCTGGACGAAAGCGTCGCCACGGTGAGCGTAGGAAGAGAACTGATCCATGGATGCAGCCGCTGGAGCCATGAGCACGGTGTCACCTGGCTCCGCCACGCTGGCCGCTGCCCTCACGGCCTGAGCCATGATGGTCTCACCAAAAATCGGCGAGGAGGCGTTACCGTCTGCGGTCTGCACACTTTCAGTGTCGCCCTTGGGCTGGGCTATCACGGGGACATCCGGTGCGTGTCGCTGGAGGGATGCTTCCAGGGCCTCGGTGTCCGTGCCGATGAGAACCACGGACTTCAAGCGGGGAGCGTGCTCCTTGACGAGGTCATCGTAATTGACGCCTTTTGAGAGGCCCCCTGCGATCCACACCACGTTGTGGAAAGCAGAAAGAGCGGCCGAGGCAGCGTGGGGGTTGGTGGCCTTTGAATCGTTGATCCACAGGACGTCGTCGTTTTTGGCCACGAGCTGGATACGATGCGCGCCGGGCAGATAGTTGACCAGGCCCTGCTTCACGGCGGCGGGCTCAATCCCGTAAGCACGGACGAGGGCCGCGGCGGCCAGGGCATTGGCCACCATATGCCGTGGTGCCACTGGCCCAAGATCGGAAATGGATGCGAGTTCGGCGGCTGAGTCTTTCCGCTCTTCGATAAACGCGCGGTCAACCAACAACCCATTCACGACGCCCAGCATGCTGATGCCGGGGGTGTTCGTGGTAAATCCGACCGCGCGGCAGCCTTCCACGACGTCCGCGTTCTCCACCATGCGTTCGGTTTCAATTTGATCGGCGTTGTAAATGGCAGCCTTCTGCGTGTTCTCGTAGACCTTGGCTTTATCGGCAAGGTACGACGCGTAAGAGCCATGCCAGTCCACGTGGTCTTCGGCGACGTTCAGGCATACGCTGGCCACCGGTGACAACGAATGGCTCCAATGCAACTGGAAGCTTGAGAGTTCCACCGCAAAAGCGTCGTACTCCACGGGATCCCTGAGCGCGTCAAGGATGGGCGTGCCGACGTTGCCCACGGCAATGGCTTTGAGTCCGGCCGCCTGCAGCATGGACTCTGTCATCCCTACCGTGGTGGTCTTACCGTTGGTGCCGGTGATGGTGAGCCAATCAGCGGTCTTCCGGCCAGCCCGTTCGCGGACGCGCCACGCCAATTCGACGTCGCCCCACACAGGAATGTGCTTGCGTTTGGCGGCGGCCAGCAGGGCTTGGTCCGGGCGCCATCCCGGCGAAGTCACAATGAGCTCCGGCTTGTTGCCGTCGATGAGGGGAAGGACCTTCACGGCCTCTTCGCCCAGCAGCACATCCACCGCACCAACGATTTTCAGGGTGTCGGCCTGCGCCTTTGCTTTCGCCGTGGTCGAGGCGTCCACCACCACAACTTTTGCACCAAGTTCGATGAGGGTATCTGCGGCAGCAAAACCGGACACGCCGATTCCGGTCACCACCACCCTCAAGCCACGCCAATCAGCATCCCAGCTGGTGAGATCCTCGAGGCGGTCGTTGGCCGAGGCCGCGCTCTCCTGGTTTGCGTTCACAGCAGCACCACCCATTCAGCGTAGAAGATTCCAAGGCCCGCTGCCACGAAGAGCCCGGCAAGGATCCAGAAGCGGACAACAACCGTGACCTCTGCCCAACCCTTCAGTTCGAAGTGATGTTGCAGTGGGGCCATCTTGAACACCCGTTTGCCACCCGACAGCTTGAAGAAACCCACCTGGATGATGACGGAAAGGGTGATCAGCACGAACAAACCACCGATGAAGGCCAGCAAAAGTTCTGTGCGGGACAGGATCGCGAAAGCGGCAACGGCGCCTCCGATTGCCAGGGAACCAGTGTCACCCATGAAGATCTTGGCCGGTGAGGTATTCCACCAGAGGAAGCCCACCAAAGCAGCGCTCAGGATTGCCGCCAGGAGCGCCAGGTCCATGGGGTCGCGCACTTGATAACAGCCGCTGCCGGCTTCACGGGGCGAACCGCATGCCTGGTTGTTCTGCCAGATCCCCATGATGGTGTAGGCGCCGAACACCATGATGGATGCTCCCGACGCGAGGCCATCCAGGCCGTCTGTCAGGTTCACGCCGTTGGTAGCTGCGGTGATGATGAGGTTGGACCAAACGACAAAAAGAATTGCGCCCAGGATGGTCCCACCAAAGGCGAGATCCAGCCAGGGGATGTCGCGGACGAGGGAAATTTGCGTGGAGGCCGGACGGAGTCCGTCCTCGTTGGGAAACTGCAGCACCAGAACGGCAAAAATGATGCCGACGGCGGCTTGCAAAATCAGCTTGGCGCGGGCGTTCAGGCCCAAACTGCGCTTGTTGGAAATCTTGATGTAGTCATCCAGGAAGCCAACGAACCCCATTCCTACCATGAGGAACAGCAGAAGCAGCCCGGACGCGGAGGGTCCCGCGGACCGCGGATTCATCATCCACATGATCAAGTGGGTCACGAAGTAGCTGATCAGAACCGCAGCAACAACCACGGTTCCGCCCATGGTGGGCGTGCCGCGCTTGGTGTGGTGCGAGGTGGGGCCGTCGTCGCGGATGAACTGCCCGTAGCTCTTGGCCACCAGGAACCTGATGAACAGGGGCGTCCCTATCAGGGCCACCAGAAGGGCGACGCCGGCGCCGATCAAAAGTGCAATCACAGCAGCTCGTTCCCTTCGCTTGCGGCATCTTCAGCCGCGCTTTCCCCGGTGGACTCGGCCCGTGGGGGTAATGCTATCCGATCACCCAAATGCCTCAGCCCCACTCCATTGGAGGACTTGAACAAGACCAGGTCTCCTGGTCGCAGCTCCCTTTGCAGGAGTTCGTAAGCTTCTTCGGCAGTCTCCGTGAACGAACATTCGTCCCCCCACGAACCTTCCTGGATGGCCGATATATAAAGGGCCCGCGCTTCGCGTCCCACCACCACCAGCCTGGAGATGTTCAAGCGCACCACCTGCGTTCCCACTGCGGTGTGCTCGCGGATTGAATCATCGCCGAGCTCCAGCATGGCGCCAAGGACGGCCCATGTCCGCCTGCCCTGGCCAAGATCAGCGAGTGTGCGCAGTGCAGCCCGCATCGACTCCGGATTGGCGTTGTACGCGTCGTTGATGATGGTGACACCGTCAGGGCGTTCGGTTCGTTCCATGCGCCAGCGGCTGGCAGCGGACTGCGAACTAAGCGAGGAAGCAATGTCTGCCGCCGGAATGCCCGCGGCAAATGCCGCAGCAGCAGCAGCCAGCAGGTTCGTCACGTGATGGCCGCCGATGAGGCGGCTTCGGACCGGAACGGAAGGGCCGCCGTCGGGCAGTACAAGATCAAACTCGGGGTGGCCTTCGGCGTTGACCACAACGTTGCGCGCTTCCACGTCTTCGTTCGTCGCTGGAGAGGCACTAAAGCCCAGGACTTTGGCCCTGGTGCGGTTCTTCATGGCGGCAACGCGGCCATCGTCCAGATTCAGGACGGCCGTGCCGTGCTCACTGAGCCCTTCAACGAGTTCGCCCTTGGCCGTGGCGATGTTTTCGACACCGCCGAATTCCCCGGCGTGGGCGGTGCCGACCACCAGCACCACACCGATGTCCGGCTGCACCATCCCAACGAGGTACTTGATGTGCCCGATGCCGGTGGCTCCCATCTCAATGACGAGGAAACGAGTGTCCGTATCGGCAGCAAAGACCGTCAGGGGGACGCCCACCTCACCGTTGTACGAGCCCCGCGGAGCCACCGTGGGCCCGGCTTGGGACAACACGCCGGCGAGTAAGTCCTTGGTGGTGGTCTTGCCGGCGGAGCCAGTAATGCCGATCACCGTAAATTCCTCGCCGCGCTGTTCCCGGGCAGAGCGGATGCGGCGGACTGCTTCGGCAGCAAGGGCTCCCATGGCGAGCACGGCGTCATCAACAACGACGGCGGGATACGGCTTGCCGTCGACGTCGGTGACCTCGCGTTCGGCCAGCACCAGGACGGCACCCCGCTCGAAGGCAGCGTCAACGAAGTCATGACCGTCTGCGTGCGCGCCGGGCTTCGCCACGTAGAGCGAACCAGGTGTAGCTTCCCGGGAATCAGTGACGACGGAAGTGGGCGCGATGTCCCCGTCTCCGGTTAAACGGCCATGGGTGATGTGGGCGATCTCCGCCGCAGTAAGTGCAATCATCTCGGTTTAGGACTCTATCCGCTGGTCCGTTGAAACGCTGAATCCCCTGGATGTCAAGGCGGTCCGCAATTCCACTCTGTCGTCAAGGGCCAGGTTGACGCCCTTGACCTCTTGCCACACCTCGTGGCCGCGACCTGCGATGAGGATCGTGTCCTTCGGGGTGGCCAACTCCACTGCGAGTCGGATGGCGGCATCCCGCGGCGAGGATTCGATGATTTCACAAGTCAAGTTCCCTGCTTCACGGGCAGCGTAGGCACCTGCCAGGACCTCTGATCGGATGGCTGCTGCATCCTCATCGTGGGGGTCGTCGTCGCTGACGATGACAATGTCTGCCAAGCGTGCCGCAATGGCGCCCATCGTGGGACGTTTACTTTGATCCCGCTGCCCGGTAGCTCCGAACACCACGATCACGCGGGAGCCCTCTTCACGGGACCGGACAGCCTGCAGCGCGCGGGCCAGGGCATCCGGATTGTGGGCAAAGTCCACCACGGAGGCCGGCGCGGTGGAGATAAGCTGCATTCGTCCAGGAACGGCCACGGTAAAGGGATCGTGGGCGTCGAGTGCGCCCTGGAGGGTCTCTACATCCATGCCTGATGACAGGACCATGATCGTGGCCAGGGCCGCGTTCGCCACGTTGAAGTCACCCGGCAAGCCCGTGTGTACGCGCAGGACACGGCCGTCAGTGTGCCGCAGTTCAAAATCGGTGCCGAGTCCACGGGCGGTGGTTGAGGCAACGGACCAATCGGCACGGCTGCCTCCTGTCGTTGCAGTAAGTGTGGTGACCGGAATGTCCGCTGTTCGCGCCAGGTTGCGGCCCCACTCGTCGTCGACCATCACCACTGCCTGGCGTGCCCGTCCTGCGGTGAACAGCTCAGCTTTGGTGCGGAAGTACTCTTCCATGCTGCCGTGCAGGTCCAAGTGGTCCTGGGTGAGGTTCGTGAACCCTGCGACATCGAACATCACGCCATCCACGCGGTGATAAGCAACGGCGTGGGAGGACACCTCCATGGAGGCCGCTTCCAGCCCGCGTTCCCGCATCAAGGCGAGCAGTGCATGGACGTCGGTGGATTCCGGCGTCGTCAACAGGCTGGGAATAGGATCTCCCCCGGCCAGGATCTCGATTGTTCCGATAAGACCCGGGGTTTTACCCAGGGCACGGAGCAAGGAGTTGATGAAGTACGTTGTGGTCGTTTTACCGTTGGTCCCGGTCACTCCAAACAGCGTCGGGAACCCGCTGTCGTCCGGCTGGCTGCGGTAGATCAGGGCAGCCAAACGCCCGACGACGGTGCGGGGCTCGTCGACGATAAGGACAGGCACGGGCTGCTCGCCTGCCAATGCAAGCTGCCGTGCCCCGGCGTCGTCCGTGACTACGGCGACGGCGCCGGCCTCAACCGCCTGCGGGACGAAGTCGGCACCATGGCGCGAAGCCCCGGGCAGGGCCATGTAAAGGTCACCAGGTTCAATGGCCCGGGAATTCAGCGAGATCCCCGTCACTCCCCTGGTCCCGCCGTCCGCCGGGACGGCGACACCCAGGGCTTCTGCAAGGGACGACAAAGGCACTGCAGCCACAGACGCCGGACGGAAGCCGGATGTGCCGGTCTCCGGCGTCTCGGCGTGGAAAGCGGCCTCATTGTGCTCTGACACGTGGTTCTCCGTTGATGCTCGGTGGAACGACCGGCTTGGGGCCAGCGGCGCCCAGCCGGTAGTGATGGATCAAATTCTTTGGCCGAAACAGACGCCCAAGAAGCTTACTTGACGAACTGCGGCAGGCGCGCGGGGGTGCCGGTGGATGGTGCCACGTTGTAGGTCCTGAGGACCTGGGACATCACGGAACGGAACACGGGACCATTGGTGATGCCGTAGATATTTCCCCTGGGACGCTGCAGGACGACCTCGACGATAAACCGGGGGTCATCCATGGGCGCCATGCCCACCATCGAGGCCGTGTACCCGTCAAAGCCGGCGAGTCCATCTTCGCGGGGCGCCTGTGAGGTACCCGTCTTGGCGCCCACGCGGTAGCCGTCAATGGCTGCGTCCTTGATCTGGCCCTCGGTCACTGCGCTTTCCAGGATGTCCCGCATTTGTTGTGCAGTTTCCTTGGACACCACCTGCCGGGACTCCTTGGCCGGAACCTTCTGCTCTTCACCCTCGGGGGTGATGTAGCTGTCGATGAGCCTGGGCTGCAACATCACGCCGCCGTTGGCAATCGACTGGAAGGCCCGCACGGTTTGCAGCGTGGACTGCGAAACTCCCTGACCGAACAGGACCGTGTATTGCTGGCGTTCGTCCCACTGATCGGGCTTGGCGAGGATACCTGTCGCTTCCGCGGGAAGGCCGATATCCGTTTGTTCGCCAACGCCAAACTTCTTCAGCCATTCATAGCGCTGCTCTTTGCTCAGCCTGCTTCCCGCCATCACGGTGCCGGTGTTCATGGACCAGCCCAGGATTCCGGCCAGCGTGCGTTCCTCGGTGCCGTGCTCGAACGCATCGGTGAACGTCTGGCCGTCAATGGTGTAGGACGGCGGGATGGTGAAATGGTCCAGCGGAAAGGACTTGCCCTCCTCGATCACGGCAGAGGCAGTGATCATTTTCTCGACGGATCCGGGCTCGTAGGCGGCCGTCACGGAACGCACACCCCGGTCCTTGGCATCAACTTTCCCGGGGTCGTTGGGGTCCGGGGCATTCGTGTCGGCCAGGGCAATGAGGTTGCCCGTCTTGGTGTCGATCACAATGATGGAACCCCACTCGGCGTTCATCTTGTTGACCTGGCTTTGGATGGCTTGCTGTGCGAAGTACTGGATGTCCGTGTTGAGGGTCAGCTTGACGTCGCTTCCATCCACAGCCGGCGTGAGCTCATCAGTGGCTACGGGAATCCTGAGGCCATCGGCGCCAATCTCGAAAACACGCTTGCCCTCGGTACCGCGGAGGACCTGGTCCTGGGTTTGTTCGATACCTGCCTGGCCTGTTGTGCCGTCCTGGAGGAAACCCACCACTCCGCCGGCCACGCTGCCGTTCGGATAGACACGCTTACTGACGCCTTCGGCGGCCACACCGGGTATATGCAGCTTGGAGATGCGGTCTTCAAGCTCGGGTTTCACATCCTTGGCCACCGTGAAGTACTTCTTGTCACCGGTGAGCGACTCCCTGACCTTGGCGGGATCGGCCCCCAGGAGCGAAGCCAGTTCGGAGATACCCTGGTCGCGCGGGATAGTCTCTACTTCTTCAGTTTTTTCGTTGTAACGCTTGAACTCAGCGGTGGCGGTGTTCAAGACCTGGTCCACAACAATGTTGTAGCGGATGACACTGCTGGCCAGGACGGTACCGTTGGCGTCCAGGATCCTGCCCCGTTCGGCCGGCAGTACCTGCGGCGTGAGACGGTTCGCAAGGGCGGCCTCGGCCATGCCACCGACATCAAGGCCTTGCACCATGAAGAGTTTCCCGCCCACCACCAACAGCAGTGTCAGCATGATGCCAAGACCAACCCGGAGCCGCTTCCTCGCCGCCGGCACCTTCGTCTTTTTTGATTTGCCGGGGTTTTGCGCCACGTGGATTCCTTGCTGCTGGCCTTGCGTCGGTGAACTTGTGGGCTAGTGCCCTGGTGCCTTCTGCTGGGGAGCGGGAACGGATCCCCCGTGAAGCTCCGCAGGCGCGGCCGCCGGGGTTGCCGGCTTGGCAGCAGGCGCAGCCGGTGTGGACGCAGGCGCTGCAGGCGTTGCCGGCTTGAGGTTCTCCAACGGATCCTTGGTAGTCACCGAAGGCACCACATCAAGCTGGCCGGCAACGGCCGGAGGGGCGATCACGGCCGAGGGGTTGTCTCCCTTCACGGCCGGGGTTGCCTTTCCGGTGACCGTCATGGTGTTCAGATCGATCTGACCCTTGACGGTGGACTGTACCATTCCCAATTCTGCAGCCTTTGCAGCCAGATTCTGGGGAGCCTCGAAGTTCTGCTTCTTCTGTGTCAGGTCCTGGTTTTCCTTGTTCAGCGTGGCTGCTTCTGATTTGAGCTGCACCAACCGGTACTGGGCTGTGGATACAGAAATGTTAAGGACGAGCACCGTCAGCAGGGCGGCCGCCATCACCACGAAGCAGAGGACAACAAAAGGCGTGCGCCGCTTCCCGGGGGCGCTGCGCACAATCGAAAGCGGCGTACGCGCCTTTCGGACGACGTCGGGCTTGCCGGCTGGAGCCGGGAGTGCCCTGGCCGTGTTGCCTACCACGGAGGGCAGTGTCTTCGCTGCGGCGGTGCTCATGCGACTCTCCTTGGCTTGATGCGCTCCACGGCCCTGAGTCGGGCAGACGCCGCGCGGGGGTTCTCGGCAATTTCTGCGGCCGTAGGCACTTCCGTGCCTTTGGTCAGCGTTTTCAGTTCGGGTTTGTGTTCTTCGAGTTCAACGGGGAATCCAAGCGGTGCCGAGGACTTGGAGCCGGCCTGGAAAACAGACTTTACGATCTTGTCCTCCAGGGAGTGGTAGGACATCACGACAATCCGCCCGCCCATGGCCGTCGCTGCGACGGCGGCTGGAATAGCGCGTTCCAGGACGTCGAGTTCTTCGTTGACCTCGATACGCAGCGCCTGGAAGGTCCGTTTGGCTGGGTGGCCACCGCTCTTGGCTGCAGCAGCAGGTACTACACTGCGGATTTGCTCAACGAGTTCTCCGGTGGTGGCAAAGGGCTTCTCAGCCCGGGCAGTGACGATCCTGTTCGCAATCCGTCCGGCAAACTTCTCTTCGCCCCACTTGCGGATGATACGAACGAGCTCTTCTTCGCTGTAGTTGTTGACGACGTCTGCCGCGGTTTGCCCCCGACTGGTATCCATGCGCATGTCCAGCGGAGCATCGTAGGAGTAGGCGAAGCCACGCTCCCTTTCGTCCAACTGCAAGGACGATACGCCCAGGTCCATGAGGATGCCGTGGACTTCAGGGATGCCGAGATCGGCCAGGACGTCCTCGATTTCGTCATAGACCGCGTGAACCAGATCCGTGCGGTCCGAGAAGGGCTCCAGTCGCGCGCCGGCCAAGGCCAGCGCTTCCTCATCGCGGTCGATCCCCACGAGGTGCAGATCAGGGAAACGTTGCAGCATGGCCTCGGAGTGGCCGCCCATCCCCAGCGTCGCATCGATAACGATCGGAGTCTCACCACGGTCCCGGGCTGCTTCGAAGCCGGGGGCGAGCAAGTTGATGCAGCGGTCCTTCAGGACGGGCACGTGGCGCTCAGATGTGGGCTTTGCCGCGTCCTGCTCTTCCACGTTGCCTCCTCTTTCCTCAATCGCTTGCATTCAGTTCCTTGGATCGGATCCCCATCCGCGCCTATCGTTCCGCCGGCCTGGCTCAGGGGAAGTTGAGCCAGGAAGACAGTTCGATGGGCGGCTGGAGATCCCATCCAAGGACAGGGGCCAAGGCCCCATCCGCCGGTTAGATGAACCCGGGCAGATTGTCATCGTCGGTTTCCGAGAAGGCTGCTTCCTTCTCGGCGAGGTATTCATTCCAAGCCTCGGCATCCCAGATCTCCGCGCGGGTACCGGCACCGATAACTGCCAATTCCCGGCCAAGCCCTGCATAGGCCCGGAGCGCTGGCGGAATCGTCACGCGCCCCTGCTTGTCAGGTACCTCGTCAGAGGCCCCAGACAGGAAAACCCGAATGTAGTCACGAGCCTGCTTGGAGGACAGTGGTGCCTCCCGCATCGATTCGTGAATGCGCTCGAATTCCTTCTGGCTGAAGACGTAAATGCAACGTTCCTGACCCCTTGTGAGAACCAGGCCCTCGGCAAGTTCCTCACGGAACTTCGCGGGAAGTATGATCCGGCCCTTTTCGTCAAGGCGTGGGGAATGGGTGCCAAGAAACACCGGCCCACCGCCCCTCAGTCAAGGTGCCCGTTCATACCCAACTCTGCCAATACCCTCTTATGCGCTCCACTTTACTCCACAAAGCCCCACAGTCAACGCACCCCGGCGCGTTTCTCCACCACTTGAGTTTCCGAAGGCGCGTAAATGCGCGGATCCAAGGGCATGGTGGGAAGTGGAGGACAAAGGAAGGCCTGGGGCATGCCTCCATGGGCCAGGGTCGAATCAGGCACAGGCGTGGTCGCACTGCGGATCCACAGTGGGCTATCAACGCCGAAGGGGTGGAAAGTGGAGGACGGTGCAGGAAGGAGGACTGGGGGGCGTTAAACGCAAAAAGACCCATCAAGGGTCCTTTGTGTCCCCTGCAACTCAGGGGCATGCACCATTTATCGGCGCAGGTATTAAGGAATCGTCGCTTGGAAAAGATCCAGCTCCAGGCTAATGCTGGCGCTCACCCTCAGTTGTCGTCGCGGCGGCGCTCGTCCCAGCGCTCCTCAAGGTTGCTCATGAACGAACTCTTGGACTTTGACTTTCCGGCTTTCCCTTTCCGGGCCTTGCCGAACGCCGCGCCCCTAAGAGTCGCAAAATAGACACCTGCGCCCATCACCACGAAGCCGAGGACACCAACGAAAATCTGTTGGAGTGACACGCCGACCAGCAGCAAAAGGATGCCTGCGATGGCACCAAGGACACCAATTATCACGTGCCGGGTTGACCAGCTGCGGATGGGATCCGAACCCATGGTGTTGGCAAACTTCGGATCGTCCTCATGAAGCTGCTTCTCAAGTTGCTCAAGCAGCTTCTGTTCATGCTCCGAGAGGGGCATCGCGACCTCCTTTAGTCAGCCAGCGTCTGGACGAATCGCGGCCTGTGCGTCTGTTTCCAAAACGATCGGGCAACGAAAAGCGTTCCCAAACATTTCCGCTTTGTTAGCGGACATCCTGGGACCGACTGCTCAGGAAACAGCTGTCCAGACGATCTAAATATCTGTACTAATTAGGATAGTTTGTCAGGCGCTGTTCTGAAAGACGCGCGGACGGCACCTGCGCGGCATCGCAGCAGTCATTCGGCGTCAGGAGTCTTGCGCGGATCCAGGAGCTTGGCCGGGAGCAACGTTTTGGAGCCGAAGCGTTCCGCAACTCGGTCAAGGGCCTGCTCCGCGGCCCGCCAGTTGTCATCCCGTCGATCAAGGCTGAGCTGCATGGACGCTTGGCCGGCCGGTTCCAGCTGCTCCGCACGGACACCCACAAGACGAACGCTCATGGATCGTGCCCCCAAGGATTCCAGCAGTTGCACGGCAACCTGGTAAATAAGCTGGGCACTGTCAACGGGAGTATGTACCGTCCGGCTGCGGGTCACAGTGGAAAAATCGGCGTATCGGAGTTTCAAAGCGACGGTTCGGGCCAGCATCCCGGAACTGCGCAGCCGAGCTGCCGTGCGATGGGACAACCTGAGGAGCTCCCTGTGCAGCAGGGCGTCGTCTGCCGAATCTGTGGCGAAAGTCTCCTCCGCCCCGATGCTCTTTTCCAGCCTCGTAGGAGTGACCGGCCTGGGATCTATTCCCATGGACAGCCTGTGCACATGCTCTCCGCTGGAGCCAAGGACCTTTTTAAGCGATGCCACCGGCGTAGCCGCTACGTCGGCCACTGTCCGGATGCCGAGGCGTGCCAGCACCTCGCCGGTCTTGCCGCCGACTCCCCAGAGGGCACTGACCGGCAAGGTGTGAAGGTACGGGATGGTGTCCTCGGCGTCGATCTGGAGGATGCCGTCCGGCTTGCAACGGGTGGATGCGATCTTGGCCACAAACTTGGTTCCGGCAATCCCCACTGAAGCGGTGATACCAAGCTCAGACCGAACACGACGGCGGATGAGGTGTCCGATGTCCAAAGGAGATCCGAGACGGCGGATTGCACCGCCGACGTCCAGGAAAGCCTCGTCAACGCTCAGCGGCTCCACGAGGTCCGTGATGGAGGCGAAGATCTCCATGAGCTGCGCCGAAACCTCGTAGTAGAGCTTGTGGCGCGGCTGGATGATGACAGCTCCCGGGCACATCCGCATGGCAATAGCCATGGGCATCGCTGACTTCACGCCTGTGGCCCGGGCTTCGTAAGACGCCGACAAGACGACGGAACGTTCAGCAGGGAAGCCGACGATCACTGGCTTTCCACGCAAGTCCGGCCGGCTGCGCAGTTCCACGGAAACGAAAAAGGCATCCATGTCCACGTGAAGGATGCTGGTTCGCCGCTGTTCCCGCAGTGCATCTTGAGCGCTGCGGGCTGGTTCGCTGCCCGCGCTTTGAGCGCTACCGAATGCTTCCTGCCTCACAACGGCAATACTATGCCCGGCCACTGACTAAACTGGAGGCACTGTCCCCGTCAGCCCAAGGAAGGATACCCCTGTGAAGCTCTTTGGAACTCCTCAATCGCGAGGGTTTGCCCTGCTCGCAGCGAGTGTCGCCCTGGCGGTTTCCGCCTGTACTCCGTCCACCAGCAGCCCGGCCGCCCCATCCGCATCGGGGAACTCCTCTGATTCCTCCACGGCTGCGCCCTCTTCCCCAGCTTCCGCCTCATCCTCGTCACAGGCCCCTGACACGTCCGGATCAGCCGGACCTGCGCCCGGAGCGACGGCCACAGTGGGCGCCTTGGTCCCGGGCTTTCCGGAACAGCTCATCCCGGTGATGCCCAAGACGTCCGTGCGCTCCAGTAGCTTTGACAAGAACGTATCTCCTGCCACCGTTGCCCTTGTAGGAACGGTCAAAGCTCCGCCGGAAAGCGTGGTGGATTACTACAAGACCTCGCTTGAAGCGCAAGGATTCAAGGTTGTTCCGGGCCCCGAAGCCGTAGGCAACGTCACGTCGATCGACTTCATCCGTGGTGACGGTGAAACGGTCAACGTGTCGGTGAGGCAAAAAGAAGGCGTTTCCACGTTCACCATCGGCGCCAACGTGGCGGCCGGGTCCGTCAAGTGACGCCGGTTTCCCAACTCCACACGGAGCAACTCGAGTTTATTGCCGGCGTAGCCGGGAAGCTGAATGAGTTCCTGGCGGTCCAGCAGGACATGATGGCTACGATTTCCCCGGACGTCGCGCCCCTCATGGGGTCAATATCGAACCTCGTCACAGGCGGAAAACGGCTTCGTGCGCTGATGTGCTACTGGGGCTGGCGGGGTGCGGGCGGTCCCGCCGGTGACGCGGACATCCTGACGGCCGGCTGCGCTTTGGAACTTTTCCAAGCCGCGGCCCTTATCCATGACGACATCATCGACCGTTCGGATACGCGTCGCGGAGGTCCCAGTGTGCACCGTCGCTTCAGCCAACTCCATGAGGCCAATGGATGGGCGCTGGACAATGAACGGTTCGGCCATGCGGCGGCGATCCTGACCGGCGATTTGTGCCTTTCCTTCAGCGAGGAATCCTTCACGGAAATAGGCCCCAGGGCAGCAGCAGGAAGCGAAGCACGCCGTATTTTCAACCTCATGCGGGCCGAGGTAATGGCCGGGCAATACCTGGACATTCTCGAGGAAGTAGCCGGTCCTGTACGCGATCGCGCGGGTTCCGTGGAGCGCGCCACCTCGATTATTCGCTATAAATCCGCAAAATACTCCACCGAGCACCCTTTGGCCCTGGGTGGAGCGTTGGCAGGCGCATCGAAGGAGCTGCTGAAGGCATATTCCGCATTTTCCTTGCCCTTGGGCGAGGCGTTCCAATTGCGCGATGATGTCCTGGGCGTTTTCGGCGATCCGGAGACGACAGGAAAACCTGCAGGCGATGACCTCCGCGAGGGCAAACGGACAGTGCTCGTTGGATTTGCCATTAACCTGGCTCCCACGGATCAAGCCACGTACTTGGACGAAATGCTGGGGAAACCGAATCTGGGTGAGGACGAAGTTTCCACAATCCGCAACATAATGGTCCACTGCGGAGCGCTTGACGCCACGGAGTCGCTGATTGCTGAGCTAAGTGACAAAGCCTTCGCTGCCCTGGAACAGCTGCCGCTGGAAGAATTACCGCTCACAGCATTGCGCCAACTGGCTGAGGCAGCTGTCAGCCGGGCCGCTTGACGGGTTTTTCCAGGCGTTGAGACGACGACGGCGGTCAAGAACCGCCGTCGTCCGCTGTTTAACTGCTTATGACGGAATCTGAACTGCCGGCAAACCGGCTACCAGGCGAGAGACTGCGTTACCAGGCGAGAGATTGGGCGCGACGCCGAATCTCCGTCTTGCGTCCTTCGCGCAACGCATCCACCGGCCGTCCCCGCAATGAATCGTCAGGGGTAAACAACCACACGATGAGTTCTTCGTCGTTATAACCAGCATCGCTAAGAACCGCAATGGTTCCCTTCAAGCTGTCCACGACGTGTCCATCCTGAATAAACAGCGCCGGAATCGAGCGGATATTCCGCTCTCCCCGTCTGATGGCCACCAGTGCACGCTCATCCAACAGTCCGTGGACTTTGGTGATGGAAACTCCCAACAGCTCGGCGACATCCGGCAGCGGCAACCAGTCGGAAACAAGGCTTTCTACATTACTCACGGAACAAGGTTGCCACGCCGGGCTGCCAGTCGCCTAGCCGGAGCACGACGGCGGTCCCTCCGTGCGGGAGAAAGCCGCCTTTTCAGGGGGATGAATTCGGCGAAGAGATTTCCAGGGTGCAGGAATTGTTGTGCCGAATGAATAAGTGTGAGAGATTCACACTGATCACACTTGCAACATTGATAACATCAGTAACATTGGCAACACTGGTAACAGCGGCAACACAAAACTATTCCCGCTGCTGAGATGAGGACACACTCCATGACGACGCCCCGCTCGCCGAAACGAACCATGAGCATGCCGGTAATTGCGGCAACCACGGCTGCGCTTCCCGCCGTGGTTTTGTCCTCGCTTGCCTTGGCCCAGCCAGCCACGGCTGCACCGGCACCCCAGCCGCGCAAGATTCCCGCTACGCTCGCTGCAGCCATGAAGGCCCAGGCCACCAAAGTGGGCAATGTGATTCCCGCCCAAGCGGTTGCGGCAACGCTTCCTGCCGCCCTGCGGCCCATGGCTCCCTCCGTACCGGACACGTACAAGATCGTCCGCGGAGACACCATCAGTGCCATTGCACGCCGCTTCAACCTGGACACGTCCGCCGTCCTGCAGTTGAACAAGCTCACGGCAACAACGCTGATTTACCCTGGCCAGACCATCAAACTCACTGGCACTGCCCCGGCCGCCCCTGACCAGGCGCCCGCGCCGGCGCCGGGCGCACCTTCAAATGCCACCACCTACACGGTGGTTTCGGGCGATACGCTGGGCGCGATCGCCGCCCGGCACGGTGTCCCGCTGTCCAGCATCTTCAGCTGGAACAATCTCAGTGGCAGCTCCATCATCTACCCTGGCCAGAAGATCAAGGTCAGTGGCGGCTCCTCGCCCTCGGCTCCCCCTGCGCCGGCACCCGCTCCGGCACCTGTGGCCAGCACAGGCTCTTACACCATCAAAGCGGGCGACACCCTGAGCTCCATTGCATCGCGTCACAACGTGTCGTTGTCAGCGCTGATGAGCGTCAATACAGTCTCGGCAACAACCGTCATTTACCCCGGACAGAAGCTCACCATCCCCGGCACTACGTCACTGCAGCCCGCCGGGGAAACCAAGCCCCTGGTGCCGAGCTCGTTCCTCGGCTTTACGTACCCGCCCGCTGTTGTCAGCTCCGCCAACGAGAACAAGGCGCTGCTGAACGCTTCGCCTGTCCCGAGCCGGGATGAAATGAAAACGATCGTGGCTGATACCGCCCGGCGCATGGGAGTCAGCCCCTCATTGGCACTGGCCTTCGCCGAACAGGAATCCGGCTTCGACCAGCGCGCGGTCTCCCCCGCCAACGCCATTGGAACCATGCAGGTCATTCCGTCCTCCGGCCAATGGGCATCTGACTTGGTGGGCCGCAAGCTCAACCTCCTGGATCCATATGACAATGCGACGGCCGGCGTCGCCATCATCAGGGCACTCATCGCTACCAGCAAAGACCTCGACAACGCCATCGCCGGTTACTACCAAGGGCAGTACTCGGTCAGCAAGTACGGCATGTATGACGACACCAAGCGCTACGTCGAATCGATCAAGGCCCGGCAACGTACTTTCGGCTAGGCCGTTCCCAAGCACCTTCGGACGAGGCCTGGATCCATTGCGGATTCGGGCCTCTTCCCTGCCTCGTTTAGGATCATATGGTGCAGGAACCAACGCAGGACCACCTCATCGGGACCACGGTGGACGGGCGCTACCACGTCCGGTCACGCCTTGCCAGGGGTGGAATGTCCACCGTTTACCTGGCCACGGACCAGCGCCTGGAGCGCGACGTGGCCCTCAAAGTCCTGCACCCGCACCTGGCCAATGACGAGACGTTCCTGGAGCGGCTCAGCCGCGAGGCCAAGGCCGCCGCGAGCCTGTCCCATCCCCACGTTGTCAGCGTGCTGGACCAGGGCGAAGACGGGCATATCGCTTATCTGGTGATGGAGTATGTCAAAGGCCATACGCTCCGCGACGTCATCAACCAGCAGGGTGCACTTCCACCGCGCCTTGCCCTCGCCCTGATCGATCCGGTCATCGAAGGTCTGGCGGCAGCCCACGGATCAGGACTCATCCATCGGGACATCAAGCCCGAGAACGTGCTGATAGCCGAAGACGGCCGGATCAAGGTAGGCGACTTCGGATTAGCCAGGGCTGTCACGGCCACCACAAGTACTGGCGCCTTGATCGGCACGGTGGCGTACCTCGCTCCCGAATTGGTGCTCGGGAAACCCGCCGATGCCCGCAGCGACGTCTACTCAGCGGGCATCATGCTCTACGAAATGCTCACAGGCAAGCAGCCATACGCTGGTGAATCCCCGATTCAAGTTGCTTACCAACACGTCAACGCCGTGGTTGGCCGCCCCTCCGAGGCTGCTCCCGGTCTTGCCGAAGACCTGGACGAACTGGTGCAGTGGTGTACTGCTGTGGACGCCGAAAACCGGCCTGTGGACGGCTCCGCTTTGCTATCCGAACTGCGCCACATCCGGACCACACTGAGCGACGAACAACTGGACCACAGGCAGCCGTCCTCCCGGCCCCTCTCCCCTGGCGCTGCTGCTGGGTCAGCGGGTTCCATCGGGGCAGCCGCTTCCGGGGGTCCCGCTTCCGGCGCCGCCCGACAGAGGGCCACCCCGCAGGAGAATCCCACCGAGGCCCTTGCCACTACAGCGTCACCCACCGAATTCATCCCACACCAGAGCAACCCGACAACCGTGATGGCAGCGTCTGCGCGGCAACCACGCAACGCCGGCCTGGCCCTCCCCGGTGTGGACGACGACCTGCGCCGGCCCGGCAAACGGGAGCAGAAAAAACTGGAGCGGCAACAGGCTAAAGACCAAGCCCGGGCTGCTGCCACCCCGGTGCGCCCCTTGCGTGAAGGAAATCCGCGGCGACGCGCTGTTATTTGGACAGTCGTGATCGTGATCCTGGCGCTGCTGGCAGGTTCTGCCGGATGGTTCTTCGGAATGGGGCCTGGATCTCCAGGCACCGTTCCCGATGTCAAGAACAAGACAGTGGCCGAGGCCCAACAACTCCTGCGAACAGCAGGATTCCAGTCCGAGCCAAAGGACGTGTTCGACGACGACGTCCAGGCCGGTCTCGCCGTCGGGACTGAACCCAGCTCGGGGGAAGTGGTACGGAAATTTCAACCCATCGCACTTTTCGTTTCGAAAGGCGCACAGCTCTTTGCACTGCCCTCGCTGACAGGCGGAACCCTGGATCAAGCAAAGACTGCCCTGAACGCCGCCCAAATGACCCTCGGCAATGTTACGGAGGCTTTCGACGAAAAGATCCCCGCGGGCATTGTCATCTCCCAGGACCCTGCTCCGGGCAAAGAAGTCCGCCACGGCACGCCGGTATCCTTCGTTGTTTCCAAGGGACCCCAGCCCATCCCCGTTCCCGATGTTCGGGGTTTGCCTCAGGACGCTGCCGTGAAAGCAATTCAAGATGCCGGGTTGAAGGCCGTTGTCGCTCCGGAGACAGTCAACGACAAATCCGTGCCCAAGGGCGCCGTTGTGGCACAGTCCCCCGGCAACGGCACGCTCGTCCGCGGCGAAACGGTGACCCTGACGCTGTCCAAGGGACCCAAGCTGGTGAGGGTGCCGAGCTTCATTGGGAAGCAGGCGGATGATGCCGAGAAGGAACTGAAAAAGCTCGGTTTCAAAGTAGAGATCAACAAGATTTTGGGTGGCTTCTTCGGCACAGTCCGCGATCAGAACCCCGTGAACGCCGAAGTACCTGAGGAGTCAGTGGTGACATTGACCGTCGTCTAGCGAATCGGCGGGACGACCATCCGCAAGGTCAACAATAAAGGGGCGGCCCGGATTCATCCGAACCGCCCCTTTGCCCGTATCTGCTACCTCTTGGACAGGGCTCCTGCCACCAGGAATGCCATCTCAAGGGACTGCATGTGATTCAGGCGCGGATCGCAAACAGACTCGTATCGGTCCAGGAATGCGTCCTGGTCGATGGGATCTGCACCACCGAGGCACTCGGCGACGTCGTCGCCGGTCATTTCGACATGCAGACCGCCCGGAACCGTACCCAGGGAGTGGTGTACCTCGAAGAATCCACGTACTTCATCAATGACGTCGTCGAAGTTGCGGGTCTTGTACCCGTTGGGCGAGGTCACCGTGTTGCCGTGCATAGGATCTGTCACCCACAGGACCTGGGCACCGGAGGCCGTAACGCGTTCGACGACGGCAGGCAGCTTTTCGCGGATGTTCTTGGCACCCATGCGGGTAATGAATGTCAGGCGACCGGGTTCGCGATTCGGGTCCAGCTTGTCGATAAGGCGCAAGGCGTCGTCACCGCTGGTGGTGGGGCCAAGCTTGACGCCAATGGGGTTCCGTACACGGGACAGGAAGTCAACGTGGGCATGATCGAGTTCGCGGGTCCGCTCGCCGATCCAGAGGAAGTGGGCTGAAGTGTCGTACGGCAGGCCGGTGCGCGAGTCGATGCGCGTCAGTGCACGCTCGTAGTCCAGCAGCAGTGCCTCGTGGCTGGCGAAGAACTCAACCCGCTTGAGGGCCTCGAAGTCAGCTCCACACGAGTCCATGAACATGATGGCGCGATCAATGTCACGCGCAAGGGACTCGTACCGGGCATGTGCCGGGTTCTCAGTGAAGCCCTTGTTCCACTGATGGACCAGCCGAAGGTCCGCGAAGCCACCCTGGGTGAATGCCCGGATCAGGTTCAGTGTGGATGCCGAGGTATGGTACGCCTGCAGCATCCTGCCGGCGTCGTGTGCGCGGGACTCGGGTGTGAAGTCGTAGCCGTTGACGATATCTCCGCGGTACGCGGGAAGTGTCACGCCGTCGCGGGTTTCATCGTTGGACGAGCGTGGCTTGGCGAATTGGCCCGCCATGCGGCCCATCTTGATGACCGGCATCGCAGCACCGTACGTGAGCACGACGGCCATCTGGAGGATCGTCTTGACGCGTGCGCTGATCTTGTCCGCCGTGGCGGCTTCAAAGGTTTCTGCGCAGTCTCCCCCCTGCAGGAGGAAAGCCTTGCCCTGGGCGGCCGCAGCCAAGCGCTCCCGAAGAACGTCAACTTCGCCGGCAAATACCAAAGGCGGAACGACGGAAAGTTCCTTAACGGAGGCTTTGAAGACCTCAGAGTCAGACCATGTGGGCTGCTGGGAAATCGGCAGGTCCCGCCAGGCGTCGAGACCGGGGTAATTTGCAGCCCCACTCTGGGCGGTGCTGGCGAGTGGGTCTACTACGGGGGGTGCGGTGTTCGCGGTTAGCTCAGTCACCCTTCAAGAGTAGTAGCCTCCGCCAATGTTGGGGCACTGCAGGCGTAACTGTCCCTGCCGGATGCGTCACAGTCCCCCGCTGGCTGGTCCCCCGTCTTCCGTGGGTCCGTCCTTGTCATCAGCGATGTCTGAAGGAGCCTCCTCGGCTGCTTTGACTTTCCCAACAGTCCCGGGCCCTTTGCCATCCATCCGGGCCTTGACCACAGCTGCATATTCGTCCACATACTCCTGGCCGGAAAGCCGCATCAACTCGTACATGATTTCGTCAGTTACGGCCCTTTGAATGAGCCGGTCATCTTCCATGCCGTAATAGCGGCTAAAGTCCATGGGCTGCCCAAAGATCACACCGATACGGCGAATGCTGGGCAGCCTCTTGCCAATGGGCTGGACCTTCTCCGTGCCAATCATGGCCACCGGCACTACAGGGACACGGGTCTGGAGTGCGAGCCGGGCAACACCCACCTTGCCGCGGTAGAGCTTGGCGTCCGGACTGCGGGTGCCTTCGGGGTAGATTCCCAGGAGCCCGCCGGAATTCAGGACGTCCTTCCCGGCTTGCAGCGATAGCTCCGATGCGGCTCCGCCGGAACGGTCCATGGGCAGTTGGTTGGTCAACCTGAAGAACAGCGCCGTCAAGCGGCCCTTCATGCCCTTGCCGGTGAAGTACTCGGACTTGGCGAGGAAGATCACGGGCCGATCCACCATCAGGGGAAGGAAGATGGAGTCCGAAAAAGACAAATGGTTGGACGCCAGGATCGCTGGGCCGTTTTCGGGGACGTTGTCCAGCCCTTTGACCCATGGCCTGAACAGGAGTTTGAGAACAGGACCAAGAAAGATCCTCTTCATGACCCAATAGAACACGTTTGTCCTCTCACGGCCGGTTTACGGGCGTCCTTCCGGCCAAGCCGGCGGCACTCAACAGCAACCCTACTCCAGTGAGAAATGTCGGGAAGAGTGACACGATGGAGCCATGACGGAACGCAACCAACCAGCCGCGCCGCTCGCCTTCCACCATCCCGGCCACGGAGCCAATGCTTCCACCGGAGTGGCCATCTGCCACGGATTTACGGGTAGCCCGCTGAGCGTCCTGCCTTGGGCCGAGTATCTGGCCGGGCAGGGCTTTTCCGTTTCAGTGCCTTTGCTTCCCGGTCACGGCACCAGCTGGCACGATCTCGCCACCACACGCTGGCAGGATTGGTACAGGACATTTGAGCGAAGCTATCTGGACCTTGCCGCCCGGACCGAAACGTGTTTTGTGGCAGGCCTGTCCATGGGCGGTGCCGTTGCCCTCCGCGTCGCTTCACTGCACGATGTTCCGGGCCTGGTCCTGGTGAACCCGGGGTTGAGTTTCTACGATCGCCGCGTCAGGTACGTCGGAGCGCTCAAGTACGTCATGCGGACCACCTCACCCATTGAGGAAGAAAAGCCGACGGCGGCTGCCACGCAGGACGGTGACTACTCAAAGACGCCTTTGAAGTCCGTGCACGAACTCAAGAAGCTTTTTCGCCAGGCAACCCGTGCCCTCCCACAAATTCAAGCACCGGCGCTTGTCTTCAAATCTTCAGTGGACGGTGTCATCCCGCCCAGTTCCGTAGCTATGATCAGCAGGCATATGGACCCATCACGGCTCAAGGTGGTGACCCTCCCGGCGAGCGGCCACGTGGCCACGTTGGATGTGGATGCACCCACCATCTTTGAAGAATCGGCGGAGTTTTTCCGTCAGCATGCCGCGGACAGAGTAGCCTCAGAGTCATCATGAAAATGCTTCCCGATTTCTCCCCGTTCCTCAGCAACTGGACTGGCTCAGGCCCCCGGGTTGGCGTCGTCATGTCACACGGGTTTACGGGAAGCCCGCACAGCGTCCGGCCCTGGGCCGAGCACCTCGCAGCAGCGGGATATGCCGTCAGGGTTCCATTGCTCCCCGGGCACGGAACTACCTGGCAGGATATGGCCACGCGTTCATGGCGTGAATGGCACCGGGCCGTCGACGATACCTACAGGGAACTGGCAGGCGAATGCGATTTCGTGTTCGCGGCCGGACTCTCCATGGGCGGAACATTGGCCCTGCGCATTGCGGCGACACGGCCCGTGGCCGGCACTATTGTGGTCAACCCAGGCCTGGTACTTGACGACCCTCGGGCTGTCATCGTTGCGGCCCTGAAGTACGTCGTGAAGAGCACTCCGGCGATCGCAAATGATATTTTGAAGCCGGATCAGGACGAAGGGGCATATTCCCGCACCCCGGTTGCAGCGGCCCACGAGTTGAAGAAGATGTACAAGGATACTGCCGCGCTGCTGCCCCGAATTAGTTCGCCCGTCCGGGTCTTTCGCTCCACAGTGGACAATGTCATCTCCAACGCCAGCCTCGAGTTCCTCCGTGCACGGGTCCAGGCGCCTGTTGACGTCACCTACCTCAGCAACAGCCATCATGTTGCGACCATGGACAACGACGCCCCTGAAATCTTCACGGGAACTGTCGACTTCATCCAAAAGACCATGGCGGCACTGGCCGGCAACGGGTCTTCCCTCGAAAAGGACAAAGCCGATGAACAGGCCTGATCCCAACTCTGCCGATCAGAGCGCCAACAAAGATGACGACGCCGTCTGGTTGGATTTGGTGGCCCGGCTGGAAGCGACGGAATCCTCACCCCTCGGAGAGGCCTCCGAACCGGGTCGGCCGGAAAGGGACCAGGCAGGATCCTCGCCGGTCAGGAAAGACACGCCAGCCAGGGAAGACGCACCAAAGGCCTTCAGGGACTTTGATCCGCTGGGATTGTCGTCTCCGGCCACGGCGTCAGCGCCTGATGCCCGGACGCCACAAGGAGAAAAGGAACAATCAGACGGCGGGCCCCTGGGTCCCCGCGATTTCGAGGTGGACGACGACGACGGCGCCTTCGTGCCCGAGGAGCCTCCCAGCCTGGTGGGAACCGACCCGCTGACCATGCTGGCATGGATCGGCGCTGTGGGCGGCCCCCTCGCCCTGCTTTTTACGGCGATGTTTTGGCGTTCGGCACCGTTGCTGGCCATCCTTGGCATAGTGGTGGCCTTTGCAGCTTCCGTCGTCTACCTGATCATGCGGCTGCCGCACGAGAAAAACGAGGACGACGACGGCGCACGCATCTAGCTGCTCTCGCGCCTGCTGAATTGTGGGCTTTCCTGGCTGTTGGCTTTCCTGTTTGTGGTCTTTATCAGCTATGGGCACGGCCGCTGACCCGGGAAAGGTCAGCAGCGCCGATCATGCCTGCACGGGGTCCGAGAGCAGCGAGCTCAATCCTTGCCATCGGACGGAATCCACGCCCCGTCAAATTTCGGGCGAATGCCTCACGGGCCGGTCCGGCAAGGAGGTCCCCTGCGTCGCACAATCCGCCGCCGATCACGAACATACCGGGATCCAGTGCCGCCGCCAGGTTGGCCAGCCCCAAGCCCAACCATTCACCTTGGTCCGCCAACAGTTCCCTTGACGTGGAGTCCCCGGCAAGCGCCAACGCGGTAACTGCAGCGCCGGTGATGCTCTCCTCCACACCGCCCGCCCGCTCAAGGAGCGCGCGGCCCTCAGGCGAGTTGGTTCGCACCAACTGGCGGGCCTCACGGCCGAGGGCGTTGCCTGACGCGTACTGCTCCCAGCAGCCACGGTTGCCGCATTCGCAACGGTGCCCGCCTGGGAAAATGATCTGGTGGCCAAATTCGCCAGCCACACCGTAACGGCCGCGTTCAACCCGCCCGTCCATCACCATTGCACCGCCGATGCCTGTGCCCAACGTGATGCACACCAGGCGGCTCTCACCCTGGCCGGCGCCAAAGCGCCACTCCGCCCACGCGGCCGCATCGGCGTCGTTCGTTAACAGCACCGGCCGCCTCAACAGATTCTGCAGGCTTTCCCTCAGGGGCTCGTTGCGCCAGGCGAGATGCGGGCTGAACAGGACCGTACCGCCGTCGAGGTCCATCCAACCTGCCGCGCCAATACCCACGGAGGCAATCCGGTGGTCCGCGCTGAGTTCGTCAACCAGTTCCACGATGGTCTGCTCCACGGCCCGGGGGTCGGCGCCGGGCGTGGACCTGCGTGCCTCGGCAAGGATCCTGCCCTCGGCGTCAACCACACCGGCAGCTACCTTGGTGCCGCCGATATCGATGCCGATGGCCAGCCCCCGCCGGCCCAAATGGCTCCTGCGCCCAGCCCAGGGAACGTCCTTCAAGGCAGCGACTGGTGGCCGGGGCCGGGCACGGGAACTGGACCGTAAGGAAGGCATCCCAACATCCTATTCTGCCGGGCCCGGGCAGGCAGACATCGCCAAGCGCTGGACAACGCCAAGTTGCTCGAAACGGACGGTAATCCGTAAAGTTACTCGCCAGTAGGTTAAATAGGACACACCTCCGCGAGTGGACATACTAGAGTGAAAGCAGCCTCTCGCGGCCCATGGATATCAAAGGAGCTACCGTGCGTGAATTCAGTGTTCCGCCTCTTGTCAATGTTGCCCCTGAAACCAACATCACGGACCTCGTGGTCCGGGAAGCCGCCAAGCCTTCAAATCCTGCTCTGTTCGCCAAGCTGGACAGCAATGCACAATGGCAGGACATCCGTGCCACGGATTTCCTTGCCGACGTCAAGGCCTTGGCAAAGGGCCTGATCGCCAGTGGAGTGGGCGCCGGCGACCGCGTCGGCATTATGTCCCGGACCCGTTATGAATGGTCGCTGGTGGACTTTGCCATCTGGTTCGCAGGAGCCGTTTCTGTTCCGATTTATGAGACCTCTTCCCCATCGCAGGTGGCTTGGAACCTGGGCGACTCCGGTGCTGTGGCTGCATTCGGTGAAGCCGCCCACCACGAGGACATCATCCGGCAAGCTGTCGCGGCCGAAGACATTCAGTCAGTGGCCAACGTTTGGCAGCTTGAGGGTGCCGGCCTTGATGCCCTTCGCGCCGCCGGCACCAGTGTCACCGATGAGGAACTCGAGACGCGCCGCTCCGCTGCGGGCCTGACGGACCTGGCCACCATCATCTACACCTCCGGAACCACAGGCCGGCCCAAGGGTTGCGAGCTGACCCACGGAAACTTCGTGGAACTCTCCGAGAATGCCCGTGCGGCGCTGGGCGAAATCATCAACGAGTCGGCCAAGACCATCATGTTCCTTCCGCTGGCCCACGTCTTTGCGCGCTTCATCTCCGTGCTGGCCGTTGCAGGGGGCGTCAAAGTTGCCCACACTCCGGATATCAAGCATCTGCTGGCCGATCTGCAGAGCTTCCAGCCAACGTTCATCCTTGCTGTGCCGCGTGTCTTCGAGAAGGTCTACAACTCGGCACTGACCAAAGCCGAGGACAGCGGCAAGGGCGCCATCTTCCACCGCGCAGTGGACACGGCAATCGAGTACTCCAAGGCGCGCCAGGCCGGCTCCCTGGGCTTGGGGTTGAAGCTCAAGCATGCAGTGTTCGATAAACTCGTCTACGGAAAGCTCCGCGACGCCATGGGCGGACATGTGGCACACGCCGTCTCCGGTGGCGGACCCTTGGGCGAACGCCTGGGCCACTTCTTCCAAGGCATAGGTCTGCAGATCCTGGAGGGATACGGCCTGACGGAAACCACGGCGCCCATCTCCGTCAACACACCCTCGATGATCAGGATCGGCACCGTGGGCGCCCCGCTTCCGGGCAACGCCGTCAAGATTGCAGACGACGGCGAAATTCTCGCCAAAGGCGTCTGCGTCATGCGTGGCTACTATAAGCGCGAAGACCTCACCGAGGAAACCTTTGCCGACGGGTGGTTCCGCACCGGGGACATCGGTGAACTGGATAGCAATGGCTTCCTCAAGATCACCGGCCGCAAGAAGGAAATCATCGTTACGGCCGGTGGAAAGAACGTGGTTCCTGCGCTGCTGGAAGACCAGATCCGTGCAGACGCCCTGGTTTCCCAGGTCCTGGTAGTCGGCGATAACCGTCCCTTCATCGGCGCTTTGGTGACCTTGGATGAGGAGGCGTTGCCGGGATGGCTGGAACGCCACGGACTTCCATCCGGTACCTCCTTGGCTGAAGCTGCCGGGAACCCGGTAGTAAGGGCTGCCGTCCAGGACCTCATCAGCAAAGCCAACCAGTCTGTCTCCCAAGCGGAGGCGATCAAGTCCTTCCGGATAGTCCCCGCAGACTTCACGGAGGCCTCAGGCCACCTCACTCCGTCGCTGAAGGTCAAGCGCGCGCAGGTCATGAAGGACTTTGACGCCGTGATCGAAGAGATGTATTCGGCGCCCCGGGCGCAGTAGCCACGACGCCACGGCAAACGAAAAACCCCTTCCGGAAATCCCGGAAGGGGTTTTTCGTTGGTGGATCGTTAGCCGATCACCAGCAGCAAATCGCCGCCCTGGACCTGCTCCACCGAGGAGATGGCAATGCGGGAGACCGTGCCGGCCACCGGCGTCGTGATGGATGCTTCCATCTTCATTGCCTCGATCGTGGCAACGGTATCGCCGGCGTTGACCACATCGCCTGCCTTGACCGTAACGGTGACCGCCCCGGCGAAGGGGGCTGCCACCTGTCCGGGCTGTGCTGGGTCGGCCTTCTCTGCCGCCTTGACGTTGCTCACCACGGAACGGTCGCGCACAACCACCGGACGCGACTGGCCGTTGAGCGTACACATCACCGTACGCATGCCCTTCTCGTCGGGTTCGGAGACGGCCTCAAGCTGGGCGATCAGCCGTACACCCTTCTCCAGCTCGATGACGTGCTCAGCACCGCGCTGCAGGCCGTAGAGGTAATCACGGGTGTCCAGCACGGAGATGTTGCCGTACGTCTCCACGCTCTTGAGGTAGTCCTTGGTAGGACCTGCGAAGAGCAACCGGTTCAGGGTGTGCTGGCGGGTCTTCGAATCACCCTTCAGCGCGGCGCTGTCCTCCGAACTGATCTCAACGTCCCGGACCTTGATGCTGCGGCCTTTGAGGGCCTTGGTACGGAACGGCTCGGGCCAGCCTCCGGGAGGGTCGCCGAGCTCGCCGGAAAGGAAGCCAATGACAGAATCCGGGATGTCGTAGTTCTGCGGATTCTCGTTGAAGTCGGCGGGATCCGCGTTCAGTCCAACGAGGTGCAGGGCAAGGTCGCCCACCACCTTGGAGGAAGGAGTCACCTTGACCAGGCGGCCCAGGATGCGGTCTGCCGCCGTGTACATGTCCTCGATGGCTTCGAACTGCTCCCCCAACCCCAGGGCGATGGCCTGCTGGCGAAGGTTGGACAGCTGGCCCCCGGGGATTTCGTGCTGGTACACACGGCCTGTGGGACCGGGCAGCCCGGACTCGAACGGCGCGTAAACGCGTCGAACCGCTTCCCAGTACGGCTCCAATGCACCGACGTTGGCGAGGCTCATCCCGGTGTCGCGCGGTGTATTGGCCAACGCTGCAACGAGAGCGGATGCGGCAGGCTGGCTGGTCGTGCCTGCCAGTGAAGCAGAAGCGACGTCCACGGCGTCGACTCCGGCATCCACGGCTGCCAGGAGTGTTGCGAGCTGGCCACCGGCGGTGTCGTGCGTGTGCAGGTGCACCGGGAGATCGAAGCGCTCACGCAAAGCCGAGACGAGCTTGGCGGCCGCAGCGGGACGCAGGAGGCCTGCCATGTCCTTGATGGCGAGGATGTGGGCACCGGCGTCGACGATCTTCTGGGCAAGGTCCAGGTAGTAGTCGAGGGTGTACAGGTCCTCGTTCGGGTCAAGGAGGTTGCCGGTGTAGCAGAGTGCGACCTCTGCGACGGCAGTTCCGGTGGCACGCACAGCCCGTATTGCCGGGGCCATCTGGTTGACGTCGTTGAGGGCGTCAAAGATGCGGAAGATGTCAATGCCGGTGGCTGCGGCCTCGTTGACGAACGCCTCGGTCACCTCTTCCGGGTAAGGCGTGTAACCAACAGTGTTCCGTCCACGGAGCAGCATCTGGATACAGGTGTTCGGCAGCGCCTGGCGCAAAGCAGCCAAGCGGTCCCAGGGGTCCTCGCCAAGGAAGCGAAGCGCGACGTCGTACGTCGCACCACCCCAGGCCTCTACGGAAAGCAGCTCCGGCAGCAACGCAGTGACTGCCGGGCCGGCGGCCACGAGGTCGCGGGTACGGACACGGGTAGCCAGCAAGGACTGGTGGGCGTCACGGAACGTGGTGTCCGTAACGGCGACTGCCTGCTGCTCGCGGAGCGCTTTCGCAAAGCCCTCAGGACCAAGCTCCAGCAGCTTCTGGCGCGAACCGGATGTGGGAACCGGGCCCTCGACGACGGGAAGCTTGTTGGCGGGGTCGGAGTGGACCCTCAGCTCGCCATTGGGCTTGTTCACCGTGACATCAGCCAACCACGTCAGCAGCTTGGTGCCGCGGTCCGCGGAGATGTGCGACTTGAGCAGCTCCGGCCGCTTGTCGATGAAGTCCGTGGCTACATTGCCGGCATTGAAGTCCGGATCGGCCAGCACGGCCTGCAGGAACGGAATGTTGGTGGACACGCCACGGATCCGGAATTCCGCCAGGCCGCGCCGCGCACGGGCAACCGCAGCGGGGTAATCGCGTCCGCGGCAGGTCAGCTTGACGAGCATGGAGTCGAAATGCGGGCTGATCTCGGCACCTGAGTAGACGGTACCGCCGTCGAGACGCACGCCTGCGCCACCTGCGGAACGGTAGCCGGTGATCTTTCCGACGTCCGGGCGGAAGCCGTTGGCCGGGTCCTCCGTGGTGATGCGGCACTGCAGCGCGGCACCCTTGATGGATACTGTCTCCTGGCTCAGGCCAAGGTCCGCGAGGGTCTCACCCGAGGCAATACGCATCTGCGCCTGCACGAGGTCCACATCCGTGATTTCTTCGGTCACAGTGTGCTCAACCTGGATGCGGGGGTTCATTTCGATGAAAACGTGCTGGCCGGCGCGCTCACCCTCGGTGTCCACCAGGAACTCAACCGTTCCGGCGTTGACATAGTTCAGGGCCTTGGCGAAGGCAACGGCGTCACGGTAGAGCGCCTGGCGGATGTTTTCATCCAGGTTGGGCGCTGGCGCGATTTCCACTACCTTCTGGTGGCGGCGCTGCAAGGAACAGTCACGCTCGAACAGGTGCATGACGTTACCTTCGGCGTCCGCCAGGATCTGCACTTCGATGTGGCGCGGGCGCAGCACCGCCTGCTCGAGGAACATCGTGGGATCGCCAAACGCGGCATCGGCCTCGCGCATGGCGGACTGCAGGGCCTCAGGGAGGGCTTCGCGGGTCTCCACGCGACGCATGCCACGTCCACCACCACCGGCAACGGCCTTGGCGAAGATCGGGAAGCCGATTTCGTCGGCTGCCGCGATCAGTTCGTCGAGGTCCTTTGAGGGCTTGCTCGACTTCAGCACGGGGACACCGGCCTTGCGGGCAGCTTCCAGGGCAGCAACCTTGTTGCCTGCGAGCTCCAGGACCTCGGCAGGCGGGCCCACGAAGGTGATTCCCGCGGCCTTGGCTGCACGCGCCAGGTCCGGGTTTTCCGAGAGGAAGCCATAGCCGGGGTAAATGGCGTCGGCGCCGGCTTCCTTGGCGACGCGGACAACCTCCTCGACGTCCAGGTAGGCGCGGACAGGGTGGCCCACCTCGCCGATCAGGTAAGCTTCGTCGGCCTTCTGCCGGTGGATCGAGTTGCGATCCTCGTGCGGAAAGACGGCTACGGTCTTGGCGCCCAGTTCATAACCAGCGCGAAACGCCCTGATCGCGATTTCGCCGCGATTGGCCACCAGAATTTTCGAAAACATACTTCTCCTGCATCATTGCGGGTGGATCGGTCGGTGGTCACAGTGTGTAGTGCCGCCAGCATCAAACACAAATCTTTGTGGCAACCATCACAATGGAATCGTCATCTGGGCTGTATATGCGTGCGCGCGACTCCCCATCGTGCTAATGCCCTCAGCATCCCCGGCGTCCGGGCGCGTAGAAAGCGGGAATCCACGGCCCCGCCCCATATGATGTTGGAGGGGCTTCGGCAAGCCCCGGCTCCGGCGTTCCCGGAGCGGAAAACAGCGCGATACGGCAACCGGCGTTAGGTTTTGGGTTTTCAAGTGCAAGTAGTCAGCATCAGCAGCCTCAAAGGCGGAGTGGGAAAGACGTCCGTGACCACCGGCCTGGCGTCCGCGGCCCTCGCGGCCGGCATTCCAACCCTCGTGGTGGACCTCGATCCCCATGCCGACGCTACGACGGCACTCGGCGTCCAGCGAGGCGAGCAGTTGGACATTGGCCGTATGCTCAAGAGTCCCCGGAAAGCCAAACTCCCCGAGAACGTCGCCAGCAGCAGCTGGGTCTCCAACGGTTCCAGCGGCGGCAAGCTTGACGTTGCCGTCGGGTCCGCGTTCACGGGCATCTATGATCGCCCGGACCTGGGCCGGCGGGACCTTCGCAGGCTCTCCGCCGTTCTTGCAGGCACCACCAACTACGAACTGATCCTTGTGGACTGCCCTCCTTCGCTGAATGGGCTCACGCGCATGGCATGGAGCGCGAGCGACCGCGTGGTACTCGTGGCCGAGCCCGGTCTGTTCTCCGTGGCCGGTACCGAACGAACCATGCGCGCCATCCAGTTGTTCCGGCAGGAATTTGCTCCGCACCTGGCGCCGGCGGGAATCGTCGCCAACCGCGTTCGCACCGGGTCAGCCGAGCACACCTTCCGGCTGTCCGAGATGGAGTCCATGTTCGGCGAGTTGCTCCTGACCCCGCACATTCCAGAACAAGCGAATTGGCAGCAGATCCAAGGCGCAGCGCATTCCGTTCACCACTGGCCAGGCGATTCCGCCAAAAACTCCGCAAAACTTTTCGACGCACTCTTGCAGAGCCTGCTTCAGGGCCAAACCGGCTCGCGGAATCGGCAGCAGCGCTAACCCGCAACGCACCAGCCATACAACGGAAGAAGCCGCACCCTGTATCGAGGGGCGGCTTCTTCCGTTACTAAGAGATCCAGTTGGGCGTTTTTAGCCAATACGGCGTGCAACCCGCCGCTTGCTCAATTCGTCGTCCGGAAAGGACTGCTGGGCGGCGTGCTCGCTCGGAAGCGCGGCAAGGCTTCCCTCGACTTCCCGCCATACACGTCCCACCGCTATGCCAAAGACACCCTGTCCGCCTTGCACGAGGTCAATGACTTCGTCGGCAGAGGTACATTCGTAGACACTGGCGCCATCGCTCATCAGCGTAATCTGCGCAAGGTCTTCAACGCCACGCTCGCGAAGATGCTCAACGGCGGTGCGGATCTGCTGGAGGGAAACACCGGTATCAAGCAGGCGCTTGACCACCTTGAGCACCAGAATGTCGCGGAATCCATAGAGACGTTGCGAGCCGGAACCCGCAGCACCACGGACGGCCGGCTCGACCAAGCCGGTGCGTGCCCAGTAGTCCAGCTGACGGTACGTGATACCTGCAGCTTTGCAGGCAGTCGGCCCGCGGTAGCCCGCGTCCTCGTCCAGCACGGGAAGGTCCTCTGTGAAGAGCAAACCTTGGGCGCCGGATGCGGGCGCAGCAATGCCGGTCGAGGCCTGCTTCAGCTCGCCTGCTTCGCCTTTCGGACTCACGTGACCTCCTTGTTCTCAGTTCCCTTGGGGACGGTGCGTACCACTGATCACAACGCCGAAATTCAGCCGTGTAATTCCCACAAGTCGGCACCTTCCAGTGTGACTTGCGCGGGCAGTGTATGCAACGGGAACTTGATACCTTCGACGTTAGGCCCGGGAGGGCCCTAGGTCAAAGACCCCGGGCGCAAAATCCGGTCGTGTCGAAAGTTTCACCCTCAACTTTAGGCTTAGGCTGATTCAGCCTTCGAAATCCTCAGGTTCCACGTCGTCCAGGAACTCGCGGAAACGCCGCATTTCACGTTCTTCGTCCACACTGGGATCCGGCTCTGAATCTTCGCCTTCATCATGCTCGGTGATCCGGACACCGGCTTCCTCCATGACTGCATCCGCGCACCAAATGCGGCATTTGGCCCTCAGTGCAAGGGCCAACGCATCAGAAGCGCGCGAACTCACTACAGTGCCGTCGTCGAATTGCAGCTGCCCGTAGAAGATGTTGTCTTCAACCGCCACGATGTTAACGCTGATGATTGAATGCCCCAGGGACTCCACCACGTCAATCAGGAGATCGTGGGTCATGGGTCGCGGTGGGACAACACCTTGCTGGGCCAAGGCGATGGCACTGGCTTCAGGTGTTCCAATCCAGATGGGGACATGCCGCTCCCCCTTGATTTCGCGAAGGAGGACCAAGGGCTGGTTGGACGGCAGTTCTATCCGGACGCCGACAATTTCAACTTCGATCATCAGGTGTCCATCCGGGAGATACGGTCGTGGACGAGCGCCCTGTGCAGTGTCAGGCACAGTTCGCTGATTTCACGCGCCGCCTCGGCAGCCCGTGCTTGGGAGGCTGCGTCGCGCCTGGATGTCAGGGGTGCAACCGCTCTTTCCACCAGGCCGAACTCGCGCTCGGCTGCAGCCTGGAACGGCCGGAGATGGCGAGGCTCCAAACCGTGACCCTCCAACTGGACGCATGCACGTGCAACCTGGAGGGCGTGTTCGTCGAACTTGCCGCCAACGTGGCTGATCAGCCCGAAGCTCAGGAGCGACTCCAGCAATGGCACGCTTGCACCCGATTCGGCCCGGAGTTGCTCTTCGGTCAGGGCGCGCGCACGTCCTTGGATTTCCGCGGCCATCTCCGCCGAAACCACCCGGGGTGACACCGTGACACCCGGAGGAAGGTTCTCAGGCCGCTCGCCGCGATCAATCGCGTCCAGGTAATCCTTAATGACTTTCAGCGGTAAGTACTGGTCGCGCTGAAGGGCAAGGACAAAACGGAGCCGCTCAACATCACTGTCCGCGTACTGCCTGTACCCGGCAGGGGTCCGCTTAGGATTTATGAGGCCCTTTTCCTCAAGAAAGCGGATTTTGGACGCGGTCATCCCAGGGAAGTCGTCGCTCAATTGAGCCAGGACTTCCCCGATGTTCAGGACCTGCGGTCCGCGACGTTCCGGCTGGGCCATTGCCACAGGCAGGTACCCCGGGGTCAGACTTGGCCCGCCGGGCGGCCAGGGCTCAAGTAGTAGGTCAGCCGGAACTTGCCGATCTGGACCTCATTGCCACTCTTCAACTGCACCCGATCCACGCGGTCGTGGTTCACGTAGGTTCCGTTGAGGCTGCCCATATCCACGAGTTCGAAGCCCGTTGGGGTTCGGAGGAACTCCACGTGCTTGCGGGACACCGTGACGTCATCCAGGAAGATGTCGGCGTCGGGGTGCCTGCCGGCCGTCGTGGTATCAGCGTCCAGGAGGAACCGGGCTCCAGCGTTTGGTCCGCTGTGCGCAATGAGCAAGGCGGAGTCCGGTGGCAGGGCGTCAACGGACGCACGCTCTTCGGGTGCAAGCCTGGGTGCAACGCTGGGCTCGTCCCACGTTGGCGTGATGCTGATCGAGGTGGTCTCCGACGTGGGTTGCTCTTCCGCGCCCTTCCCGACATTGGCTTGATTCTGTTCGCCGCCAACCATGGAATTTCCTCCTCATCCGCCGGCAGTTCCAAACCCTGCCAGGCACTTCCGCCTCCCGGTACCGCCGGGCAAATCGGTTGCTGGCCCGCCTTCCCGCGTCCTTGGCTAAAAGAATGCAGCCGGGCGGGCCAGATAACTTTAGCCTACCTGTTGTTCGTACTCCGATGCACTGAGCAGGGAATCCACTGCATCGGCTTCTGCCAGCTTTACTTCAAAAAGCCAACCATCGCCATAAGGATCAGAGTTGATCAGTGCCGGATCCTGGTCCAAAGAGTCATTCCGATTAATGACTTCTCCGCTAACAGGAGCATAGATATCGCTGACGCTCTTGGTGGATTCAACCTCGCCAACAACTTCATTCCCCGTGATCTTGGTCCCGGGTTCGGGCATCTGGGCGTAGACAACGTCACCCAGGGCGTCCTGCGCGAAGTCGGTAATACCAATCCGCACCACGCCATCGGCGTCAGGGGCAGAAACCCACTCGTGCTCTGCGGTGTAGGAAAGATCGGCTGGAATATTGCTCATGGGTCGCCTTTCATCGGGACATTTACGGATCTCGACGGCGGCCCGGGCATCCGGCCACCGCTGAAAGTATAGGCACAATTCCCCTGTGCCTGATGAGGTCTCTGCCATGATTGACCCATGACTGAACAAGCACAAGTACCGGCTCGGAAAAAACGCAATTGGGGCGTCAAAATTATTCTGATCCTGGTTGCATTGCTTGTCGCTGTGGCAGCCTACTTCATCCTTGGGGCCATTCTGCCGCGTTGGTGGTCCGACGTCGTGGCGGGGCAGATCCGGCGGGACCTCGGCGCGAGCGTACTGGTGGGTATGTTCTACGGCTTCGTCTTTACTTTCATTCCCCTTGTGGTGGCGTGGCAGGCAACCCACAAGGCTGTCTCCTGGCCTTGGAAGATCGTCATCCTGCTGGCGGCCGTCGCCATCGCCACGCCCAACCTGCTCACGGCAGGCATTGTGTTCGGTTCCACCGAATCAGCGCACGCCGGCCAGCGCACCTTAAGCGTGGATGCCGGATTCTTCACCACCTGGACCGCGATCTCGGCCGTAGCGGCTGCAGTGATTTTTGGGGTGGTCACTGTTCTTTGGGCCCTGTGGCGCCGGCGGGGCAAGCAGATGAGGGCGTTGAAGCAGGCAGAGAGCGAACGAGCCAGGGCTGCCAAGAGAGCTGAGCAGGAAGCCCGTGACAGCACGCCCAAGCCATAACCGGGCCTGAGACGTTGAAGAGCCCGCCGTGGAACGGTTGAACCGTTCCACGGCGGGCTCTTCACTTTCCCTGGTGGGCCGTCAGGTGACGGCCGCCCCTTGAGGTTCGCGTTCGACGTCGGGCGTGGCCTTTGCTGCGGTAACTTCCCGGCGCTTGGCTGCTGCGGCGGCAGCAAGCATGACCAGCAACGCCGCCACAGTAATCGCGGCTCCGGCCCAGATCGGCGAGGTGTAGCCCAGACCAGCCGAAATGGTGACCCCTCCGAGCCAGGCGCCCAGCGCATTACCAAGATTGAAGGCGCCAATGTTGGCACCGGATGCCAGCGTGGGCGCGGAGGAGGCAAAGTGCATCACGCGCATCTGCAGACCGGGGACTGTAGCGAAACCGAAGCCGCCCATGAGGGCCAGCGAGACCAAAGTAGCGATGCTGCTGGACGCGGTGAGGGCGAAGAACCCCAGGACCAGCACCAATCCGGCGAGGATAACGACGAGCGATCCGTCCAGGTTTTTGTCGGCCGCCTTCCCGCCCAGGAAGTTGCCGACGAAGAGTCCGCCACCGAAGAGCACCAGCAACCACGGGACGGCGCCTGGCTCAAACCCGGAGACTTCAGTAAGCGTGAAGGCGATGTACGTGAAAGCGCCGAACATGCCGCCAAAGCCCAAAATCGTCACCAGGAGGGACAGCCAGACCTGGCCGGACTTGAAGGCACCCAGCTCGCTACGGAGGCTCTTGGTCGGCTCCGCCCTCCCCTTCGGCACCATCAACGCGATACCAAGCAGTGCCACCACGCCGATTCCGGTGATGGCCCAGAACGTTGAACGCCAGCCCAGGTTCTGGCCAAGGAGCGTGCCGAAAGGAACGCCAAGGACGTTGGCAGCAGTAAGTCCAGTGAACATGATGGCAATGGCACCGGCCTTTTTGTGCGCAGGAACCAGGCTCGCTGCCACCACCGAGCCGATTCCGAAGAACGCACCATGGCACAACGCGGCAATGATGCGGCCCACAAGCATCGCCGCGTAGGAGTCGGCGATAGCGGACAGGAAGTTGCCGACGATGAACAGAACAAGCAGTCCAACAAGGACGGGTTTGCGCGGAAGCCTGGTAACGGCGGCAGTAACCAGAAGGGCGCCGACTGTCACGCTTAGCGCATAGCCGGAAATGAACCAGCCTGCCGAGGCCTCGCTCACCTGGAAATCTGCCGCTGCTTCCGGCAAAAGGCCCATGATGACGAATTCGGTTAATCCGATGCCAAATCCGCCAAGGGCGAGGGCTATCAACCCTGCGGGCATGTGGAACTCCTTAAATGGGTGGCTCCCAAAAGCAAAGTGGATGTGCGCCTCTGGGACCCGTAGAATAATAGTTGCAGACGCTGTATATATAGTTGCACACGCTAGATAATTGCGCAAGCAACTACTTTCGGCTGGCTGCGCTGATACGCAAACCAAGGCAGGAGCACAACAGTCATGGGCATCAAGGATGACGCCGTAGAAGTACGGGCACAGGGATGGCGCACCCTCGCTGCCCTGCATGGAAGCATCGAGGCAGAACTCGAGAAAGCACTCCAGGCTTCCACCGAACTGTCGGTGGTGGAATACACGGTTCTTGACGCCTTGAGCCGCCAGGATGGATGGCACATGCGCATGCAGCAACTTGCCCGAGCCACGGCTCTTTCCAGCAGCGCCACCACCCGCCTGGTCAACCGCCTGGAGGACCGGGGGCTGCTGACGCGGATCCTCTGCGCGGATGATCGGCGCGGGATCTACACCGAGCTCACGGTCGCCGGCCAAAAGCTGCTCGAGGCAGCAAAGCCAGTCCACGATAAGACCCTGGCATCCGCCCTGGAAGCCGCTGAGCAGGTTCCCGAACTCGAACCCCTGGTACGCGCACTGGGGGCGCTGCAGAAGGCCTGAGTTTCGACGTCGGGGTTGGCCGAACCTGTCCTTGTTCGCTCTCCTCACCGCACAACGGCGAGTAGAGCGAACAAGAGCGGGCTTGCCGCCGCCCACGCAGATCGGGGTTTAACGACCAAAGGCCGGAACCCCGCGTTTCCGCGTGATTCCGGCCTTTTTGGTCGGGCTGACAGGATTTGAACCTGCGACCCCTTGACCCCCAGTCAAGTGCGCTACCAAGCTGCGCTACAGCCCGCTGGTTCCACCGTTCTCCGCCCAGGTTTTCCTCCGAAGAGTCCCACCTAAGCAGTCCGGCCGAACCACCTCCAAAAGCTTACACGAAGTTGGAGGGTGCCAATGCCATCAGAGCCAAAGTCGACTGTGATGCCCGTCTCATTTAGCGCTTCTTGCCGCGCTTCTCACGAACGCGCATGTTGACCTCGATGGGCGTGCCCTCGAAGCCGAACGTTTCGCGCAAGCGACGCGTGATGAAGCGGCGGTATCCGGGATCCAGGAAACCGGTGGTGAACAGCACGAATTTCGGCGGGCGGCTGGAAGCCTGGGTGCCGAAGAGGATGCGCGGCTGCTTGCCACCGCGAACCGGGTGCGGGTGGGCAGCCACCAATTCACCAAGGAACGCGTTCAGGCGGCCAGTGGGGATACGGCGGTCCCAGCTTTCCAGCGCAGTATCCAAGGCAGGAACCAGACGGTCCTTGTGCCAGCCGGTCTTCGCGGAAATGTTGACTCGCGGAGCCCACTCAACGTGGGCCAGGTCCTGCTCAATTTCACGCTCGAGGTAGCGGCGGCGTTCGTCGTCCAGCAGGTCCCACTTGTTGAACGCGAGTACCAGCGCACGGCCGGACTCAATGGCCAACTGCAGAATGCGGACATCCTGTTCGCTGAGGACCTCGTCCACGGCGAGGAGCACGACGGCGACCTCCGCCTTTTCGAGCGCGGCCTGCGTACGCAGTGACGCATAGAAATCGGCGCCCTGTGCCATGTGCTGGCGGCGGCGGATACCTGCGGTGTCCACGAAACGCCACGTGCGGTCGCCAAGTTCGATGAATTCGTCAACCGGGTCACGGGTGGTGCCGGCCAGCGGATCCACGACTACGCGCTCGGAACCCGCCAGCTTGTTCAGCAGCGAGGACTTGCCGACGTTCGGGCGGCCGATCAGAGCGATACGCCGGGGTCCACCGGAACGCTCCACGCCCTCCACCAGGGAGAACTCAGGCAGGGTGTCCATGACGTGGTCCAGGAGGTCGGCTACGCCGCGGCCATGGAGGGCGGACACCGGGTAGGGCTGCCCGAAACCAAGGCCCCACAATGCAGCGGAGTCAGCTTCCTGTGCGAAGTCATCCACCTTGTTGGCCACCATGATGACCGGCTTCTTGCTCTTGCGCAGCATCTTCATGACGCCTTCATCCGTTGCAGTGGCGCCAACGGCGGAGTCCACGACGAAGAGAACGGCGTCGGCAAGCTCAACAGCCATCTCGGCCTGCTCGGCAACACGGGCGTGGATGCCTTTGGCATCGTGTTCCCATCCGCCGGTGTCTACCAACGTGAAGTTACGGCCATTCCAACGTGCGGAGTACATGACGCGGTCGCGGGTAACACCCGGGGTGTCCTCAACAACAGCTTCGCGGCGGCCCAGGATGCGGTTGACCAAGGTTGACTTGCCCACGTTCGGACGGCCAATGATGGCAAGAACCGGATCCAGCTTGAGGGGACCTTCGTCGCCTTCGTCGTCGTAATCGCCGCTAAGCAGCGCGGCGTCGTCTTCGTCGAGGTCGTAATCATCCAGGCCCGCCCGGAGGGTGGCTGCACGGAGTTCGGCCTCGTCATCGTCCAGGGCAGCCAGGTTTTCAGCCACCTGGTCGGTGCCGGTGGGCGTGTATTCGTCGTCGCCGGCTCCGTGGAGGCCGGATTTTTGAGTCGTATCGCTCATTGCACGTTCCTTAATGGTGGTCTGCCGGCGTCCCGGCTACTTCTGTTTGGCGGTGCTGCGGTGTGGATGGTCCGGACGGAGGTTCCTGGGGAAGGCCCTGCCCTGTAGTCCTGACTGCATCCTGGACGTGTCCGGCCAGTGCATCGCGGATTGCCGCAGCCGCCCTGTCCATTGAAACACGCCCCGGTTCGCCCTTCCGGCGCTGCACCGTGAGGGGTTCGCCGAAGCTGACATACAGCCTGCGGCGGGGTTTGGGAATATGGTCGCGGTGCTCATCGCCCTTGCGGGTTCCGAGGATCGCGACTGGTATGACGGTGGCCCCGGAGTTGATGGCCAGCCAGGCGACACCATTGCTGATGCTGTCAGCGGAGCCGCTCCCCCGGGTACCTTCGGGCAGGATCCCAACGCAACGGCCGGCGTCGAGCAAGTGCTTGCCCACGTGCAGTGCGCTGCGGTCACCGCTTCGGTCCACGGGAATCTGCCCTGATCCCTTGAGGACGCGGCCCAGGAATCCACGGAACATCTCTTTCTTGACCAGGATGTGCATGGGACGCGGCGAGGCGCCGAACATCACGGGACCGTCCAGGAAGCTGATGTGGTTGCCCGCAAAGATCACTGGACCAGCGGCGGGTATGTTGCTCTTGCCCGCCACGACCGTCCGGTAGATGACATGATCCAGGATCCAGCCAACGGGACGGCTCCAGATGCGTGTCCACTTGGCTGGAAGGCGGAGCGCAGGAAGCTGGTTCTTAGTCGCCATAGATAACCTTGCTAACGATCGCCAGGGCTGTTTCCACTGTTTCCTCAAAGTCCAGGTCCGAGGAATCGAGCGTCACAACGCCGTCAGCCGCTTGGGTGAAGTTCACCACCGTGGAGTCCTTGGCATCGCGCTGTGTCACCTGTGCGGCGAGCTGTTCCTTGCTTTGCGTACCGCCCAACTGAATACCACGACGCCGGAGCCTGGCCTCTTCGCTTGCGGTCAGGAGCATGCGGACCTCGGCGTTGGGGGCAACCACTGTGGTGATGTCGCGTCCCTCCACCACCATCCGGTGATGGTGCTGGTCGATGAGCTGGCGCTGGCGGCGGATCAGCTCCGTGCGGGCACCCAATGTAGTAGCGACGGCACTCACGGAGGACGAAATCAAGGGATCACGGATTTCATCGGTAATATCCGTGCCGTCTACTGCCACATACTCGGTAGCGGTGCTGGTGCTGATTTCCAGGGGCATGACCTTGGAAGCCTGCTCCACCGCAGCGCCGTCCTGGAGGTCGAGCCCTGTTTTGAGGCAGTACCACGTCAGTGCGCGGTACATCGCACCGGTATCCAGGTACGCCAGCTTCAAGCGCCGGGCAACTTCCTTGCTGACGCTGGACTTGCCCGACCCTGAGGGGCCGTCGATCGCGATCACGAGCGGCTTGCCGGGGCGGGCAACTGTCTCCGGCCCAAAGAATTCACGCGTCATTACTGGAGTACCCGCCATCCACGGTCGGTCAAGGCTTCAACAAGGAGGTCATGCTTGCTCGGCAGGACTGAGAGCTCCACCATGCCCACGTTCTGGCCCGATGAATGATCGAGCCGGAGGTCTTCGACGTTCACGCCGATCTCCCCAATTTCGGTCAGGAGCTGCGCGATCTGGCCAGGCTTGTCATCCACGAGGATGGTCAGCCAGGAATACGCTTGTGGAGGCCCGCCGTGCTTGCCCGGAATCCGGGCCTGCCCGGCGTTGCCTTCACTGATGAGCTGGGCGAGATCCAACCGCGCTCCGGGTGCACTCGGCGCTTCCAAAGTCCCTATCAAGCGATTCAGGTCCTCACGAACACCGTGCAGGATGGAAACAACCTTTTCCGCGTTGCCACCCAGGATCTGCACCCAAAGGGTGGGATCACTGGCAGCGATGCGGGTGGTATCCCGCAACCCGTTCCCGGCCAAGGACAGCGCATGCAGGGGTGTCCCCTGCAAGCGGCTCGCCAGAAGCGAAGACATGATCTGCGGCAGATGCGAGACCAAAGCCACCGCTTCATCGTGCTCATCAGCGGTGAACTGGGAGACGATTGCCCCCAGGTCCCCCGCCAGCGAACGTGCCGTCTGCAGTGCGTCGGTGTCGGTTTCCTCCGTTGGGCAAACCACCCACGGCATGGACGTGAAAAGCTCGCCCCTGGCTGCAACAGGCCCGGACTTTTCCCGGCCGGCCATCGGATGGGTCCCCACGTACCTGGCCAGGTCCACGCCGCGCTCCCGCAATTGGGATTGGATAGTTGCCTTGACGCTGGCAATGTCAACCACAACGGCGGACGGGTAGTCCGCCAGGGCTTTCTCCACGACGTTGGCCGTCACGTCAGGCGGTGCAGCGACAACAACCAGCTGCGGTTGCTCGTCAAGCTCGGCCAAGGGCCGGCCGGCACCAATGTCCACCGCGACCGCCTGGTTCGTTGGCGAGGGGTCGAAAAGGAAAACGGGAACGCCGCGTCCGCGCAGGCCAAGGCCAATGCTGGCTCCAAGCAAGCCTGTACCAAGAACCACGACCGGGCCATCAAGATGGCCGCGGCCGTGCGAGCGGAATGCCGACATGCCCTAGAGCCCCACAGATGCCAGAAGGTGACCGACTTCCTGCCTGCCGAGGTTGCGGATGCTTCCTTGGCGCTGGTCTCCCAGGCCAATGGGACCGATCTTGACACGGACAAGACGCTCTACCGGGAAACCAACAGCATCGAACATACGGCGAACGATGCGGTTCTTGCCGGAGTGCAGGACAACCTCAATGAGCACGTGGCCAGGGGTGGAGTCAACAAGGCGGAAGGAATCCACTGTTGCCAGACCGTCTTCAAGCTCGACGCCGGACTTCAGCTGCGCGCCGACGCCCTGCGGGAAGGGGCCACGCACCTGAACCAGGTACGTCTTGGGCACCTCATACGAAGGGTGGGTCAGGCGGTTGGCGAGTTCGCCGTCGTTGGTCAACAACAGCAGCCCTTCGGTGCCGACATCCAAACGCCCGACGTGGAAGAGCCGCTCACCCTTGGCGTTCTTCAGGAAGTCGCTGATGCACGGGCGGCCCTCGGGGTCCTCCATGGTGGAGACAACGCCCTTGGGCTTGTTGAAGACCATGTAGACGAGGGTCTCGTCCAGCTGGATGCGGATACCGTCAACGTGAATCACGGCGGTTTTGGGGTCAACACGCATGCCAAGCTCGGTGGTGACCACGCCATCTACCTCGACGCGGCCTTCGAGGATCATTTCCTCACACACGCGACGTGAAGCCACGCCGGCCTGCGCCATGACCTTTTGCAGGCGTACGCCGTCGACGTCGTGGAGGTCCGACTGCGGGACTTCCTGGCGCGGACCGCGGTTGCGTGCAGGCTTGCGGATGGGGCCCAGGTTCTGGCCGAAGCGTTCGCTGCCGAAAGCCTTGGAGCCGTACTGCCTGGCGGGCTTCGCCTTGGGCTTCAACGCACCGGGTGTTCCGGGAGCCTTGCCGTAACCGGGCTTGTTGGAGCCGGGCTTGCGGAAGGGCTTGGCAGGCCTGGCGGCCTGGCCCCGATCGTAATCGCCAGCCGTTGTGGGGTTATCGGGATCGAAAGGGGCCGCTTCCCGTGGCTTTGAAGCCTTGAACGGGCGGCCCTCGCCCTGAGTGAAGTTGCGCTTTCCAGCGCCGGCACTGCCGCCGCGGCCGGAGAAGCCGCCGGCGTTGGAGCGGCCCGTGCCGCCCCTTGCCTCATTGCGTCCAGAACTGTTGCGTCCCGAACTGTTACGTGGTGAACCCTGGCGTCCCGCCTGTGTCATGACCCGTCCTTGTGTAGTAATGGCCGGCAATTAGTGCTGCAATCAACACTAGCCAGCCGGGCAGACATCGTCTGCCCCTTGTCGCCGTGGCACCGTCCATGCGGTGCCGTGAATCAGTATGTAGTTATCGTGCGGTGCCGGGCTTACATCCGGCTGGCGTCGTAGTACTGGTCGATTCCTTCCAAACCCGGAAGGTGCGGCGAGAGCTGGGGCAGTTCCGCCACCGAGCCGATGCCCATCCGTTCCAGGAAGCAGGAGGTTGTCCTATACAGGACAGCCCCTGATTCGGGATCGTTCCCGGAGTCTTCGATCAGACCACGCTGGGTTAGAGTCCGGACTACAGAATCGACGTTGACGCCTCGAATTGCAGAAACCCGGGCCCTGGAGACCGGTTGCCTGTAGGCAATGACCGCCAGTGTTTCAAGCGCTGCCTGAGTGAGCCTGGTGGTCTGCCCTTCGAGGACGAACCTGCCCACGATGTCCGCAAAATCAGACCGTGAATAGATCCGCCACCCACCGGCGACGTTCCGCAATTCAAAACCCCGGGGGGCAGAGCTGGCGACGGCAAAGCCGACAGCATCCACGTCCGGGGCTTTAACAGTATAGCCGCTATACTCCCGCTGCAGGTCCCGCAGCAAATCCTCGACGACGGCGACCGTTACGTTCAATCCCGCCGCCAACTCTTCCGAGGTGGCTGGCTCGTCGATGACCATGAGCACAGCTTCCAGCGCTGCCCGTGCCCCGCCGGGCAAAGTTTCAAGCTCAGCAAGGCCGGCTGCGGCTATGTCCTGCTCAGTCACTGGCTGTCCCTTCAGTCGTTTCCTCGTACTCTTCGCTCAGGTTCGAGGTGTCCCATTCAGCCACATCCCCTGTCCATCGCACTGTCAGTTCTGCCAACGGCCCCGCCTGTTCAAAGGTCACAACCCTGTCCCGGAACATCTCCAGCAAGGCCAGGAAGCGGGCCACGACAACCAAGGTAGTCCCGGCGTCGGCTATCAGTGCGCGGAAGGAGAGCGGGGCTCCACGTTGAAGCCGGTCGCCGATGATCCCGGCTTGCTCCTTGACGCTCACCGGTGGCGCGTGGAGGTGGTCCAATCCCACTTCTGCGGGCGCCGCGTCTTTTGGTTTCAGCGCCTTGGCGGCAAGCTCCGCAAATTGTTCGGGGGTGTGCCGCCACACGAGTTCCGGCAGCAGCGCCGCGAAATGGCCTTCCAACGCCACCTGGCGCGGATATCTCCGGTCTTCCTGTTCGAGCGTTTCACTGATGAGACCTGCTACGTGCTTGAACGCCTTGTACTGGAGCAGGCGGGCGAACAGCAGATCCCGGGCTTCCAGGAGGGCAATATCTTCCTCATCCTCTACTTCGCCAGCGGGAAGGAGCCGGGCAGCTTTGAGGTCCAGGAGCGTGGCGGCAATCACCAGGAATTCGCTGGCCTCGTCCAGCGCCCAGTCCTCCCCCAGTTCCTGGAGGCGGCGGATGTACTTAATGAACTCATCGGTGACAGTGGCCAGCGCCACCTCGGTGATGTCCAGCTTGTGCTTGGATATCAGGCCCAGCAGGAGGTCGAACGGCCCGGTGAAGTTTGCGAGCCGAACCTCAAAGCCCGCCCTACGGGCGTCGGAAGTGCCGGCGTCGGACGTTTTTTCCGGACTTGCCGCCTCGGCGAGTGAACGTCCCACGTGTTCGCTACGGTGCGCCGCCGCGCGAGATAAGTTCCTTTGCGAGGCGGCGGTAGGCGTCTGCACCAATGTGGTTACCGGCATAGCTCGTAATAGGCTCCGCGGCCACGGTGGCGTCCGCGAACTTAATGGAACGCTTGATGACGGTCTCGAAAACTTTGTCACCGAAGGCCTCCACGAGGCGCGAGATGACTTCGCGGCTGTGCAGGGTGCGGGCGTCGTACATAGTGGCGAGGACGCCATCCACCTGCAGGCGCGGATTCAAACGGTCCTGCACTTTCTCGATGGTTTCCACGAGGAGCGCTACTGCCCGAAGTGCGAAGAACTCGCAGATCAACGGAATGATGACGCCATGGGCAGCGGTCAGGGCGTTGACCGTCAGCAGGCCGAGCGATGGCTGGCAGTCGATCAGCACGACGTCGTAGTCATCTTCAACCCTCTTGAGGGCGCGGTCCAGGACTTGCTCGCGGGCGACTTCGTTGACCAGTTGCACTTCAGCCGCGGAGAGATCGATGTTTGCCGGCAGAAGGTCCACGCCTTCCACTCCGGTCTGCTGGATGGCATCCCGGATGTCCACTTTGCGGTCCATGAGGACGTTGTAGACGGTGAGATCGAGTTCGTGCGGATTGGCGCCGAGCCCGGCAGAAAGAGCGCCTTGTGGGTCAAAGTCCACCAAGAGCACGCGCCGGCCATATTCCGCGAGCGCCGCTGCAAGGTTGATGGTGGACGTGGTTTTGCCCACCCCGCCCTTCTGATTCACCATGGCGATGACCCTTGCAGGGCCATGGGAGGCAAGCGGAGCCGGTTCCGGGAAGTCGCGGTGAGGACGGCCTGTGGGCCCCATGATGGCGTCTTCCAGATCGAGCTCGGTGTCTCCCAGCGTAGCTGTTCCCCGTTCGCTGCTCACGTATCTAACCACTCTTTCGACGACGATCTTCCCTGCCGCTGTTCCCCTGGGTACAGCGCTGCTACCCACCTAGGCTACAGCCCCCGACACGGCATTTCGGGGAACTTGACTTTCGCTGATCTTTGAGCCTTTACCCTCTAGTTGAGGTCGAAGGTTACGAGGTTGAGAGCTGTTTTCCGCGGCTTCGCTGGTTTCCCCGACGAACGGCAGAGGACCGACACCCTGCTTGGGTGTCGGTCCTCGTTGCTTTGTACGCCGTGAAGCTGTTCCTGCTAGATGGCTGCTTTGTGGCGGGTTTCAGCTTCCGGAGCAGCCTCAGCCTCTGCGCCATGGGCGATCATGGTCGTCTCGTCGAACGGTTCGCTGCCGGAGAGAACGCGCTCCACCTGGTCGTTGTCGATTTCCTTGACCCAGGTGCCGATCAAAACGGTGGCTACGGCGTTGCCGGTGAAGTTCGTCAGTGCTCGGGCTTCTGACATGAAGCGGTCGATGCCAACGATCATGCCCACCCCGCCAAGGAGCTCGGGCTTGTGTGCCTGCAGGCCAGCGGCAAGCGTTGCCAGGCCAGCTCCGGTGACGCCTGCGGCGCCCTTGGAAGCGATGATCATGAACACCAGCAGCGAGATCTGGGCACCCAGGTCCAGCGGCGTACCCATGGCGTTGGCGACGAACAAGGAGGCCATGGTGAGGTAGATGGCCGTGCCGTCAAGGTTGAAGGAGTAGCCGGTGGGTACTGTCACGCCAACAACCGGCTTGGAGACACCCAGGTGTTCCATCTTGGCGATGAGACGGGGCAGGGCCGCCTCGGAGGAGGACGTGGAGAAGATGAGGAGGTATTCCCGCGCCAGGTACTTCATCAGCTTGAAGATGTTGACGCCGGCCACCGCACGGAGCAGGGAGCCAAGGATGACCACGATGAACACTGCGCAGGTGATGTAGAAGGCCAGCATCAGTGTGAACATGCTGAGGATTGCCTGGGCGCCAGTGGCACCAACGACGGCGGCGATCGCACCGAAAGCGCCGACGGGAGCCAGCCACATGATCATGATGAGGATCCGGAAGACAAGGCGCTGTCCGTGGCCGATTGCGGTAAGGATCGGGGTGCCCTGCTTACCCATCTTCTGGAGTGCGAAGCCGACCAGGATTGCGGCAAGGAGCGTGGGAAGGACGGGAATGTCGCTGGGAATGATGCCCAGGAGGAAGTCCACGGTGCTGTCCGTGGCCGCCTTCTTGTTGGGATCATAAGGAGTCAGCTTCAGGCCTTCGCCCGGGTGGATCAGGTTGCCGACGACAAGGCCGATAGCCAGGGCGAAGGTTGACATGGCCACGAAGTAGCCAAGTGCGAGTCCGCCCACCTTGCCGACTGTTGCAGCTTTGGCGATGGAACCGATGCCCAGGACGATGGTGCAGAAGATGACCGGAGCGATCATCATCTTGATGAGCTTGATGAAGCCATCCCCCAGCGGCTTCAGGGACTTTCCAACCTCAGGGAACATGAGGCCGACCACGGCACCGAGCACAACGGCCAGGATGACCGCGATGTACAGGTAATGCGACTTGTCGAGCCCCCTGCGTCCACCGGTGGCGGCTACTGCCGACTCTCCTCGTTGAGAGGTCATGGGATTCTCCTTCTGGATACTGTGTAAGGCGCTGCGGTCCTGCACTTGTGTCCAATCCGCTGCCCTTGTGTGATATCCATCATTCAGCCATGGGTGACACACATCACCGTTGCGGTCATATTGGTCATGGGAGGCCTACTTGTTTCATCGCTGGAGCATCGCCCGCCGCTTGTTTGTGGCAAACCTGCTGTTCGTGCTGGTGCTGACAGCTGTCTTCGGCGCGTTCTCGGTACTGGAGGCGCGGGACAGGGCATACGAGGATGCCGGCAGCCGGATGCTTGCGATCGCAACGTCCATTGCCAACAACCCCCTGGTGTTACAGGCGGCGGCAACTTCTGATCCATCGGCGATCCTGCAGCCCTATGCGCTGGAGGTCATGAAGGACGCGGACGCGGATTTCATCACCATCATGGCTCCCGACCGGACCCGATGGACCCATCCCCGTCCCGAAGAGCTGGGCAAGCCCTATATCGGCACGATCGAGCCTGCCCTTCGGGGCGAGGCTTTCACTGAAGTCACTGCCGGTACCTTGGGGCCCTCGGTCCGGACGATCGTGCCGGTGAAGGACCCCGGTGGAACCGTCAAGGCCTTGGTGGCGGCAGGCATCACCGTAAGAACAGTGGATACCGATGTCGCCGAAAGGCTGGGAGTGATTGGCGGCATCGCGCTCGTGGTGTTGTTCTTTGGCTCCATAGCCTCCTGGCTGCTCGGACGTTACCTGCGATCCGTGACGCGCGGCTGGGGTCCGGAACAGCTCGCGCAGCTCTTCGCCTACTACGAATCAGTCCTGCACTCCGTCCGTGAAGGCGTGATCCTGATCGATACCCGGGGAAAAGCCGTGATGTACAACGATCAAGCCGCGGAGTTGCTGGGATTGGAACCTTCCGAGGCCGACCGCTCCCCCGATGATGCACCCAAACTGTCCGATCTCCCCTTCGACGGGAGCCTGCGAGCGCTTTTCGAATCCGGCAGGCCAGCCCACGACGAAATCCATTTGACTGGTTCACGGATCCTGGTGGTAAACCAAGCCCCTGCCGTGGGCCCGGTTCCTGCCCGCAGCCGGCAAAAGCCATCGGTCTACGGCACCGTGGCCACCATTCGTGACCGCACTGAGATTGAGTCCTTGGGAACCGAGCTGGAAACCATGAAGACTCTCTCGGATGCGTTGCGGGCCCAGACCCACGAGCATGCCAATCGCCTGCATATGATCGTTTCCCTTCTTGAGTTGGGCCGCACGCCCCAAGCGCTCGAGTTCGCCACCAAGGACCTGGAGCTTAGCCAGCAGCTCACGGACGACATGCTTGCTTCGGTGGATGAACCGGTGATGAGTGCTTTGGTGATGGGCAAGGCCGCCGAAGCACATGAGCGCGGGGTCGAACTGGTGGTTCGGACATCAGGGAGTTCGGGTGTCCGCGGTCTGGAAATCCAGGACCTCGTGACGATTCTGGGAAACCTCCTGGACAATGCCATTGATGCTGCAGCGTCCGGTGAGATGCCCCGAAAGGTGGAACTGGACGTAGAAGCCAGTGCGGCCGGTGTTGGATTTACCGTTCGGGATTCCGGGGCCGGTATCGATCCTGGTTCGATCGATGACGTGTTGCAGTACGGGTACAGCACCAAGTCCGCCCAGGACGACCCGCGGGGAGCCCATGGACGTGGTGTCGGCCTTGCCCTGGTCCGGCAAGCGGTCCAGCGGCTGAACGGTACTATGACGATCAGCAATCCAGGGGGCGCCCAGTTCCATGTTGTGTTGCCCGCGCCCATCCCCGAGGAAGAGAAGGCATGACAGACATCCGCGTCCTGGTGATCGAGGACGAGCCCATCGCCTCGGACGCCCACTCCATTTACGTGGGCCGGCTCCAAGGGTTCACGCTGGTGGGAACGGCTCCTGATGGTCAGTCTGCCCTGCGCATCCTTGGCGAATTCGCGGCGTCCGGCTCGCCCGTGGACCTGGTCCTGCTTGATATGAACCTGCCGGACCTCCACGGGCTGGATGTTGCCCGACGCATGCGCTCTGCGGGAGTCTTCGCCGACATTATTGCCATCACAGCCGTCCGTGAACTGAACATCGTGCGCAGCGCCGTTTCCATCGGCGTCGTGCAGTATTTGATCAAGCCATTCACGTACGCAACCTTTGCCGACAAGCTGAACAGCTACCGCACTTTCCGTGATCAATTAGCGGGTTCGGTGTCCGGCATCTCCAAGGCCGGAGCTTCGCAGAGCGATGTAGACCAGGCCTTCGCGAGCCTTCGGGCACCAACGGAGCTACCACTGCCGAAGGGTTTGTCCGGTTCCACGCTGGAGTCGGTCAAGGATTTGGTCCGCGCCCGGCAACAAGCCGTCTCCGCGAGTGAAGTCATGGATGCCTTGGGAATGTCGCGGGTCACGGCCCGCCGGTATCTGGAGTACCTGGCCGACGCCGGGACGGTCACCAGGGCGCCGCGCTACGGAACACCAGGCCGTCCGGAGAACGAGTACGGCTGGAACCGGGGCTAGCCTTCTGCCGAAGGAACGGCTCCCGCAGTAAGCTGGAGCCGAACCCGTGGAGAGCCCATGTCCCAACAGCTGCAGCAACTTTCCGAGGCCCGCGAAGCCTTTGCCCGTGGGGAATGGGACGTGGCGCGCCGACGCCTGGAACGGGCAGCCGAGGACGCTCCACTCAGCTCGCCGGACCTTGAGATCCTGTCCCGTTCCGCCTGGTGGCTGGGAGACGTTCAACGCTCCATGTCCCTCTCGGAGGAGATCTTCCATCGCCTGGATGACGACCACCAGACGCAGGCCGCGGCCCGGACGGCACTGACGCTGTCCATGCAGTGGGGCATCCGCGGCAACCTCGCAGTTTCTTCGGCGTGGCTCAATCGTGCGCACCGCCTGCTGGAGAATATGCCCGAGGTGCCCGAACACGGCTATCTGCTCTACCTTGAGGCCAATGACGCAATGAACCTCGAAGGGGATCCAGTTCCGGCCCTCGCCGCCTCGGTTTCCCTCAAGGAGATGACCCGGAAGCACGATTCACCCGAACTGGCCAGCTTTGGGTACATGTTGTCCGGCTTGGCGGCGGTTCGGACAGGACAGTCCGCACGAGGATTCCAGGACCTGGACGAGGCCATGCTGCCCGTGATGGCGGGGCAGGTTCCGGCTGAGTGGGGCGGAGACATTTACTGCTCCATCATCCACCTCTGCTACGAGATGGCAGACTTCGCACGGATGCGCGCTTGGACCGACGCGCTGGCAACGTGGTGTGCAGGGCTGTCCCAATCCTTCATGTACAGCGGGATATCGCGCGTTCACGAACTTCAACTGCTCGGCACTGAGGGCAATTGGGAACAGGTTGAGGCTGAGATGCCCCACGAAGCCGAGCGCCTCAGGAATGCCCACGGCTGGATCGCCGCGGACGGCTACTGTGAGCTGGGTGAGGTCCGTCGGCGCCGTGGCGACGTGGTCGGCGCAGAGTCCGCCTTTGCCCTGGCCCGCGGGCTGGGGCTGGATGCGCAACCAGGACGTGCCCTGCTGCTTGCCGATGCGGGAAAGACAGAAGCCGCCATAGAGGCCCTTCGGGCTGCCTTGGCGGACCGCGGAACCTTGGGGAGGGCCGGCCTTCTCTTGCCCCTGGTGGAACTGCTGGCTCCCCGGGATCCCGGCGCGGCGGCCACCCATTGCCTGGAACTTGAACAGACCGCCGCTTTCTACAAGACCCCCGGTTTCCTGGCCTGGGCCCACCATGCGCGTGGTGCCGTGCTGATGGAGGAGCGGCGTTGGACTGAGGCGATCAATGAGCTTGCATCCGCAGCACAGACCTACCGCTCCCAACACATGCGCTATGAACTGGCACGGATCCACGAACGCCTGGCAACTGTCCGGGCTGCCCTGGGTGAAACCGGACGCGCAGAGGCCGAGCGCGCCACCGCGGCCGCCATCCGGAACCAGCTAGGCGCCAAGCACATCTCCTGGACGCGGCCTGCCCAGGAGCCTGGCGGCCTGACGTCCCGGGAAGTGGAAGTACTGGGCTGCGTCCTGGCTGGTTCCAGCAACAGGCAAATTGCCAAGTCGCTGACTATTTCAGAAAAAACAGCCGGACGTCATTTGGCCAACATCTTCACCAAGATCGGCGTAACTTCCAGGACGGCCGCCGCCGCTTGGGCGCACCAGCACGGGATCTCCGAGCGGCCTGGAGCGTAGCTGCCGTTCCACCGGGTCCTGCATGGTTCGACCCACGCTCGGTCGAAAAAATGCAGAAAATGCCCGAAGAAGCTCATGGGTCCTGAATCTACCGTGGGGATTGGGACAACAGGCCGGATCCACCGGCCCCCTGAAGACCAAGGAAATGCCATGGAGACCACCCAGCCCGGGAAATATGAAACGGCGACGACGCCCCGAATGTCACTTGAAGAGGCGAGGCAGGAAGCGGCGCTGGAAGCAACGGGACGGTTGATTGACATCCTGAACAGTTCATCCATCGGACTGCTCATTGCCGTGGGCCATCAAACCGGCCTGTTTGAGACCCTTGCGTCGCTGCCCCCTGCGACAAGTCAACTCGTGGCGGACGCTGCCGGCCTACATGAGCGTTACGTCCGCGAATGGTTGGGAGGGATGACGACCGCGGGATTCGTGGACTATGAACCCAGCGATTCCACGTATTACCTTCGGCCTGAATTTGTACCGGTTCTGTGCGGGACCGGAACGGAAAACCTGGCCCGGACACTGCAGTATCTCACACTGATGGGCGAGGTGGCCCCCAAGATCGTCAGGGCTTTCCGGGAGGGCGGTGGAACAAATTACAGCGACTACCCGCAGTTCCACCACATCATGGCTTCCGAAAGTGCCGCAGTGAACGACGCCGCGCTCCTGGACGCAATCCTCCCGTTGAGTGGCTGCGAAGGTGACTTGCAGGCAGGAATCGCCGTGGCCGATATTGGCTGCGGCGAAGGCCATGCAGTAAACCTGCTAGCCAGCACATTTCCCCACAGCACCTTCACCGGCTACGACTTCGCTGAGGAGGCGCTGACTGTGGCCAGAGCCGAAGCCGCCGCATTGAAACTTCCCAACGTCCGGTTCGTGTCCAGGGACGTAACCCAGCTTGAGGAAGAAGGCCGGTACCACCTCGTGACAGCCTTCGACGCCATCCACGACCAAGCGCATCCTGCGCAGGTCCTGGAGAATATTCACGAGGCGCTCAAACCCGGTGGAACATTCCTTATGGTGGATATCAACGCGTCCAGCAACCTGGAAAAGAACGCCGATCTGCCGTGGGCTTCCTTCCTTTACACCATCTCCACTTTTCACTGCATGGCCGTCTCGCTGGGACAAGGCGGGCAGGGGTTGGGAACCGTGTGGGGCAAGGAGCTGGCAGCGGCCATGATCCGTGATGCCGGGTTCAGCAGCGTGGAAGTCAAGGAACTCGAGGAAGACCCGTTCAACGTGTACTACGTTGCAAGACGCTAGTGATGTATACATAGATCAAAAATTGAACCTTTTTTGGTGCATGAATCGAGGTTTATGTATACACTGGGGTTATGCGCGCCAGTGATCGGGCCTATGCGGCTCTTCGTGAAGACATCATTGAGTGGCGTCTGCGGCCGGGGACGGTGCTGGCGGAGGTGGAGCAGTCCGAGCGGCTGGGGGTCTCCCGCACGCCGGTCCGGGAGGCGTTGGGCCGGCTGACCGCGGAGGGATTGACGACGGCGGCTGGTGGGCGCGGTGTCGTCGTGACGGATATTTCGCTGGACAGCATCGATGAGTTGTTTGAATTGCGCGAAACGCTGGAGGTCAGGGCCGCGGCGTTGGCCGCGCAGCGCGGAGAGCCGGGCGTTTTCGCCGAACTGCATGCCCAGTTGCTGGGGGCTCCGGATCTGCTCAGCGATACCGATCCTGCCCGGCACGAGTATTACGCGTTGGTGGGCCGCCTGGATGAGGCCATCGACGCCGCGGTCTCCAACTCCTACCTTGCCCAGGCCATGCGGGGCCTGCGGGTCCACCTGGTCCGGGTGCGGCGGCTGGCGGCCGATGACGCCGCGAGGCTCCGTGACGCGGCCGCCGAGCATGCCGCGATTGCCGAGGCGATCGCCGCAGGGAATCCGCGGCTGGCCGAGGCCGCCACCACCCTTCATCTGCACCGAAGCCTCACCCACGTCAAGGCCGCTCATGTGGCCCGCTGAACACCCTCACTAGCCCGCTGAAACCCCTCAGTAGAAGGAGCACCATGGTCAAGAACCACCACGTCCGCGTGTACAAGTCCGAAGAGAACCTCCCGCGTGAGGAACAGCTCGCGCACAAAATCGCCGTGGTCGCCGCCGACCCCGTCGACGTCACCGCCGAGGTCACCGACATGGTGATCAACCGGATCATCGACAACGCCTCGGTGGCCATCGCCTCGCTGAACCGCGCCCCGATCATCGCAGCACGCGCCCAGGCCCTGACCCACGCCCCGTCCGCCAACGGCAGGGGTGCCCGCGTTTTCGGCATCAGCGAGCGGGTCTCCCCCGAATGGGCGGCCTGGGCCAACGGGGTGGCCGTGCGTGAGCTGGACTACCACGACACGTTCCTGGCCGCGGACTACTCCCACCCCGGAGATAACATCCCGCCGATCCTCGCCGTCGCCCAGCACGTGGGTTCCAGCGGCAAGGACCTGGTCCGGGCCATCGCCACCGGGTATGAGATCCAGGTGAACCTGGTCAAGGCCATCTGCCTGCACAAGCACAAAATCGACCACGTCGCCCACCTTGGCCCGTCCGCAGCCGCCGGCATCGGCACGCTGTTGGGTTTAAATGTTGAGACGATTTTCCAGTCCGTGGGCCAGGCCCTGCACACCACTACCGCCACCCGGCAGTCCCGCAAGGGCGAAATCTCCACGTGGAAGGCCCACGCCCCGGCCTTCGCGGGCAAAATGGCCGTCGAGGCCGTGGACCGTTCCATGCGCGGGCAGACCTCCCCGGTGCCGATCTACGAAGGCGAAGACGGCGTGATTGCCTGGATGCTGGACGGCCCGGACGCTTCCTACGAAGTGCCGCTGCCGCTGCCCGGGGAGCCCAAGCGCGCGATCCTGGACACCTATACCAAGGAACACTCCGCCGAGTACCAGGCCCAGGCCTGGATCGACCTCGCCCGCAAGCTCAACAAGGAGCACCCGGAACTCACGGACCCGGCCAACGTGGCCTCGGTGCTGATCAAGACCAGCCACCACACCCACTACGTGATCGGTTCCGGCGCGAACGATCCCCAGAAGTACTCCCCCACCGCGTCACGCGAAACCCTGGACCACTCCATCCCATACATCTTCACCGTCGCCCTGCAGGACGGCACCTGGCACCACGTGGATTCCTACGCCCCCGAACGGGCAGCACGTCCGGACACCGTGGAACTCTGGCACAAGGTCACCACGGTCGAAGACCCGGAATGGACCCGCCGGTACCACTCCCTGGACATCGCGGAGAAGGCCTTCGGCGGCACTGTTGTCATCACACTCACGGATGGGTCGGTTGTCACGGACGAGATCGCCGTGGCCGACGCGCACCCGCTCGGTGCCCGGCCGTTCGCCCGCGAGCAATACATCAACAAGTTCCGCACCCTCGCTGCCGGTTTGGTAGAGGAAGCCGAAATCGAAAGGTTCCTCGCCGCCGTCGAACGCGTCACCGAACTCGGCCCCGGCGAACTGGACCAGCTGAACATCACCGCGGCCCCCGGCGTGATCGACCCCGCCGCAGCACCGAAGGGACTCTTCTGATGCTGTACTCCAAAGTCACCCCCGAAAAGAAACGGCTGAAACTCCGTGAGTTGCTGGCTTCCGGGACCGTGCAGCAGTTCCCGGGGGCGTTCAACCCGCTCTCGGCTCGGCTGATCGAGGAGAAAGGCTTCGCCGGGGTGTACATCTCCGGCGCGGTCCTGGCCAACGACCTCGGCCTGCCGGATATCGGACTCACCACGCTCACCGAGGTGGCCACCCGCGCCGGGCAGATCGCCCGGATGACGGACCTGCCCTCCCTGGTGGACGCGGACACCGGCTTCGGTGAACCCATGAACGTCGCCCGCACCATCCAGGAACTCGAAAACGCCGGCCTGGCAGGCTGCCACATCGAGGACCAATTCAACCCCAAACGCTGCGGACACCTGGACGGCAAAAACGTCGTGGACATCGACACCGCCACCAAACGCATCCGCGCCGCAGCAGACGCCCGCCGGGACCCGAACTTCCTCATCATGGCCCGCACAGACATCCGCGCCACCGACGGCATCCACGCCGCCCAGGACCGTGCCAAAGCCCTCGTCGACGCCGGCGCCGACGCCATCTTCCCCGAAGCCATGGCCGATTTGAGCGAATTCCAGGCCATCCGCGACGCCGTGGACGTGCCCATCCTGGCCAACATGACCGAGTTCGGCAAAAGCGACCTCTTCACCGTGGACCAACTCCAAAGCGTCGGAGTAAACATGGTCATCTACCCCGTCACCCTCCTGCGCATTGCCATGGGCGCTGCAGAGCGTACGCTGGAATCGATTAAGGCTGCGGGGACCCAAGAGGCACAAGTGGAAAACATGCTCACGCGTGCGCGCCTCTATGAACTCGTGGATTACGAGGCATACAACCAGTTCGATACCGGCGTATTCAACTTCCAGGTTCCTGGCATCCGCTAGGTCCGGGAATCACCAAGGGGAAAGCAGGCACTCCCGCAAACCGGGGCGCTTGCATAATGAACGAAGGAGTTCAGCATGGCTGCTGAAGACATCAAAAAAGGCCTTGCCGGCGTCGTGGTGGACTACACCGCCGTCTCGAAGGTTAACCCGGACACCAACTCGCTGCTCTATCGCGGCTACCCGGTCCAGGAACTGGCCGCCAGGTGCAGCTTTGAAGAGGTTGCCTACCTGCTATGGAACGGCGAACTGCCGGACGATGGCCAACTGGCTGAATTTGTTGCCCGCGAACGCGCGGGACGTGCCCTGGACCCGGTGGTCAAGTCAGTTATTGACACGTTGCCCACCACTTCGCACCCCATGGATGTCTGCCGTACAGCAGCTTCCGTCCTGGGAGCCCGGCACGAACTGGCCGAAGATTCATCCCCCGATGCCAACATGAAGAAGGCCATCGACCTCTGGGCTGCCATGCCTTCCGTCGTCGCCTATGACCAGCGCCGCCGCCGCGGCCAGGACGTGGTGGAACCGCGGGAAGACCTGGACTACTCGGCAAACTTCCTGTGGATGACCTTCGGCGAAGAAGCAGTAGTCGAGGTTGTGGAGGCTTTCAACGTCTCGATGATCCTGTACGCAGAGCACTCCTTCAACGCCTCCACCTTCACAGCCCGCGTGGTCACCTCCACACTCTCGGACCTGCACTCGGCCGTGACCGCTGCCATCGGCGCACTCAAAGGCCCGCTGCACGGCGGCGCCAACGAGGCGGTCATGCACACCTTCGACGAAATCGGCATCCGCAGCGAAGAATCCATGGAAGAAGCCGCAGTACGGGCCCGGGCATGGATGGAAGACGCCTTGGCACAGAAGAAAAAGGTCATGGGCTTCGGGCACCGCGTCTACAAGCACGGCGACTCCCGTGTGCCCACCATGAAGGCCGCCCTGGACAAAATGATCGCCCACTACGGACGGCCCGAACTCCTGGGGCTCTACAACGGACTCGAACAAGCCATGGACGAAGCCAAGGCCATCAAGCCCAACCTCGATTACCCCGCCGGGCCCACGTACCACCTCATGGGCTTCGACACCCAGACGTTCACCCCGATCTTCGTCGCCAGCCGGATCACCGGCTGGACTGCGCACATCATGGAACAGTTCGCCTCGAACTCCCTGATCCGTCCGCTCAGCGAATACAACGGACCGGAAGAGCGGCACGTGCCGTAGCCTCTTGGCGCCTGGCCGCGCTGGAAGCATACGACGGCGGGGGAAGCATACGACGGCGGGCTGGTCACCGAAAGGTGACCGGCCCGCCGTCGTCTGCTGGAAAGCCTGCTTTCTAGTCGGTTCCGACCCAATCGATGGTGTGCACTTCGGCCACGCTCTCGTTATCGGCAGCCAAATCCACTCGAACTGCGATCCGCTGCCCCGAAATCATCGCGGGCAGCCAATGCTCGGCGTCGGCCCACATGCGTTCCACCGGTAGCTTGGCCACCGGGAACCATTCCGGCGCAATCTCCTCGCTCTCGGACGGTTCGCCTACCCAAGCACGCGTCAGATACACGGTGGTGTACATGTTCCATTCGGGTCTGGCAGGAAACACGAAATCGATGATGCCGGCGGGGATGAGGTCTGCGGCTTGGACCACCACGCTGATCTCCTCCAGGACCTCGCGGCACACCGCCTGCAGTGCGGTCTCCCCCGGCTCCACATGCCCACCCACGCCCACCACTTTGCCACGCCCAAAACCGGTCTTCTTGGTACCGAGGAGGACGTGTTCCCCGTCCGCTCCGTCACGGAGAAGGAAGCACAGTGTCACATGGGCTGCTGTCATGCTGCCTACCTTAACCCGATCTCGTGTACCAGGGCTGCCATTGCCACAGTCAGCCCAATTGCTACAGTGAGCCCATGAACGAAGGTGGGGGCGAAGCGCGTGCGGAGACACAGGCACAGTCGCAGGCCATCAACCATGAGGTGAAGTCCCAAGCCGGGGACGATGTCGAAGCAGCTCCTGTGGCCGAGGCCCCATCACACACCAGAGCCGGGCAGGAGCGCGACGCCTGGGTGCCCCGTTGGGTGGTAGCACATCCGCTCTACGCCGGCTGGGCGTGGACGGTGGTGTGGGCCGGACTCATTGTTCTGGATGAAGTGGTGGACCTGGCTGGATGGACTTGGTATCTGCTGGTCCTCGTCGCTGCCCTGCCAACCCTGCTGTCCACGCTGGCCGTGCTGCATGCCACGCCTCGCAGCCACCTCAAGGCAGTGGACGCCACTGTCCTGGGCCATTTCTTCGTCCGCTTCCTCGCCCTGGTGGTCGCCTTCATGGTGTGGGCTGCCTCCGTGGTGATGAGTGCTTCCATCTCGACCACGGTGCAAACCGTCATCGGCGACTCAGAAAAGGAGGTGACCGCACTCGGCTTCAACCTCATGCTGGCTTCAGTCCCGCTGGTGCTTTCTGTCCTGTGGATGGCGTTCATCGTGCGGTGCGCCTGGTTCCTCCGGCGGCTACGCGGTTGGCGGCAAATACCGTTGAAGACGCGGGTACCCAAAAAGTTCCTCAAGGGACAGCCGCGGCTGAAGCGGGTGGTGGTGGGGCTGGCCCACCCGGGGCTCTTGCTCGTGGCCGGTTTGGGGACGTCGCTTCTGGCCTTGTTCGTCGATGCCGTAGAGCTGACGGTCAGCGTGCTGGACTAGCGGCAAGATCAGCCGAGCGCCCTGGGATGGGCAGCAGCGTAAACTTCCCGCAAAGTATCGGCCGTGACCAACGTGTAAACCTGGGTGGTGGTCACCGATGCGTGCCCCAACAGCTCCTGGACTACGCGTACGTCAGCCCCGCCTTCCAGTAGGTGCGTGGCAAAAGAGTGCCGCAAGGTGTGTGGCGACACATCCTTGGTGATGTTTGCCTTCTCCGCAGCAGTCTTGAGGATTGTCCAGGCACTTTGCCTGCTGATCCTGCCGCCCCGGGCGTTCAGGAACAAGGCGGGAGTGCCCTTGCCCTTGGAAGCGAGCAGCGGCCTGCCCCGGACCACATAGGCCCCGACGGCGCGTGCACCGTAAGAGCCCAAAGGAACCAACCGCTCCTTGGAACCTTTGCCGAAGAGCCTGACGATTGCAGGTTCGCCACCGGCGTGCTCCAGGGATACATCGTCAACGTCCAGCCCTACGGCCTCGCTGATGCGTGCACCGGTGGAGTAGAGAAATTCAAGCAATGCCCGGTCCCTCAGCCCGGTCGCAGAGTCCGAACCCGCAGCTTCAAGTATCCGCGTTACTTCACCAATGCTGATGGCTTTCGGAAGCCGTTTGCCCGGCATCGGCGGGTGGACATCGCTGGCGGGATCCGACGTCGTGGTTCCTTCAAGGGCCCAAAACTTATGGAGCCCCCGCACGGCCACTATGGTCCTGGCGGCAGAGCGGACGCCGAGGGCCGCAGCCCCATCGGAGCCGTCGGACAAGGCTTGGGCAAACGCGGTGACATGATGCCGTGTAACGTCTTCGGGCCGTTCCGCGCCTTGACCAGCCAGGAAGTTCGAATAACGGGCAAGGTCACGGCGATAGGCAGCCAAGGTGTTGGCGGCCAGGCCACGTTCCACCCCGACGTGCTGGAGGTAGTCCGTAACTCCGCGATCGATGCCGTTGGCGGTGCGGGTGGCGGCCTCGGCCATTCTCAGCGCTGGCTCGGGTGCGCGGGCCACGGCGCGTCAGCGGGGCGAAGGCTGGAAAAGCCATCGGCCTTCGCGGCGGCGGCTGCAAGGATTCCCAGGACCGCGGACGGATTATGCAGGCGCCCCTCAAGGACGGCTTTCACGGCGTCGTCGAGCGGAATCCAGTGGAACTCAATTTCTGACTCTTCGTCCGTGCGGACATGCAGGTCAGCCTCGGGAACAGCACTCAGCCCACGAGCCAGATAAATGCGAACAGCTTCGCTGGAGGATCCCGGAGAGTTGAAGAAATCCACCAGGACATTCCAGGTGGCCGCAACAAGATCAGCTTCCTCAGCGAGCTCCCTGGCAGCACCCGCCACGAAATCCTCGCCCTCAACGTCCAGCAAGCCGGCCGGGATTTCCCAGAGGTCCATACCAACGGGGTGCCTGTACTGCTTCAGGAGCAGGATTTCGCCGTCAACGTTCATCGGCAGCACGGCCACCGCCCCAGGGTGGTCGATATAATCCCGGACCAGGGTGTCCGTATCCTCGCTGAGCTGGAAGGCGTCGCTGACCACATCCCAGATACGGCCTTCGTAGACCTTGCTGGTGGACAAAAGACGGCGCGGGCTCGGCATATCCGAAACCTGCCTTGAGGTGCTGGGGGTTTCAGAAATGCCGGGCATCGCGCCGTCCTTCGTTAGTGCTTGCGTTTTACCGTTTACTTGGCAACTACCGCGCGGGCACCGGTGTTGGTTCCCACAACGGCGCCTTCACGGCGCTCCAAGGCAGCCTTCACGAGGCCTGCGAAGAGCGGGTGCGGGCGCGTCGGGCGGGAGCTGAGCTCCGGGTGTGCCTGCGTAGCGACGTAGTACGGGTGCACTTCGCGGGGAAGTTCAACGTACTCAACCAGCTTGCCGTCAGGAGAGGTACCCGAGAAGACCAAGCCCTCTGCCGCGATCTGGTCACGGTACTTGTTGTTGACCTCGTAGCGGTGGCGGTGGCGTTCGCTCACTGATGTGGTGCCGTACGTCTCTGCGACAACGGAGCCCTCGTCCAGCTTGGCTTCGTAGAGGCCCAGGCGCATGGTGCCGCCAAGGTCTCCCTTGCCTTCCACAATGTCCAGCTGCTCTTCCATCGTGGCGATGACCGGGTACTTGGAGTCCGGCTCGAACTCACTGGACGAGGCGCCTTCCAGGCCAACCACGTTGCGGGCGTATTCGATCACCATGCACTGAAGGCCAAGGCACAGGCCCAGAACCGGGAGCTTGGATTCGCGGGCAAACTTCAACGCGCCCAGCTTGCCCTCAAGTCCACGGATGCCGAAGCCGCCCGGCACGCAGATGGCGTCGACGCCGGCAAGGGACTTGGTGGCCCCAGCAAGGGTCTCGCACTCGTCAGAGGGGACCCAGCGGATCTTGACCTTGGTTTCATTCGCGAATCCACCTGCGCGGAGCGCCTCGGTTACCGAAAGGTAGGCATCGGGAAGATCGATGTACTTGCCCACCAAGGCGACTTCGACTTCGTGCTTGGGGTTGTGGACGGCTTCGAGCAGCTTGTCCCACTTGCTCCAGTCAACGTCCTTGAACGGCAGGTCCAATGCACGGACGATGTAAGAGTCCAGGCCTTGGGAGTGAAGCGTCTTGGGGATGTCGTAGATGCTGGGTGCGTCAGCGGCGTTGACCACGGCGTCGATATCGACATCGCACATGCGGCCAATCTTCTCGCGCATGGCGTCCGGCACTTCGCGGTCCGAACGGATCACGATGGCTTCGGGCTGGATACCGATGGAACGAAGGGCTGCCACGGAGTGCTGCGTGGGCTTGGTCTTCAGTTCCTGGGAAGGACCGATGTACGGAACCAGGGAAACGTGGAGGAAGAAGACATTGTTCCGGCCGATGTCCTGGCGCACCTGGCGGGCCGACTCAAGGAAGGGCTGCGATTCGATATCACCAACCGTGCCACCGATTTCGGTGATGATGACATCCGGAGCGTTCTTGCCTTCGGAGGGAAGGCGCATGCGGCGCTTGATTTCATCCGTGATGTGCGGGATGACCTGAACGGTATCTCCGAGGTATTCACCACGGCGTTCCTTCGCGATGACCGTGGAGTAGATCTGGCCCGTTGTGACGTTGGCCGAACCTTCGAGGTTTTCATCGAGGAAGCGCTCGTAGTGTCCGATGTCGAGGTCGGTTTCGGCGCCATCATCAGTCACGAAAACTTCGCCGTGCTGGAAGGGATTCATCGTGCCCGGATCCACGTTCAAATAAGGATCGAGCTTCTGCATAGTTACAGACAAACCGCGTGCCCGCAGCAGGTGGCCGAGGCTGGAAGCCGTCAGACCCTTACCGAGCGAGGACGCCACACCACCGGTGACGAAGATGTGTTTGGTCGTCTTGGACGAGCCCGGGAACCGGGAATTTACACGGGAATTTGATCGCTGCACCACGGAATTCGAGCTTATCATCAATTACGCCTTCCAAGCGTTCGTCCGGATTCCCCAAATGGTCAATAGTTGCCCAAGACCATGCCTGCAATCAAGAGCCGGGCGGGACCAAGTGCACGGATGTGATAGTGGTCGCAGTCCGGCTCCAGCCGCGTGCCCGGAATTTCCTAGGCTCGCTGGGGAAGCAATTTCGCGTCGTCCAACAATTCCTGCGCGTGCGCCTGGGCAGATTCTGAGTCTTCCTGCCCTGCCAACATACGGGCAAGCTCCTTCACGCGCTCGTCGTCGTCCAGCAGTTGCACATCGCTGGAGGTGAATCCGGTGGACGTTTTTCCGTCGGCGCCCCGCACCGAGGTTTTGGTAACCCGGATGTGCTGATCAGCGAAAGCAGCAACCTGCGGCAGGTGCGTCACTACGAGGACCTGGACGTGGCGGGCCAGCATGGCCAGCCGGCGCCCGATCTCGACGGCGGCCCGTCCACCTACTCCGGCGTCCACCTCGTCAAAGACGAAGGTAGGAACAGGATCCACCGCAGCGAGCACTACCTCGATGGCCAGCATCACCCTTGAGAGTTCACCGCCGGAGGCTCCCTTGCCCAGTGGGCGCGCCGGAGCACCGGAGTGTGGCTGGAGGAGGAAGGCGATCTCGTCGGTTCCCCAGGGGCCAAGCGATCCGCTGTCCTCTATTTGGATGATCAACGTGGCATCCGCCATGGCCAATGCCTTCAACTCTGCACTCACGCGGGCTGAAAGGTCCTTGGCCGCCTTGAGCCGGGCCTTGGTGATCGCTGCGGCCTGCTTGCGCAGGGTAGCTTCGGTCGAAGCCACCTCGGCATCCAAGGATTCGATGCGGCTTGAATCGTCTTGCAGCTCGTCCAAACGCATCCGGGCCGTGGCCGCCCACTCCAGCACTTCATCGATGCTGGGGGCGTACTTGCGGATCAGTTTGGCCAGGGCGGCGCGGCGTTCCTCGATTTCAGAGAGCCGTTCCGGGCCTTCGGTGTCCAATGCGGCTTGGTAGCTGGACAAGTCAGCGGCGATATCGTTCAGCAGGAAGCCAACTTCTGCAAGGCGTGCAGCAGCGGCTCCCAGCGCCTCATCATGTTCTGCAACGTGCTCCAGCGTCCGCTTTGCCGCGTCCACCATCGATGTGGCGTCGCCGGCATCGCCGAATTCCTCGGCAATGAGCGACTCATGTGCCGCTGCCGCTGCAAGCCGGAGTTCCTCAACGTTGGCAAGCTTCACGGCCTCAGCCTTGAGGGTCTCATCCTCACCAGGCTGGGGATCTACGTCATCGATCTCTTTGAGCGCCGCGGCCAGCGACTCCGCCTCACGAAGCCGTTCCCGTGCTTCGCTGCGAAGGGTCTCCAGCTCTGCCTGAATGGACTTCCAGTGGTTATACAGGTCCTGGTACTCCCCCAGGACCTTGGCCAGCGGTGCACCAGCGAAGCGATCCAGGGCGTGTCGCTGCGCGGTGGCGCTTTTCAGCCGGATCTGGTCCGACTGGCCGTGCACCACCACCAAGCTCTCGCCAAGTTCGGCCAGAACCCCAACCGGCGCCGCCCGTCCCCCAACGTAAGCCCGGCTGCGGCCATCGGCACCAACGGTGCGGGCAAGCAGGAGTTCGGCGACGCCGTCGAACTCCTCAGCCTCGCCGCCGGCCTCCTTGGCACGCTCCACTGCGCTGTGCCCTGGATTAAGCTTCAAGACTGCCTCGGCGGAGGCAGATTTGGCGCCGCTCCGGACGGCGCCGGCATCCGAACGGGCACCCAGGAGAAGCCCGACGGCGGTCACCACCATGGTCTTACCGGCACCAGTTTCACCGGTAACGACGCTGAGGCCGGGACCTAGCGGCAGGGCGGCATCGGTAATGACACCGAGGTCACGGATTCGGAGTTCTTCAAGCATGCTTCACTTCGCATTCGTGGGGTCGGATGGCTCACCGTGCCCCGGGTTCAGGGATGTTTCGGCGTCCCGGGAATCACTCGCGTCCCGGGGAGTGGGCAAAGGAGCCGGTGAAAGGGTTCGGATCACGGGAATGGGGCCCGTGTGGACTTCCCCTGACCGGGGAGCCGGACCGCGCCAGCCGTGGATGGGGAGTTGGAACTTGCGCACAAGCCGCGCCGAGAAAGGAGTCCTGTGCGTCCGTGCCAGTCGTACAGGCGTGGCTGAGCGTGTCACCTCGACACGCGCTCCCGGAGGCAAGTCAACGGAGCGCCTGCCATCACACCAAAGGACGCCCAAGGCATCCGTCCGGTTCATGATTTCCACAGCCAGCTTGGATCGCGGAGACACCACCAAAGGTTTGGCAAAAAGGGCATGGGCGCTGATCGGCACAATGACGAGCGCTTCCACTTCAGGCCACACCACTGGCCCACCAGACGAAAACGCATACGCCGTTGATCCTGTTGGAGTCGCAAGGACCACGCCATCACAGCCGAACGACGTCAACGGGCGTTCATCCACCTCAGTGACGACTTCGAGCATCCGTTCCCGGTTGGCCTTCTCGATAGCGGCCTCGTTCAGGGCCCAGGTATGCCAGATCTTCTGGCCCTTGATCCACACCTGGACATCGATGGTCATGCGCTCTTCAACGGTGTACTGGCGGCTCGCGATCCACTCAACCGTCTGGGCAAGGTCAGCACGTTCGCTCTCTGCAAGGAAGCCCACGTGGCCCAGGTTGACGCCCAGCAAGGGAACGTCCACCTCCCGGACCAGTTCTGCCGCGCGCAGGATGGTTCCGTCGCCACCCAGAACCATCACCAATTCCACGTCTTCCAAACTCACGTCGTCGTGGAGGATCTCAATGGGGGTATCAACGGCACCAAAGAAGCGCTCGACATCTGCCAATTCTGACTTCTGAAGGACGGGCACCAGGCCCGACGAGTGCAGTTGCGTACAAGCATCCCACGCCGCCCGGAGCGATTCCTCCCGCCCTGTGTGGGCAAGGACAAGTACATGCCTGCTCATCGGGTTCTGCTTTCTAGTCGTTTGGCCAGAGGTTCTTTATCAACGCAGCAACGTCCTCGTCCCGCTCTTCGATCTTAGGCAACACAGCGGACATCCTGCGCTTCATCCACAGGAAGTACTCAACATTTCCGTCCTGGCCCGGGAGTGGACTTGCCGCCAGGCCATGAAGTTCCAGCCCGGCATCCACTGCAGCGCGGGCCACTTGGGCCACCGCCCGGCGTCGTTCATTCTCGGAAGACACGACGCCCGTGCGGCTTAGCCGTTCCTTGCCGACTTCAAACTGCGGCTTGACCATCAGGACAAGGTCTCCGCCAGGTTCCGTGCAGGCAGCAAGGGGGCCCAGGACCAACGTCAGCGAAATGAAGGACAGGTCTGCAACGGTCAGGGCCGCGGTGCCGCCGATCTGGTCCGGCGTCATGTACCTGACATTAAGCCCCTCATGGACCACCACCCGGGGATCATTGCGAAGGAGCGGCACCAGTTGGCCGTGCCCGACGTCGACCGCCACCACTTGTGCCGCTCCTTGCCGAAGCAACACGTCAGTGAAGCCGCCAGTGGAGGCTCCGGCGTCGAGACACCGCCGGCCGGATACGGCGACCCCCGGAAACGCGGCCAGCGCGCCCGCCAGCTTGTGCCCGGCGCGGCTCACGTAGATGTCCTCAAGGTGGGATTGGACGGTCAGGTCTGTACCGGCGTCCACTTGCTGGGCCGCCTTTGCGAAGACAACCCCGCCAGAACTCACCTTGCCGTCGCTTATGAGCTTGGCAGCATGCGTCCGGGACCTCGCCAGCCCACGCGCGACGAGTTCCTGATCAAGTCTTGCCATTCGCTAATTCTCGCCTTCCGGGCGGGTACGAGGGGTATCCCGGTCCGCAGCGGGCGGCAGGCCAGGCTCAGCATCCAGAGCCTCCAGGAGGGAGTCATGAATTGCTGCGTACAACCCAGCATGATCGGCCACCGGAGCACCATGAACGCCCTCCAGCAAGCTGAGGGCACGGTCCACCGGGGCGTCGCCGGTGGAATCGAGAGCCTCCGGCCAGTGCACAGCGGTCCGTTCAGCCTCAGCTTCCGGGAGGTTGTTGGGCTCAGTCATCGCACCAGTCTAATGAGTTCGCCATTCCAGCTGCGGCGCTTGGGCCACGGCAGTGTCCGGAACCGCAGCCCACCATGCCGCACACGCCGCCCGCCACGCGTCGAGGTCATCCTTATCCCCCGTGAGGGTGACCTTCCCGTCCTCGGCAATTGCTGATGCTGCACCGCAGCGGTAAGTGCCGGCGTCGCTGACGATTTCCGGGTAAGGAGCGTAAAGGTCTCCCAAGTCCGCCAGAAGGTAGTCCGGACGCTCTTCTGTCCGTGCAGCCAGAATCGTTAGCGTCGTATCGACGCCGGTGAGTACCGCCGCCGTCGCAAATCCAGCACGGTTGCCGCCCAGGATGTCCGTATCCAAACGGTCCCCCACCACCAAAGGGCGATCAGACTTCAAGCGCTTGGCAGCAGCGTGGAACAACGGCGCTTCGGGTTTACCGGCCACCAACGGCGTCTTGCCGGTTGCGGCCGCCACTGCGGCAACGAGAGTACCGTTGCCAGGAGCCATACCGCGTGCCTGCGGGATGGACATATCCGTGTTGGTCGCGAACCATTGGGCGCCACCGGCAACAACATAGGAGGCCTCAGCGAGGTCCTTCCAGCCGATCTCCGGGTTGAAGCCCTGGACAACAGCCACCGGCGACTCCGCTGCACTATGCACGGGCTTGAGGCCCACCAGTTCGATCTCATGGGCCAACGCCGCACTGCCGGTAATGAGCACGTGAGCCCCCGCCGGCAGCATCGAAGCAAGCAACTCCCCCGCGGCCTGCGAAGAGCTGACCACCTGGTGATCCTCCGCAGGCGCCCCGAGTTCCCTCAAGTGCGCGGCAACCTGGGCGGGAGTACGCGAGGCGTTGTTCGTCACGTAACCCAACCCGACGCCTACCGTCTCCAGGCGCTGCAGCGACTCCACAGCGCCGGGAATGGCATGGGGACCTGCATAAACGACACCATCAAGATCGGAAAGAACCGCGTCAAAGGACGAAATGAGTGAATCAGCCATGCTGGGAGTCAGTGCCCTGTTCCTCGGTGGGTTCCGTGTGGGATACGGATTCGTCGGCTTCTGTTTCTGCTTCTTCTGCTTCTGCTTCGTCAGCCTCTTCTGCTGAATCGATGTCCGATTCGGCGTCGTCCGACTCGAAGTAATCGGACTCTGCATCATCGATGTCAACGTCGTCGTGTTCGGCATCTGCAGCAGCCGCCTCGGCGATCACTGATTCGCTTTCCGGCCTAACGACGTCGGAATCCTCGCCGCGCTTCTCGAAGCGCGGCTTCCGTGCAGCTGCTGCTTCTTCCTGCTCGTCCCAGCCGAGATCAAGAATTTCCGGTTCCGCGAAGTCGCCAACACCCAAGGCATTCTCGGCTACCAGTGCCTGACGAGCCCATTTATCGGCTTCCTCAGTGCGACCCACAGCCGTCAGCGCTTCCGCATACGCACGGAACAGGCGGGGGCTGTAAGAGAACGCCCGGTTGATATCCAGCTGCGGGATCTCAAGCTCAGCAACAGCAGCATCAAGCTGGTTGAGGTCCGCGCGGGCGCCCGAAGCCACAATCGCCAGCTCTACCTTGCCCGGAGCATCCAGGTCCTGCGCTTCAGGAGACCGGACCATGTCCAGTGCACGGTCAGGGCGGCCAAGGCCACGCTCACAGTCCGCCATGACGGGCAGGTGAACGTTGGATCCGCTGATACGGCGGTACGTACGGAATTCGCGCAGCGCTTCGCCATAGTGACCCGCAGCGTAAGCCGTCAAGCCAACAGCTTCCCGGACAGCCGAGAGCCGGCCACCCCTACGGCTGGCGGCCAAAGCATGCTGGAAGGCCAACTCCGGCTCGATGTCGATCAGGCGACCGGCCATGACCAAGTGCTTCGCCACCCAGCCTGCGCTCTGCTCTTCGAGGGTCTTGATCTGATGCCCGGTGGCGCGGTCAAGTTCCTTACCCGTGACATCCTCATCGATCTCGGGAGAACGTTCGCGGTCAGGGCGGTTGGCGCTGCGAATGTCCTTCGCGTTGGGAACCCGGGCCGGGCGCTCTTCCCAGGAGTTGGCACGGTCATTGTTGAAGGGACGACGCTCGCCACCACGCTCGGGACGGTCGCCAAACGGCTTACGCTCGCCACGGTCGTTGCTGAACGGACGACGCTCCTCGCCATCACGACGCGGCCCATCAAAGTTCCGCGGGCCACGCTCAGGGCGGCTACCGAAGGGCTTACGCTCGCCACGGTCGTTACCGAACGGACGACGCTCACCTCCACGCTCCGGACGGTCACCGAAGGGCTTACGCTCGCCACGGTCGTTGTTGAAGGGACGACGCTCACCATCACGGGCCGGACGATCAGCGCGGTCACCACGGTCGCCGAAGGGCTTACGGTCACGATCGCCGCCGAAGGAACGACGCTCGCCATCGCGGGGCGGGCGGTCGCCAAACGGCTTACGCTCGCCACGGTCATTGTTGAACGGACGACGCTCACCATCACGCGCCGGACGATCAGCGCGGTCACCACGGTCGCCGAAGGGCTTACGGTCACGATCGCCGCCGAAGGAACGACGCTCACCATCGCGGGGCGGGCGGTCGCCAAACGGCTTACGCTCGCCACGGTCGTTGTTGAACGGACGACGCTCACCATCACGCGCCGGACGATCAGCGCGGTCACCGCGGTCACCGAAGGGCTTACGATCACGATCGCCACTAAAGGAACGACCCTGCTCATTGCCGTCGCGATTCTCCCTGGAACGGAATCCGCGAGGATCTCCACCGGAGTTGTTGTTGGGGCGGAAAGAACCGCGGTCACCGCGATTCCCGCCAAAGTTCCCGCGATTGCCGTCGCGATTGCCGCCGTTGTGCTCAGCCATGGTGGATTCCTCCTGTTGCGAGCCGACCACTGGCGCGTGCGTAGTCGCTCATAACCCTTATTTCGTTGTCACGCCGTCTGCAGCACTGGGCTGCCGACTCGTATGTCTTATGCAATTCTAGGCGACAGCGCCTCAGGCGCCGAACGTCAGGGCACCTCCATGGGCGCCCCGTGGCAAGTCTCACAGCGTTGTTGGCTCTGCGTCTTTTGGGGGTTAAATGGGGGAAGCCCCGGCCGTGGTGGTCGGGGCTTGGTTGGTTCCAGCGTCTTTGATTGTCTCGTTAATGTGGGAGACCCCCCGTCCCTTGGTGGGTTGGGGGGTCTCGACCTAATGTGTGTCCGGCGGTGTCCTACTCTCCCACACCCTCCCGGGT
>NZ_JBEPSI010000014.1:0-85897 GCF_040548745.1 Arthrobacter sp. 2762
CCACGGCTGGTGTTGAGTATTTGGTTGGCGGGCAGGTTGTTGCTGCCGGGTCTTATCCGGGCGCCGGGACGGTGACGGTGACGGCCAGGGCGAAGACCGATTACGTTCTTGCCGCTGGTGCTGCGGCTTCGTGGTCTGCAACGTTCAAGGGCTCGGCCAAGAAAATCACTGATTTCGACGGTGACGGCAAGAGCGATGTCCTTGCCAGGGACAGCGGCGGTGTTTTGTGGCTTTACCCGGGCAATGGTTCAGGTGGTTGGCTTGCCGCCCGCAAGGTTGGTGCGGGCTGGAATGCCATGACGTCCATTGAGTCCCCCGGTGACTTCAACGGGGACGGCAAGATGGACGTGATTGCGCGGGACACGAACGGTGTTTTGTGGCTGTACCCAGGCAACGGTTCAGGTGGCTGGCTTGCCGCCCGTCAGATCGGTGCAGGTTGGAATGGGATGGCCGCGATCGAGGCGCCTGGTGACCTCAACGGTGATGGCAAAGCCGATGTGATCGCCCGGGATGCGAACGGTGTTTTGTGGCTTTATCCGGGCAATGGTTCCGGTGGTTGGTTTGCTGCCCGCCAGATTGGTTCCGGCTGGAATGTCATGACCGCTATTGAAGGCCCCGGTGATTTCAATGGGGACGGCAATGTTGATGTCCTTGCCCGCAACGGGTCGGGTGTTTTGTGGTTGTACCCCGGTGACGGTTCCGGCGGTTGGCTTGCTGCCCGCCAGATTGGTTCCGGCTGGAATGCCATGAGCGCCATTGAAGGCCCCGGTGATTTCAATGGCGACGGCAAGACTGACGTCGTTGCCCGCAACGGATCCGGGGTGTTGTGGCTCTACCCCGGTGACGGCTCGGGTGGTTGGCTTGCTGCCCGCCAGATTGGGTCCGGCTGGAACGTCATGACAGCCATCGTCTAGTCCGGCACCGAGTTCACCTGTCACTTCCTCAACGCAGGCTCATGGTAAGCGGACGGTGTGCTCGGTGTTGGTCGCATCATCGACAGGCCTTGGGTGGTTAATGGCGAGCTTGCCGTGCGCAAGGTTACCGAGTTGACCCTCGCTTTCGATCACCGCGTGTGCGACGGCGAGACGGCCGCTGGCTTCCTCCGGTACGTAGCCGACGCCATCGAGAACCCCGGTGGAGCGCTCGCGGATATGTAGGCGCGAGACAGACGGCCACGCTGCAGGACCTCGATTCGGGTGATCGGGGTCCTGCCCTTTGTCTGGCAAATCTTGGACAAATCCTCGCAAAAGACTTGGCTAAAAGTGCCGCCACCACTGCGTACAATTTTCTGTGGGGGTCAGCTGGTGGTCTCCAGTTGCCCGCGACCGGCCGTATATCGTGCGCCGTCGCCGTCGTAGAATGCCCAAAAAATGGTAAAAGATTCCCGAGTATGGTCCGCGAGGACCGTAGGCTTCGCGCTGACCACGCTCATCATCACGGCGGGACTGGCCGTTCAGCCGGCTGTAGCGGATGACAATGACATCCTCCCGAGCCCACCGCAATCACTGCGTCCGGCACCTGAAGTGGCCACGGATCAGTTCATTGTCGGGCTGCGGGACAACGTCAAAGCAGCCGCGGCTGCGGCTACTGCGGAGCAGGCTGCAGATCGCGCGGCCACCAAGCTCGGAGTGGCTGCCGAAAGCGCGCACCAAAACGCAGCGGGCGGGCAGGTCATCAAACTTGCCAAGGCAATTTCGGGGACAGCTGCTGACCAATTCCTGAAGACCCTTCGTGCGGATCCCAACGTTGCCTACGCCGAAGCTGACGACATCATGCAGGTCGCGGCTGATCCGAACGATGCCTACTATTCGACGCAGTGGGATCTCTCGGAGGATTTGGCCGGCATTCGGCCTTCCGGGGCGTGGCAATACAACCATGGTGAAGGCGTAGTCGTCGCAGTAGTGGACACCGGGATCACCAGCCACGTGGATCTCGACGCCAATGTCCTGCCCGGCTACGACATGATGTCCGATGCCGCTGATGCCCGGGATGGGAGCGGCAGGGATGCGGATCCTACAGATCCCGGGGATTGGTCGACGGCAAATGAATGCGGGGTGGGCAGCCCGCAGATAAATTCTTCGTGGCACGGAACCCACGTAGCGGGCACAATCGCTGCCATCGGCAACAACACTTACGGTGTAACCGGCGTGGCCCCGAAGGCTAAGATCCTTCCGGTGCGGGCACTGGGTGCCTGTGGCGGGTATTCATCGGATATCGCAGATTCAATCATTTGGGCCGCAGGCGGCGTTGTTAGCGGGGCTCCAATCAATCCCAACCCGGCACGCGTCATCAACCTCAGTCTCGGTGGCATCAAGCCGTGCTCTGCCACCTATCAAAATGCCATCAATTTCGCCTATAACGCTGGGGCAGCGGTCATCGTTGCTGCTGGAAATTCCAACCGCCCCGCGGCCGATTCCAGCCCGGCCAACTGCCAGAATGTCATCACCGTTGCCGCCAGCGACAGGACAGGAGCGAAGGCGCCGTACTCCAACTACGGGAGCACCGTTGATGTAACTGCTCCCGGGGGCGACATGAGTTCCTCGGCCCTGAACGGTATCTTGTCCACCTACAACTCAGGGACAACCAGGCAGGGTACGCCGGGCTATGCGTTCATGCAGGGAACGTCCATGGCCGCCCCTCACGTTGCGGGCCTTGCGGCTCTCCTTTACTCGGCAGAGGGGAGCGCCCTCACTCCCGACCATGTGGAACAGCAGCTGAAGGACTCGTCGCGAGCACTTCCTGCTGGCTGCCCGGCCGGATGCGGGGCCGGTTTGGTTGATGCCACCGCAGCCCTCACAACGTTTGGTGGGCACCTTCCGGTGACGCCTGCGCCAGTAGTTTTCACTGACAGGGACGGCACCTCGAACGATACCTACACGGTTCCCACGTCGACCGGCGTTGAATACGTGGTAGGCGGGAAGGTTCTTGCCGCTGGCACCTATCCGGGCAGCGGGGCAGTGACTGTTACTGCCAGGGCTCTTGCAGATTATTCGTTTGCTCTTGCAGCCGTGGCGGAGTGGAAGTTCACCTTCAAGACCTCCATTCAAAAAATCACTGATTTCGACGGTGACGGCAAGAGCGATGTCCTTGCCAGGGACAGCGGCGGTGTTTTGTGGCTGTACCCGGGCAACGGTTCAGGTGGCTGGCTTGCTGCCCGCAAGGTTGGTGCGGGCTGGAATGGCATGACGTCCATTGAGTCCCCCGGTGACTTCAACGGGGACGGCAAGATGGACGTGATCGCGCGGGATGCGAGCGGTGTCTTGTGGTTGTATCCAGGTAACGGGGCCGGTGGTTGGCTTGCTGCCCGCCAGATTGGTTCCGGTTGGAATGGGATGGCCGCGATTGAGGCACCTGGTGACTTCAATGGGGACGGCAAGGCCGACGTGATCGCCCGGGATAACAATGGTGTTTTGTGGCTTTATCCGGGTAACGGTTCAGGTGGTTGGCTTGCTGCCCGCCAGGTTGGTTCCGGCTGGAATGTCATGACCGCTATTGAGGGCCCCGGTGATTTCAATGGGGACGGCAAAGTTGATGTTCTTGCCCGCAACAGTTCCGGTGTTTTGTGGCTCTACCCCGGTGACGGTTCAGGCGGTTGGCTTGCTGCCCGCCAGGTTGGTTCCGGCTGGAATGTCATGACCGCTATTGAGGGCCCCGGTGACTTCAATGGCGACGGCAAGATTGACGTTGTTGCCCGCAACAGCTCCGGCATTTTGTGGCTATACCCGGGTGACGGTTCGGGTGGTTGGCTTGCTGCCCGCCAGATTGGGTCCGGCTGGAACGTCATGACAGCCATCCTGTAGTCCCGCCGAGTTCACCTGCACCGGGTCATTCCGGCTTCTCCCAGCTGCGCATGGGTAGAATCGAGGCCTGAACATCGCCGGATTGCACTGGATACGGAGAACTCATTGTCAGCTTGGCATGAACTTGGCACGGACAACTACGTCTTGGAGACCGAGGGGTCCTTACTCAACACCGGGCTTGTGGTGGGCAGTGAGCTCGCCATGGTCATCGACACCGGATGTGGCCCGCGCCAAGGCCGCGAGATCCTCGCTGCTGTCCGCGAAAAGACCCAGCTTCCGCTGGTGGTAGTCAACACCCACGCCCACTACGACCACTTCTTCGGTAACGCTGTTTTTGCCGACGACGGCGTGACAGAGTTCTGGGCGCACGCCAACTGTGCGGCAACCATCGAGCGGGACGCCGACAACCAACGTCGCTTCGTCGCCACAAACGAACCCGAGATGGCCGCGGGGGAGGGTGACGCCGTCGACATCGTTGTTCCGAACGCGATCGTTGGCGACCAGCCGGTCTTGGTGGACCTTGGCGGAATTACCGCCACACTGTTCTATTTGGGCCGCGCCCACACCGACGGTGACCTTCTGGTGGGGACAAACTCGACGCTCTTCGTGGGCGACCTCGTCGAGCAGGGCGCCCATCCTTCGTTTGAGGACTCGTATCCCGAGGAATGGGCGGACGTCCTCCGGCACATCTCTGCTTTGCGTCACCGGTACGAGTTCCTGGTTCCAGGCCATGGCAAGCCTGCGAGCGACGAATTCGTCAAGACCATGGCCGACACCATGAGCACTGCAGTGCGGCAGGCAACCCAGTCCATCCGCGATATGCCCAACGATGCAACCAAGGCCATCCCGGTGCTGCCTTATGGACCGGAGCAGTCGCGCTGGTTCATCAAGCGGCTCCAGGAAACAAACGCCCAGCACGGGAGGGCTGCTGGCGGATCGTTGGCAACGCCTGATTTTGGACCCGAGAAGACGGGCTTCTACCCTTCTTCATAAATGAAGGTTGCTTATAAATTTGTCATCTTGATTACTGTCTCCCCATGGACTATTGGGTAACACCAGTCCTAGGATGAAGTCGACCATCGGTTTGCGGCTACCTGGGGGGTGTCGAGATGAAGGCCATTCGCGTAATTCCGCGCGCTACTCAGATTCTCCGCTCCGTCATGATTGCTGGCGCCGGTACCGCAATTTGGATGGCATTGTCCGCGACGGCCGCCAGCGCCGATTCCGGGATCACCGATAACCACTCGCTGTTGGATGGAGTGACGTCTTCGGTGTCGTCAGCCGTTTCATCAGCCGACAGCGCCAGCTCGCAAGCCAACAAGACACTCAGTGCTGCAACGGGTGCGGTCAAGAAGGCGGCCGCGTCCGTTGCAACTTCCGTTGGGCCCAAGCCCTCCGCCCCCGTCGTCACTGTCCCGGTGCCGAACGTACCCCTGCCGGCTCCCGCCAAAGCCGTTGTCCCGGCGCAACCGATAACCGTAAATGTTCCCTCTGTAACCCCAGTGGTTGAGCATGTTGCGCACTCCACGGATAAAGTCATCGCCACAGTCCCCGTGGTTCATCGGGTAGTGCCCAACGACACGGTCGGCAACGTTGTGGATACGGTGGTTAAACCAGCCACGGGCACCATTGACGACACCGTCGAGGCGGTTGTTCCTCCGGTAAACAGTGTCCTGGAACCAGTTGGCCTGGACCCCGTGACGGACGTGACCAACCCGGTTGTAGTCCCCATCGTTGAGGTCATCGACACTGTCCTCCCGCCTGTCGGCAACGTCTTGCCTCCGATTGCTGGACCCGGAAGCCTGCTTCCTCCACTCTTGGGCGGCGGCGGCGCTATGCTCCCCACGACGCCGGGCGCGGGAGCTGTGACGCCACCCGCCGTCGGGACCTCACCAGCGACTCCAGCTGGCGAAGGTTCGGCCCCGGAATCCGCTGGCCTGCCCCTCGGGACAACCCCGCCCACCCTCAATGCCGACGTTTCACTGGCCTTTGTCCTGGCCCGAGGGTTTGCTCCTGCTTCACCAGGTGCCGTAACCGGCGCCTCTGTCATGGTCGAACCTGAGGCTCCAACCGAGCTGCCTGCCGACCCGGATGCGGCACCCCTTGGTGTCACCGGCACGGGCTCGGGTACCTCACAAAACGGGCCACCAAGCCCTGCCGCAGCCTTCCTGCAGGGTGCGCTGATCGTTCCTGCAGACACACTTTCTGGTCCAGCAGCGGCCAGCAATGAAGATCATCCAAAGCCGGTTTCATTCGATCCCGGCTCATCTCCTGACTAGTTCCCCAACCCAGCCGCGCCTCTACATGCGGCCAATGGTTAACCGGACGATCCGTCATCGGACGTCTTTGGGAACACGACCTTCAGGAGAAGATCACAATGAACTCGACAATTCGCAGGTGCCTGATCGGCACATGCTTTGCCGGAGGCTTGATAGCCCTCGGCGGGACCGCGGCCAACGCGGCAGATACGACCAGTGGAAAGGACGGAACCCTTTCCGGTACACAGGTGGTTGCACCGGTGACAGCGCCAGTCAACACAGGCGCGACGTCACTAGCCCTCGTGGGAGATTCCTCCTCAACCACAAAGGCACCGGCAGCCGCTCCGGCAACAGGCACGGCGCCAGCTGCCAGCACCAACGGTTCCAACGGCGTTGGCTCCGGGACACAGGTAGTCGCGCCCGTAACAGCGCCCATAAACCTGGGCTCGTCATCAGTGGGTCTGCTGGGGGGCTCCACTGCGACGGGCCCAGCCAAACCTGCCGCGCCAACTGCACCAAGCAGTTCGACGACGGCGGCTGGCACCAACGGTTCCGGGGGCACAGCCTCCGGTACCCAAGTAGTTGCACCGGTGACGGTCCCCGTAACTGTGGGATCGACGTCGACGGGTGTCCTGGGGGACTCATCGGCAACGACAACACCAGCAGCAACATCAGGTTCTGCGCCGGCCCAAGCGCCAGTGCAGGCAACAACGTCGGGGGGAGAAAGCATCGCATCCGGCGCTCAGGTAGTGGCTCCGATATTGGTCCCTGTTAACATCGGAGCCACTGCCGCGGGTGTGGCTGGAGATTCATCAGCTACTTCCGGCGCACCCTCGAACACAGGCAGTGCACCTGCTGCTGCTACTCCTGGCGCTACGACCAATGGAGCGGATGGCGTAGCATCCGGGACTCAGGTGGTTGCTCCGGTTTCCGCACCGGTGACTGTTGGTTCGACTTCCGCTAGTGTCTGGGGTGATTCCTCCGCCAGCGGCAATGGCGGCACGTCCGGCACTTCCGGTGGGACTGCTCCTGCGGGAACCAACACCTCCGGATCTAAGGGCCTGGGCTCCGGTACTCAGGTGGTAGCTCCGATTACCGCTCCGGTGACTGTTGGTTCGACGTCGGCTGGTGTGCTGGGCGATTCGTCAGCCAACACTGCCGGTACTTCCGGTGGGACTGCCCCGGCGGGAACGTCGGGAACCAGCACCTCCGGATCTAAGGGCCTGGGCTCCGGTACTCAGGTGGTGGCTCCGGTTACCGCTCCGGTGACTGTTGGTTCGACCTCGGCCGGTGTGCTGGGCGATTCGTCGGCCAGCACAGCTGGTACTTCGGGTGGGACTGCCCCGGCGGGAACGCCGGGTGCTAAGACCAATGGATCGGATGGCGTTGCTTCCGGAACCCAGGTGGTGGCTCCGGTTACCGCTCCGGTGACTGTTGGTTCGACCTCGGCCGGTGTGCTGGGCGATTCGTCGGCCAGCAACACTGGCGGCACCTCCGGTACTTCGGGCGCGGGTACGACGTCGGGAACCAGCACCTCCGGATCTAAGGGCCTTGGCTCCGGGACTCAGGTGGTTGCTCCGGTTACCGCTCCGGTGACTGTTGGTTCGACGTCGGCTGGTGTGCTGGGCGATTCGTCGGCCAGCACAGCCGGCACCTCAACCGGTACTTCCGGCACGGGAACCACACCAAATAACACCACGAATGGAAGTGACGGGATCATCTCCGGACAGTTGGTTGTTCCGATCACGGCTCCTGTCACCATCGATTCCACTTCGCTTGGCATCGGTGGCGCTTCGGTAGGAGCCATCACGCCTCCCGTGGTGAATCCTCCCGTTGTGAATCCGCCGGTGGCCAACCCGCCCGTGGTTAATCCGCCGGTGGTTGACCCGCCGGTAGTGAACCCTCCAGTAGTCAACCCTCCCGTCGCCAACCCGCCCGCGGTTAACGAGCCGGGCGATGCTGGACTTGGCGTTGGCGGTGCTTACACTGGCACCAACAATCCGGGTACCGAGATCGGTGGTGCCGGATTCGGCAACGCTGGCCTCGGGACAATCGGAACCGGCGGCGCTCAACTGGGTGGCAGTGTTGTAACCGCAGGCGGCACGCAAGGTGTGCTGACAGCGGGCGCTGCGACCGGCGTAGGGAGTTCCAACTCTCTGGCCACGACGGGATTGGACGGCAGCTTCACCCTCTGGGCAGTGGGCATGCTGTTCATAGGTCTGGGCTTATTAACAGCTGGCCGTCGGAAGGCAGGAGTTAACGGCTAAATCGGGAAGATTGCCTAGGCCCAAGGCGACGACCTTGGGCCCCGGCAACCCGTCCCAGCCTTGAAATGGCCATGGTCGTGGCGGCAGTTTTTAGTTCTCGGAAAAGTATCGATCCCAGTCAGTATCCGGGTTGGTCATTGAACTTATTATCTCGCGGAGCTCCTCTGACGAGGGCGCAACGTGGCCTTGGCCCCAATCGTCCATGATCGTCTTGACGTTAGCCATTGAATTGAGTGAGCGAAGGAATGGGTTCATGTGTAACTCGACATGGGGATCCGTTATGTTTTGGACGTAGAGGATGTAGTTCGGCGTCTCCCCGTCGTAATGGTCCCGAAGGTCTGAGCACAGCTGTCTTGCGAACACATCTTCATGTTGCTCCACGGTTTCAGCCCCAAACGCGGCCTCTGTATACCGCCGCTGATGCGCAATATTGAAGTTGGACAAAATCGTTTGAGGATTCACGGGGACGGCCAGTGAGCCGGGGAAGAATCGTGAATAGTAGAGCGCAGCGAATCCCCCGGCTGACGGACCCCAGAACAAAGTCCGCGAACCCCCAGCGGCACCTATCAATTTGCTGAGGACTTGTGGAAGAACTTCCTGGAGGGCAAGTTCGCTACTGCCTGCGAACCACCCAATGGTCAAGTCGTCACTTGTCAGGAGGCCCGGATCAGAGACAAATATCTGATTGGGCGTCCAATCTTGGGTGACCTTGAAACCCGAAAACATGGGGAGATTTGTACCCTGGCCGGAAATCGCGGCGTGAAACGAAACGACCGTAGTGTCGCTGCCTGTCGGAAGGTAGAAGATATCGAGCGGCTGTGCACCGTCGATGGAGAGGATCTCCGATGGCAAATCCTCCGTGGCTAGGAAATCGGTGAGGCTCGAGAAGACTGTGTGCTTTCGCGGATAACGCGACACATCGCGGCGGTTCGAGTTGGTCATGATTCGGACTCTAATGGAAAACCGACGGCGACCGCTCGTTGATGACGGGGAGGGCTACGACTATCGGTTCTAGGATGAAATGGATGACAACCACCCAGGAAGACCAAAACTTCAGCCTCCGCAGCATTGCGTTACCGGCCTTCGGGCCTGCGCTGTTGTTCTGTATCGGCGAGGGAGCGGTTCTTCCGGTGATCGCGCTCTCGGCGCGTGATCTTGGAGCATCCGTGGCAGTCTCGGCGTTGATCGTGACGCTCATCGGCTTGGGGTCCTGGCTCTTCAATATCCCGGCATCGCTCATCACCATAAAGTTTGGCGAACGTTGGGCAATTGTCGGGGCAGGTGCCGTAGGAGCCCTTGCCCTCGGCGCGGCAGCCTTCGCTCCGCAGATGGAACACGGGATCTGGTTGCTGGCCGCGGCTATGACCTTGGTGGGTATGTCGGCGAGCGTCTTCAACCTTGCGCGCCAGAAGTACCTGACCGAGGCCGTCCCTGTGATTTTCCGTGCCCGTGCGCTCTCCACATTGGGCGGTGTCACGAGGATCGGCATCTTCATCGGTCCGTTCATCGGTGCCGGCGTGATGCAGTTCGGCGGAATCAGCGGGGCATACTGGGTTGGCTTTGTCGGGATGATGGCAGCCGCTGCTTTGTCGCTCACCATCCCGGATCTGGTGGCTCCCGCTACGTCCGACGGCGGACCGGTCGTTCCGGCGTCAACGCTGCGCGACGTCGCGGCTTCCCATGCCGGCGTGTTCCTGTCTGTGGGCTTCGGAATTCTGCTGCTCAGCGCTCTGCGTGCTTCGCGCCAAGTTGTCATCCCGTTGTGGGCCGACCACTTGGGCATGGATGCCACCCAAGCGTCGCTGATCTACGGCCTCTCGGGTGCCATCGACATGTTGGTGTTCTATCCGGCAGGGAAGCTCATGGATCGCAAGGGACGGCAGTGGGTAGCCGTTCCTTCCACAGTAATCATGGGGACGGCGTTGATCCTCATCCCGTTCACGGGTGGGTTCGTTCCGCTGCTGTTGGCTGCCCTGCTGATTGGCTTTGGCAACGGCATTAGCTCCGGGCTCATCATGACACTGGGTGCCGACTTCTCCCCGGACAATGGAAGGAGCCACTTCGTTGGCATCTGGCGCTTCATCGCTGATTCGGGTGCCACGGGTGGGCCTGTGCTGTTGTCCGCCCTGACTGCTGCCATTTCGCTCGCCGCTGGCGTCTGGGCCACTGGCGTCCTGGGCTTCGCAGCGGCAGCCGTGTTCGCCGTCGCAATCCCGCGGCTGAAGCACCGGCGGAATTACTAGACGAACGGGTGACGGATGTCGAAGCTGCTCCTTTTCCGGGCCACCGCTAGACTACCGGGGTGCAAGAAAACGTCGCCTCCGAAACCCCTAGATCCTCCTCATTTGCAGATCTCTCTAAATTTTTGTCCAGTGAGGAGGTCCCCCCTGGGCTGATCGAAATCCAGCACCAGAGCCTGCCTATTGAACTCCTGAACGTTCCCGCCGATTCGGACACGACGTTGGTGTGCTTCCATGGGGCTGCCGAGAAGGACGTTCGGCTGCCTTGGTTCCTTGGCCAAGGCGTTACGGCTGGGCTGCCGGTCAACCGAATCTTTGTTTCCGATCCAAGCCTCCGGAAATCTTCGGAGTGCAACCTCGCCTGGTATGCGGGATCCAAAGAGCAACCTGATCTTCAGGAGACTTTGGTGGATATCATCCGCCGCATCATAAGGGAGACTGGCGGTTACAACGTCGTCTTCTTTGGCAGCTCTGCCGGGGGATATGCCAGTCTGGCGTTGTCTAGATTCTTCCCGACATCATTGGCGCTTGCCGTCAATCCACAGACATCGATTTCACGGTTCTACCCGGGCGCCGTGGACCGCTATATAACGCATGCATGGGAGATGCAGGACGGCGACATAACAGCGCTGCCCGGGTGCGTTGCACATGACTTGCTCCCCGTTTACTCAGCCGGGTTCAGCCATACGGTCGCCTTGGTTCAGAACGCAAGGGACTGGTTCCATATAGAGAATCATCAGTTGCCGTTTGTGGACAGGGTAGGCAATTCGAAGAACCTCTACATGTTGATGGACAGGTGGGGACCAAATTCCGGGGACGGCCATACTCCGCCACCCAAGGAAATTCTCCGCGGATTCTTTGAAGAGCTTGCGACCTGCCAAGGCGATTGGGAAGCCGGGCTTGCCGCCAGCGGGTTCCAAGCGGAAACCACCCGTGCAGATGTTAAGCGTCGTGTCATGGAAACTGCTTTACCCGAGTCAACTTCCTGAGGAGTTTCCAGCTGTCTTTGGGCCAGGTGTAATGCAAAATCAACCCGGGGTCGAAGGTGCTCTCCGACCCTTCGACCCTTCAAAGTAGCTCAGGCAGCCGCGCGTTCTTGCGCCGCTTGCTCAACGGCAGCGGGAGCTTTCCACTTCCTGTCCGGTCGACGCCCCGTCACCAGTGCCACGGCAACCACCAGCAGAACCAACCCCGATGTTGCATTTGAGGTATGCAGTGCTGTCCGCATCACGACGAACGGCGGAATGATCGCCAGTGCCGTGGCAATTGCGATGCGCCAGATTGCCGGCCTCGCAGCACCGGGCGCCAGCGCAGTGCTCGCGAGTTCCAAGCGGACCAAGGGCGTGGAATTCAGCAGAACGAGCACCCAGGCTGCCACGTAGAACAGCGGCCGGCTGAGCCACCACTGCGTACTGGCGGGTTCGGGGAAGGGGAGCCGAAGCCCCAAGGCGATCCCGAACATGGCGATGATCAGCGGCAGGTGCCAAAGATAGATGGTCATCGCTCGGCTCCCCACGACGAACATCACCTTCTGAATCCACGCCAGCTGCACGGTCCGCTGAAGCTGGGGATACGCGGCCTTCACGAGCAGGACATGCGCCAGACCTACAAGGATCGGCGGGAACATGGGCGGGTTCTGGCTGGTCAGCATGTCCACGGGATAGGGGCCGCCATACGTGAGCGGCACCAGGACGAGATAGCAGCCGACTGCTGCCGCGACGAGCTTCCAGCGTGCAAACCGGACAAAGAAGCCGTCGTCACAGAAGAACCCCATCTGCTGCAGCAAGCCCCAAACGAACACCATGTTCAACAGGCCGACGGGGTTTGAATCGAAACCCCACGGGTTGCGTTCCAGCCCCAGTCGCCAGGCGACACAAACCTCCTTGATTTACGGTCTCTCCGGCGCCATCGACATGTTGGTGTTCTATCCGGCAGGGAAGCTCATGGATCGCAAGGGACGGCCGTGGGTGGCGGTTCCTTCAACGGTGATAATGGGAATGGCGTTGATCCTCATCCCGTTCACTGGTGGGTTCGTTCCGCTGTTGCTGGCTGCCCTGCTGATTGGCTTTGGCCATGGAATCAGTTCCGGGCTCGTGATCACACTGTGCCGACTTCTCCCCGGGTAACGGAAGGAGTCACTTCCCTGGCATCTGGCGCTTCATTGCCCATTCGGGTGCCACGGGTGGGCCAATGCTGTTGTTCGCCCTGACTGCTGCCATTTCGCTCGCTGCTGGCGTCTGGGCCACTGGCGTCCTGGGCTTCGCCGCGGCGGCTGTGTTCGCCGTCGCAATCCCGCGGTTGAAGCACCGGCGGAACTACTAGGAAGCCATGTAATTCAACGCCAAGCCGGCCAATGGGTGGGGGGATGTTGACAGCCTTCCGACCAGGCGTGCTGAGGCCATGAGAGCACAAGCCGGTCGCCGTTGGGAATGCATTGATCTCTCAAGCTAGCATAGGAAAGACAAGCAACCGATTCGCTCTTCCCAATCGCGCTCCTGCAATTAATTTCCTGCAGTGAGCCACGATATCCTCGGGTCAGAGGCCGGTTCTCGTCGACGATTCTTTGGGGATTGGAGCTGCGTGGGCGCTGTGTGGTCTGGTCGAGCCCAGAAGTGGCTCATCTCGACCTTCATGGCGTGCTCGTGCCTACTTCTTGCGGGGTGCCAAACCGTCCAGATCACGGCCCCAAACGCCACGTCGTCTTCTGAGACTGCCGCACCTTACAGCATGGGCGGGCCGTCAGAGATTCCTAACGCAGCTAAGGGCGATGGCGTCGCAGACGACACAGCAGCTTTGCAGGCATGGCTGGACGCCGGCGGCGTTCGACTCACAAACGGGAAGTACCGCATCACTAAAGGCCTTATTTTGGCTGGTGACAACAGGACCCTACAAACGCAAAATGCCACCATCGTAGCGGATGGCCCTGACATCACGGCGCTCACTGTGACGGGAAACTACGCCAGGGTGAGCATTCACGTCGATGGTCAAAGTCGGGCAGCGTACGGCCTAAAGGTGACTGGCTCAGGAGCGATTATTGAGAACGGCTGCTACGAGAACTTTCGTTCTGAAACTCAATCGGCCCGGGGGATCGACGCTTCCACGAGCGGCGGGGTAATCATCCGCAACAACTGGGTACGCAACATTGTCAGTGTGGGCGACAAGATCGGAGGCAATGGGCCGGGCGCCTCTCGGGGCATCGGGCTTAATTCCACCGGCGACGCGCAGGCAAGTTCGTTCATCACGGGGAACACAATTGAGAACGTCTCAGGCGAGGAAGGGGATGCCATTCACATCTTGTTCTTCGATGGCACCGCCAATCCGTTCAATGTAGGAAAAGTGAACATCAGTGATAACGACATCCGGAATGTCTCCAGACGCTTTATCAAAGTTCAAGCGTCATACGTGGTCGTCGAGGGCAACAAGCTTCACACCGACACGGGAGCAATCCCAACGAATCCGAGCGCCGCGATTGATGTCATTAGGTCTGACAATGTAAAGGTTCTGGATAACGCCATCGATCCCAACCTTGTGGGGAACGGGATAGCGGTGAACGGGATCGCCAAAGCCCCACTACGCGGTATTGAGGTACGCGGGAACGTTTTGCGAGAATCGGGGGCTAACGCTCCTGCGGGCATTTATTTGAAGTGGACCGTTTCCCCGGTTGTGCGGGACAACACGGTGTTCGGCGGCAGTGCGGGTGTACAGATCCGCTCTTCAACAGACGAGCAAGTGGAAGGTAACGCGCACAACGAAAGCCTAAATGCGGCTCCTGAATTGAAATGAACTATGCCGTTGTCTAACAAGAGTGCATCCGGAAGAGCCGTTTCTGGCCGTTCATCGTTCAAAAGGGTCGGAAGCGGCGCGTTTTTTGGCCGGGCTAGGAAGCCGCCTACTTCAAAGGCAACGGGAGTCTTCCACTTCCTGACCGGTCGAAGCCCCGTCACGAGAGCCACGGCCACCACCAACCCCCATGTGCATTCGCGGTATCCAATGCTGTCCGCATCACGATGAAGGCGGAATGATCGCCAGTACCGGTGGCAACCACTATGCGCCACATGGCTGGCCTTGCAGTAGCCGGCGCCAGTGCCGTGCTCGCGAGTTCCAAGCGGACCAAGGGCGTGGACACCAGCAGAACGAGCAGCCAGGCTCCCAGGTAGAACGGTGGCCGGCCCAACGACCACTCACTACTGGCAGGCTCGGGGGAAGGGAAGCCGAAACACCAATGCGATCGCGAACATGGCGATGATCATTGGCAGATGCCACAGAAAGGTGGTCATCGCTCGGCTACCCGCCACGAACATCACCTTCTGAATCCACGCCACCTGCACTGCACGCGGCAGCACTGGTTACACCGCTTTCACGAGCAATACGTGTGCCAGACCTACAAGGATCAGCGGGACCATGGGCGGGTTTTGGCTGGTCAGCATGTCAACGGGATAGGGCCCCCATGCATGAGCGGCACTATGATGAAGTGGCGCAACGGTAATCATGGGGACAGCCCTGATGCTCATCCCGTTCACGGGTGGGTTCGTGCCGCTTTTGTTGGCTGCCCTGCTGATTGGCTTTGGCAATGGCATTAGTTCCGGGCTCATCATGACACTGGGTGCCGACTTCTCCCCGGATAACGGAAGGAGCCACTTCCTTGGCATCTGGCACTTCATTGCTGATTCGGGTGCCACGGGTGGGCCTGTGCTGTTGTCCGCCCTGACTGCTGCCATTTCGCTCGCCGCTGGCGTCTGGGCCACTGGCGTCCTGGGCTTCGCAGCGGCAGCCGTGTTCGCCGTCGCAATCCCCAGGCTCAAGCATCGGCGGAACTACTAGCCCAAATCTTGGCCGGATGCGGCGTTGCTTCCGGACCCTGTTTGAGGCTGCATGAGCCACAAATCAACCCATTCAGGCTGTTTCCCCGGCCGACGGAAGCTCAAAGTAGGTCGGGAAGCCGCGCGTTCCTGAGCCGCCTGCTCCACGGCAATGGGTTAGTTGGGGATGGCTCGAACCATGTTGTTGCGTTTCTCGTGGGTTAGTTCGACCAGCCCGAGTTTTTCGAGCAGCGGCGGGAGGTACATACCAAAGCGGCCGCGGTATCCTTTGCGGAGCCCGTGCCATCCGGATACAGGGTTGGCGGGGTCCCGTCCCCATGCTTCGACGCTTCCGTCCGGTGCTGGTTTGCTTTCATCGGTTGCGCCTAGGGGTACCCAGTCCTGCTGCTCACGGAGCCAGGTGGAGAGATCCTCGGTGGCCCGCAGGTGATACTTCAGGGTGGTCGACCCTACCTGGCAAACAAGGGCTGGTGGGTCTGACTCCGGGTCGCGGTACATGGAGTATTCCGACGAGCCCGGTGCCGTGACCAGCACCCATGGGTCGTCTTTCGTTCCTTCAGCAGTCATGACCAGTCCTTTCCAGCGTGTCCGGTTTCAGCGTAGAGGACTAAGGCTGCTGCGCCTACAGGGGGATGGCCCGTTTACTGAGGTTGGTCTTACAGGGAAAATCCGCCTAGGACATTGGCCGACGGAAGCATCGGAGCGAACGTCCCCGAAAAAACTCTGCCGCGCCATATCCCAGGCCACGGGTCGGGTGGGATTGGTTATAGAGGACGACCTGGACTTCCGGAGCCTTGTCAGTGGGTGGTGGGTTCGGTCGGCCTCAGTGTTCGTAGTGTCGCCACGGGTGTGGCCGGCGTTGATGCCGCACGGGGGTATAAGCCCGACATTGTCGTGCTGGATTTGGCGTGCCGGACCTGAATGGGCTTGCGGTCGCGTTGCGGATCAGGGAATTCAGCGATGTGCCCATTCTTGTGCTGACAGGACGCACGGATATTGCGGAGAGCATGCTCGCGGCGGGAGTCGATGATTTCATGACCAAGCCTTTCGTGCGGGAACTACGCGGACGCGTGTTGGCTATTCTGCGAACCACCGGAGTTTCATAGGTTTTCCCCAACTTTCCCCGAGGTTTCGCCCAGTTCTGGCCGGGCCGGCGGATGGAGCTGTTAGCTTCGTACTTGTCGATGTGGTTTTAGCCGAATCAGTCCGGTTAGTCCGGTCAGGTATCTGGCGCCCGCAGCGAAATACGATTTGGGGGAATCGCCATGACTTTTACTTCTTTCGTGTTAGCGGGCCGGACTCCATCGCAAACGCCGCCCGCTTAGGCAGGGTGGCCAGATCACGGGGTCCGCTCAGGGGCTTCCGGGCAAACCAAACCGAAAGAGAATCACTATGCGCAAGTCCGCAAAGATCATCACCGCTCTGTCCATTGCCGGCCTCGCCGTTGCCGCGGGTTCCGCGTTCACCGGTACGGGTGTCGCAACCACAGGCCAGGCATCAGCCGCCCAGTTTGTCGGCGGTACCGTTAGCCAGTCTGTCAGTGGCGCCACGTTGACAACCATCGCCTATTCCTTCGATGACGCCGGTGCCAACACGCGTGTCGACAGCATCGCCCTGACGTTCAGCGGGACCGCAAATGGCCGCACCGTTGCCGTTACGCCGACCGGTGGTTCCGGTGGAACGTTCACCTGCTCGGAGACTGTTTCCGATGCTTCCACGTGCACGTTCGTCCCTGCCGATGCGGAGACGGGTTACACCGGTTTGACGAGTCTCGCCGTCACTGTCAGCTAGTTCGGGTGCCGGGGGGGGCGGCCCAAACTGGACCGCCCCCTCACGCTCACTTCCATGGGGGATTCAGTATGGCTAATCGGGCGCCGCGGCGCGTGACGAGGTTTGTCCTGTCAGGGCTGGCTGTACTGCTACTGGCCGTATCAGGGGTTGCACTGATGAGCGGCCAGGTGTCCGTGGTAATCACCCACGGTGTCAGCATGAACCCCGTCTACTATCAGGGTGACCTCGTGATCGTGCAGCGGGCCTCCTCCTATGAGATTGGCGAGATCGCCGCGTACGAGCTCCCCGCGAAGAACGACGTCGCATTGCACCGCATCATCGCCGGTAACCCCTCGGGGTTTGTCTTCAAGGGCGATAACAACGAATCCATAGATCCACTCACTCCAGGTGCTGGTGAGCTCACCGGCCGAGCAGTACTCCATATTCCCCAGGGAGGAGCCTGGCTTGAGCGGCTGACAAGCCCTCCGGTCCTGGGCGTAGTCACGTTCGCCCTGATAGTGAGCGGCGGTGCCGCCACCACCGTCCGACAACGGCGCAAGCGAAGGAAGACAACCATGTCCCGACACACCACTGAGCTTCCGGTCAGGCCGCTATCCGTGGCTGGCCTCCCGCCCACCCTGAGGGTCTCTGCCATCGTCACACTGGTTCTCGGGATCCTCGGTACCGTTTTGGGCGCATTGGCCTGGTCCGGTCCGCTGGAGGAGTCATCGGCGTCGGTGGTCAAAAGCGGAACGCAGATGGATTTCTCTTACAATGCTGCGGTTGGGCGAAGTGCTGCCTACGACGGTACGACGGCCAATTCACCGGACCCCGTGTTCCGTAAACTCGCCAACATCGTTGACGTCACGTACTCCTACAAGGGTGATCCGGGCACGATCGCCGTCACCGCTGAACTCTCAACTCCGTCCGGGTGGCATTCAACATTGCCCCTTGCCGGGCCCGCAGCCTTCACCGGCGAGGAGTACCAGGGCACGGTCCGGTTGGACCTCAATGCCCTGGAAGCAAAAGCGCAAGCCGCCGCCACAGCGACGGGCGTAGCAGCGGCCCCTGTGGCCGTCGCCATCACCCCGCGGGTCACCACAGGCTCCGGAGCGGAGTTCACACCAAAACTGAAACTGAACCTCACACCGTTGCAGCTCGGCCTGGCGAACGACCAGACCGAGCTCACCGTCACGGACTCCTCCACCGTTCAACAATTCATAACAGGCCCCAGGATGCTAGGGTTCAACGGCTGGTCCATCACCGCCCTCAACGCAAGGATCATCTCCGCAGTGCTGCTGCTGGCAGCCATGACAACCGCAGCCATCCTGATTGTGTTTGCGCGACGAACCGCCCCCAGCGATGAAGCCGCAGCCATCCGCCGCCGCTACGCCGCTCTGTTGGTAAGGGTCCACCCTATTCCGGCACCGCAGGGACGGCCAATCATCGATGTCACCACCTTCGCCACCTTGGCCAAACTCGCCGAACGCTACGGTCTGCTGGTCCTGCACTGGTCCCGCAGCGGAGTGGAAACCTTCGTTGTCCAGGACGAAAACATCACCTACCGCTACCGCACCGGAGCCAATCAAACCCCTTCCGAGACAGCCCAGGCCCGTTCAGGAGCAGACGCATAAAGGGAAAGGCCCACTGTTGGTCCATTGATTGGATTAACTGTAGTCGGGGGACCCTTCCCGTCGACGCGCCAGGAAGAAAAGTCTGCGGGACTTGGGGTCGGGAATGGGGCCGAAAGGGCGTAGCCTGAGTCTTGATCTCACTTGCGCTAAATCGCAGCGAGTCCCATCCAACTACCCCATCATTGAAGGGCAGTGCTGATAAGAATGCACATCAGGGAAATTTGGAACCAGCTTTCTCCGGATACGCGGCAATGGCTTATCGACAATCCCGGGAGCATGATTATCCCGCGTACGGTAACGGCCAAGCTCAACCATGAAAGTGGTGAGGGTGGTCCTGTTGACGGGCACGGAGGCACATTGCTGACTGAAGATGACAGGGAATTCATCCAGGACCAAGCACGGGCCAGCAAGGATGGCTACGCGGGGGATCCCAGGTTCTTCGATTCCGTCCGCCCGGAGGACTGAGCGCACCCAAACAAGCGGCCAGTTCCATGCCGGCGGCGCGACTGGAGCGTCGCTCCAAAGGCGGGCTGCCGCCGTCGAGCCTTAAAGCTCTGGTGCCCTAGCGCTTCCTGGCCGCCAGGCCGAACAGCCACGTCCCGCCCAGGGCGGACAGGTATCCGGCAACCACAATGGATGCAGTCCCGGCCCAGAAGTAGTCCACAGTGCTGTCGGCGCTGAGTCCCGGCATGACTTGGAGCAGTGAGTAGCCAGCCACGATAGCTGCCAGGAGCAAGGCAACGGCGGTCAACCATACCCAAATGCGCGACGCTGCCCAGTGCTCGCCGTAGCCTTTCCAAACATTCCAGTCGCTGTCGCTGCGAAGGATCAGCCATCCGGCAGGAAGCATGAGGGCGCCCACCACGAGGAAGGCGGCTACGACATCGGAGGGTCGATGCCATTGGTTGATGAGTGTCGAAACCCCGGTGGCCACGGCGAAGGTGCTGCCGAGGAATCCTGCGAGAGGCCGCCAGCGGGGCGAGACCATGAGGAAGACCGCCGCAGCAGCAGACGCCGCCAATGTTGTGTGGCCGGAGGGGAGTGAATTGAGTTCAAGTGTTTGGACGCCGCGGTCGGGCCTGTCCGGAATAAAGAGCTTCAATACTTGCGTCGCCAGGTTGGCGGCGATGCAGGCGGCCACGGCAATTCCCGCGGCAGTCCAACGGCGACGCGCAACGGTCACGAAGAGCACCACGATGATAGCGATCGCCAGTGACAGAATCGGCAGCATGTCCAGGAATTTCGTGGACGCCCTGCCTGCAGATCCGCTCAGTTCAGTGGCCTCGACCAAAGCAGACTCGTCGATGAACTGACCCATTGTGGTCCGTACGAAGAAGTAGTACGTGACCACCAAGCCCAGGATGCTGGCCAGGGTACCCAAGCCGAAAAGCAGCCCTGTACCGACGCCGGGCTTGCGACCTTGTGCTGACCGGTCAGTGGACATCGCTATGGGGCGGGACTGCTGGGAACTCATTGAATCAAGACTGCCACAGTTCGCTGGAAGGCTCATGTGAGGACACCTCGGGCGCGGCGCACATACCCGCGCGCTTACCAATAAGGTGCCTTATGGTCAAGGGCAAATCAGCCTATTCTTAACCTATGGAACCTACTACAGGCCTGATGCTGGCGTTGCTGGCTGTGATTGTCTGGCTGGGGATAACCATTGTGCCGCTGATGCTGCTGGCTCCGTCGCATTCTCGGGAAGATGGGACCTCAGCGAACCGGAGGGGCCGCCGTGAGGGTCACAGGAGAGCATTTTCGGGCGCGCGACCGGTCTTCTCACACTCATCCGCGAGAACGCGATCGATGCGGCACCCTCGCATCCAGCACTGAAACCCCATCCTGCCGCGAAACCCCGTCCGGCCACGGGCCGGAAGAATTGACGTGGCGCCGCTTTTGTCGGTCGCGAAGCCACCGCTCGACGCTGCCCATGGCGCGCGTCGCCGTCGCCCAGTAGGCCACGCCCACCAGCAATGATGCCGCGAGGGCCAGCCCTTTGTGGGTCTGTTCAAAGAGTGGGTACACCAGCCAGTGCGTGACGTAGATATACAGTGATGAGCTGGCCAGAAGAGCCGTGATGCGGTGCAGGCCGCGCGGCACGGGCAAGGTAGGAATCCAGAGGAGGATGAGGAAACCTGCCAGGATGGTGGCGCTGCGGTATTCGTTGCTGAAGGACCCCGGGATGGTCAAGAGAGCGAAAGCTGTCATGGCGGCGCGTTGCCACCACTGCCGCGATACAGCAGCAGCCCATCCGAAGGCGAACAGCCACAGGACAGGCCCTTGGCCAGGGTAGGGCAGCTCGATGATGTCGAAGCGCTGCAGGAGGTCGACGCCGGCCAACGCGAGTGGAAACGCCCACGGCCATCTGCGTGCCGCGCGGTCCACCGCGGGTATGGCCAGCAGGAGAGCCAGCCCGATCAGGATGTGAACCAGCACTTCAACGAACCAGAAGCGGGACATATCCGTCCACCCCTGGGGACCAACGATTGAGTTCAACAAGAACACGTTGTGCCAGCCGTAGTCGTCGGTGACGGCGAACGCGACGCCGATGACCAGGACGCTGGGTACGACGATCCTCGTGACGGCACGCAATTGCCTCCGGAGCCGTTCACGCCGGGATCCCGTTAGTTGGAAGCGGGCAAAGTTGTAGCCGGCCACCGCCATCAGCACGTGGGCGGTGCCTTCCCAGGAGAAGAACTTGATGTGCGTTGCCACGATGAAAATGATGGCCACCGCGCGCAGCACGATCCCCGTCTCCATGCGTGCCGACAACTTCCCCCGCCAGTTCCGGAGAAATTTCCGGCCAGTGGCGTGCGCATCTTCATGGGCTGGGTGGGCTGGGTGGGCTGGATGGCTTGGATGGCCTGCGGCTTCGGGTGCCGGGACAAGCTCGCAAATGGGCATGAGGTGCCACCCCTGCGGGATGCGGCCAAGTGCACGCTCAAGCCGTACCGACGCCGCCACGTAGGAGAGCGAATCTCCGCCGAGGGAAACGAAGCTGTCAGTCTCTGTGATGTCCGGGCGTTCCAGGACCTCTGCGAAAATCTCAAGAACAGTCTCTGGGCCGGGGATGGATTCTGTCCTGGGGTGGGGCTCTGTGTGGGCAGACAGGGGCTCCGGCGGCGCAGACAACTCAAGGATGGCCGGATAGTCAGGCTTCCCATTGCCCAGCCTTGGAATGTCGGGCACCGGATGCAACTGGACGGCCGCGCGGGGGACACCCAGATCCTGCGCAAGGCTCTTTGCGACCAAGGCAAGGTCGTGGTGGCCTTCCACCGCTGCAACCACAACGTCATCTGAACCAGCGGCAGCGCCGGTCAGGCCAAGATCTGCAAGGAGTCGCTCAACACGTCCCAGGTCAACCCGCAGCCCAACGATCTTCACGAATCGGCTGCGCCTGCCCACAATCTCGTAGAGTTCCTCAGGGCCGAGCCGGGCGAGGTCGCCGGTATGGAGCTCTGTGATTTCCCGGCCAAGGGCCAGGTCTTCCGGTTTCTCGGCATAGCCCAGCATGACGTTGGGGCCGGTGTAGACGAGCTCCCAGTCATCCAGCCCCGGCACTGGTTCGAGCCGGAATTCTCCTCCGGGAATCGCGACGCCGATGGCATGGGGATGTTCCGCCGCCAGGTCGGGTGGCAGGTAGGCCATGCGGGCGGTGGCTTCGGTCTGCCCGTACATGACGAAAAGGTCCCAGCCGCGCTCGCGGCCCAACTCTGCATAGGATCGGACGCGCTCGGGAGCAAGACGACCTCCGGCCTGGGTGATGTAGCGCAGGGTCGGAACATCCATGTGCTCAAATCCCACACGGTCCAGAAGCTCGAAGGTGTAGGGGACGGCAGCGAACGACGTAACGCCCTCGGAGCGGACCAAGTCCCAAAAACAGGGGTCCACAACGGAGAGCTCTGTCAACGCCAGGGATGCACCCACCAGCAGGTGGCTGTTCACCACGCTCATCCCATAGCAGTAGGAGAGGGGAAGTGTTGTGGCGGCAGTATCGCTGGGGCGCAGGTGCAGGTATTGTGCGATGGCCGCTGCGTTCGCCTGAATGGAAGCCGCGGAAAGTCGAACGAGTTTCGGCGAACCTGTAGACCCTGAAGTGCTCACCAAGAGTGCCAGGTCCGGGTGCAGTTGGTGTGCTGTCTCATGGCGGCGCACGTCCAGGACAGGCTCGCCGTCGGAGGACCGCGCAATGATGTCTGGATCGTAGGCGGCGATGAGTGTTTCGGCTGCTTTTCCGCCGCCGGCGGGCAGTATGAGCAACGGATGGCCTGATGCCAGGGCCGCGAGATACACCGTTAGAGACGGCAAGGTGTTATCGGCTTCAAGGGCAACCAAGCGGCGCTCAGGGCCGAGTTGGCGTGCCATATCCTCTACGCGCGCGGCCAGGTCGCGGTAGCTGATGGAGCTGTGCCCGGCGCTGATGGCGGTGCGGTCGCCGAAGGACGCCAGGTTGGTGGCGAACGAAATTCGGGCCACATCCGGTTGGGTAGTCACGGGGCAATGTAACAAGGTAAACCTAACCTAACTCAACTGGATAATGCCTTGGCGAAGAATCATGACGCCGCGCTGGCCCTCCACGGTGGGACGGTTGGGGTGAGGTTGGCGCAACATTCCTGTGACGCTTGACACGTGTTAGGTGGCAGGAATAGGCTACCTCACACGTGTTAGGGAAGGAAATCTACATGCCGGGAACCAATGGGGCTTTGCGACAATTCACACGCAGAACCGCCCTCACAGCCCTCGGTGCTGGAATAGTCGGAGCAACAGCGGCGTCGTGGCCGCGATTGACCGGGACCGATATTCCGGGCAGGGGAGACAATAGCCTCAGCATCGCCATCATGGGCACCGCCGCTGACGCCGCGGCCCGCCAGAAGGTCATCGACGCCTTCGCCAAGGTCCACCCCGAGATCAAGGTCAAGGTCCAAGCCATCCAGGCCGTGGACTGGAAGGACTTCTTCACCAAGATCCTCACCATGGTGGCAGCAGGCACGCCACCGGACGTCGTGTACGTGGCAACGGAAGGCGCGCAGCTCTTCGCCGAGAAGCTGGCCCATCCGCTGGACGAGTACCTGCGCCGCGACGCCGAGCACATGAAAGAGTACTTCGAGGACGTCCACCCCAGCCTGGTGGAAGCCTTCATGTACAAAGGCAGCCTGTTCCAGCTCCCCATCGACTGGAACGCCGCCAACATGTACTACAACACCGCGTCACTCCGTCAGGCCGGCTTGGAACGCCCCGCCGACGACTGGACGCACATGGACTTCCGCAGCACGCTCGCTGCGATGAAGAAGGTCAAGCCTCAGGATTTCACCCCGTACTACTGGACCAACCGCCTCTTCGGTGGAGTGGTGCCGTGGCTCTACGCAAATGACACGAGCTTCCTCAAGGAAACCAAGTCCACCGGCGGCGAATGGCTCTGGGATGGTTTCTACGCCAACGACCCCTCGCGCAGCCTCCGCTCCGGCGGCTACCAGTGGCTCGAACCCAACGCTGACGATCCGCGGGTCTTCGAATCCTTCGACTACCTCCGCGGCCTGGTCAAGGACGGACTGGGTGTCCGGCCTGAGGAAGGTGGCGGCAGCGCACTGATCGGTCTCTTCGCCTCCAACAGGATAGGTACGACGCCGGCAGGCGGCTATTGGGTACAAGGCCTCCACGAAGCGGGGATGACTGAGGACGGATTCGACGTCCAGTTCTTCCCGAAGTGGCGGACCCAGCGGCACCAATTCGGCACAGCCGGCTACGCGATCATGAAGACCGCCAAGGACAAGGACGCCGCATGGGAATGGGTGAAGTTCAGCTCCAGTCTTGAGGCCATGAGGATCGTGTTCCCCACACCGAACACCACTCCCGCTCGCCGATCCATGGTCAACGAACAGCTCTATGCCGGCACCGGCCCGCGGAACTGGAAGGTCTTCTACGAGACCCTGGACAAGTTCCCCACCACAGGTCCCATTCCGGCACCACCCCAGCAGGCCGCCGTCGAAACGGCCCTCATGAAAAACGTATCCCTGGCTGTCAGCGGGGACGAGCGCCAACTCAAGCAGGCCCTCGAATCAATGCAGCGCGATCTTGAACTGGCCCTGAGGAGGCAGCCATGAGCACCGCCACCAGCACCCCCACCGGGACCGGAAAGCAGCCGGGCGGACGTCAGGCCTCCCACAAGCACAGCCAGCCCTCCAAACGTGGCCGCGTCCAGCAACGCTGGCTGTCGTGGGCTTTCCTTGCCCCGACGATCGTGGGCATGGGCATCTTCACGCTCCTGCCGATCGTCGCTTCCGTGGCGCTCGCCTTTTTCCGCTGGGACATCATCTCCGCGCCGACGTTCGTGGGCTTCGATAACTTCGCCGAAGTAGTCCAGGACCCCACCGTGCGGGTCTCGTTCCTCAACACCATCGTGTTCGTCATCGTGGCCGTGGCCCTCCAGCTGGGACTCGCCCTGGGCCTGGCGATCATGGTGCAGGAGAAACTCCCCGCTTGGCTGAGGGTGTTCTTCCGCTCCGCCTTCTTCTTCCCACTCATCCTGTCCGCGGCTTCGGTATCCATCTTCATGCGCTATCTCTTCAACGAACAGTTTGGCGTCGTGAACTGGCTGCTCTCGCTCGTAGGCGTCCCAGCGGTACCGTGGCTGACGACGCCAGGTGGTTCGGCCGCCGTCGTAATTCTTGTGTACGTGTGGCAGAACTTCGGGTTCTCGTTCCTGCTCTTTGTTGGTGGGCTGGCTTCGATCCCGGTGGAGACGTACGAGGCCGCCTCGATCGACGGCGCCACCGGCTGGCGCAAGCATTTCTACGTGACACTGCCCCTGCTGAGCCCCACTACCTTGGTGGCCTCGGTGATGGCCATCATCAACGCGCTGCAAGTATTCGATCAGCCCTACGTGCTCACACGCGGCGGGCCCGGCGACTCAACGCGCACCGCCGTCATGGTGATCTTCGAGTCCGCGTTCCAACGCCTCGAATTCGGCCAGGCCTCGGCGATCGGCGTGATCCTGACGCTCATCATCATGGCCATCACAGCCGCACAGTTCCGGCTCAGCAAACGATTCGTCTTCTACCAGTAAGGCCCGCCATGACCCTCATTTCAGAACGTGTTGAAACCACGGCGCCTGTGGTTACGCACAAGAAGCGCGACTGGTCAGTGGTGGGGCGCGTCGCCGCCTTGCTGATCGCGGCCGTCTTTGTCCTGGGCCCCGTTCTCTGGACGCTATCCACCTCGCTGCGACCGCCGTCGGAATCCTTCAAACTGCCACCGGCGTTCCTGCCCCTGAACCCCGATCTGGCGTCCTACCAGCAGGTGTTCAAGCAGCTCAATATTGTGCAACTAGTACTGAACAGTGCCCTGGTGACCGGACTGATCGCCGTCGGGCAGATGCTCACCGCAGCCCTTGCCGGTTACGCGTTCGCGCACCTTCGTTTCAGGGGACGCGGCGCGTTGTTCTCCATCGTCCTGGCCACCATGATGGTGCCCGCGCAGGTGACGATCGTGCCGGTGTTCATGCTGATCCGCGGCGTCGGGCTCTCGGACACGCTGCTCGCGTTGATCATTCCGGCCATCCCGACGGCGTTCGGAACCTTCCTCATGCGCCAGTACTTCCTGGGATTGCCGGGTGAGCTCGCTGAAGCGGCTGCGATCGACGGCGCCTCGCCGTGGCGTACCTTCCGCTCCGTGTACGCACCACTGGCCATGCCGGGCCTGGCGATCGTGGGCATCCTGGCGTTCAACTTCCACTGGAACGAGTTCTTCAGGCCACTCATCATGACCATCTCCGAGCAGAACTTCACCCTGCCCCTGGGCCTGGTGTCGCTGCAGGGCAACCTTGGCACCGGAAGCATCTCCGTGGTGCTGGCAGGCGTTGTCCTCTCCATGATTCCCGCGCTGGTGGTGTTCATGTTCGGCCAGCGCGCACTGCAGGACGGACTCACCGCTGGAACGGGCAAGTAACCTCTCTGATTGAAAGGGTTCCAGTGACGGACCTTGCACTTTTTGATTCCCTGTTGTCTGCCTCGACGCACCCGGATCCGGCGTTCCCGCGCTTCCACCCGCGGCCGGCCCAAGGCTGGATCAACGATCCCAACGGCATCAGCTACATCAACGGCCGGCACCACGTCTTCTTCCAGTACAACCCGGAATCGGCCCGACACTCGCAGATCCACTGGGGACACGTGAGTTCTGCGGATTTGGTCCATTGGGAAGAACACCCCATCGCGCTTTCACCTCAGGCGGGCGGTCCCGATTCTGCGGGCTGCTGGACCGGGGTGGTGACCTCTGATGGTGGCGTTCCGACCGCTTGTTATTCGGGTGTCCAGGACCACGGCGGCCATTCGCAGGTAGTCATTGCGCGCGGTTCTTCCGACATGGTGACCTGGGAGCAGACCGGCCACGTCGCCGCATCCATGCCCTTGGATCCTCTGGTCACAGCCGTGCGCGATCCGTTCATCTTCCACTTCAACGGTGCTCGATATGCCATCCAAGGAGCGGGTCTATCTGATGGGCGCGCCGCTTTGCTGCTGTACACCGTGGAGGATATCGACTTCTGGCAATATCAGGGGATTTGGCTCACCTCTGCTGATCCCGTGGCTGCCGTTCACACTCCTGCCGAGATTTGGGAGTGCCCCCAACTGGTGCAAGTGCCTGACTCTTCCGGCGGCTCCGCCTGGGTGATGATGTTCTCGCTCTGGCTGTCCGGCGATGACCACGAGCACGCCAACGGGGTTGGGCACCTGATCGGTTCCCTTTCCTCGGACCCCGCGACGGGGTTGCCTGTGTTTGTGCCGTCCTCCGGTGGGAAGTCTGACCTTGGGCGCGACTTCTATGCACCGCAGATTGTCCAGCTCTCTTATGGTTCCGCTGCTTCTTCGCCTGCTGCGTTGTTGTGGGGGTGGGCCAACGAGGGTCCCGGACGCGACGGTCGCCGCGGCCGCACCCAGGAAGAAATCGACGACGCCGGATGGTCGGGCGTGCTGACACATCCTCGCCTCCTGTCCGTGGTGGACGGGGCACTAGCGGTTTCCCCGGCGCCGGAGGTGTTGGCGTATCGTGGCGCAGCGGTGGCTGCGGGCGCTGCGGGCTCGGTGGTGGTTCCCGAGTTTGCCGAGGTACTCGTGACGGGTGGTGCTGTGTCTTCCGGTGCTGTGTCTTCCGGCGTTGTGGAGCTGGCGCTCGTTTCGGCTTCAGAGGGTGGCTCCGGGGACAACAGGCAGGTGGTCTACTCGGGTGCCTTGGCCGCAGGGGAGGAGCTCCGGATCTTCATTGATGCTTCCCTCGTGGAGGTCTACCGCACCGGTTCGGTTGCGACGACGCTCCGCGCCTACCCGGCTCCTGGGGAGGAATGGCAGCTCACCCTGCCCACAGGCGAAACTGCCGACGTATGGGAGTTGACGCTCCCCGGGTAGGCGGCAGGCCGACGTCGTGCGTTGTGGGGCCTGCTCTGCGTTTTGTGGTGGATCGACGTCGGAAGCCCGCTGTTCCGTTGTTGCCCAGCAACGGAATAGCGGGCCAGCAACGGGGTTGCCCAGGGGTGCGCTCCCGAGCTCAGCGCGTTGGGGCAGGGCCGGTTGATTCCCGGATAACCAGGCGGCAGTTGACCATCGTTTCCAGGTTAGTTTCGGCAGTGTCTTCCGTGCCAGCGGATACGCCCTCGATCGTGTCAAGAAGCGTCGTCATGGCCGCGCGTCCGATCTCACGCAGTGGCAGGGCCATGGTGGTCAGGGCGGGGACCATGGTGTCGGCGATGCGTGCTTCGTCGTCGTAACCCATCACCGAGAGATCCGCCGGGATGCTGAGGCCCAAACGGGCAGCAGCCAAGGCAACGCCGATTGCCAGGCGGTCATTCGCGCACATGATGGCCGTGGGTCGCTCGGCCGGGGACGCGCCGTCGAGCAGTTTCATGGCGCCGTGGAAACCGGCGTCGATGTCCCAACCGGCCATGGTGATCCTGTCCGCGCGAACCGACAGGCCGGCTGCGGCATGCGCATCCCGGTAGCCCTCGACGCGCAGGGGAGCGGCCGGGGACTCCTCAGAGCCAGCAAGCAAGGCGATGTCCCGATGGCCCAACTGCAGCAGGTGCTCGGTAGCTTCCCTGCCGCCGGTGACTTCGTCCGGGATGACGTGATGGAGTTGAGGCTTGGGGCTGCTGTCATAACAATTGGCCAGGACTGACGGGACGCGCAGCATGCCAAGGGGCACGTCGAGCGGCTTCAAACCCACGGTCACGTACATGAGCCCGTCCACTTGGCGGTCCAGGAGGGTTTCGATTGCGCTCGCATCCCGGGCGGCGTCGCGCTCGGTGTCCATGACCACGGTGACGAAGCCACGGCTGCGGGCGACATCATCCGCGCCGCCAATGATGTTGCCGTCGAAGGGGCTGACCACAACTTCGTCAGACACGATGCCGATCACCCGGGAGCGCTGGTTCCGCAGGCTGAGCGCTATCGCGTTGGGGGAGTAGTTGAGTTCCTGCGCGGCCAACCGGATCCGGTCCTGGCTCTCCTTGGCCACGTTGCCGTCGCCGCGGCCATTGAGCACCAGCGAGACCGCACTCCTGGACACCCCCGCCCTTTTGGCGACGTCCAGTGCAGTGGCCTTGCGGTTCATCGGGAGGTCCTTCCATCCTTCATTTGTCAGCAGTCTACCTAACGCGTGTGAGGAAGACTGCCAGGATGCCATTCGGATGGGTCGGAGGGAGACAATGCAGTAGGCGGCACCGGTTCAGGGAAGTGCGCTTATGCTGGCAGCATGGCACGCACCGCTAGAGAGCGCATTGAAAGTGACCCTGCTTCCTCCAGAATTCACAAGGCACTCACGGATTCACTCTCCGAGCTGGAAGGCTGGGAATTACAGGAGAATGCCTCATCCTTCCACGTCACGCACGGGCGCGCGTTTCTGGGGATTCTTCCTCGTCGTGGCGGCATCCTGGTCAACATAGTTCTCGAGAGCGAGCTTGAGTCAGATCGCGTTCACCGGGCTGAGCGAGTATCGAGTAACCGGTGGCACAACGAGGTCATACTCAAAGACGTCACTGAAATCGACGACGAGTTCCTGACTTGGGTTCGGGCGGCCTACGCGTTAACTGCGTAAATCGTGTCTTGGATTGGTGCCAAAGACATTAGGCGTTTATCGAATAACCGATCTGGTTGTACAGCGACTGCATCATCGTCGACATCCAGATACCGGCCACGATGAACGACAACACCACAACGCCAATGAGCGCCCACACCGGCCCCATCCCGCGATCAAGAGCAACCTTCCGGACAATCACCGTGCGACCAATGACGTACACAGCGGGGCTCAGGAAGCACCATGCCCAGTGGAAGGGACGGACGACGCCGGAACGGGCCAGCCGCCGGTAGTCCAAGAAGGCCATCAGGACAGATACGCCATAAACGATGAAACCTGACGCTTGGAGCAGGAAGTAACCGGGCGTGTAGATCGACATCGGGTCAAGGGTGGTGGCACCCTGCCGGGTAGTCATGTAGCGGAATTCCGGCTGCCAGGTAAGCATCAACAGGAGCGGCACCAGCGGCAGCAGCACCACCGCCCAAATGAAGGGGTTGTACACAGGCGTCTGGTTGCTGATCAGGACCCGCTGGAGCGGCATGAACTGCTGGCCGCGTGGTGCCAAATGCGGCGTCCACTGAACTCCGTCCCACCATCGCATCTGCTGCGGGAACGAAGGATCCGGGTACCAGCCGGCGGGCGTCGTGGAACCGTTGGGTGCGTGCGTCATATTTCCCCTGAAGTAAGTCGTGAATCAGAGGATAGCGCGGTTCCATGCTTCCGTTCGGATGGCAACCCTCCCTTTAGCTTTCGTGGCGGTGTAAGGATGGAAACATGACGTTCTTCGACGATCTTCCAGAGCCACCCCAACGTCCGCGCCAACCCCAGCCCCTCCGCCCAGGCTGGTCCGGTCCGCCGTCGGACGAGTTGCCTGGCGTGGTTCACATCGGCGAGTTCGTATACAACAGCCGGCAGATGGTGATGGCCCTGAAGCTGGTTGAGGTGTATTCCACGGGATGTACGTTGGACCTGGTGTGGTCGGTTCGCCGGGGCGACGAGTCGGACCGGGAGTGGCGTGATGTCATGGACCAGTCCTTCAACCATCCCCGTTCAAGCCTTGATACCGGGGCAGGACTGCAGCTCGGGGTCGCTTTCCCTGATGGGCGCAAGGCGGTTGCAGCCGTTCACGGGCCGTCGATGTACGAAGGGGCTGACGACGTCACAGGTCCCGTGCTGGCTACGCTGGGCGGCGGCGGGGGGAGCAGCAATGATGAAATCGTTCAGTCCACGGCCCACTACTGGTTGTGGCCTTTGCCGGTAGAAGGTGACACTCAGGTTGTTGCTCGGTGGGACGCGTTGGGGATGCCCGAAAGTTCCCTTACCTTGTCCGGTGAGCAGTTGAGCGATGCACTGGGCAAGGTCCGGAAATACTGGACGGACTAACGTGGTCCGGTTATCTGCTCAGGGCTCCAGCCGCCTACGCAGGAGGCAGAACTCGTTGCCCTCAGGGTCCGCCAGGACGTGCCATTGCTCGTTCCCGGTCTGCCCAACGTCAGCAGGACGGGCGCCGAGGGCGAGCAAACGTTCCAGCTCGGCGTCCTGGTCCCTGTCGACGGGATTGACGTCAATGTGCAGGGGAAGTCTTCCAGTCCGTGGGTCGCTGCTGGGACTCAGGATGATGGTGGGCTGCAGGCCGCCGAACCCGACGTCCGGAGGGCCGATCTCGATCGCGCCATCTTCCCGGTCGAGTTCGACGTAACCAAGGACGTCGCTCCAAAACCGCGCCAGCACTTCGGGATCGGCACAGTGGAGGACCAGTTCGCTGATACGGCATGACATGGAACCCAGTGTACGGATTCTTGGAATGGACGAGTTATCCACATAGCCGGATTGGCCAGCCTTTGGCGCCTGGAGCCGCCGGTACAGTGGCAATATGCCTGCTCGCCTTCTTGATTTACCGTCGCTCGAAGAACTCCTCGACAACGCCCACGTCGTTTCACTGCCCATGCGCGTGAAGTTCCGCGGCATCATGGAGCGGGAGACACTCCTCTTGAAAGGGCCGCTGGGTTGGGGCGAATTCTGCCCCTTTCCGGAATACGACGACGACGAATCTTCCCGTTGGCTCGCTGCCGCCCTGGAAGCGGGCTGGATTGGATTCCCTCCGGCGCTTCGGGACAGCATTCCCGTGAACGCCACCGTACCTGCGATCGCTGCGGAGCGCGTGCCGGAAGTACTCGCGCGGTTTGGCCGGGTGGATGCCGTCAAGATCAAGGTTGCTGAGCGTGGGCAATCTCTTAGCGACGACGTCGCAAGGGTCACCGCCGTGCGCGACGCCCTTCCCGACGCCGCCATCCGCGTAGATGCGAACGGGGGCTGGGATGTTGACCAGGCTGTAGAGGCATTGGGCAAACTCTCAGTTGTCGGACTTGAATATGCAGAGCAACCGGTGCCGGACATTGAGGGCTTGGCTGACGTGCGCCGTCGCCTTGCCGCCGCGGGAGCGTCCGTCCTGATAGCCGCCGATGAGAGCGTCCGGAAGGAGGCCGACCCCCTCCGCGTCGCGAGGGCGGGGGCCGCGGACCTGATCGTCGTCAAGGTTGCGCCGCTTGGGGGAGTGGCACGCGCCTTGGACATCGTCGTCCAGGCTGGCCTTCCCGCCGTCGTGAGCTCCGCCCTCGATACCTCCATTGGGATCCGCGCCGGTCTGGCGCTCGCCGCCGCGCTGCCTTCGCTGCCATACGCCTGCGGGCTCGGCACCGTTTCGCTCTTTGCGTCGGACATCACCCTGGATCCCTTGGTACCCGACGACGGCGCCATCGGCCTTCGTGAGGCCGTCGCCGATCCTGGACTGCTGGAGCAGTATGCGGCTCCGGGGGAACGTCGCGACTGGTGGTTGGAGAGGCTGCGACGCGTACATTCGGCGCTCGCTTCCTCGCAAGAAGACCTGTTCACCGAAACTTAACCAGAGAGTCCTCTCGGATTCGGATTGCGCTGAAAGGCTCAGCGGGAACCTCGTACATTCTCTGGAAGGTCCCCCCATGTCTGATACCACCGGACGCACGTTCCCACTGCTGCCAATGTTCGGCCACACCAAAGGCAAACGCAGTGCCGTTACCTGTGCTCTCAAGTGCGACAACGCCTGTGCCGGCGATGTTTGCAACACGAGCTCTAACGGCTACTTCCGAGACATCGCCTCAACAGCGATGAGCCGCCGCGCCGCCCTGGGGCTTGGCGCCGCTGGTGCGCTCGCCGTCGTGCTTGGTAGTGCGGTGACTGGTGCCGAACCTGCAGTCGCCGATGCGGGTAATGGATTGTCGGACGCGGCCAAGAAGGGTTTCGGAAAGTCCAAGCTTCAGTTCACGGCAATCAAGCCGGTTGACGCCGCCGTCGACGCTTTCACGGTTCCGGAGGGGTTCGACTGGAAGCCCATCATCCGTTGGGGTGACCCTCTTTTCGCCGACTCGCCGGCCTTCAACCTCAACGCGCAGACTGCTGCCGCCCAGGCCCGCCAATTCGGCTACAACAACGACTACACGGACATCATCCCGGTTCCCGGTTCAAAGGGCCGTCGAGCCGTATTGTTCACGAACCACGAATACACCAACGAGAACATCATGCTGCCGGCAGGTTTTGACGCCGCCGAAGCCCGTGCAATTGGCCGGGCCGGTCACGGCCTGACGGTGGTGGAGTTGGAACGGAAGAACAAGAACAAGCCGTGGAACTATGTTCAGGGAGCACCCCTGAATCGCCGCTTCCTCACGGACACCGTCTACGAACTGACGGGCGCTGCTGCAGGAACCAACCTGGTCAAGACAATCGATGACCCGGAAGGCCGCTGGATCAAGGGAACCTTGGGCAACTGCTCCGGCGGAACCACTCCGTGGGGAACTATCCTTTCCGGCGAGGAGAACTTCAACGGCTACTTTGCCGCACCTGGCACCAGCGACGGCGACAAGCGTTACGGCATATCTGCGAAGCCGACCACGCGTCAGTGGGAACTCGACGAGCCGCGCTTCGACACGCGCAATGCCGGCTACGCCAACGAGACCAACCGCTTCGGCTGGATCGTCGAAGTTGACCCCTTCGACCCCACCTCGACTCCGAAGAAGCACTCCGCCATGGGCCGCTTCAAGCATGAGGGCGCCAACGTGATTGTCGCTCCGTCAGGCCAAGTTGTGGCGTACATGGGTGACGACGAACGATTTGATTACCTCTACAAGTTCGTCTCCAAGGGCAAATACCAGCCCGGCGACTCAGCGGAGGCCCGCAAGAACAATATGGCCCTGCTCTCCGAAGGTGATCTCTACGTTGCCCGTTTCACGGGAGACTCCCCGGCAGCGGAAATTGACGGAACGGGCAAGGTTCCTTCCGACGGCGCCTTTGACGGCACTGGCGAGTGGTTGCCGCTGGTGGTGGGTGGTGTCTCGGAAGTTCCCGGCATGTCTGTTGCTGAAGTCCTGGTCTACACGCGTCTTGCCGCTGACAAGGTTGGCCCCACAAAGATGGACCGCTGCGAAGACGTCCAGCCCAACCTGCTCACAGGCAAGGTTTACGTGGCCTGCACCAACAACTCGGACCGCGGCAAGGTGGGCAAGGAGGGCGCCACAGAGGTCAACCCCCGTACGCTGAACCGTGACGGCCACATCGTGGAAATCACCGAAGGCCCGGACCAAACGGGCACCAAGTTCAACTGGACCCTGCTGTTGGTGGCCGGTGACCCCGCCAAGAACACGTCCACGTACTTCTCCGGATTCCCGGCGGACAAGGTATCCCCGATTTCCTGCCCGGACAACGTGGCCTTCGACTCAGTGGGCAACCTCTGGATCTCCACCGACGGCGCACCCTCCACCATCGGCTATGCAGATGGGCTGTTCAAGGTCACCCTCGAAGGGCCCGAACGCGGAAAGGTGGAGCAGTTCCTCGCTGTTCCGCGCGACGCCGAGACCTGTGGTCCGATCATCCACGACGACGAGCGGACCGTTTTCGTCGCCGTTCAGCACCCGGGCGAGGAAGGAACGTTCGCGGACCAGCACTCGTTCTTCCCGGACTACGTGGACGCCGGAGCCACGCCCGCCGGTGCGGTGCGGGCGCCGCGGCCGTCGATCGTCCAGGTATTCCGCAAGTAACTTAGCGGCAGAAGCGGTCCCTCGCCCGGGTTGACCGGTGGGGGAGCGTTTCTGTCTCTCCGGATGTTCTCTCACTTCCTGCGTCGTTTTGACGGTCGTTCTCTCACTTCCCGCGGGGTGCTGGGCGATCCTTTTCATGGCACAGAGTGTGAGAGAACATCCCGTGGAAGCCGGTTGGATGTGAGAGAGCATCGGGTGGAAGCCGGTTGGATGTGAGAGAGCATCGGGTGGAAGCCGGTTGGATGTGAGAGAACATCCCGTGGAAGCCGGTTGGATGTGAGAGAACATCCCGTGGAAGCCGGTTGGATGTGAGAGAACATCCCGTGGAAGCCGGTTGGATGTGAGAGAGCATCGGGTGGGAACCGGCACGATGTGAGAGCGCGATTGTGGTCCGGTGGACGCCAATAGACTGGAACGGTGACTTCCCAGGACTCTCTGACATCCATCGCCGCGGCCAGAATCGCCGTGACGGCATTGCTCGACGGCGGCGTGCGGCACGTGGTGGTAGCGCCGGGTTCGCGTTCGGCGCCCATGGCCTACGCCCTTGCCGAGGCAGAAGCCGCGGGCAAGGTTCTTCTCCATGTCAGGATCGATGAACGGGATGCCGGATTCACAGCCCTCGGCCTCGCCCTCGCAACCGAAGCGCCCGCCGCAGTCCTGACAACCTCGGGTACCGCCGTCGGGAATCTGTTGCCCGCCGTGATGGAGGCCAACCACTCAGCCGTGCCACTGGTCGTCGTCTCGGCAGACAGGCCGGAGGAGCTTCACGGGACGGGGGCGAACCAGACCACAATTCAACTGGACCTTTTCGGCGATCACGTTCGCTTCGCCGTCGACGTCGCCGCGGGGGACAACCCGCAACGGGCAGTTGCCACAGCGCTGTATGCTGCCACTGGTGCCCTCGAGGACACGCCGCCAGGCCCGGTGCAAGTGAACCTCGCGTTCCGCGACCCGTTGGTTCCAGGCGCGGGCGATGCACTTCCCACCGCCGCTGGTCACAGCGTTTTCCATTACGACGCCGGTCCCCAGGCGCTGGATCTTCCGGCGGCATCCACGGATCTCGCCGAGCGACGCACCGTGGTTCTCGCTGGTCACGACGCCGGTCCTGTGGCAGAGGCCTTCGCACGTGCACACGGCCTTCCCCTACTTGCCGAACCTTCATCCAACGCGCGATTCGGTCCCAACGCTGTGGGCCCGTACCGGGTGTTGCTGGAGCACTTTGGTCCGGGGTCGGCTGCACCGATCGAGCGCGTGGTCCTGTTCGGCCGGGCCACCCTTTCCAGGCCAGTGGCCGCGCTCTTGGCCCGCCCCGCCATCGAATCCGCCATTTACCAGCCGGTCCCCGTGGCCTGGTACGAGGCTGGACGACGCCGAGAGACACCCATCGAAACCCTCCCCGAGTTGGCCGGGTTTGCCGGCCGGGGGTCTGCAGAGTGGCTGGATTCCTGGCTCCTGGCCGGGGCTGCCGCCCAACATGCCTTGGATGGAATATTGGCTGGGGAGTCGACTGCCAATGGTCCTTCCGTCGGAGCCGCCGTCTGGGAGCACTCGCGCGGCAAATTGGTCCTGGGATCCTCCAACGGGATCCGGGATGTGGATCTCGCAGGCCAACCGCACCCCGACCCCATCGCCACCGTCTACGCCAACCGCGGCCTCGCCGGCATTGACGGCACCATCGCCACGGCCACCGGAATCGCTCTCGGCAGCGGACGTGAAACCACAGTTCTCGTTGGCGACGTCACCTTCCTCCACGACGCCGGTGGCCTGCTTCTGGGCCACGGGGAGCCCGTCCCCGATCTTCGGATCGTGGTCCTTAACGACTCCGGCGGCGCCATCTTCAGCCTCCTCGAACACGGCGCGGTGGAGGACTCGGGGGCTTACGGCACCGCCGTCGAACGCCTCTTCAGTACGCCACACTCAGTGGACATCGCGGCACTCGCGGCCGCATACGGCGTCGGACACCAGGCGGTAAGTACGACGGCGGAACTCGCGGAGGCACTCAAGTCGCCGCTGAAGGGACGCACCATTGTGGAGGTGCGCGTGGACCGGGCAGGCCTGCGGGCACTTCATGCCCGCATCAAGGAAGCAGTCTCGGGTGCCGTGGGCAAGGTGTTGACGGCGGGCTAGCGGGATCACGATTCGACTTCGGCCATCGATCCAGACCCAGAAGTAGCTGGCATCCTTACTGATTTCGTCCACGGTCCCGTGTTCGGGTGCGAATCCGCTCCTTTTGACGATGATTCCGTCGCGGGGGTTGAGGCGGATCCAGTTGCGATAACTCAGTGGGACGGCCCCGGCTGCCACCTTGGCCGGCGGTATTCCTCGGCGAATACGGATATGGGGAAGCGGGGCGTGCATTGTGCACGCCCCGCCCATTTCCTTTAGTACTGCTAGGTCAGTTCCGGGGTACTACCTACATGCTTGGGGGCTGGTACCTCCTGCTCGGGAGAGTTGTCTTCGCTGCCCGCTGGGCCAGCCTTTTTCTGCACCCGCTTGGCCCATGCTGAGGTCACGAGCGGGCAGAGCACAGCGGAGACGACGACCGAGGCTGCGACGAGGACAGTGGCGTGTTCTGCTGCTGGGGCGTAGACAGGGTTGGCTGTGGCGATGATTGCCGGAACGAGGGCTGCGTTGCCGGCCGTGGTTGCCGCGGCGAGGCCTGCGACGCCGTCGCCGCCGGTGAGTTTGTCGGCGAGGAGCAGTACTGCGCCGCCGATGAAGACCACGAACAGGCCGAGGGCGATGCCGAGCAGGCCGGCTTCGACGACTGCGTTGAGGTTGATGGTCAGGCCGAGGGCGAGGCCCAGGAACGGCACCATCGCTGGTACCAGCGGAGCCAGCAGGTGTCGCATGTTCTTGTCGAGGTTTCCGAGGAGCATGCCCAGGGCGAGGGGGAGGATGGCGCCGACGAGTGCCTGCCAGGGGAATGCGGCGAGACCGGCGATGCCTAGTGTGACCATTGTCAGGAAGGGCCCTGATTCCAGGGACAGGATGGAGTAGGCTCCGGCGTCGCGTTTGCGGCCGAACTGTCCCATCAGGGAGATGTAGAGCCCTCCGTTGGTGTCGTTCAGGGCGGCGACCAGCGCGAGGGTTGACAGGCCGGCGAGGATTCCGTGTTCGATGGGAGCTTCGCCAAGGAATCGGCCAGCGATGACGCCGATGAGAATGGCGAAGAGAATTTTTGAGCCGAGGAGCACGCCGCCCTTTTTGAGGATGTAGGGCGTGGACTTGACCTCTAGTGTTGCGCCGAGGCAGACGAAGAATACAGCCAGCAGCGGTGCCAGGCCGGTGAAGAAGGCACCTGTGAAGGATCCAAAGAATTTGCCAGCGTCCGGGGCGAGGGTGTGGATGACGGCGCCGATGCCGAGTGGCACCAGCATCATGCCGCCGGGGACCTTTTCCAAGGCTTTCTTGATGGGAATCGACATTGATTTCTCCTGTGAATGGCTGGGGTGTGGTTGGTCCGCGGGTTCCTGGAGGGTGCGCGGGTGGGGGTGTTTAGCCGAGGCCGGGGATGAGCAGGACTTTGCAGGCGTCTCCGGTGAGGAGCTCTACTGCTTCGTCAATTTCGCTGAGCTTCTTGCGGTGGGTGATGAGCCAGTCGAGTTCGAGCTTGCCGGAGTCCAGCAGCAGCAGGCTCTGCTCCCAGGTTTCCCAGAGCCGGCGGCCGAAGATTCCGCGAAGGGTGATGCCCTTCTTGTTGATGTATGCGGCGATATCGACCTCAGCCGGGCGGCTGGGGTGACCGACGGTGATGACGGTGGCTTCCCGGCGGACGGCTTCGAAAAGAGTGGTCAGGGTGCCGGGCGCGCCGGAGCATTCGAAGGCGACGTCGAATCCGCCACGGCGGCCGGTGAGTTCCCGGCAGCGTTCAATGATGCCGTCGTTGGGGTGCAGTGCGGTCGCTCCGAGTTTTTCGGCCTGAGCGCGGCGGTAGGGGTTGGGGTCAACTGCGATGACGTGGGAGGCGCCCATGAGCAGTGCCAGGTTCACAACGACGAGGCCGACGGGTCCTGCACCGCTGACGAGCACGGCCCGGCCGGCGACGGAGTAGTTGGCCCGCTGGATCGCGTGGACGGCGACGCCGGCGGCTTCGAGCAGGGCTCCGGATTCCAGGGACAGGCCGGTGGGGAGTTTGACGCAGATGTCCTGGGGGACGGCCGCGTATTCGGCGAAGACGCCGTCGATGTGCATGCCGAGGATGCCGGTGCGTTCGCAGGTGTGTGCGTCGCCGGTGCGGCAGGGGAAGCACTGGCCGCAGGTCAGGTGGCTTTCCAGGGCGACCTGGTCGCCGACCTTTAGTCCGGTGACGCCGGGGCCAACTTCGACGACGGTTCCTGCGCCTTCGTGGCCGAGGATGACGGGGAGGTTGAGGTTGAATGCCTGGGCTGATGGGGTCCATTCGTAGAGTTCGCGGTCGGTGCCGCACAGGGAGGCTGCGCCGACTTCGATGACGACTGAGCCTTCTGTTGCTTTGGGGTCGCCGGCGTCGGTGACGTAGGTGACGCCTCGCTCGGCTGCGTTCTTGACTACTGCCCGCATGGGGGCCGCCTTTCGTTGGTTCTGGTGATGCGTGGAGGGAATTGCTTGTGGGTCAGCCGGGGAGTTGGCCGGCGAAGCGGCGCAGGATGTCGGTCGGGCCGACCTGTCCGCCTTTGAGCAGGAGCCGGCACCCTGCGACGGCGGAGGCGTCGTCGGCTTTCAGGATTGGGCCTGCTGTGACGAACTGGTCCGACACCCGGAGTTGGCGGACGCCCATGGCGATCAGTGCGTGACTGGAAGTATCGCCACCGCAGACGGCGATGTCCCGGGTGAGCCCTGCGGTGGCCATCCTGGCGGCGATGCCACCTATCAGGGTGCCGACGTATCCGGCGTCTACTGGTGTGCTTGTACCGTAGCGGGGGTCTGCCGCGCCGCGGGTGGTGTGAACGACGACGTTTCGTCCTGACCGCAGGGCGGCTGAAACGCGTTCATCGAGGGCTGCCACGGCCGCCGGGTCATTGCGCTGCAACAGTTCGCCAGGAACCGGGACGTCCACCCAGCCGTTCGAGATCGCATCGTTGATCTGCTCGGCTGTGGTGCTGGAGGCCGAGGCGCTGACCGCCAGTACAGGTCCCGAGGGTTTTTGCGGGCCGGGGGTGCGTGGGACTTGGTCTGAGATCGACCTTGCCAGGGCCGCCATGATCCCGCCGGATCCGACGACGATCGAGGGACCGTGGCCGTGTTCTTCCCGGGTGAGGGCTTCTGCGACGGTGTCCATGTGGTGTTCGTCCACGGCGTCGACCACGAAGGCCTGCGCGCCGGGTTCCCGTCTCCGGTCCGCCCAGGCGTCTTTGAAGGCGCCGTCTTCGTAAGCGGGAAGATGGATAGCTTCAGGGGTTTCGGGACCCCCGAGTTGTTGGGCCAGGATCTTTCTTAGGTCCGCTTCGGACATGGGCGTTGAGGGATGACGGGACATGACCGGGTGACGATCCAGACGGTAGATCTTCCCTGCGTAGGTTGCGTAGTGATTGCTGAACGCGGTGTACCGGCCAAAAGCGGGCTGGGCAGGGACGACGGCGACGGGTCCGTGCAGCGGGAACTGTTCGTGGAGCAGCTGGATCCCGCGGCCGATGCTGCCGATGGTAGGCGAGCTGTCGAAAGTGGAGCAAACCTTGTAGAGCAGCACTTCCAAGTTCAGTGCCGCGATGCCTGCGAGGTCACGGCTGACCAGGTTGTCGAACGCAGCGCCGGACAGCGAACGTGCCGGACCGGCGAACCCGACGACGTCGGTGTCGGTCGGCAGCGGTGCGTCCCCGATGACAAGCGCAGCTTCGAGCCCGTAGCGGTGGGCTTGGGCGAGGACATCGGCGGCTCCGGTGAGGTCATCGGCGACGAAACCGAAAGCGGTCATCTCAGGCACCTTTCCCGAATGTCTGGACTGCGTGCAGGAGAGCGGCGTCCCCGGTGTGTGCGAGTTGATCCGCTGCGTTTTGCAGCGGCACGCCGTCCACGGCTGCTTCCCATGCCTGGCGGAGGCTCCGCACTCCGGCTCCCGGTCCGTCCGGGTGCGCTGCGACGCCGCCGCCGGCGAGCATCATCAGGTCTGTCGAACCAACTGCCTCGAATGTCGGGCCAGGGGTGGTGACGTTCTGACCTGAGGACAACACAGGAAGCGGTGCAATGGTCTGTCCGAGAGGTTCGAGCAGGCAGCGGATGTTGGAGGCGACCTCTTCATCGAGCTCATAGAACTTGCTGCCCAGCCCGCTTGCGTGAAGGTGGTCTGCGCCGGCCAGACGGGCCATCTGCTGCCATACCCGGTAATCCATGCCCAGGGCTTTGGACCTCATGGAAGCTGCCAGGCCGGCCCGGTGGCCGTGGATGGGAACCTCGGCGAAGCTTCGCAACAGCGCCAGTGCAGGCATTCCCATCACTGGAATGTTCAGCATCACGCAGCGGCCGCCGGCTTCAACGACCAGGTCGTGGCGCTTTTGCAGCCCGGCGAGGTCACCGGTGATGTTGAACGCATACATAGTGGCGTGGCCTGTGAGCTGTTCGGCGGCGCGGATCTCTTCCGTGGCGACGGCGATCCGGCGTTCCAACGGAAGGTACGCCGGATCGGTCATGAGCTCATCGTCCTTGATCAGGTCGATGGAGGCCATGGCCAGATCACGGACCACGAGCCGGAATTCATCTTCGGAAAGTCCTACGTTGGGCTTGACGATGGTGCCAACCATGACGCCCTGGACATCGCTGATGAGCTTGCGCGTGCCCTCGATACCGAAGGCCGGCCCGGGGTGGGCGGCAACGAAGTCTTCAGGCAGCCGAATGTCCTGAAGCCTGCATGCGTAAAGATCGCCCAGCTCGAAGAGGTTGCCTGCGATGGCTGTCTGCAAAGTGGCCAGGTCCGTGCCGACATTCTCCATCGGGAAGTCAACGGTAACCACGGCAGCGCGGACCTTTTCCGGGTTTGCCCGGGATGGCAGCGAAGGGCGGCAGAAGCCAATTTCCTGAACAGCCGAGATCCGCGCTGCGTGTCGCTCCCGGATCCGTGCGGACTCGCCCGGCACGGGGAGGAAGGTGCCGCTGGACTGTTCGCCAGCCATGATGGCAGCCGCCTTCTCCGGGTCAATCTCGGACTCAAGGTAGTAGGTGCAACGCACCGAGCGCGGGTCGCGCATGGACTCTCCATTTCGGGGGATTTGAAACTTACGTATCCGATGTCACCTGCAGGTACTTTCACTTCGCTCTCGCTCCAGTGCGGGCTCAAGCAGGTGACTCGGACTTCGCTTTTACGGCATCTTCGGTGATTCCGTTGATCGAAGTTGTACGTACCTTTGATACGTACAATAATAGGTGGTGTGCATCACGTCAAGGCCGGTTGTTGTATGGTCCCCATCGCGGACCGAGGCTTCAGGGCTAAGATTGGACAGCGGCAAAGGAGTCAATGTGAGTTTGGAATCGGCAGAAGCAGCGGCGGAGCCGGTGGGACGCATCAGCCCACTGAACCGGGACAGCGGCGGTCCTCTCCACGCTCAAATCCGGGATATCCTTCACCGTCAGATCGTGGGCATGGCACTGTCCCCAGGATCTTCATTGCCCACCGAAGAAGAGCTGCAAAGGCAGTTCGGGGTCTCCCGCAGCGTGGTGCGCCAAGCTTTGTCCGGACTTTCTGACCTTGGACTGATCCGGCGTCAACGCGGCCGGGGCAGCGTCGTAGCCTCGACACCCGTGCTCCGACGCCACGTGCAGCGCGCAGGCGGCCTGGACGAACAAGCCGCGGCGCACGGCCAGCGCCTCCGCACCCATGTCATCAGCCTGGAACCCTCCGAACCACCCCAATCGGGCATCGACGCCCTCAACACCACCAATACCTGGAAAATCGAGCGAGTCCGCTACCTCGATGACCTTCCCGTAGCATTTATGCGAACCTGGGTCCCGCGAGACTTCTTCCCGCACTTCACGGCCGAACTGCTCGAAAACGCGTCGCTGCTGAGCCTGATGCGCGACCACGGATACCACCCCGCCGGCGGCCCCCGCCAAGTACAGGCAGTCTCATCGGATTCTGACCTGGCCCGAAGGTTGAACATCAATACACGCGAACCACTGCTCCTGCTCCAGGGAGTTACTCGCGACGCTCTCGGCCACGGCCTCGAATGGTTCAACGTCTGGCACAGCCCCAACACGGTCTTCGACGTCGATGCGCAAGTCACAACCCAGCCTGGACGCGTCTCGCAAGAGCACATCCGGCGCTTGCGGAACCTGACCCAGCAGTTGGAATCAGAATTAGCAGATCTCGAGCGAGGAGCGCACTAGAAGGCAGCCATTCCTCTGCTCAGATCCAGTCACGCTCCGGATCCTCGTGTCTCATAACTGATATGCCTCAAACGCTGATATTTCGAGACGGGCATAGCCGGGGAACCGAGTTTTATGGCTGAGTGCGGCCTGGTTCCCCAGCAACCTCAGGGACTTAGGCGACAACTTCAAACCAAGAGTCGTCGGGCATCTACATGACACGCCTATTCCGAGGCGACACAGAAACGGGAGGGCGACACCCACATATAGGTGTCGCCCTCCCGTTTGCGCGGCGCCAGCGAATTTGCGCGGCAGCGAAGCGTCAGTCCTCCACGACGTCGATGTGCGTCGGGTCCAGGACGCGACGCAGGAATTCCTTGGTTCGTGCCTGGGTGGGGGCGCTGATGACGTGTTCCGCCGGGCCCTCTTCCACGACGACGCCGGCATCCATGAAGACCACACGGTCGGCCACTTCGCGGGCAAAGCCCATCTCGTGGGTGACCACCAGCATGGTCATGCCTTCCTGGGCCAGTTTGCGCATGACGGCCAGGACATCACCCACCGTCTCCGGGTCAAGGGCGGACGTTGGCTCGTCGAAGAGCATCAGCTGCGGATCCATGGACAGCGCGCGTGCAATGGCTACGCGCTGCTGCTGGCCACCGGAGAGTTGGTCCGGAAAACGATCGGACAGGTGTCCAAGGCCAACACGTTCGAGGTTTCGGCGTGCTACGTCGGCGGCTTCGGACCTGGACCGCTTGAGGACCTTCATCTGCGAGATGGTGCAGTTGTCCAGCACGCTCAGGTGCGGGAACAGGTTGAAGTGCTGGAACACCATGCCAACGCTCTGACGCATGCGGTTGAGGTCGACGTCGGGATCGGTTGCCTCGAACTTGCCTACGTTGATGGTGCCCGCATTCGGGTGTTCAAGGAGGTTCACGCAGCGCAGGAGGGTGGACTTTCCGGAACCCGAGGGCCCGATCAGGCACACGACCTGGCCCGGTTCAACGGTCAGCGAGATTCCTTTGAGAACCTCATTGTTGCCGTAGGACTTGCGGAGGTCCTTGATGTCCACGCCTGCGGCGCGAACGGCTGCGGTGCTCCCAGTGGAGTTATTCATGACTGTCCTGCCTATCGCTTCGTCCGCGCGGAGCGGCTTTCGAACTTCCGTGCCAGGAGGCTCAAGGGGATGGTGATGACCAGGTAGAAGGCACCCGCCACGAGCAACGGGGTCAGCCCGGCGCCGAGGCTGGAGATGCCGTCGCGGCCAAACTTGGTCAGCTCATACTGGGACGCGGTGAGGCCCAGGACGTAGATCAGCGAGGAGTCCTTGGTGAGCAGGATGATCTCGTTGGTCAACGGCGGCAGGACGATCTTGAACGCCTGCGGAATGACGATGGAAACCATCGCGCGCCAGTGCGGCATGCCAAGGGAGCGGGCGGCTTCCATCTGTCCCTTGGGAACAGCTTGGAGGCCGGCGCGCAGGGTTTCGGCGATGTACGCGGAGGCCACCATACCGAGGGAGACCATGACCACAATGTTGACGTCCCACTGAACGCCGAAGGCCAAGGGCACGCCGTAGCCAAAGGCGATGAACACCAGCAGGGCGGGGACGCCGCGGAAGAACTCGATGTATCCGGTAGCGAGCCAGCGGTACAGCGGGAAAGAGGAGAGCTTCATCAGGGCGAGCAGCAGACCACCGGAGAGGCCCACAACGAAGGCAAGCGCCGTGTAGATGAGGGTGTTCTTGAGGCCGATGAGGAAGATATCCGGGAACATCGGGCCAATTTTGGCGAAGTTGAAGACGCTGTTTCCAACGGTCTTCCAATCCACGGCGAGGATTACTGCGGCCACGGCCACAACGAAGATCCCGGCCTGGACGTACAGACTGACTTTGGCTCGTTGACGTGCAGTCATTGCCATGGTGTTCTCACATTCGTGTTGCGCAGGTGGGGCCCCGAACGGACTGCCTAAACAGATCGTTGCGGGGCCCGCCTGCGTGATTCTGGGGAGCCGGGGCTCGGACTACTTCTTGGTGGCTTCGCCGAACCAGGTCGTCTCGAACTTCTTCATGGAGCCGTCATCAGTGAGACGCTTGAGCGTCGCATTGACGGCGTCCGCCATGGCGGTGTTGCCCTTCTTGATGGAGATGCCGAGCTTTTCGCCCGTTGCGTAGTCTTCGACGCGCTTGAGCTTGGAGTCGTCCTTGATGGCATAGCCGAGGACGGACTGGTTGCCTACTGCCGCGTCAATGGTGCCCGCCTTGAGGGCCTGGACCAGGAGGCCGGAGTCTTCGAACTGCTGGGCGTCGATTCCCTTGTCCTTGGCGTACTGGGCGCCAGTGGTGGCCTGCTGGACGCCCACCTTCTTGCCCTTGGCGCCATCGAGGTTGCTGATGCCGGAAGACGAGGTGGCCACGAGGGTGAGGTCGTCGTCAAGGTACGGGTTGGAGAAGTCCATGACGTTCTTGCGGGTGTCCGTGATGGAGATTGAGGAGATGGAGACGTCGCAACCAGTCAGTGCCGTGCCGGTCTCGATGGCTTCGAAGGAGCTGTCCACCACGTTGAGTTCGGCCTTGAGGTCCTTGGCCACTTCGTTGGCGATGTCCATATCGAAGCCGACGATCTTGCCGTCCTTCTGGAACTCGAAGGGCTCGTAGGGGACATCCGAGCACACAGTGAGCTTGCCGGCATTGATGAGCTTGGGGCCTGAGCCACTCGAGGCAGCCGGGGTGGAGGCGCCACCGCAGGCGGTCAGGGCCAGGGCGCCTGCTGCGAGCACGGCGGCCATCTTGGTGCCGGACAGAACCGAACGGGAGATCTGCATGTTTTTTACCTTTTGTTGCAGTGGATGCTGAGCTGAGTCGGTTTTAGTGTAGCGCCCAACGTGAGATGTGCATCACAGGAAACTTAGTTTCACTATCAGATAACTAGTTTAGCGAATATGCAAGTGCCACCCGCGAGTCCCAGTCTGAGATCCCAGATTCAGCGCTGGATCCCCAGGGCCTCGAGCATTGGCCGGAATTTGGCCCATGTCTCGGCAAGCTCAGCCTCCGGCTGTGAACCTTCCACGATCCCGCATCCCGCGTAAAGCCGTACCGTGTTGGCGTCCTCGATGACCGCGCCGCGCAGAGCAATGCCCCATTCGCCATTGCCGGCAGCATCAAGCCAACCCACCGGCCCGGCGTAGGGGCCACGGTCCAGGTGCTCCAGTTTTCGGATCAGCGCGCCGGCCACCAAAGTAGGCGTTCCGCACACTGCCGCGGTTGGATGCAGCGCATTGATCAGGGCCAAGCACGTGGGCACATGACCTTCAATATCAGCCAGCTCAGCCTTGACGTCCGAGGCCAGATGCCACACGTTGGGCAGTTCCAGAATGAAGGGCTCGCTGTGGGAGTTCATCGCCTCGGAAAACGGCGCCAGCTGGCGGGTCAGCGAATCGATCGCTATCTCATGCTCGTGGCGCTGCTTTTCAGATCCCGCCAGAACCCGCTCGGCGTAGGCCATGGGGGATCCGTCCACACCTTCGGCGTCGCGGCGATCCAACGTACCGGCCAGCACACGGGCCTGAGCCGTGCGACCCTCCACCTGAATCAGCATTTCCGGTGTCGCACCCACCAGACCGTCAACGCCATACGTCCAGCATTCCCTGTACCGTGCCGCCAGCTGGCGAAGCACCTCCGCAGCGTTCACGCCGGCAGGAAGGTTGGCTACGACGTCGCGCGCCAGGACAAGTTTCTCCAGCTTGCCGGTGCGGATTTCCGCCACGCCGTTGGAGACGGCCTGCATCCAATCCGTTTCGCTCAACGACCCCCGGCTGAGGTAACCAGCCGCACCGTTGGGCGAAAAAGCGTCAGGTGACAGCCCGACGTCGGACCCTCCTGCCGCGATGGCCTCACCATCGGCTTCATATGGGTCGGTGCTGGTCAGCCAGCGGTCCAGGGCGGCGAGGACGCCCGCCTCGGTGAGCTCGGCGTCGTCGAAAGTCAGTTGGGTGGCCCAAGCGCGGCCATCGCGGATGCCGACCACCATCTCAGGGACGATCAGCCGGGAAACGTGGGGGGACATCTTGGAAAAAGCGAATGAGCCAAACGCAACCGGGCCAGTGCCTGGAATCTCCACGTGGTCGGTGATTTCGGCCTCAAGAATGAGGTGCCGCCACCAGATATCAGCCTCAAGGAAGCGCTCAGGGCCCGAGGCGTTGAACCGTGTCAGCTCGCCGTACCCCACCAGACCGGCTTCGCGGCGTGACCAGCAGAGGACGTCGTCCCGGACCAGAAACGACGGCAGCCCCCCGGAGGATGATTCGACATCGAGGGGGACTGTCAAGGTACGGAGCGTGCTCGTCATGATGGAACAACAGTACTCCCGCGTGCCGCCAGAACCTGAGCCGAGTTCTACAGCGCAGCAAAGTCAGCTGAATGTCTGAGACAATTGCAGGGTGAACCGAGCATCCTTGGAAAAGCGTCCGGACGAAGTTGCGACGATGTTTGACGATGTCGCCCCCAAATACGACGTCGTGAATGACGTCCTCTCCATGGGGCAGACGCGTCGGTGGCGCCGCATCGTGGTCGATGCCATGGATGTGAAGGTGGGCCAGAAGGTCCTGGACCTCGCCGCTGGAACGGGCACCTCAAGCGAACCGTACGCCGATGCCGGCGTGGATGTCGTGGCCTGCGACTTCTCTTTAGGCATGCTCAAAGTGGGCAAACGCCGCCGCCCGGACATCGACTTCATCGCCGGAGATGCCACCAACCTGCCGTTCGCGGACAACAGCTTTGACGCTTCCACCATTTCCTTCGGCCTGCGGAACGTTGTTGAACCGCGCAAGGCACTCGAGGAAATGCTGCGTGTCACCAAGCCCGGCGGCCGGCTGGTCATCGCGGAATTCTCGCACCCCGTGGTGCCGCTGTGGCGCAACCTCTACACCGAATACCTGATGCGCGCCCTCCCGGCCATCGCCACCAAGGTCTCCTCCAACCCGGATGCCTACGTCTACCTGGCAGAGTCGATCCGCGCCTGGCCGGACCAGGACCACCTTGCCCAGTGGCTCAGCGACGCTGGCTGGACTGACATCACCTACCGCAACCTCAGCGGCGGCATCGTTGCCGTACACCGCGCGCAGAAGCCGGCCGAGCACCGCGAAAGCGTGCCCGTGGCCAAGCTTCGCCGCCAGATCAAACCGCGCCGGTCCGGCAGCCAGCCCACCTGACGTGCCACTTATTTAGGACGACGTGAAAGTACTGATTGTTGGCGCGGGACCCGCCGGGTCCACCGCCGCGTATTACCTCGCCCAGGCCGGCATTGATGTCACAGTCCTGGAAAAGACCTCCTTTCCCCGCGAAAAAGTTTGCGGAGACGGTCTGACCCCGCGCGCGGTACGTGAAATCCAGAAGCTCGGATTGCCGCATGCCGAGTCCGAGGGCTGGCGCCGAAACAAGGGTCTTCGACTCATTGCAGGCGGCCGTACCATCGAGCTGCCTTGGCCCGAGGTTTCAGACTTTCCCACCTACGGACTGATTCGGACCCGGCTGGGATTCGACGAAGAGTTGGCCCGTCACGCACAGGCCGCGGGCGCCGTCGTGCTTGAACGACACAGCGTCACGTCCGCCCTGCAGTCCGACGACGGCCGAGTCATCGGCGCGCGGGCGGCCATCCTTGACGACTCCGGACGTAAGACCGGCGAAACGCGCGACTTCCATGCCGACGTCGTACTGGCTGCGGACGGTAACTCCACGAGAACAGCCGTGTCGCTGGGTATGCACAAGCGTGACGATCGCCCACTAGGTGTCGCCGTTCGCACGTACTTCACATCTCCCAGGCACGAAGACGACTGGATGGAAGGCTGGCTGGAGCTCCCCGGCAAGTCCGGCAAACCCCTGCCCGGCTACGGCTGGGTGTTTGGCGTCGGCGACGGAACGTCCAACGTCGGCCTTGGAATACTGAACTCTTCCAAGGAATTCGGCAAGCTGGACTACAAACAAGTCCTGCGCGAATGGACCGCTGGAATGCCGTCTGATTGGGGCTTTACCCCGGAGAATCAGGTGGGGGAGATCCGCGGCGCCGCTCTGCCCATGGGCTTCAACCGCACCCCGCACTACTCGCCCGGGCTGCTCCTGCTGGGCGACGCCGGCGGCATGGTGTCACCGTTCAACGGCGAGGGCATCTCCTACGCCATGGAGTCGGCCCGGTTCGCGGCCGAGTTCCTGATTGACTCTGCTTCACGTTCGGCCTCCGCCGGATGGACCGCCGACGACGCCGACGCCCACCTTTCGCGGTACGCGGACTATGTGCGGGACCAGTGGGGATCGCACTTCACATTGGGTCGAATGTTTGCTTCCTTGATCGGGAAGCCGGCCGTGATGAAGCTTGCCCTGCGCACAGGTATGCCGATTCCGGTGCTGATGCGCTTTGTGGTGCGTATGCTCGCCAACCTCACGGATCCGTCCGCGAAGGGCTTCGAAGACCGCGTAATCCGCGTCCTTGAGATGCTCGTCCCGGCCACGTCCAACACTTCCTCTGTCCGTCCCTTTAAGGCGGCAGCCTCCGACACCGCGGTTTCCGCAACAACTAGTTAGGGTTAAGCCGTGACGAACTCTGCCGAACACAGCTGGACGCATGCCGGGCACGGCCTGCCGGACTCTGTTGAGCCTGCCCCCAACACCACCGCGATCGCAACGGGTCTCCAGCTGCCCGCCGGTTTTGCCGCCATCGCCGGCGACGCCGAACTCGGTCCAGCCATCACCACCAACCTCGCCCGCGTGGAAAAGAAGCTTCGCGAAGCCATCTCCAACTCGGATCCCCTGGCTGACGCGACGTCGCGCCACCTGGTGGAAGCCGGCGGCAAGCGCATCCGTCCGCTGCTCACCCTGCTGTGCGCGCACCTTGGAGATGCTTCCCGTCCCGAAGTTGTCCAGGCTGCAGTTGTGGTTGAACTAACGCACCTCGCAACCCTGTACCACGACGACGTCATGGACTCGGCACCATTCCGCCGCGGCGCTCCGACGGCCCACGAAGTGTGGGGCAACTCCGTGGCCATCCTTACCGGCGACCTCATCTTTGCCCGCGCCTCCATCCTCGTCTCCGAGCTCGGCTCCCGTGCACTTGGCATCCAGGCCCGGACCTTCGAACGCCTGTGCCTCGGCCAGCTTCACGAAACCGTTGGCCCTCGCGAGGACGAAGACGCTGTGGAGCACTACCTGTCCGTCATCGCCGACAAAACTGGATCCCTGGTCGCAGCCTCCGGCCAACTTGGCGCGATCTTCGCCGGCGCCGATCCCACGTACGAGGACCTCCTGGTTGAGTACGGCGAGAAAGTTGGCGTGGCCTTCCAGCTGGCCGACGACGTCATCGATGTCACCGGCGTGAAGGTCAAGTCCGGCAAGTCCCCGGGCACCGACCTCCGCGAAGGTGTTCCCACACTGCCCGTGCTGCTGCTGCGCCGCGACGCTGCCGCAGGTGATTCCTCAGCGGCTGCGCTCTTGAAACTTGTGGACGGCGACTTGACGTCTGATTCCGCCCTTGCCGATGCTGTGGCTGGTTTGCGCGAACACCCGGTGACCACAGAATCCTGGAAAATTGCCCGCCAGTGGTCCGCTGAGGCCGTTGCCGCCTTGGCGCCGCTGCCGGAGGGCGTTGTGAAGGCGTCGCTGACTAACTTCGCGCACGCAGTGGTGGACCGGAGCAGCTAGCTCCCTCTTTCTCGGTGTGGGTTCCTGACCTTGTTTGGTTTCCGTCTAGGCGTTGTGCACCCTTTTTAGGTTGAGTGGTGGCTGATTTGGTTTCAAAGAGGGTCAGGAAACCACGCGCTGGCCGGTAGCTCACGACGCCGACACCAACTTGGAGAGCAAGCGTGACGGTCCGAAGTGGCCGGCTTCCCGGTTGGCCAAGACAGCGAGCACCTCGGACACCATTCGCTCAGGGCTATGAACGACGTCCGCGTAATAGTAGCGAAGGACCAAGTGGCCGCCCCGGATGCTGGCGTTGTTTCGATAGTGGTCCTTCTTCACTTGTTTACCTTCCAAGTGGGTGCCTCCGTCGAGATCGATGACCAGGCAATCGTTGATCAGGCAGTCGACTTCCCCAACCCCGGGCAGCTGCACGTGCATGCGGACGCGGAGTCCCGTCCGAAGGTAGTCCGGCGTGAGCAAGGCAAGGGCAATCGCGCTTTGAGCCATGACTAGTGATTCCTACTCAGGGAGGCATCGAAGGGCGTGCAACAGGGCGTCGGCCACTCCAACCACAGGGAGACATAGGTGGCGTGGATGAAGGGCTACTGCGTGATTGACCACTGCTGGATTGGGTAGACCGTTACCGCAAGCCAGGTGCAGGATCTCCGGTTCGTGAAGTGTCCACAACCCATAGAACCGCGCAGCTGAGATGCACGTAGGCGGCCGTTCGCGCGAAAGGCAGCAACGACGTCGGGGTCTGCTCCGTTGGTGGCATATACGCCGCGCTGGAGACGCTTGATTGCTCCCGATCGTGTGGCGTCGGACAGTGAGCGTTCTGTAAAACCGGCCCGTTTGAGATCCGTGGTCCTGGCTGCTCCGTGCCGGGACTGAAGGAATTCGATGAGGTTCATTCGGTCATGCTGCCGTGCTTTGAATCCTGAATGTGCCGTGTTTTGCAGCTATGTGGATAACTCCACGCGTCCGTAAATAGGATCTTGTTTGTTGGAAAATCATTGACGCAAAAAGTTGCGTATGTGACAGACTTGTCATAAGCTATTCACGGATCCACTAAATGCCTCCGGTGGGTCTGATGCGAACGGAGATTGTGGTCCCGGTTCGGTGCAGCGTATGACTCGTAACGTTGCAGCGGACCGGGGCCATTCCGTTTAACAGCAAGACCTCAATGGCGGGGTGGCTTCGTGACCTCCTTTGGAGGACTGGAAGCTCAGATGCAACCCAAATAGGGTGCAAAATGGCTCAAGCCAAGCCAAGCATGGTCAGGACGCCACAGCCACAGCCCCACCACGAACAGCAGCAAACAGAACAGCCCCCACACCACCCACGAAGGGGAGCGCAGGGGCTGTCAGTCAAAAACCTAGTCTTCGTCGTTGAACGCCCACTCGAACATGTCGAAGACGAACTCGGAGAACGTGCCCTCTTCGCTCTTCCACTGGCCGCGGGCGTTGTTGCGGCGCCAGACGATGGGGTCCGGGACGCTGACATCGGCGATGCGGAAGCCCCAAGTGAATTGTTCCTCTTCGTCCTCGAGGAACATGAGGAAGCCTTCGTCGTCCACCTCGAGTTCTTCGGGGTCCCAGAAGTAGTGGTACGCCTCCATGAGGTCTTCGCAGCCGCCGAGGGCAAGGTAGAACTCGCGCAGAGCCAGCGGGATTGTGAAGGAGTGATCGGCGAGGGCCTCGTCCAATTCCTCTGGTGTGAGGCCGTCTTCTTCCTGCCATTCATCCTCGAGATACTTTGGGACCAGCGCGCGGAACTTCTCGAGGAACATGTCAGTCATGCTCTTATCCTAGCTAATCGCGGGCACCCGAAATTGCGCCCGTCCCGGTGCCTGCACGCTGCCATCCGCGGACGGCCAGGGGAACGTACCAACTGCGCCTCCAGGCTGTGACGCGGAAGGCGAAAACAATGCCGGCCACCAGGCATGCGGTGAGCCCGCTGAACAGGCCAAGGTGCCAGAGCAGGGTGGTTAATCCGGCTCCCACAAACGCGGGTAGTGCGTAGATGTCGCGGGCATCAAAAAGGGTAGGAATCTCGTTGGCGGTGATGTCGCGCAACAGGCCGCCGCCCACTGCGGTGGTGACACCCAAAAGGATCGCAGCCACGGGGTTCATGCCGGACGTGAGTGCCTTCAACGTTCCGGTAATGCAGAACAGGGCCAGCCCGCCGGCGTCGAACAGGGTTAAGAGGGATGTGAAGCGCTGCACCGAAGAGAAGAGGAAGTAGACCAGCAGCGCAGCGAGCAGTGGCGGGATCAAGTAGATGGGGTTTGTGAAAGCAACAGGGGGTCCGGCGTTGATGACGACGTCGCGGATCGCACCGCCACCGAGCGACACAATGGACGCGAGGAGCGCAGAACCCACGATGTCGAATTGTTTGCGGGCTGCCAGCAGCGAACCCGAGACCGCGAAGAAAAACACGCCGACCAGGTCAAGCCACAGAAGGACAATGTCGATGGAAATCAAGTGGACGGGTTCTTTCTGCCTGCGACTCTCAGTAGGTGCTGGCTCAACGTTACGCTAGCTCCCATGAACAGCCCCGTTTTGATCGCCTGTGCCCACGGAACCCGCAACGCCGAAGGCCAGGCCGCCATCCGCCGTGTCATGGCCGAAATCGAAGCCCTGCGTCCGGGCCTGCAGGTCCTTGAGGCGTACGTGGACGTGCAGGAGCCCGAGCTGTCCGGCGTGGTGGAGGGCCTGCCCGAGGGGACTGCCGCCGTCGTCGTGCCGCTTTTGCTCAGTACCGGCTTCCACATCAAGGTGGACGTTCCCAAGGCGATCAAGAGCCGGGCGGAAGTAGTGGCCGCGAGGCCGCTGGGTCCGGATCCGCGTCTGGCCGAGCTGCTTGCCACTCATTTGCGCGCCGCCGGGCTGAAGGAGAACGACGGCGTGTTGCTGGCTGCCGCGGGTTCGTCCCTTCCGGACGGCTCGGTGGACTCTGAGGAGCAGGCGCGACTCCTCGCAGAACTGCTGCCGAACAAGGTGCGGGTGGCCTATGGTGCCAGCGCGCAGCCAACAGTGCCCGACGGCGTCGCCTCCTTGCGTGCCGAACTCGCCGACGACGGGGCAAACGGCAGGGTTTTCGTCGCCTCGTACCTGCTGGCGACCGGCTACTTCCACGACCAGCTCGCCACGGCTGGAGCGGACATTGTTACGGCTCCCTTGCTGCCGTCGCCGGTTCTCGCGGAGATAGCACTGGAGCGTTACGACGCCGTGTTGGCAAGGGCGTCCTAACCTTTATTTGCGCGGTGGGAGCCCAAAAAGGACCTGCATATACCGGCCCTTGGGACAAGGCCGCTGGCGTGTTCGTGACGAAATGTTTCCCTAGGTGACTTAGCGTTTCCGGACCTTTGCTGACGAAAACTGGCCACACCTAAAGTCGACGTATGACAGATACAGCTGTAGCGGGTGCGCCCGCGGACTCCGCAGTCCCCTCGCGCCCAGCACGCACCCGCCCTGCCGCCAAGCCCCACGGCCAGTGGAAGGTTGATGGCACTGCGCCGCTCAACGCCAACGAAACCTGGAAGCAGGAAGACAACGGACTGAACGTCCGTGAGCGGATTGAGTCTGTCTACTCCAAAGAGGGCTTCGACTCGATCGACGGCACCGATCTCCATGGCCGCTTCCGCTGGTGGGGTCTTTACACCCAGCGCAAGCCCGGGATCGACGGCGGCAAGACCGCAACACTTGAGCCGCACGAGCTCGAAGACAAGTACTTCATGCTTCGCGTCCGCATCGACGGCGGTGCGCTGACCACCGAGCAGCTGCGCGTAATCGGCCAGATCTCCGTGGACTTCGCCCGCGGCTCGGCCGACCTCACGGACCGCCAGAACATCCAGTTGCACTGGATCCGCGTGGAGGACGTGCCGGAGATCTGGCGCCGCCTTGAATCCATCGGCCTGTCCACCACTGAGGCCTGCGGCGACGTTCCCCGTGTCATCCTGGGTTCGCCGGTTGCCGGCATCGCCAAGGACGAGATCATCGATCCCACGCCGCTCATCCACGAGCTTGCCGAGCGTTTCATCGGCGACCCCGAGCTGGCCAACCTGCCGCGCAAATACAAGACTGCGATCACCGGGCACCCGTCCCAGGACGTGGTCCACGAGATCAACGACTTCGCCTTGGTGGGTGTTGTCCACCCCGAGCTCGGTGCGGGTTACGACCTCTGGGTTGGCGGGGGTTTGTCCACCAACCCGCGCCTGGCTGAGCGCCTTGGCGTGTTCGTCTCGGCCGACGTCGCTGCTGAAGTGTGGCTCGGCGTCACCAGCATCTTCCGCGACTACGGTTACCGCCGTATGCGTACCAAGGCCCGCCTGAAGTTCCTGATGAACGACTGGGGCCCCGCCAAGTTCCGCCAGATCCTGGAAGACGAATACCTCGGCTTCAAGCTCCCGGACGGCCCCGCCGCTCCCAAGCCCACGGCTCCCGGAGACCACATCGGCGTCCACGAGCAGAAGGACGGCAAGTTCTTCATCGGCGTGACCCCCACCGTGGGACGTACCTCCGGTGAGTCCCTGGTGAAGCTTGCCGACACGCTGGAACAGCACGGCAGCTACCGACTCCGCACTACTCCTCACCAGAAGCTCGTCATCCTGGACGTAGCCAAGGAGCAGGTTGAGCCGCTCATCGCCGAACTGGACACGCTGGGCCTTTCCGCCCGTCCGTCCGTGTTCCGCCGCGGCACCATCGCCTGCACCGGCATTGAGTTCTGCAAACTGGCCATCGTCGAAACCAAGGTCACGGCAGCTACGGCAATCGCTGAACTGGAACGCCGCCTGGCCGACCTCGTGGAGAGCAAGCAGCTCCCGCAGGCACTGTCCCTGCACATCAACGGCTGCCCCAACTCCTGCGCCCGCATTCAGACTGCGGACATCGGCCTCAAGGGCATGATGCTGCCAACGCCCGACGGCGACCCCACCCCGGGTTTCCAGGTCCACCTCGGTGGCGGGCTGGCAAACAACGAGCGTGAGGAAGCCGGCTTGGGACGTACTGTCCGCGGCCTCAAGGTCACGGTCGAAAACCTGCCTGACTACGTGGAGCGTGTGGTCCGCAAATTCGTCGCCGTTGGCGCCGAGGGCCAGACCTTCGCAGAGTGGGCACTCTCCGCAGATGAAGGAGACCTCCAGTGACAGTTGTTACCAAGCGCTCACACGAAGAACTCAAAGCACTGGCCGAAGCCGGAGCTGCAGAGCTTGGCTGGAACGCGCCCGCCCGCGATGTCATCGCCTGGGTGGCCCGGAACTTTGAGCTGCCCGCGGTAACCGTGGCTTGCTCCATGGCCGACGCCGTACTGCCGGCCTTGGTCGCGGACCAGCTTCCCGGCGTTGACGTTTTGTTCCTCGAAACCGGCTACCATTTCAAGGAAACGTACGAGACCCGCGACGAAGTAGCGGCGAACCTGCGCGTCAACGTGGTGGACGTCCTCCCGGAGAACACCGTGGAACAGCAGGACCGTTTGCTGGGCAAGGACCTGTTCGCCCGCGACCCCGCCCAGTGCTGCGCACTGCGTAAGGTAGAGCCGCTGCGCCGCTCGCTTGCGGGCTACGAAGTGTGGTTCACCGGCGTCCGACGCGACGAAGGACCCACCCGCACCAATACGCCGGTGATCACCTGGGACGAGGGCTTCGGCCTGGTCAAAGTGAACCCGATGGTCGACTGGACCTTCGATCAGCTGGTCGAGTACTCCGAGGACAACATCCTTCCCGTCAACCCACTCCTGAGCCAGGGCTACCCGTCCATCGGCTGCCAGCCCTGCACCCGCAAGGTGGCCCCGGGTGAAGATCCCCGTGCCGGCCGCTGGGCAGGATCCGACAAGACAGAATGCGGACTACACACATGAGCACCTACACAACCAACGCAACGCCGGATGCCGCCCAGGGAGTGGCATCGGGCCTGTCGGAGCCGCGCGCTGGGCTGATCGAAGATCGGCCGCGCGGCGAAGGGGCGGGGGCGGCATTCGGCGTTGCCTCCACTCCCGGGGCGGCATCTGCTGCTTCGTCTCAGCGGTCGGCTCGCCTTTCGTCTTTGGACACACTCGAGTCCGAAGCGATTCATATCATCCGCGAGGTTGTTGCCGAGTTCGAGAAGCCTGCGCTGCTGTTCTCCGGCGGCAAGGATTCCGTGGTCATGCTGCACCTGGCAACCAAGGCTTTCTGGCCGGGCAAGGTTCCTTTCCCGGTCCTGCACGTGGACACGGGCCACAACTTCCCGGAGGTCATCGACTTCCGCGACCGCACTGTTGAGCGTCTTGGCCTGAAGCTGGTTGTTGGCTCCGTGCAGGAGTTCATTGACCGCGGCGAACTGGCCGAGCGCGCCGACGGAACCCGCAACCCGCTGCAGACCGTTCCGCTGCTTGATGCCATCCAGCGCAACAAGTTCGACGCCGTTTTCGGTGGCGGCCGCCGTGACGAGGACAAGGCCCGCGCCAAGGAGCGCATCTTGAGCCTGCGTGACGAATTCGGTCAGTGGGACCCGCGCAACCAGCGCCCTGAGCTGTGGAACCTGTACAACGGCCGCCACACCGTGGGCCAGCACGTCCGTGCGTTCCCCATCAGCAACTGGACCGAGTTGGACATCTGGCGCTACATCGAGCGTGAGAACATCGAGCTCCCCGGCCTGTACTACGCCCACGAGCGTGAGGTTTTCGCCCGCGACGGCATGTGGCGTGCGGTAGGCGAGGTTTCCGAACCGTTGCCGCACGAGGAAGTCATCACCAAGCTGGTTCGCTACCGCACCGTGGGCGACATGTCCTGCACGGGTGCCGTCGAGTCCGATGCCCGCACCGTGGCCGACGTCGTAGTTGAAGTCGCTGCCTCCACCCTGACCGAACGTGGCGCCACCCGAGCAGATGACCGCATCTCCGAGGCAGCCATGGAAGACCGCAAGAAGGACGGCTACTTCTAAATGAGCATCGATACACTGGCTGCCGGGCTGGAAACAGCCCTGCCCACAACCCTGTTCCGCTTCGCTACTGCCGGCTCGGTAGATGATGGCAAGTCCACTTTGGTGGGCCGCCTCCTTCACGATTCGAAGGCCATTCTTGCTGACACGCTCGACGCCGTTGCCCGCACGTCTGCCGACCGCGGCTTTGGTGGGGACAAGGGTGGGATCGACCTTGCCCTCCTGACTGATGGCCTGCGTGCCGAGCGCGAGCAGGGCATCACGATCGACGTGGCGTACCGCTATTTCGCGACGGATCGCCGTAGCTTCATCCTGGCGGACTGCCCCGGCCACGTTCAGTACACCAAGAACACGGTGACGGGCGCGTCCACTGCGGATGCCGTCGTCGTACTCATTGACGCCCGCAAGGGTGTTCTTGAGCAGACCCGCCGCCACCTGTCCGTGCTGCAGTTGCTGCGCGTTGCCCACGTCATTGTGGCCGTGAACAAGATCGACCTCGTTGACTTCAGCGAGCAGGTGTTCCGCGACATCGAGACCGATGTTCAGAAGGTTGCCCGCGAGCTGGGACTCGGTTCCGACGGCGTCGCTGACCTGCTGGTGGTTCCGGTTTCTGCGCTTGATGGCGACAACGTGGTTGACCGCTCCGAGCGCACTCCCTGGTACAACGGTCCTGCACTGCTTGAGGTCCTCGAAACCCTCCCGGCAGCCGATGAGCTTGAGGCTGAACTGGAGAGCTTCCGATTCCCGGTGCAGCTCGTGATCCGTCCGCAGGGTGCCTTGGCGCCTGATGCTGTGGCTGACGGGCTGGATGTCGAGGCCTACCGTGATTACCGCGCCTACGCCGGCCAGATCACCGAGGGTTCAGTCAAGGTTGGCGACGAAGTCACTGTGCTGAGCCCTGGCCACGAGCCGCGTATCACCCGGATTACTGGCATCGACTTCGCTGGCAAGGAACTTCAGGAAGCGGCTGCTCCGCAGTCCGTTGCCGTTCGTTTGGCTGACGAGATTGATATTGCCCGGGGCGATACCATCGCTGCCGCAGGAACGGTCCGCGAAAGCACGGCTGACCTGTACGCCTCGCTGTGCTGGCTCTCGCCCAAGCCCCTGCGCGAAGGCCAGAAGGTTCTGGTGAAGCACGGTACGCGCACGGTCCAGGCATTGGTCCGCAACGTTACCGGCAAGCTGGATCTGGCCACGTTCAACGTGGAGCCTGCTTCGAGCCTTGAGCTTAACGACATCGGACACGCCCAGCTTCGCCTGGCTGCTCCGTTGCCGCTGGAGAATTACCTGCACCACCGCCGTACGGGCGCGTTCCTGGTGATCGACCCCATCGACGGCAACACCCTTGCCGCCGGCCTGGTCAAGGACCACCCCGGCGATCACGAAGACGAGCGTTACGTCATCTAAGGTCGAAGAGTCACATAGACCGCAGCTTGTTCGAAATTCCCGGCCTTGTACGGCGGGGATTTCGAACAAGCTGCGGTTTTTTCATTGAGCGATTAGCAGGAAGATCACTACATGCCACAGAACACCGCACTCAGCACCCTGTTGGACTCCGGCGAGGACCTCGTCCTGGATGGGGCCCTCGCCACGGAACTGGAGGCCCATGGCTGTGATCTTGAGGACGCCTTGTGGTCCGCCAAGGTTCTGCTGGAGCAGCCGCACCTGATCAAGCAGGTCCACCGCGACTATTTCGACGCCGGTGCCTCCGTGGCCATCACAGCCAGCTACCAGGCCACTCCCCAGGGGTTCGCGCGTCGCGGCCTGGGGGAGCGCGAGGCCTTGGAACTGGTGGCGTTGAGCGTGCAGCTTGCCGACGAAGCACGTCGCGAGCACGCCGAGGCAAACCCTTCCGGCGGCCCGCTCCTGGTGGCAGGGTCCGTGGGTCCATACGGTGCCTATCTTGCTGACGGCTCCGAATACCGGGGCGATTACACGCTGAGTCGCACAGAATTCATGGATTTCCACCGACCACGCATTGCCGCTCTTGTGGAAGCCGGTGCGGATTTCCTGGCGTGCGAGACGCTGCCGTCCTTCGCCGAAGCGGAGGCGCTGTTGGCGCTCGTGGCGGAGTTCGACGTCGAATCCTGGTTCACGTTCACCCTGCGGGACGCGGAACACATCAGTGATGGAACGCCGCTGGCTGAGTTGGCTGCGCTGCTCCGTACGGAGCCGCGGGTGGCCGCCGTCGGGGTCAACTGTGTGCCGCTGGAGCTGGTGACGTCGGCGCTTGGGACGCTCAACGAAGTATCCGACAAACCGTTGGTCGCGTACCCGAACTCGGGGGAGACCTACGACGCCGTCACGAAGACGTGGGGCCCTTCCGCGGGTGGTCACGGCACAACTACCCTCGCCGGAAACGCCGCTGACTGGCGCGAGCGGGGAGCCCGGCTGATCGGTGGCTGCTGCCGCACGACGCCGCGGGACATTGCGGAGCTGGCAGCAAACATGACGCCGGGTGACCCTTCATGAACGCACGTGCCGCACAACGCGATGCAACTTTGAAGGCCTGGCGCCGAATATGACGTCACGTGACCCTGCGTGAACCTTGGTTTCCATGGGATTGAAGCCGAAATATGACAGTCCCTACTGTGAAGGCATGACCTTTCCGGAATGGTCCTTCCTTGCCCTCGACGGGCGATGTTACGGGGCCTGATCTTCGCCCCCCCCTTCGCATCCCACATCTCCTTAGGACCTCCCCAATGGCAAACACCCCCGAGTCACAGAAATCCGATTCCGGCACCACCCGCATCGTCGCCGGTGAGACCGCACCTAAGCCCAAGCGCCGCCGCACCCTTGAGATCAGCCTGGCCGTCGGCCTGGCCCTGCTCATCGGTGCTGGCGCCGCAGTAGCCTCCGTCGTCTCCCGGAACAACCAGGCCGCCCCGGCTCCCACAACGTCGCCTGCTGCTGAGCTCAAGCTCGGCTACTTCAGCAATGTGACGCACGGCCCGGCCCTGGTTGGCATCAGCAAGGGCATCATCGCCAAGGACCTCGGCGATACCAAGCTCAGCACCCAGATCTTCAACGCCGGCCCTGCCGCGATCGAGGCGTTGAACGCCGGCGCCATCGACGCCACGTACATCGGCCCCAACCCGGCCATCAACTCCTTCGTCAAGAGCAACGGCGAATCCGTCAGCATTATCGCCGGCGCAGCAGCAGGGGGCGCCCAGCTGGTGGTCAAGCCCGAAATCAACTCCGCGGCAGACCTCAAGGGCAAGGTCCTCGCCTCCCCGCAGCTTGGCGGAACGCAGGACGTAGCCCTCCGCGCATGGCTGGGCCACCAGGGCTACAAGACCAACCCGGACGGCAGCGGCGACGTCAACATCAACCCGACAGAAAACGCCCAGACGCTGAAGCTCTTCCAGGACGGAAAGCTCGACGGCGCGTGGTTGCCAGAGCCGTGGGCCTCCCGTTTGGTCCTCGAAGCAGGCGCGAAGGTACTCGTGGACGAGAAGGACCTGTGGGACAAGGGCGAATTCACCACCACCATCCTGATCGTGAACAAGAAGTTCGCCGCTGAGCACCCGGAGACTGTGAAGGCACTGCTCAAGGGCCACGTTGAATCCGTGAACTGGTTGAACTCCGCTTCGCCTGAAGAGAAGGCCAGCACCATCAACGCCGTCCTCAAGGACACGGCCGGCAAGCCGCTTCCCGCCAACGTGATAGACCGCGCTCTGAAGAACATCACTTTCACCACTGATCCGCTCGCCGGAACGTACAAGAAGCTCCTCCAGGACGGCGTAGACGCCGGCACCACCAAGGCTGCCGATATCAACGGCATCTTCGACCTCCGGGCTTTGAACGAAGTAGAGGGCAAGAAGACGTCCGCTGCAGGGCTCGGCCAGGACTAAGCACCAATCGGCTGGTCCGCTTCCCCTCCGGAATACGGGTGGGGGAGCGGGCCAGCCTTCAGCCATATCAGCTCCACCAATCAACACGAAGGACGGGACCATGCCAGTCGTACTCGAGAACCTGGGCAAGCGCTTCGGCGACGGCGCCCCGGTGCTGGACGACGTCAATGCCACGATCGCGCAGGGCGAGTTCGTTGCCCTCCTCGGTGCGTCCGGCTGCGGGAAGTCCACGCTACTGAACATCATGGCGGGACTTGAGCATCCCACGTCGGGCGCTCTTGAGGTGCCCAGCGACGGCGCGGCCTTCATGTTTCAGGACTCGGCGCTGTTCCCCTGGTTGACAGCGCGAGGCAACATCGAGCTCGCACTTCAGCTGGCTGACAAGTCCAGCACCAAAGCCAGCCGCCGCGATCGGGCAACCGAACTACTGGAGCTGGTGCACCTCGGCGGCGCCGGCGACAAGCGTCCGCACGAACTGTCCGGTGGCATGCGGCAACGCGTTGCCCTTGCCCGTTCTTTGGCGCAGGACCGGCAGCTGCTGTTGATGGACGAGCCCTTCGCGGCCCTTGACGCAATTACCCGCGATCTCCTGCACGACGAACTCGAGCGGATCTGGAAGGAAACCGGCCGCACCATCGTGTTCGTGACGCACAACGTTCGTGAGGCTGTCCGCTTGGGCCAGCGCGTGCTGCTTTTGTCCTCGCGTCCCGGTCGTGTCGTGGCCGAATGGGATGTGACCGAAGAACACCGAACTGATGCTGGTCGTGCTGGGGAGCTGACCGGAGTCATTACCCGCCGGCTACGCGAGGAGATCCGCCGCCATGCCAAGTAACCCCACCACTACCCAAGAGCGGACCCTGCCCGTGAGCGAATCCAGCGAGCACATTACGTCGCCGTCCTTGAAGGGCAACCCCTCCGAACTGCGCGACCTCGAAGCGGGCCTGGACAACCTCCAGTCCGATACCGGACGCAAAGCCGGTATCGAATGGAAGCGCGTACTGCTGCCGATCGCTGCCTTGGTAGTTCTCGTCCTCGCCTGGCAGTTCTACGTGTCCCTCGGCCTTAAGCGCCGTGATCAGGTGCCCGGGCCCCTTGATGTGCTCAACCAGCTGGTGACGCTCTGGGGCGAAGGCAGGGTTCAGGAATCGGTATGGACCTCGTTGCAGCGCGGCTTGATCGGCTTCCTGATTTCGGTAGTAGTTGCCACGCCTGTGGGCTTGTTGCTGGCGCAGGTTGCTCCTCTCCGCCGTGCGTTTGGCCCGCTGATTTCCGGTCTTCAGGTCCTTCCGTCCGTGGCCTGGGTACCGGCGGCGATCATCTGGTTCGGCTTGACCGATGCCACCGTCTACTTCGTTGTACTCATGGGTGCCATTCCGTCGATCATCAATGGCCTCATCTCCGGTGTGGACCAGATCCCGCCGCAATACCGCAGCGTAGGTACGGTGCTCGGCGCGAACCGGCTGCAGATGGCCCTGCAGATCGTGCTTCCCGCAGCACTTCCCGGATACATCGGCGGATTGAAGCAGGGCTGGGCGTTCTCCTGGCGTTCTTTGATGGCCGCGGAAATCATCGCTGTCGGTGGCACCATTGGCTTCGGCTTGGGCTCGCTGCTTGACCAAGGACGTGCGCTGTCCGACATGGCAGTGGTCATGTCCGCGATCCTGTTGATCCTGGCTGTGGGCATCCTGATCGAGCTCCTCGTTTTCGGCCCGATCGAGAAGCGCCTGCTGCAGCGTCGCGGTCTGCTGGCGGGTAGCAGCCGCTAGCTGTCTTTTGGCTAGAATCACCGCATGGGCCTTCTAACGTTCAGCATCAACGTCACACTGGATGGTTGCATCGACCACCGGGAGGGCATCGCCGACGACGAGACGCATGCCCACTTCACCCGGCTCCTGGAGGAGAGCGGCGCGATGCTCTGGGGCCGCACCACGTACGAAATGATGGAGGACTACTGGCCCCTGGTGGCTCATGGCGACGTCGATGCGCCGCCAGCCATGCGCGATTGGGCCCTCAAACTGGAGACCAAGCCCAAATACGTGGTCTCGGCGACCCGTAGCGACTTCCCGTGGACCAACAGCCATCACCTCGTCGGCGAGTTGCGCACTGCGGTGCAGGATCTCAAGGATGGGACTCCTAACGGCGTTCTTGTCGGCAGCGGCAAACTTGCTACCGAGCTGGACCGACTGGACCTCATCGACGAGTACAAGTTCCTGGTCCACCCCATGATCGCCGGCCATGGTCCCACTCTGTACCAGGGCGGGCTGCCCAGCACCAGGCGCCTCGGACTCATCTCGGCCGAGCCGCTCAGCAACGGCGCGGTCGCCATGCACTACCGACGCGCCGAGTGAGGAATTACCGGACGCCCACGGCTGTTGTCCCGGACATGCACACCAAACGGATCGGTTTCCTTTCCTTCGGCCACTGGGCGCGCGTCCCTGGTTCGCTCGTTCCGTCGGCCGGTGAAGCCATCAAGCAGGGCATCGAACTGGCGGTGGCCGCAGAGGAATTGGGGATCGACGGAGCGTTCTTCCGTGTGCATCACTTCGCCCGGCAGCAAGCGTCCCCGTTCCCGCTGCTCGCCGCCATTGCCGCACGGACCAGCACCATCGAGATGGGCACCGGCGTGATCGACATGCGCTACGAGAACCCGCTGTACATGGCGGAGGAGGCTGCTGCCACGGACCTGATCAGCGACGGCCGGCTTCAGCTTGGAGTAAGCCGTGGTTCACCCGAGCCTGCCCTGAACGGAGCCGCCAACTTTGGCTATGTCCCGAACGAAGGCGAGGACACAGGCGAGATGGCACGGCGCCACACGGCACTTTTCCGCAAGGCGATTGCCGGGCACGGGGTAGCCCAAGCTGATCCCCACTACGCAGGCGGAGCCACCGGGCTTCTGCCTGTCCAGCCGCTCTCCCCGGGACTTCCACAACGGATCTGGTGGGGTGCCGGCACCCGCAAGACAGCAGTCTGGGCCGCCGAGCAGGGCATGAACCTCATGAGTTCCACGCTCCTGACCGAAGACACCGGAGTCCCCTTCGACCAACTGCAAGCCGAGCAGATCCACATGTTTCGCCAAGCCTGGGCAGCTGCCGGGCACGAGTTCGAGCCCCGCGTTTCAGTCAGCCGCAGCATCTTGCCGATCGTCGATGAGGTGGACAACCGCTACTTTGGCCTTCGCGCCCAAGCGGACCGGCAGGACCAGGTAGGAATTCTCGACGGCGCGTTGTCCCGTTTCGGGAAGAGCTACATCGGGGAGCCGGACGAGCTGGCAGAAGAACTCGCAGCCGATGCGGCCGTCCAAGCTGCCGATACTGTCCTGCTGACGGTGCCCAACCAACTTGGGGTGGAGTACAACGCGAAGCTCCTGGGGAACGTTGCGAAGTACATCGCACCTGCTTTTGGTTGGGCCCGCCAAGGCGCCTAGCGCACTCTGCGCAGGTATCCGGCCAGTCCTACGACGCGGCGGGCAGCCGCCCGATGCCCACCGCTGCAACAGCAGTCTCCGAAACACCAGCTTCGGCGGAGCCGGACCCCGTAACACCAGACCCATCCACGAATACCCGGTAGCCACGTTCGTGATCGAAACCGTGGATCTCGCGGGTGTCCAAAGCGGCCATGAACTCCAACGTCTGCCGGGTAATTACCTGGCCCGGGACGAGGATGGGGAAGCCGGGCGGATACGGCGTGACGAAGCCGGCGGAAATGACTTCCTGCCCGGCCCGCACTGCAAGGGCAAGCTCGTCGGCGGACAAGTAGGCAGTGGATTCGGACTTGTAGCTTTCGAAGTAGGCCGCACGGATATCGCCGTCTTCGCAGGCGTCGTCCACACGGAACCGCGCCGCGAACGTGCTGAAGTCCGGAAGCGGCGGCGTCTGTCCAACCTCGCCTGATCCTCCGGCCTGCGAAGATGCCGGTGAAAGCACGGGCACCGTGCGGGGTCGCGCTGAGGGATGCGGGTTTTCGAACCCCTCGGCGAGTTTGACCAGGACCTCGATCAGGTACGCCACGGAACTTCGTGAGGTACCGATGTTGGTCATGAACAGCACAGTGTTCCGGGACGTCTTGTTCACCTGGATTCCGTGATCGTCCATGAGGTAGCTGTGGCGGAACGTGTCGCCGTCGATTCCTGTCCTGCTGATGTCCAGCGTGAGGCGGCTGGGATCAATGACGAACTCATCGCGCTGCCAGGCGTCCTCAAGTTCCGCCAATCCTTCCCGCAGCGGCATGGCGGCGCTGGTTTCGCGGTATTGGGGCTCAATAAGGTCCCGCGAGGTCAACACCCGGAAGTATTTCTTCAGCAGGGGATGCCGTGCGACTGCTTGTGCCACAGAGACGGCGAGGTCGGATTGCTTCTGGACCAAACCAAAACCTTCCAACTCCACCTGGCGCCGGCCAATGTCCAGGGAAGCCAGGATTTGGTAGTTGGGTGAGGTGGAGGTGTGGGTCATGTACGCCTCGCGGAAGGACTCCTGGTTGGAGGCCATGAAGTCCTGGTCGTACACGTGGATCATCGAACCTTGGCGCAAGGATGTCAGGGTTTTATGCGTGGACTGGGTGGCATACACCCTGATCCGCGCCTTGGCAGGGTTGGGAATCAGCCGCCTGTTCAGCCACGCCTCGTCATCAAGTGGTTCACCGGTGGCAGGGTCATGCAGGGCCGCTGCTTGCTCGGCATATCGGGCCTTGTAGGCAGGGCTGCTGAAAGAGGCTTCCAGAGCGGCTGCTGAAGCCATAGCCGTTCGACGCCGGTAGATGGGATGGGAGCGGGCGAAGGCGAACCATGCCTCGTCCCATAGGAACACCAGGTCAGGTTTGATGGCCAGGCATTCCTCCATGACACGCTCGACGTCGTAAACGATCCCGTCAAAGGTGCAGTTGGTGAGCGTGACCATTTTGACTTCGTGCAGCCGTCCGGCCCGCCGGTACTCAAGCAGCCTGCGCTTCAAACTCGCCAAGGGCACAGCGCCATAGAAGGCGTACTTGTCCAAGGGGTAGGCATCCAGATATGAAACGCGGGCACCGGCGAGCACAAAGGCGTAGTGGTGGGACTTGTGGCAGTTCCGGTCAACCAGCACAACGTCACCGGGGGCAAGCAGGGATTGATGAACGATCTTGTTGGCCGTGGACGTGCCATTGGTAACGAAGTATGTTCTTTGTGCTCCGAAGGCCCGGGCAGCGAGATCCTGGGCTTGCTTGATGGATCCATGCGGGTCCAGCAGGGAATCGAGGCCGCCGGACGTTGCCGACGTCTCTGCCAAAAGCAGGTTTGTCCCGTAAAAATCGGCCATGTCCCGGATCCAGGGGGAGTTCCCTACGGATCCGCCACGCGAAATGGGCAGCGCGTGGAAGACGCTTGCAGGCCGGCGGCTGTAATCCTGCAGGGCTGTGAAGAACGGAGCTTCGTATCGTTCTGCAACCCCGGACAACAGGGACAAGTGCAGGTCCAGGTGATCCTGTCTGCGGAAAATCCTCCGGAATTTCCTGGTCAGTGATCCGGCCAGGGACTCGATGGAGACGCCCGCAACCAGATAGACGTCCAATTCAGGCCTGAGCCCGGATATTTCCTCGGCCAGGCCCAGGATCCGTTTGACGGGCCGCAAGGCCTGCAGGCCCTCGGGAGTGTGCCCGGCCAGGAACCGGCGGAGATCGCTGCCCAGCTGCTGGGAACTGCGAACGGAGAAGCCCGGACGCATGATCACGGCTTGGATGTCGGGGTTAAGCAGGACAGCGACCAACGCGTCTTCGTAGCTGGGGACCACATTGATTTCGTAGGTGAAAGCATCGGAAGGGCGGCGCTGGGCTGCCATGTTGCCCTTCAATGCCTCCGCTTCCTGGGCCGTGACGTTGTCCACCACCAGAACCTCAAAGCGAGGACGGTCAGCCTGCTCGGCTTGTGCAACCTCGTCCTCCGGCGACTCCGGGAGAACCCCGGAAACTGAGCCTTGCTCCGCTCCGGAAGCCAGAGGAAGGTGCGCCAAACCGCCCAGAAGTTCCAGCGCGGCGTGGGGGTCGCCGTCGTCGACCAATTGGCGCAACTGCGCCACAGCCGCAACGCCCGGTTCTGCCCAGTAGGGCTCCACGGCATCCAGGAGAGCAAAAGTCCGGCTGATCTGGGAGTGCAAACCGGAGTCGGACGATCCTGAATGACGGTCCAAGGCAAGCTGCTTGATGGCATATCCCAGGAACTCCCAAGCATCGGCGCGCGACCTCCAGGCGCGGCTGGGCGTGCCAATTTTTGGAAGGGGGGAGAGGGTGCTCATGTGACGTGTTTTCTCTTTCAAACTGAGGGCGGGTTCAAAGCGGACTGCTCATTACGGATTCGGCCGCGGTGGGCATACCAGCCGCCCACCAGCAGCGGTGCCAGTACCAGAAGGGAAGCGAGCACCCATCGGCCTGTTTCCGAGAAGCCCATGGTGATCAGGACAAAGGCCAGGAATCCGAGGGTGAGATAGGAAGTAAAGGGTGCGCCGAAGAGCCGGAATGCCGGCCTGGTGACTTTGCCGCTCCGCACCCACGCCTGCAACTTGATGTGGCAGAGCATGATGGTGGCCCAGCCGCCGATGATGCCCAGCGCAGAGACCTCGAGCACGATTTCAAAGACCTGCGACGGAACGATCGCATTCAGCGCCACGCCCATCAAGGTGATGACGGCAGTCAGCAGGATGCCGCCGTAAGGGACACCGGAAGCGCTGATTCGGGCGGTGAAGCGGGGAGCTGAGCCCTTGATTGCCATGGAGCGCAGGATCCGGCCGGTGGAGTACAGGCCAGCATTGAGGCTCGAGAGGGCGGCGGTCAGAACCACGAAGTTCATCACGGAGGCCGAGATCGCGCCGGCCTGGGGATCGCCGAGGTGCGAGAAAAAGGTCACGAACGGCGATTCGCCGGACTTGTAGGACGTGAAGGGCAGCAGAAGGGAGAGCAACAGGACCGAGCCGACGTAGAAAATGCCGATACGGAGCACCACCGTGTTGACGGCTTTGGGCATGACCTTGTGCGGGTTGGCGGTTTCGCCGGCGGCCGTGCCTACCAGCTCAACTGCTGCGTACGCGAAGACGACGCCGCTGATCGCCAGAAGCGGCGCCACCGCACCCGTGGGGAAGAGGCCGCCGTTATCGGCAATGACATTCAGGCCGGGAACGCCCACATCCGTCCGCCCCCCGAGGACAATGAAGCAGATTCCGACGACGAGGAAGGCCACCAGCGCACCCACCTTGATGAGGGCGAACCAGAACTCCATCTCGCCGAAGATCTTCACGGACACAAGGTTCAACGCCAGCACTACCACCAGGGCGATCAGGGCGATGAGCCATTGCGGGACGTCATTGATCGGCTGCCAGAACTGGCCCCAAAACTTCACGTACAGGGCCACTGCGGTCACATCCACGATTGAGGTCATGGCCCAGTTCAGGAAGTACAACCAGCCAGCCGTGTACGCCATTTTCTCGCCATAAAACTCGCGGGCGTAAGAAACGAACGAGCCCGAAGCCGGACGGTAGAGAACCAACTCGCCCAATGCGCGCAGGATGAGGAAGGCAAAAAATCCGCACACCGCATACACCAGGACCAAGGCCGGGCCTGAACCATTGAGGCGGCCGCCGGCTCCCATGAACAGCCCGGTGCCGATCGCGCCGCCTATGGCGATCATTTGGATCTGGCGGGGCTTGAGGGTCTTCCGGTAGCCCGATTCTTCCGTTGAAAAATCCTGGCCTGGCTCCTGGCCAAGAAGCAGGGTGCCGGCCTCGTCGGGCCGGTCGGGGGCAGCAGAATGCTCTGAAACTGACGTGGGTATCACTTGGGGGTCTCCTTTGACTCCGGCGCCGCCGTCGGCAGCTCAACAGTCCCAAACGGCACAGATGTGTTGTCTGACACGGCGCAACACACAGTGTTTGTGGCGTTGGGGACAGTAAATAACTCTAGATCTCAGGCGAATCGCGCAAATTGGCTGGGGAACCAAATTCAGGACCCGGCTCTTGTGCTGGCTGGACAACACTGGTGTCCTGAAGGCCCGGTAATGTTTCTGGCTGTGCGCGATTGCGCAGGAGCATGGGCAGGACTTCTTCAATGGCGAAGGACGTCCGGTTGACCCGAATTGAATACGAGAGGAAGCGATAGCTTCGTTGAAGGCCCTGGACATTGACGACGACGGCGTCGTCACCTTGCTGAGCGATGTACTTGAAGACCTGGGCGTGGACAACGCACGCTTGTTGCTTGCCCCGGACGCGGACAACCTGACAGTTCGTGAAACGGTCATTGTGGACGCAGAAGATGAGGATGCCACTCGCCCTGGGTCCTTGGTGATGCTCATCGGCGCCCGTGGACGTGTGGCGCTGCCCGCAATCCGCCGGATCATCAGCGACAGGCCCACGGCCGTCGCGGTCAAGGGAAACGAACGTGAACTCGAAGCCGTGGCGGAACTGCTGCAATCCACCGGTATCGGATTGGTGGCCGTAGCCCCCGGCCTTCGCTGGGACAAGTTCGAGAGCGTCGCCGTGGACCGTATCCGGGAACGCGGTGTATCGGGGGAGAACCCCACCACGGTGCACAGGGACTTGTTCGCCATCGCCCAAACAACGGCAACGTTGACCAACGGCCACGTAGTCATCGAGGATCCGGGAAACAGGGTCCTCGCCTACTCGCCTGCGTCCAACGATGTTGATGAGCTCCGGCGCCTGTCCATCCTGGCGCGGCGCGGACCCGAGCGGTACCAGAAACTCCTCAAGGAATCAGGCGTCTACAAGCACCTTCAGGCCACCGAGGAACCCGTCCATGTGGATGCCAACCCTGAGGCCGGCCTTCGGGAACGCGTGGCCATTGGCATCCATGCGGGAAGCCGGGTGATGGGCTACATCTGGCTGCAGGAAGGCGCAGAGCCGTTGGCCGCGAACACCGACAGGCTGATGATCGGCGCTGCCCGGCATGCCGCGATTGAACTGGTCCGCCACCGCAACCAGCAATCCCAATCGATGCGCGAAGACCGCGTGTCCAGCCTGCTCAGCGGTACGGCACAGGTTCACTCGCAGGCCCAGTCGGCGGGCATAGACCCCTCCAAACCTGCGGCATTGGTGCTGATTTCAGCAGGCGGATTGGACCAGAGCGCCCCCGGTCAACAGCTCCGCAGGGGTGAGCTCTCCAACCTCGCCTCCATCCACGCGGCGGCGTACCGTCCAGGAGCAGTGGTGGGAGCCTTGGGCACGGAAACAGCGATCATCCTGCCCGATCTGGACCCGGTAAAGTCCCTGCCCGCGATCAACCGGCTGGTCAACACGATTGTGCGTGACGCCACCACGCACCTGCACTTCCAGGTCCAAGCCGCCGTGGGCCCGATTGTTCCGCGGCTCGACGCCCTCTACGCCACGCTTGACCACGTCCGCAGCGTTCTCAAGGTGCTGCAGAGCACCCCGTCGATCCGCGTTGCCTCCTACAGGGATGTGGAAACCACGGTCCTCACCAACGAATTACTGGATCTGCTGGAAACCCGGAAGGGGCTACGCCACCAGGGCATAGCGAAGCTCTGCGACCGCTACCCGGAGTTCGCTTTGACACTGCTCACGTACCTCGAATTCTTTGGCGATGTGAACCGCTGCGCCGAGGAACTGGCCATCCACCGCAACACCGTCCACTACCGGCTCCGGCGCGCGTGCGAAGAGGCAGGGCTGGACCTGCAGTCCGCCGACGAACGATTGCTTGCCCATCTCCAGATACGACTTTGGACCTACGCAGAGGCCAGGAGCTAGAACCTTGGACATCCAGAATCTCCTCGACGACATCGTCGGGGCAGTACAGCCGCACGTCGGCCAGGGCAACGTGGCCGATTACATTCCGCAGCTGGGAGCCGTGGACCCACACCAGTTCGGCATCTCCGTCGCAACCCGGGACGGTGACGTCTACTCATCAGGGGACGCGCATGTGCCCTTCTCCATCCAAAGCATTTCCAAGGTCTTCGCGCTCGCCCTGGTGCTGGCCTTCGACGGCGATGGCATCTGGAAGCGCGTCTTCCGTGAACCTTCGGGCAACCCCTTCAACTCACTGATCCAGTTGGAGAGCGAAGAAGGGATTCCCCGGAACCCCTTCATCAACGCCGGCGCGATCGTCGTCAGCGACCGGCTCCTCAGCGTCACGGGAAGCGCAGCCTTGGCTGTCCGCGACTTGATGCGCCGCGAAACCGGCAACTCCACTGTGGCCGCGGACCACTACGTAGCGGCATCAGAACTCCGCAACAGCCACCGCAACGCCTCCCTGGCCCACTTCCTGGCCAGCTGCGGCAACCTGGAGAACCCCGTGGAAGCCGTCCTCGAGTCCTATGTGGAGCAGTGCGCCCTGGCCATGACCTGTGAAGACCTGGCGCTCGCAACCCGGTTCCTCGCCGCCAACGGGGTTGGAGCGGACGGCACCCGGTTGCTGTCCCCAGCACAGACCAAACGGATCAATGCCGTCATGCTCACGTGCGGGACCTACGACGCCGCCGGGGAATTCGCGTATCGCGTGGGCCTTCCGGGGAAGAGCGGTGTTGGGGGCGGAATCGTCGCAGTGGTTCCCAACAGATGCGCCATCAGTGTGTGGAGCCCAGGCCTTGGGCGGTCCGGGAACTCGGTGGCAGGGGTGGCTGCCTTGGACGAATTCACGACGCGCACGGGCTGGTCTGTTTTTTAGCGGCACAGTTTTTAGCGGAACGGTTTCCGGACGTTTGCCGGCGGAAACAAGGGATGACGCATATGTGACGCTGGATTACCCAGCGTTACCGGGTGTTTCCGAGCCTTTGAAGCATATTACGGGCCCGCCCTACAGTTTTTTTATGGCAATACAGGACATTTACCCCACGGCACTGCGGCTGCTCGGCCGCCCAGTGCTGGTTGTGGGCGGCGGGCCCGTCGCGGAGCGCCGTGCCAAGGGGCTGCTCGACGCCGGTGCGAAAGTCACCGTGGTCGCTCCCGTTGCCTCCGAAAACCTCCGCGGACTCGCCCACGCTGGACTCCTCACCTGGGAGCCGCGCGAGTACCGCACGTCAGACCTCGACGGCGTCTGGTTCGTTCAGACCGCCACGGGCACTGCCGCTGTGGACACCCAGGTAGCAGCCGACGCCGAAGCCCAGCGCATCTGGTGCGTCAACGCCTCGGACCACGAATCCTCAGCTGCCTGGACGCCCGCAGTGGCTGTGGTGGATGACGTCAAGATCGCCATCAATGCAGGGGGAGACCCACGCCGCGCCATGGCGCTTCGCGATGCTGTGGCCACTGCACTGGAAACCGGTGACCTGCCGCTCCGTCGTCACCGCAAGCCGGACGCTGCCGGCAAAGCGCCTGCTGGTTCTGTTGCGCTGGTTGGCGGCGGCCCTGGCGACTCGGGACTCATCACAGTCCGGGGTCGACGCTTGCTGGGCCAGGCCGACGTCGTGGTTGCTGACCGTCTTGGCCCGCGCGAGCTGCTCAAGGAACTGGCTCCAGACGTCCGCGTGATCGAGGTCGGCAAAACGCCGGGCCATCACCCCGTGCCGCAGCTTGAGATCAACCGGATCCTCGTTGACGAAGCCCTCAAGGGCAACCGCGTGGTCCGCCTCAAAGGCGGCGATCCCTACGTGCTGGGCCGCGGTGGCGAGGAAGCAGAATTCTGCCGGCAGAACGGCGTCGAGGTTGAAGTGGTCTCCGGCGTGACGTCGGCCATTTCGGTTCCTGCCGCTGCCGGTATTCCCGTCACGCATCGAGGCCTGGCCAAGGGCTTCAGCGTTGTGACCGGTCATGAAGAGCTTTCCGAAGTGCCTGCCCGGCCGGATCACACTGTGGTTTTGCTCATGGGCGTGGCTCAATTGCGCGATTCCGCGGCTGCCCTGGCTGGCTCGGGTCTGCCTTTGGACACTCCAGTAGGTATCGTTGAGAACGGGTATTTGCCGGATCAGCGCGTCACGATCGGCACGTTGGGATCCATCGCGGACCAGGCTGAAGCCGTCGGCGTGGCCAATCCCGCGGTCATCGTGATCGGCGATGTGGTCCGTGTCAGCCCCTTCGCCCCACAGCATTTCAAGACCGCTGACTACAGCACGATTACCCCCAACCGTCCCCGCGTCCGCACCAACTGAGAAGAAGGAACACAGCCGTGTCAATTAGCACCCCCGTAGGTTCTGCGGACCGTCCGCTTCGCGTCGCCGTCATCGGCTCCGGCCCTGCCGGCGTGTACGCAGCAGACATCCTGACCAAGAGCGAGGCCGTCAAGAGCGGCGAGCTCAACGTCAGCATCGACCTCTTCGACCGCTACCCGGCACCGTATGGCCTGATCCGCTACGGCGTCGCTCCGGACCACCCCCGCATCAAGGGCATCGTCAACGCCCTGCATAAGGTCCTGGACCGCGGCGACATCCGCTTCTTCGGCAACGTTGACTACGGCACCGACATCTCCATCGAGGACCTCCGCAAGCACTACGACGCCGTCATCTTCGCCACCGGCGCCATCAAGGACGCGGACCTGAACATCCCGGGTATCGAGCTTGAAGGCTCCTTCGGCGGCGCTGACTTCGTCTCCTGGTACGACGGACACCCGGACGTTTCCCGCGAATGGCCGTTGGACGCCAAGGAAATCGCCGTCCTCGGCAACGGCAACGTGGCCCTTGACGTCGCCCGCGTCCTCTCCAAGCACGCTGACGACCTCCTGGTCACCGAAATCCCGGACAACGTCTACGCGGGCCTGAAGAATTCCCCGGTCACAGACGTTCACGTCTTCGGCCGCCGTGGCCCGGCACAGGTGAAGTTCACCCCGCTGGAACTCCGCGAACTCTCGCACTCCAAGGACGTCGACATCATCCTCTACGCCGAGGACTTCGAATTCGACGAAGAGTCAGACCGCCAGGTCCAGACGAACAACCAGACCAAGACCATGGTTGGCACGCTCACCAACTGGATCGCCGAGCAGCCCGAGGACCTCTCGGAGCTCAAGGCCTCGCGTCGCCTCCACCTGCACTTCCTGCACAGCCCGGTTGAAATCGTCGACTCCCCGGAAACCCCGGGCAAGGTTGCGGGCATCAAGTTCGAGCGCACGGAACTGGATGGCACGGGCAACGCCCGCGGCACCGGCGAGTTCGTCGACTACCCGGTCCAGGCCGTGTACCGAGCCATCGGCTACTTCGGTTCGGCCCTGCCGGACGTCGAGTTCGACCACAAGAAGGGCGTCGTGACCAACGACGGCGGCCGCGTCCTTGACGCCGACGGTCAGCACGTGCCGGGCCTCTACGCGACCGGTTGGATCAAGCGTGGTCCGGTGGGCCTCATCGGCCACACCAAGGGTGATGCCCTTGAAACGGTGACGTACCTCTTGGAGGACCGCGAAAACCTGCCGTTCGCCGAGGTTCCTGCGGCAGACGCCGTCGTGGATCTGCTCGACTCCCGCGGCGTGCAGTTCACCAGCTGGGAAGGCTGGCTGGCTCTGGACGCCCACGAGCTCGCGCTCGGCGCAGCAGCCACTGAGGCCGGCGGCTCCCACGGTGTTGAGGTCACGCGTGAGCGCATCAAGGTTGTGCCGCGTGAGGACATGGTCAACATCTCCCGCGACGGCGTAGCCGCGGAAGTTTAATTTCAACGCGGGGTCACACTTACGCACCTTTCCGGGCTGCCGGATGGTGCGTATGTGACCCCGCGTTGCTTTAACCTGAGGTATGGACGTCGTCGTCATCGAAACACCCCAGTTGGGGGACCGGAGCTACTTGGTGCATGACGGCCGAGTGGCCTTGGTGATCGACCCCCAACGGGACACCGATCGGATAGAGGCGGCAGCGAGGGAAGCCGGCGTCCGGATCACCCATGTGGCCGAAACCCACCTGCACAACGACTACGTCACTGGCGGATTGTTGCTCGCCGAGGCACATGGCGCCGCTTACCTGGTCAATGCTGATGACAATGTGGAGTTCACACGCGTTCCCGTCACGGACGGACAGGTGCTTCACGTCGGCCGGCTCACTGTTAAGGTGGTTGCCACGCCTGGCCACACGCACACACACCTCTCGTACGTGGTCCGGGACGACACGCACGACGGCGGCCCTGAAGCTGTGTTTTCCGGCGGCAGCCTGCTCTACGGTTCAGTTGGGAGAACGGACCTCGTCTCGCCCCACGACACTGCGAAGTTGGCCCACGATCAGTATTCATCGGTCCGGCGACTCGTGGATCTGGCGCAACCCGAGGCATTTCTCTATCCAACACACGGCTTCGGTTCCTTTTGCTCCGTGGGGCCCTCCAGCAAGGTGACTGCCTCAACCATCGGCGAGCAAGCCGCGGCCAACCATGCCCTCACGGATCCCAACGAGGACCATTTTGTGGCCGAGTTGTTGGAGAACATTACAGCCTATCCGGCCTACTACGCGCACATGAGCCCCCTCAACGCCGCCGGCCCCGGTGCAGCGAACTTGCAGGTGCCTGATTCCGTGGACGCCGCAGAGCTGAGCCGGCGTTTGGGGGCGGGGGAGTGGGTGGTGGATCTGCGGCACAGGGTGGCCTTCGCAGACAGCCATCTCCAAGGCAGCGTGAGCTTCGAATACGGTCGGGGCGATAACTTCACCAGCTATCTCGGATGGGTGATCCCGTGGAATCAACCCCTTACCTTGCTGGGCCCGTTGGATGAGGTGGAGAAGGCGATCCGCGATCTGGCGAGGATTGGCATCGATGGACCGGATGCCGCCGTCGGGCCTGAGTCGGGTGATTCGGGTATCGGCGCCTTGGCGCCGGACACTCCCCAAGTGAGCTACGAGCACGGGGACTGGGCTGCACTCCTCAAAGACCGGGAGCCTGGGGACGTGGTGCTGGACGTTCGCCGCCCGGAGGAATACAAGGCCTCGCACGTCATAGGAGCGCTCAATGTTCCGGTCTATGAGTTGCTCGGCAGGATCACCGAGCTGCCGGACACCAGGATCTGGGTGCACTGCGCCACGGGATACCGGGCGAGTGTCGCAGCGAGTCTCCTGGATCGGGCGGGACGGGACGTGGTGCTGATCAACGCGCGGTTCAGGGACGCGGCCGGGGTGGGAATCGAGACCGTGCCTTAAACCGGGACCGTGCCTAAGACGGCAACGGACTAACGAGGGGTTTTGTCTGCGCAGAAATCCAGGTTCCGGTAGACGCTCCGGACGGCGGCGTCGGGATCGTGTGCTTCCAGCGCATCCACCAGTTCGTCGTGGCCCTCGCGGGGGATGCCGTTGAAGCCTTCCTTGCGTTGCTGCCGGAGGAGATCGTTGTGGAAGACCCCGCCAAACGAGACATAGAGCTGATGCAACAGCGGATTTCCGGACGCCAGGGCAACGCGTTCGTGGAATTCCCAATCCGCGCGGGCCCAGGTGGGGTAGTCCTCGGACTGCCACGCGTCATGGCGCAGGGCCAGAAGGCGGCGCATCTCAGCCAGGTCTTCGACAGTGGCGTGCTTGGTAGCAAGGCGGGCGGCCTGAGTGTCCAGGCCAAGCCGCACTTCCACGATGTGTTCCTGGGTGTGCTCCAAGTACATACGCTGCGCCGCGCCGGACATCTCACTATTGGCACGCACGTATGTGCCGTCACCCCGGCGGACTTCGAGCATGCCCGAGTGCGCCAATGCCTTGATGGCCTCGCGGAGGGTTCCCCGCGAAACGCCCAGGCTTGCCATGAGTTCAGGCTCTGCCGGGATGCGCTCCTGGAGCGGCCATTCGCCCGATTTGATCATGTCCCGCAGCTTGGCGGTGATCTCCTCGGCGAGGGCCGGGCGATGCGAAGGGGTAAGGGTCATGCTGTCCTCGGTCCGGTCTTGGTGGCAGTGCGCTTGCTCGTGAGCATGTGGCAGGTAACCATGAGCGCCACCGCCACGATGGACAGCAAGCTCAAGGGCAGCGCCCAGCCGCCCGTTGCGCTGTGGAGCAGCCCCATGCCAAAGGGGCCAATTGCCGCAATCAAGTATCCCAGCGATTGGGCGATCGTGGAGAGCGCGGTGGTTTCCGCCGTCGACCGTCCGCTGCGGCTGATGATTACCAGGACCAGCGGGAAGATGCCCAAGCCAAACCCAAAGAGCACGGCGGAAACGAATGCCAGGGAGGTCGGCAGCCAGATCATGGCGGCAATGGCAACCAGGGTGGAGCTGCTTGCGAGGTAGAGGGCAGGCCGCAGCATTCCGGGCCTGGAACCGAAGGCGAGCAGGATCATGCCAGCGGCCACGGAGACCAGCTGCATGATGCCAAACTGCAGCCCGCTTTCGGAGGCACTGAGGCCCTGGGACGTGAGGATGTAAGCGAACCAGCTCATCACGGCATAGGCGAGGAAAGCCTGGAAGGTGAAGATGGCGGTGATCAGGATGCCCAGGCGGGTGCGGAGCAGGGGCCACATGGATACTCGCGGACGGTCCGTCTTGGTGGAATTCCGGTGCGAGTGCAGGACCACCGGCAGGAAGCCGAGCAGCGCTGCGACACCCAGGACGCCCCAGGCGGCAAGACCCATCGATGGCGAACCGAGCTGCTGCGCCAAGGGAACGCTCACTGCCGCTGCGAAGGTAGCGCCACCGGACATCGTGAAGGTGTAGAGGCCGGTCATCATGGAGGTGCGGTCCGCATAATGCTCGCGAATGAACGACGGCATGGCCACGTTGCAGACGGCAAGTCCGGACATCGCCAGGACCGTTCCGCCGAGGAGCGCACCGGTGGCCGGGACGCCGCGCACCAGCAAACCTCCAGCGAGCAAGGCCAAGGCGATGGCGATAGCCTTCTCCACACCCACGCGGCGGGTCAGCCACGAGGTCCCCATCCCAGCAACCGCGAAGCACAGCAGCGGAATCGAGGGCAGGATTGAGGCCACCAAAGCGCCGTAGCCCAACACTTGCTGCAGCTCATGGAAGAGCGCCGCGGCGCTGGTGATGCCGGCGCGAAGATTCAGTCCGATGAGCACCACGGCAATGATGCCGACGACGGCGACGACGCGCGTCTTGGGAACTGCCTGGCGTTGGTTTGTTGCCGTAGAAGAAGTGGCAATCATAGGGATGTTTCCGGTGGTGGGGGTAAGAGGGGTCGTCGCAGCCATATCTAAAGGTTAGACGTTTGACGTTTAATGTCTACACTTTTGTGGCGAAGCTCTCCATGTACTTCCCAGTGGACTGCTAGCGCGGATTGCGCGAACCCAGGCGCTGCACCGCCAAGGCGAGCCAGAGCTGCACACGATCCTGGGTTTGCGATGGGTCGTAGCCCGTCAGTTCGGTGATCTGGGCCAACCGGTACCGCACGGTGTTTCGGTGCAGGGTCAGGGCTTCGGCGACGGCGGCGACGGAGCCGTTGTGATTTAGGTAGCTCTCCAGCGTGGCTACCAGTTCAGAACCGTGGGCGGCGTCGAACTTCCTCAACGGCGTGAGTGACTCGCTGGCCATGTCGGCCAACGGAACGTCCTCGCTCGCCAGCAGGAGGGACGTCAGGCTCAGCCGCTCGGGCTCGTTGACGGGTAAGCCGTGCGCCACGGCGTCGCGCGCTTCAAAGTAGCTCCAGCGCAGGCCGTTCGGCTTCGTATAGGCGCCGCCGATTCCAATCACAGCGTGGATTCCGGCCTCTTGCAGGTGATCGCTCAGGCTCTTGGCCAAGGCTGTCGCGGAGCTGCCGTCGTCGGTGATGACGGTGACCAGATCCTTCCCGACGACGGCGCTGACGCCGGCTTCCAGCGCCTGGGGCAGCGAGATGCTCACCAGTTGTTTATGGTGTGCCGTGGACTCCGCCACGAGCACCACGTTCTTCCTGGTGCTGTTGATTCCAACGCCAGCCAGACGGCGGGCTGCCTCTATGGTTTCCAGGGTCCCGTGGATGACGTCGTCCAGCACCTGTCCGGCCATGGCGCGCTGGGCCTGGCGCTGCTTGACCATGTTGTTCAGCTCAACACTGATGAGGTTTTGCGCATAGCTCACAATCCCCGAGTCCACAAAGGGCTGCCGCAACCACAGCGTGCAGGCGTCCCTGCGGCCGGTGGGGATCGGGTACGAAGCCCAGCCGTCCGCCGTCGGGGCCGGTTTTCCGGGGACGCTGTTGTAGAGCTGCGCGCTGAACTGGGTGAGGACGACATCAGTGCGCAGCATGCTGCCCAACTGTTTAAGGAGCTCGCCCAGGCCGCCGCCAGTAAGGAGCGATCTGGCCAGGATCTGGTGTCCGGCCAGAAGCCGTTCCAGGTTTGAGTAGTGGTCAGCCGAATGTGACTCGGCAACGAGCTTTCCGATCGCGATAAAGGGAATCTCGTAGGGTACTTCAACCAGGGGCAAACCCCAACGGTTGGCTTCGGCGATGAGCGCCTCCGGAACGGACTCGTGGGTGAGGCCGATGCCGAAGCCGATGCCCACCGCACCTGCCCGCTGGACCTGCCGGACGAATCGGCGCTGGTCGGCGGCGCTCTTCAGGCGCAGGCCAGTGGTGAGGACCAATTCCCCGCCGCTGAGGAAGCGTTGTGGATCCTCCAGCTCCGTCACGGCCACCCAACTGATGTCCTGGTTCCAGGTTGTTTCTGCGCTACCTGTTTTACGGAGCTTCAAGGATGGGACAGCGACGAGCGAAGAGAGGGACATTGCCATGGTTACAAGCGTAACCCGGCGCTGGTCAAGCGCACTAAGGAGGGCATGCCGGTGTGTGCAGCTGACTATTCCTTGGACCCCTTCGCTGGCATAGGCTCTGATCAGCTAAAACCCATGCCCCAGACACCGAAAGAGGGTTGCACACCGTGGTTCAAACCTTGCAGAACTTCATCAACGGCGAATTCGTTACGCCGGCAGGTACGGGTCTCCTGGACATCGTGAACCCCACCAACGGGGAGATCGTTGCCAAGTCGCCGATTTCGGTGCAGGCCGATGTTGACGCCGCCATGACCGCAGCCAGCGAAGCCTTCAAGACGTGGAAGCACGTTACGCCGGGCCAACGCCAGCTCATGCTGCTCAAGCTCGCCGACGCCGTGGAGGCCAACAGCGACGAACTCGTTGACGCCCAGCACCGCAACACCGGTCAGGTCCGGTCCCTGATCGCTTCCGAGGAAGTTGCCGCAGGTGCTGACCAGCTCCGCTTCTTCGCCGGTGCAGCACGCATCATGGAAGGCAAGTCTGCCGGGGAGTACTTCGAGGGCCACACCTCCTATGTTCGCCGCGAACCGATCGGCGTCGTAGCCCAGGTTGCCCCGTGGAACTACCCGTTCCTGATGGCAATCTGGAAGATCGGCCCCGCCCTTGCAGCCGGCAACACCGTTGTTCTCAAGCCCTCGGACACCACACCGGAATCCACCTTGGTCCTGGCCCGCCTCGCTGGCGAGATCTTCCCGGCCGGCGTGCTCAACGTCGTCCTCGGCACCGGCGAAACCGGCGCCATGATGGTTGACCACAAGGTTCCCGGTCTGGTGTCCATCACCGGTTCCGTTCGCGCCGGCATCGCGGTCGCCAGCGGCGCAGCCAAGGGTCTCAAGCGTGCCCACCTGGAACTGGGCGGCAAGGCTCCGGCCATTGTCTTCAAGGACGCCGACATCAAGAAGAGTGCAGCGGCCATCGCCGAGTTCGCCTTCTTCAACGCGGGCCAGGACTGCACGGCCATCACCCGCGTGTTGGTGGAAGACTCCGTCCACGATGATGTTGTGGCAGCAATGGTGGAGCACACCAAGACCCTGCACACCGGTTCGCAGAACGACGAAGAGAACTACTTCGGCCCGCTCAACAACGTGAACCACTTCAACGCCGTCACCTCGGTGGTGGAGCACCTCCCGGCCAACTGCAAGATCGAGACCGGTGGCCACCGTGCAGGCGAGAAGGGCTTCTTCTTCGAGCCCACCATCATCTCCGGCGCCAAGCAGACAGATGACATCGTGCAGAAGGAAACCTTCGGTCCGGTCATCACAGTCCAGAAGTTCAGCACGGAAGCCGAAGCGCTCGAGTTGGCCAACGACGTCGAATACGCCCTGGCATCCAGCGTCTGGACCACCGACCACGGCACGGCCATGCGCATGAGCCGCGACCTGGACTTCGGTGCGGTCTGGATTAACACCCACATCCTCCTGACGGCAGAGATGCCCCATGGCGGCTTCAAGCAGTCCGGCTACGGCAAGGACCTCTCCATGTACGGCGTTGAGGATTACACGCGCATTAAGCACGTGATGTCTGCACTCGATGCATAACCCGAATGCATAACGCGTTCGCGTAACCCGTACGAATTTCCCAGAAAGGCAACCACCCCATGACCACTACCGCGAACGAACTCTCGTACCGCATCGAGCAGAAGCGCAACATCAACGGCGCCTTCCCCGGCCCCAAGTCGCAGGCACTGGCCGAGCGTCGCTCCGCCGTCGTTGCTGCCGGCGTCGCCTCCGGTGTCCCTGTTTACGTTGAAGACGCCGACGGCGGCATCATCCGTGACGTCGACGGCAACTCCTTCATCGACCTCGGCTCCGGCATCGCCGTGACCAGCGTCGGCGCGTCCGATCCCGCCGTCGTCGCCGCTGTCCAGGAAGCTGCTGCGCACTTCACGCACACCTGCTTCATGGTGACCCCCTACGAGGGTTACGTAGCTGTGGCCGAGCAACTCAACCGCCTCACCCCGGGCGACCACGCCAAGCGCACAGTACTGTTCAACTCCGGCGCTGAAGCCGTGGAGAACGCCGTCAAGGTTGCTCGCCTGGCAACCGGCCGCGACGCCGTCGTTGCTTTCGACCACGCTTACCACGGCCGCACCAACCTGACCATGGCACTCACCGCCAAGGCCATGCCGTACAAGACCAACTTCGGCCCGTTCGCGCCCGAGGTCTACCGCATGCCCATGAGCTACCCGTTCCGTGAAGAGAACCCGGAGATCACCGGTGCCGAGGCTGCCAAGCGCGCCATCACCATGATCGAGAAGCAGATCGGTGGCGACCAGGTTGCCGCGATCATCATCGAGCCCATCCAGGGCGAGGGTGGCTTCATCGTCCCGGCCGAAGGTTTCCTCCCGGCACTGTCCGCATGGGCCAAGGAAAAGGGCATCGTCTTCATCGCCGACGAGGTCCAGTCCGGTTTCTGCCGCACGGGCGAATGGTTCGCCGTTGACCACGAAGGTGTTGTCCCGGACATCATCACCATGGCCAAGGGCATCGCCGGCGGCCTCCCGCTGTCCGCCATCACCGGCCGCGCGGACCTGCTCGACGCCGTTCACCCGGGCGGCCTCGGTGGCACCTACGGTGGCAACCCGGTTGCTTGTGCAGCCGCCCTCGCAGCCATCGACACCATGGAACAGCACGACCTCAACGGCCGTGCCCGCCACATCGAAGAGCTCGCCCTCGGCAAGCTCCGCGAATTGGCTGCAGAAGTTTCCGTGGTTGGCGACATCCGTGGCCGTGGCGCAATGCTGGCCATCGAGCTCGTTCAGCCCGGCTCCAAGGAACCCAACGCTGAGCTCACCAAGGCTGTTGCTGCCGCTTGCCTCCAGGAAGGCGTCATCATCCTGACCTGCGGCACCTACGGCAACGTGATCCGCCTGCTTCCGCCGCTCGTGATCAGCGATGAGCTGCTCACCGACGGCCTCGAGGTCCTCGCTGCAGCCATCAAGGCCCACGCGTAAGTCTCCACGCTTGTTTTGGGAGGAGGGCCGGGGTTTCCCGGCCCTCCTTCTTCTTTAACCGCCCAGTTCGCGGGAACGCGCCCAGCTTCGCTGGAGGTTACCCGGCGGTCTGGCACCTTTCCGGCGATCTCGACGGCGGAACGCGCCTAGGTGCCCAGGGTCAGGTTTTTCTGATGGCCATGTCCGTCGAGTTGGACCTCGATGACCAGGGGATCGGAGCTCACCAGGGCCACCCCAGGATCCGACTGAGCCAAGGTGCGCCACTGGGTCCCTGGCAGGGTGATCCGGACGCTGGACTGGGTCCGGGACGGATCTGCCACGGAGACAGCGAGCTGGTCCCCGGTTTGGCGGGATGCCATGGTGCATGGGCCAGAAGCCATACATCCACTGGCGGCGCCTCCGGCAAAGAAGTTGGCCAGCGTGAGCTTATCCCTGCCCACCTCAATCATGTGCACCTCCGCAGAGTTGGCCAGCACCTTCACGCCGGGGTTTGCGGATTCTGAGAACGTGACCTCATGGCTTGCGGCAGGCAACACCATGTATGCGTAGCCTGACCCCACAGGATCTGTGCCGTGGTGATGCGTGATGGTCACGTAATCCCGGGTGACGGGATCAGGGGACCCGCCGGTGTCTGCGCCCGAGTTGATGTCGTACCAGCTGCCCGTGCGGCGTACCACTGCCAGTTCCGCCGCACCGGAGACGCCCGGAGCATCCAGAAAAACGTAGCCGGCATGTCCGTCGAGGTGGAGTGATCGCTTCAAGGGCAGGGACGGATCCCCAGGTGCCAGGTTGCGGATCCTCGAATCCGTCCGCACTGCCGGCACGGACCCGATGGCAAAGGATCTGTTCTCGATGGTCGTCCGTACTGCCGCCCCACCCGTGCCCGTGATGGCGGAGCCCAGGCAGACCACTGCATCGTCCAGAAAGAACCATGACTTTCGGCCGGACAGCGTCTTGTTGTGGTTGAGGTGGTCCATGCCGATCACGCCCAAACGCCCGTCCACTGTGAGGCCACCAGCGAACGCCTGAAAAGCGCGGGGAATGCCGGTTCCTGCAGTGCCTGCTCCGCTGGCCCGCACTTGATCGTTGACGGTGGTCCCGGGAAGGCTATACGGGTCCACGGTGGGCCAGAAGTCTGCGCTGAACTGGGAGGGATCCTGGCGGGTGTAAAGGAAAGTCATGCCGTCGCCCTGGTACCAGCCAAGGTTGTTCTCACTGTTACCCCACTCATAGCGGCCGATGCGCTTGGACGAGAGGTTTACAGTGCAGCCCCACTGTGGCCTGTGGTGGACCAGCCGGTCCTGGTCGGCGAACATCCGGCTATACACCGGTGCCGGTGCTGAAACTACCGAGGAATCGGACAGGACGCCAAGCGACAACAAAGACTTTGCCAGGCTCTGCGTTGGATGCCCCACGAGTTTCTGGTCTGCACAGCGCTCGAGCCAGCCCTTGGCCAAGGCGAGGAACCTTGAACGGTAGGGCTCGTTGCAGCCGGGTGCCAGCAACAAGACGGCGGAGATTAGGGCAAAGCCGCTGACGTAGTCGGGCTCGCGCTGCCGGGACACGGCACGGCCACGGATGGTGTCCATGATGCGGCCGTCCCACACGAACGGGGCGTAGGTGTCCTCCACTGCGTCCAGGAGAACGGAACGCTTGGGGTCGTTGACTGCCCAGGTGCTTCCACCGAGCATCGCAATGATCTCGGCGATGCCAGCCAGAGCCACAACACCGTAGGTTCCGGCATATGGCAGATAACCGTGCTGCACGAACGAACCGTCTGTGTAGAAGCCATCGCCGCTGGTTACGTACGTGAACACGCTGTTGGTGCCGCCGCGGACGGTGTCACTCAATGCGTCCCTGCCAAGGGCTATGTCGTCCACATTGTTGTCCAGGATTCCGCGCATGCAGCAGGCCAAGGATTTATCCACGCGGTTTGCACCGGTCTCTGCGAGGGACGTGGCGCGTCCACGCCAATTCGGATTCGGAGCGAACCAACGGACCGCAGCCAGCAATGATGTCCGTAAGTCTTCCGGGACTTCTGCATACATCAGTGTGAGGATGTCCACCGTTTTGCGGGGTACGCCTATTTCCCAGAACCACCAGTTGCCGGCCGCCCGCATTCCCGGTTTGTAGGCGCTGTCACTAAGGAGATTCAGTCCAGCCACTATGTCTGCGGCCAATTGGGGATCGCGGGCGTAGGGATTTCCGGGGACTGCAAAGCCCAAGGCCATGTCGTAGAGGCGGTTGAAGTGCAGGCCCATGTTGCCTGTGGCGGCCGTTGACTGACCGATACCCGTTAGCGGAATGTCATTCCACAAGGACGTCCGGGTGGCGGACTTATCCATGGAAGTCCACCAATTTTCGGTGATTTTCCCCATTCCCTGCAGCTGGTTGGCAAGCTCCGGGATGCCCGCAGCACTTTGTCCTCCGGTGAGGACCAAGCGGCGTCGGTCTATGAGTTCCTGCAGTCCAGGTGCCGGTTCCGCAAACGCTGGAGAGGAATGGGAAAGCAGGGCACCGGCTAGTGCCGCGGCACCAGCAGTGCGGAAGAGGGTCCTACGGCTCAGTGTGGGTCCATTGGGGTTCAAAACGGCTCCGTTCAAAACTGTTGCCCGCACCGCCCGGCCCACCCAACTGGCTGGCAGTAGTGGGGGGTGGGGGGGGGGGGGGGGGGCCCCCCCACCCGGGGCCGGCCGGCGGGGGGGGGGGGGGGGGGGGGGGGGGGGGGGGGGGCACTTTTGGAGAAGAGAAATAGGTGT
>NZ_JBEPSI010000015.1:0-61376 GCF_040548745.1 Arthrobacter sp. 2762
AACCTGCAAGAGATCAGGCCTCAAATGAATCGAATATCCCGCCATGACAACACCCATCCGATAAGTGTTGCAATCACCGCAAGAACCCAAGGATCCTTGGCCGGGCGCTGGCCGGCTTCTACCTTCCACAGGTGTGACAACATGTGTTCGTGTCCTTTGACGTGTACTTCCAGCGCTTCCGAGACGATGACAGCACCGCAGGCGGGTGGAGAGTTGCATGCGCCGGGGCCTCCGGCCATCTATCGTGCGAGAGAATCCCGAGCCGAATTTCGCACCCGTGGATTCAGACGGTGACGTGGCAACGATGAGAATGACTTACGCAAACTTAGACGCTGACAACATCGGAGGAACCAGCCAAGCTGACTACTTGGTTGGTATTGATGCCGATTTCACCGTCTCCGAGGGGTCGGTACTGCTCTATCGAGAGCAAGCCTTTCCCGTAGTCGAACTAGCTCGCAGCCTGGTCGTCTGGCTCAACGCCAACCCTCGAGGCGACTTCGTGTTCAACTCGATGTCCTTCGAAGAGGTGGGGGCGGTTTCACTGAAACGAGCGTCATCGGGATGGCTGGTGGAGTCAGTATTCAGTCCTGGTGTTGTCAGCAATCCACTCGATTGGGCGAATGTTGAGCATGGGTGCAAGGAATTTTTGGACCAAATAGAATTCGATCTTTTGTCGTTGGGGCTTGACCCTGCTGACGTGATCCATCGTTGAATCAACTTCGCCACCAACGAGATCCGCCCTCGCTGAGAAGGTGCCCCGGTAAGGGATGCCTCAGCGGACATGCTCTGTCGCAGAGAATGCACAACATCCCCTCGTTGACCCTAATTGCATAAAGCGCTCATATCGTGCGGCACCTATGCAAGGCTGATCAAATGAAGCTTCAGCCGACCCCTGCCCAGGCCATGGCCCTGGTAGCCTCCGGGCTGTTAGCCGTCGAGACCTTCCCTAACATTGCTGCCGAGTGGCTGGCAGAGGGCATGGATTCGGAGAACCTTCGCATGCTTGCAGGCGCCGACAAAGACGATCCGGACGACATCCGCGACTTATGGACGGCAACCTTAGAGGACCTGGAGATCCAGGCCGTTGCACTTGAAAACCGATGGCCACTGATCTGGGCATACGAACTAGCCACTTGGAAAGCTGGCGAGCGAACAAAAGGGCAAGTCATCCGAGACGCCGTTACGTACCTTCAAGAAGTCGAATATGCAGACCGGGACGCCGCCGAAGCATATGTCCTCTGGAAGCTTTGGGACGAGCTCACCAGCAACTACATCCCTCCAAGGACCGATGCTGAGATCTGGGCCGACGTGGATAGATACCTTCACAGCTTCGATTGACTGAACTCATATAAGTCAGCCCGCCCGAGAGATGGGGCGCCCGGCCAGGGATCCCTTATCGAAACGCGATCGTCCTTACGTCCTGCTCACCTCAGGGTGCTCCGGCTGCAAGTCTAAGAATCAACTGGATGCAGAATGAGGTCATGAATAAAGTGATCATCGGTCGTCAAGGCGAGCTTCACTTCCGTGCTGAACCGACAGAACGAAATCCGGACGGTACATCTGATTACCTCGTAGTCACAGCCAACCTCGAAGGACTCCGAGCCAGCAAACGAGTCTACGACTTCGACAGGTGGTCAGCGCTTCTTTCCTATTTCGAGGAACTCGAACTCAACTGGCGGGGCTGGGACGGCGACAAAACGTTCGACGCTCTGGAGGGGGACTTCCGGCTCTCTGCGAAGCACGATGGGCACGTGCGAGTCTCCTTCGAGCTGGAGGACTCCAACCCTCCGAATCCCTGGGCCGCCAAGGGCCAGATCGTTCTTGATCCCGGCGAAGAACTGACAGCCGCGGTGGAAGCACTGCGGGCTTTAGCGTCCGGCCGGTAAAGGATCCTTTACCGGTCGCCAAGCTTTCCTGGCCAACACGAACGGGAGTTGTCTGTAGTTTCCGTTACTGCCCGGAGAAAAATGCGAGTCCGCGCTGCCTACACGCACACCCAGCAGTAGAGCCCTTGCCCGGAGTCTTTGGATCGTCGGGCCAGGCTGGCCAAATCTTTGAGGAAACCGGCAAGAAGCGCCGGATCAGCGGCGTTCCAGAACTCCTCAGTCTCCGACCATGGGATCGCCACCTGCTCAAGGGCTTCGTCGGAAGCGGTGGCCAACGCTGTGGAAAGGGGCTCTGTTAGGGTCAGCACAAGACGCTCCCCACCATCCCGATCCGCGAGGGCTTGCCCGCTCCGTGGATCATCCATGACATCGTCAAAGGACCGTCCGGTGAGCAACTCTTCTAGTGTTCCCAGCTGCACGACGGGATCAATACCGTTGCCGGATACCGTGTCAAAAACTGCCGCCTCCTGGAAAGTCACGGTCGCCGGTGCCGCCGGTTGGCGTTTACGGCCGAAGATGCCTCGCCGGGGCTCGGCCGGCGGAGCGATCGCCGCCTGGGATCCGGGACCGCCGACACGATCGATCACCGAGGCTGCTTCCTCATCGGAGGCAGCAGTGAAGTAGTCAAAAAGAACGCCCATAATCGACATTCTCCACTACGTGAGGACGCCGGACGCCACGGCGTCAATTTCCCGCTGATAATCCCGTAGGTGACTAAGCCGGGCCGGCAACGAAGTCCGAACCAAGTGCGCCTTGTGGTGAACTACAGCCAACTTCATGAATCACCCGCCCGTAAACCGATCCCCTTGCGGGCTACCCATGCGCCAAATAGCGCTGTGAAAACGTCGCCGATTACTGCCGAAAGTGTCCGTTTCAGGAGTCGTTGCACTGGGTCCCGCGTAAGTACAAAATGAGTGCGGTGGACTGTTGACTTAGGTTTGTCAGTCTCGTGCACCGCCCTGATTCTTAGTTTTCCCGAGCCCGTATCGGACGTTAAAGCCAACGGACGGCGTCCCCCTCCATTCCGATCAGGTCAAGGCCATCGGTGGTTTCTACGCCATGGGCAAACCGTACCAAGACAGCGCCACCCTGCATGCGCTCGAACTCAGCTTGTATCCATAGCTCAAGCGGGAACGTCGACGCCGCCGTGATGTTGGCCCTGGTGACGACAGGGACCTTCTCAATGATCCGATGAGTCCGACCCTCTGCGTCGACAAGGTCGACCTCGATCCATCCCGGGAAGTCGTCGTCTGCCCATCGCACCGCAGTAGCCCGAACGATCAGATGCGTCATATCGCGATTGTTTCACTGGATCCAGTAGAGGGTGAGCAAGTCAGAGAGTACAGATGACAGGCCGTCGTGCCCAATCCATTGCGGGGAGGGGGCTTCCGAGCCAGGGTGAGATCAGGTCCTGGGGTGCCCGTAAGCCGGTCCCTCACCGTACATACTTAGGCGGCTAATCGGGCCTGCCCGGTTACCGACTCGCGACATGTACGTAAGACCCGCACGGTGCAATGCACGGTGATGGGGGGATAACTGCAACCGTGTTCCCTATGTATGACTGGAATGAAAATCGGCGCGTCTCAACGAGCGATCAGGACCTCACCGCCCAACGAAATGCGCTCCTTGCCTTGGGCGTAGAAGAGAAGCAGATCTTTGTCGACCACGGACTAACAGTTACGAACAGGGTACGCCCTGGGCTTCGTGAAGCGATGGCTGCGTGCCGGGGCGGCGAGACGCTCGTGGTGACCAAGCTCGATCGTTTGGCACGTTCCCTTTCTGACGCGAGGGACATAGCCGACGAGCTGACAGCGAAAGGGGTAGTCCTCAGTCTCGGTGGCAGCACCCACGATCCCACTGATCCCATAGGCCGGCTATTGTTCAACGTGCTGGGGATGGTGGCCGAGTTTGAGGCGGACCTTATCCGGATGCGCACCCGTGAGGGTATGGCGGTAGCTAAGGTGAAGGGGCGGCTGAAAGGCAAGCAGCCGAAATTATCCAAAACACAGCGGAAGCATCTTCTTACGCTGCACGACGCTGCCGAGTACACGCAGGCTGAGCTGGCGGAGCTGTTTGGTGTGTCCCGGACCACGGTCTACCGCGAGCTCCAGCGTCGCACGACCTAAAAGACCAGTGCGGCTGCTCCGCGCTTGGTGCAATGGGGGAGCGTCCCCGCTGACAAGGGAGGCTTGTGCGGGTACGCCAGTTCTAGGGAATCGAACAGTGCCCTTCAGAGTCATTGAGCCTGGGTTTGCGTGAAATCCGGTGGAAGTATTACTGTCTTTCTACTGAAACCGGCATGGGCGACCGAAGCCCGGGGAGGAGGAGCGCATCACCGCTGACCAATCCAAGCAACAGTGTCCCATTTCCGTTGAAAGCCCCTCTCAAGGGGCTTTCCTTATGTCAGGGTTCGTTAGCAACGGACCCGTCCTTGGGTTCCAGTGCCCGGTTCACGATCAGCTCGTCGCCGCCGCTGATGCCGGCCTGCTCCATCGATTGCCCGGTGACCCTGACGATAAAGGTGCTGGTCATCTCTTTGATCAGATGTTCGGTCAGATCGATGCGGCCCTCAAAGTACTCTTGGGCCGCCGAGGGGTGTCTGGGAGAGCTGCGCGGCTGGAACCCCCGCAGCCATCCCCGCCCAGAGGGTGTCGGTGGTGGCAGCAACAACGTCCTCAACACTGTTGCCGTCCAGCTGCTTGCCTGCCGCAAGGAGCGCGGCGCCATGCAAGCTCACGAAGCACACCATGGCCAGGGTTTCTGTGTCGCCCGGGGCCAAGTCCCCGCGATCCTGGGCCTCTGCAATGAGGGCTCGGGCCACATGGATCCCTTGCTCGCCGATGTTCCGCAACTCAGTGCTGGACCCGGGGTGATGCTTGGTGGAGTACATGACGGTCAAGAGTGCCGGGTGAGAAACCGCGAAGTCCACATAGGCGTTGGCTACGCTGGCAAAGCGCTGACGAAGGCCATCCCCGGCGTGGGCAGCGGCGAGTATGCGCTGGTTCATCAACTCAAACCCAGCCAGCGCCAAGGCGTCGATGAGGGCTTGCTTGTCGCGGAAATGTTTGGCCGGCGCGCCGTGGCTGACGTTAAGGTCCCGGGCCAACTGCCTTAGAGAGAGTCCGTCGACGCCGGCTTGCTCAATGGTTTCCATGGCGCGCTCCAATAGAGCCTCTCGCAGCTTGCCGTGGTGATAGGGCTGGTCCGTCATAACCATAGTTTAGCCGAGAAGTAGTCATTGACAACAATGTAGACAGTGCCTACGATGTTGGCATTGACTACTTCGGGTCGGGCGGGATTGCTCCCATGCCGGCCTCAACAGATTGGAACCGCCATGACCATGACCTATTCCGGTACCACTGCACTGATCACAGGTGCCAGTTCCGGGCTCGGCGCTGAATTTGCAGGCCGCTTTGCCGCCAGGGGTTCCAACCTGGTCCTCGTGGCCCGCCGCGCAGACCGTCTTGAAGAACTGGCAAAGCAATTGCGGGCCGAGCACGGCATAGCCGTCACCGTGCTGCCCATGGACCTGGGCCGGCCCGGTGTTGGCAAGGAACTCGTAGATGAAATGGCAAACCGCGGAATCACCGTGGACACCCTGATCAACAATGCGGGCTTCGGAACCCGCGCTCCATTGGTGGAGGAAGACCCGGAAGTCATCGCTTCCGAGATCGCACTCAACGTGGCTGCCTTGGTGGATATCACCCGGGCCTTCTTGCCGGGCATGCTCTCCTCGGGCAAGGGTGCGCTGGTGAATGTCGCCAGCACCGCCGCGTTCCAACCCATCCCCGGCATGGCCGTCTATGGGGCTACCAAGGCATTTGTCCTCAGCTTCACCGAGGCCGTTGCCCACGAGGCCAAGAGCTCGGGACTGCGTGTGCTTGCCCTCTGCCCGGGCGCCACCCGCACCGAGTTCTTCGATGTCCTCGGCAGCGAATCCGCGGCGGTCGGACGGATGCAAACTTCAGCGCAGGTTGTGCAAACAGCCCTCAAAGCGCTGGACCGCCCCGGAACTCCGGGAAGCGTTGTGTCCGGCTGGGCCAACCGGATCGCAGCAGGTCTCGCGCAGCGCTTGCCGAGGGCGCTCGCGGTGGGCATCGCTGCCCGTGCTGTGCAGGAGTAGTTCCAGGGCAGGAGTAGTGCCCGGCAGCAGGGCAGGAGTAGTGCCTGTGCGGGAGTAGTGCTGTACCCGAGTAGGTGCTGCGCGGGACTTTACGGATAGCCTGAAGAAAGGTCCGATCCCTGTTCGGTGCCTACATCAATCCGGAGGCCAGCATGACCGAACCACGCTTCACCGTTGAGACGGCGAAGATACTCGCCGAGGTGGCCCACAACCGCCAAAAGGACAAGCTCAAGCGCCCTTATCGGGAGCATGTCCTGGCGGTGGGGGACGCGCTCGCCGACTTCGACGAGGACATCCAGATTGCGGGCTACCTTCACGACATCGCCGAGGATACTCCCATCACGCGGCAAGCCCTGTTGGATATGGGAGTCTCCGAGCGCGCCCTCGCAATCATCGAACGTGTCACACGCCGCTTCCACGATGACCCCGACGACTATGAAGCAGGGATCCGGTTTGTGGCCGAAGACCACGATGCCACCTTGGTCAAAATTGCCGATAATGCCCACAATTCGCTTCCGGAACGCGTTCAGGCGCTGGCAGAGAAATGGCCTGACAAGCCGCCCATGACCCGCTATGCCGACGCCCGTCCGGTGCTCTATACGGCCGTGCCGCGGGAAGAAGTGGAGTTGATCCTGCAGCGGGTCAACCCGTATCTGCTCCCGGAGCTTGACGAAATCGTTCCTGACTAACCCCTGGGGTCAGCCCTCCATCAGGCGCCGACGATGCTTGAGCTCCTTGGTCCATTCCTTCGTTTGCCTCGCCGCGAACGGTGAGGCGCCGCCGTCAAGGTCGCTGATCAAGGAGCCAGTTGCTTTGAGGGCGATGTCCACTGAATGCTGTGCCGCCCGCTCCGTCAGCCCAAGCTTCGCGGCCCAGGCGAGGAAGTGCTTGAGGGAGATGCCGGTCTTCTTCCCACCGACAGCCAACGCCAGCGTCTTGTCGCCGTAAACCACTGTGGAGGGAATGTCGTAGACCGGGGCAATGGTGAATTCGCGCGCGCCAAGAACTCCAGGCGCCTCCACCATGGAAACGTTCTTGGCATGAAGGTCCCCGTTCCCTGTCAGCCAGGCAAATGCGAGTTGGATGACCAGATTCCGCAGTGCTGGAAGGCGCGCAGGGCAATGCCCGGCCAGCGCCGCACAGACTTCGCTGAACGGAACGCTGTACTTGTCCGCCGGGTACAGCCCCAGGATCTGGGCGCCGTCCTCCACCGCCAGCCGCAGCGGCGAGCCGTCGGCAGCAGTGACCCGATCAAAACGCTCCACCAAAAGGCCCGCCCGGCCAACGACGTCGTGCACCAACTGCACGTTGCTCACAGGAATCCGCAGCCGACGCGCATAACGGAACATCAGGAACTCGTTTTCCACCACCGAGGGGAACTCCGGGGCGTTGAGCTTAAGGATGTATCGCTTGCCCGCCTGCGCCACGGGGAGTGAAATCATCCCGGCAGATAACTTGTCCTGCACACCCGCCAACGCTACGGGATCGATCAATCCGGAATCGCCCAGTAACGCATCAAAGTCCAGCGGCAGTTTTGAATCAAGCACGACGGCGGCACCGCCTTCCGCCAGGGCCTCGCCGTGGGGGACTGTCTGGACATCGCCCACTGCGTCGCCGCCTGCCGCCATGAGGAGGGCGAGTTCGTCGTCCGCGCTCGCCTTGACGCTGCGTCGCAGCGAGTTGAGTCGCCGGCCCTCAGGCAGCAGGCCGGTGAAGTAGGGCGGTACTGCACCGCTGGGAGTGAAAACAGGCTCGGCGCTCACGGGGAGCGTCGTTGCCACGGCAGGTAGGCCGGCGTCGAGGTACTTCGGGAGGTAGCTGAACTTGGTGCCGCCCTCATGCCGTTCGAGGCGCGCAGCCAGGATGCCCTGCTTGTAGACGTCGGCGATGCGGTGGAAGGTCATGGTGCTGTCTCAGAAGCTGTCTCAGAAGCGGTAGGCCTGCCGGCTTGGTGGAGGGAAAGTTCCAGGCCGAGGGTGTCGAGCACCGCCAAAAGGGGCTCAAGCTGGACTGTGCTCTTGCCTGTTTCCACGAACCGGACGAACCGTTCTGAGACGCCCGCAAGATCGGCGAGGTCCTGTTGGCTCAGCCTCAACGACGTACGACGGGCGCGTACTTCAGAACCCAGAGTTGCCATGAGGTTCGTAGCCGCCATGAGGTCCTCCGCACTCCTGCAAATCGGTACGAACGTACCGATTCCCCAAGTTTGCACCCGTTAGCAGGGAGAAAACAAGGCGTTCCAAGGAAAACCGGCACGAACGTACCGCCTCCGTCAGTGCGCCTTAGCCCGCCGCCGTCTCCAGCCGACGCAGGGCTGCTGCCCGGCCCTTGTGTCCCCGGCGCTCATCGAAAATGATCGAGAGGCCAAGCACCACCATCATTTCCAGCATGCACAGAGGCAGGGATGCCCCCGCTGCCGCCATGGCGATGCTTCCCGCCAAGGCGATCACCACCAGGGCTGAGCTCCAGAGAAGCTCCCGGTCCGGGCCGAGCATGATGCTGTACAAGGTGCTGAGCGAGACCTTGAACAGGATGACAGGGATGGCGATGGAGGCGACTGCACCGGCCGCCGGGATGTGTGCCTCATGGTCGATGAAGTAGGCGGCAACGTGAAGTCCGGCGCCGGTGGCCGCGATGGCCGCGAAGAGGGGGATGTGCCCGTAGCCGAATATCCATGAGCGATGCCGCTGCACGTGGAGGGCAGGACCTGAAGGTAGGATGAAGTAAATCCACCACATGGCGAAAGCCAAGCCCGTCCCGCTCAAACCAACCAGCGCAGCATCCAAGGTCCAGCCATGGAGGGCAACGATCGCACGCAGCGTTTCAATGGCACCGATCAAACATTCACCCAACGCAATAATGGCCAGGAGCCCGTATCGTTCGGCGATGTGATGGGCATGCCACGGGGTGTTGATATTCCGTTCCGCGAAGTACGGCGCCGCCATCTCCAGGATGAACAACGGGGCAGCCATGAGGAAGGTAGTGGCCACGCTCGCATCGATCAAGAGGACCGCCACCCAGCCGACTTGCACCACTGCAACGTACTTTGCATACCGCAAACACGTTTCACGGCGGGCAGGATCCTGGCGGGCAGCGCGCAACCACTGGAAGATCAGGGCCACACGCATAATGATGTAGCCGAGCACCATGGCCACGTTGTCCACGTGCTTGCCTTCGATGATCGAGTGGAACATCGGCTCTATGCCCATGGCCAGGATGAGCACACCCACCATTTGGATCATGGTGACCACCCGGAACACCCAGTCGTCGGTGTCGTAGGCGCTGGCGAACCACGTGAAGTTGATCCAGGCCCAGATCACCGCGAACATGGCGAACGCGAACGCCAGGAGCCCAGGCCAGAAATGTGCCTCCGCCACAGCATGGGCGAATTGGCTCCCGGCTACTCCGAAGGCAATAACAAACGTCAGGTCGAAAAACAGCTCCAGCGGAGTGGCCGTGCGGTGCTTTTCGTGGGGATCTCGGCCGCCCATGCGGGACAGCGCATGGCGCAGGGGATTTGTGGACATGGGTCAAAGATTACCGGTGCACCTGCTCCCGCGCCGAGATCGCGGGAGGACGTCCGAGATCGCCGGAGCGCTCCAGCGATCTCGCCGCGTTCCGGCGATCTCGCCGATCGAACCCTTACACGCGGCCCAGCACATCGATGTCTTCGAGGAACTCCTGGTACACCTCGTCGCTCACCGTCGTGCGGGTATCGGCGATGGCGTCGAGGTAGTCCTGCGTGACAGGGCCTTTCCGTCCGTTCGACGAAACTGTGGACGACGCACCCGAAGTAGCGGCGTCGTCGTACACGGCTTTTTCCAAGGCGCGCTGGGAGGCGCTGCGTGCCGCGAACTCAATGTCCGCGGGCGAGAAGCCCTGGGTGCGCTCCACCAACTGGGCAATGTCGACGTCGTCCACCACGGTGGCAGGGATGAACCGCTGCCACATGGCCTCGCGGGCGTGGACGTCCGGCAGACCGATGGGGATGACGTAATCGAAACGACCGTGGCGCAGGAACGCGGTGTCCAGAGCGCGGATGAAGTTGGTGGCACAGACCAAGAGACGGCCGGGCTGTTCGCGGAATGCCGGGATGATCTTGAGGAGCTCGTTGGTAACGCCCTGCAACGGCGACGGCGGATCACCTGCCCGCTGCGAGGCGATCTCCTCCACTTCGTCAATGAACACCACGGCGTGTTCCAGCTCGGCGATTTCCAGGAATGTCTCCCGCAGCGCACCGGCCAGGCCCTTGGGATCAGACGCCAAGCGGGACGGGAACACCTCCACGAACGGCCACTCCAGCCGCGACGCGATCGCCTTGGCGAAGGTGGTCTTGCCGGTGCCCGGCGGCCCAAAAAGCACGACGGCGCGCGGCGGCACTACGCCGTACTCGTCGGCGAGGTCGGCCTCAGCCAGCGGGAGAACCAGACGGCGTTCCAACAGTTCCTTCTCGCGCTTCATGCCCGCCACGTTTTCCCACAGGTCACGGGCCAGGATCCGGCCGCCCAGCAGGCTCAGGGGTTCCAGTTCCTGGCGTTGCACGGGGATGGTCCGCTCGAAGTAGCGCAGATTCTTCTTCACCACAAAGCCGCGGCCCAGGAACGCTTCCACGCGGGTCTCGGTTTCCGGCATGAGTGCGGACAGTTTGTTGAGGCCGTGCGGAGCCATGCGGTTTTCGACGGCGGACAGCAACGAAGTGCCGATGCCCCTGCCACGGAACTCCGTGAGTGTGGCGAGGAAAACGACCCAACCTTGGTCATGCGCCGCACGTCCAACCGCGGCGCCAACCACTTGGTCGCCCTGGACCGCCACTACTGCGTGGTCCTTTTCGCACGAGGCAAGCACCTCGGAGAGTGCGTATACGGGCTCCACACCATCAGCCTTGAGTGACTCCCAGAGGTGCAGGATGCCGTCAAGATCGGACGAATGGAAGTCCCTGATACGCCAGTTGGTCATGGGGGTTTCTCCTGGGTGTGCTTGGTGGATCGCCGTTGATTCCTTGGAGTTGAGCATAGGCGAACCACCCGTCCAGTACGTTGCGGGCCCGTTGCGTTACGGAGGAAACCCACGACGGCGGCCTGTCGGCACCCGCTTTCGTCCCGGCGTCGTGCATGCCATCTAGGATTGGCGCAACAGACCGGTGTGGCGCGCGTTGCGAGGGAGAATCGTGGGCTTGTTTTCTGGGAAAGCGACCGTGGGCGGTAGTACGGCTGGGTTGTTGTGTGCGCTGCTGATGGGCACATCCTTGGCGCCCCCGGCGAACGCTGCCGATGCCGACGATCTTGTCATTTATGGCCCCAATATTGTGGGTGCGGCGCTGTCCGTCGAGGGAGCTTACGACTACTTCACCGCATGCGATCCAAACCCTCAGGTGAACTACACCGTCCAATGGCTGCGGGACGGTGAGCCCGTGGCGCCTAGTCCTGGGTATTCCCCAGCGCTCCATGCACTGACCATTGATGATCTTGGAACCAGGATCTCCGCTATTGTCAGCGGTGCTCAGGAGTGCCCGCCCGTTCGGGTGGACGATCCAAGGGTGATCCGGAAAGAACCGCCACGGGCCGAGGGCTTCACGGGGCGGGGTGCCTTTGAATTGGAGGCACGCCGCTCGGACGGGGTGCTGTTTTCGTATCTGGGCCAAGACACGTCGCAAGGCTGGAAGAGCGTCCTGCGAATCGGGCCGGGCTGGGAGTCCTTTACGAGAATCATCGCCGCCGGCGATGTTACGGCCGATGGCCGCAACGACGTCCTGGTCACCGAAGCCTCAGGCACACTCGTTCTGTACGAGGGATACGGCGACGGCGCGTTCACCACCCACTACCGCAACCAGGTCGGCTGGGGGTGGAACGCCATGGACAGCGTCATCGGGCCGGGAGACTTCGATGGCAACGGACTCAACGATCTTTTGGCGACTCAACCCAACGGAGACCTTTTTCTCTACCCCAGGGTTGAGCGAGGCTCGTGGAGCCTTCGGATCAAAGTTGGCGTGGGGTGGGGAATGATGGAGCTGATTTTCGCGCCGGGAGACTTTGACGGTGACGGAAACGTCGACGTGATGGCCAAAGACAAGGACGGCAGACTGTACCTCTACAGAGGCGATGGCCATGGCGGATGGGCGGGTTCACACCAGATCGGGCAGGGTTGGGATGTCTTGACCATGATTGGCAGCGCCGGCGATTTCAACCGGGATGGCTTCAACGACGTCCACGGCGTAAACGCGGCCGGTCATTTGTTGATGTACTACGGCGATGGTCGCGGCGGGTGGAAAGGCGTCGAGAAGGTCGGATGGGGTTGGAACGGCTTTAACGGGCTCTATTGAGGGCTAACCGTGGTCCTTGCGGCACAACTTAGGAGAAAGTCCACACACATGTTTGCTGGAAAGAAGAGGGGAATCCGCCGGGCAAGCGCTTCAGGGCTCCTGTCTCTCCTCCTGGTGATGGCCCTGGTCCCCGCCGCCCGGGCGGTCGACGCCGATGATGTTCGAATACATGGCAACACAATCGTTGGCTCCACTTTGACCGTGCAGGAAGCCGACACCTATTTTGAAGGCTGCAGCGGCAGCTGGAAACCGAACCACACTATCCAATGGCTGAGGGATGGGGTGCCCATTCCGGTTGGCCCTCCGTACAACGAGTACTTGTACGAACTGAAAACAGGCGATCTCGGTCACAGGTTTTCTGCAGTTGTCACGGCTTCGCCCGTCAATTGTGCTGGTAGGACACTGACGACGCCTCCATCGGACGTCATCAGAAAGGAACCCATGCGGGCCGAGGGGTTCACCGGGCGGGACTCCTTTGAGATCATGGCCCGCAGGCATGACGGCACCCTGATGTTGTACCTCGGCCGCGACAGTTCAAAGGGCTGGAAGGAAGTCCGGCAGGTTGGGCCGGGTTGGGAAGGCTTCACCAGAATCATCGGCGCCGGCGATTTTGGGAACGATGGTGTCAACGACCTCATCACATCGAACAGTGAGGGGAGGATGTTCCAGTTCAACGGCACCGGCGACGGCGGTTTCCACACCTACCAGAATCCCGAAATCGACTATGGCTTCGGTCCGGGTTGGAATGCTTTTGATAAAGTCCTGGGGCCTGGCGACTTCGATGGAGATGGCCTGAATGACCTGCTCGCAAGCGAACCTAACGGCGAGCTGTATCTCTTTCCTTCAAGTTTTGAGCGGGTCATCAAGCCCGGCGTCCTGGTCGGCCACGGCTGGGATGTCATGGATCTTCTGATCGGCCCGGGCGATTGGGATGGGGACGGCAACGTGGACGTCCTGGCAAAGGACAAATCCGGGAGGCTCTATTTCTACGGCGGAGACGGTCGCGGTGGTTGGACGGTGGCGCGCCAGATCGGCCAGGGCTGGAATACGCTGACGATGATTGGCAGCGCCGGCGATTTCAACCGGGATGGTTTCAACGACGTCCACGGCGTCAACAGTGCGGGTGACCTCGTCATGTACTACGGCGATGGCCGCGGCGGTTGGAAGGGCGTCGAGACTGTCGGTTGGGGCTGGAGCATTTTCAACGGGCTCTACTAGGGGGAGGGCGAGCATGTCGCCAAAGAACTCGATCATCAAAAGCATTGCGGCGCTGTTGTTCGGTCCGGCGCTGGTTGTTTCGGGCTTCGTTTCCCCTGCCCACGCTGCGGATGCGTCTGGCGTGAAGATCTCCGGTGCACCTATTGTCGGCTCGGCGCTGTTCGTTGAGGGTGCCCAGGACTACTTTTCGGGCTGCGGAGGGGACGGGGATCCTGGCTACTCCGTCCAATGGCTCCGGGACGGCCAACCCGTAGACGGGAACCCGCTCTATGACCCGAAACTCTACGTTGTGGAGAAAGACGACCTTGGCGGGCGAATCTCGGCAACAGTCAAGGCTTCGCCCGGCAAGTGCCCCGGCCAGGAACTGGTCACGGAAGCAACACCGGCCGTAGCGCAGGGACCGGTGCGCGCGGCTGGCTTCACCGGCCGTGGGGTTTTTGAGCTGGTTGGCCGTACCCATGGCGGCGCACTCATGCTCTACCTCGGTAAGGACAACGTCAAAGGGTGGAAGGAATCCCGCTATGTAGGTCCTGGGTGGGGCTTTTTCACCACGATCATCGCCCCGGGCGACGTGACCCACGACGGCATCGCCGACCTCATGGCGGAGAAGAGTTCTACGATGCTCTACCGCTACCCGGGAACGGGCGACGGAGGGTTCCATACGCTGTACCCGCAAGCCACCTGGGAGTGGCAGCCGACGGTTCTTGCGATTGGACCAGGGGACTTCGACGGGGACGGAATGAACGATCTCCTCAGCGCAGAGACGAACGGCGACCTTTACATCTACCCGTCCAAGCCCTTCGGCAGCTGGAATCCGCGCGTGAAAGTCGGCCAAGGCTGGGACGTCATGGACCTGCTCATCGGGCCTGGTGACTGGGATGGAGACGGCAACGTTGACGTTCTGGCGAAGGACAAAGCCGGACGCCTGTATCTGTATGGCGGCGACGGCCACGGTGGATGGACCATAGCGCGGCAGATTGGGCAGGGTTGGGATGCCTTGACGATGATCGGCAGTGCTGGCGACTTCAACCGGGACGGTTTCAACGATGTCCACGGCGTGAATGCCGCTGGCGATCTGGTGATGTACTACGGCGATGGCCAAGGCGGTTGGAAGGGCGTCGAGACTGTCGGTTGGGGCTGGAACGTCTTCAACGGGCTCTACTGAAACGCCACCAAACCAGCCCCAACCCCAGCATCCCCTAGCAGAGCACCCCTACTGAACCGGCCTTAGCCGCAAGCCTTGCATGCCGCCGTCGACGGCCAAGGAGGTTCCCGACGTCGAACCGGACAGCGGGCTCGCGAGGTAGGCCACCGCGCCTGCGACCTCGGCCGGGTCCACCATCCGGCCGTGCGGTTGACGGGCGTTGAGGGCGGCGCGCTCAGCCGCCGGGTCAGCGGCGGAATCCAGGAGGCGCCCCACCCAGGGCGTGTCCACAGTGCCTGGGTTGACGCAGTTCACTCGGATGCCCTCGCGAACGTGGTCGGCAGCCATGGCAAGTGTCAAGGACAGTACCGCGCCCTTGGACGCCGAGTACAGCGCCCGCTGGGGAAGCCCGGCGGTCGCGGCAATCGAGCAGGTGTTCACGATGGCCGCGGACGGCGACTCTCGCAGGTACGGCAGGGCCGCACGGCTGACGCGCGCGATTCCCACGACGTTGATGTTCAGGACCCGGAGCCATTCGTCGTCGTCGTTTGCGGCGATGTCGCCTTGGGCGCCTATGCCGGCGTTGTTGACCACTATGTCCAGCCGGCCAAACTCCTTGGCAACATTCTCGACGGCGGTTCGCACCGAGGCGTCATCGGCCACGTTGCATTCCACGCCGAAGTGCGGGCTTGTTTCCGGTGTCAGGTCCAAGACGGCCACCTGCGCGCCACCGGCGGCGAGCCGGTCAGCGATGGCCGCTCCAATGCCGGAGGCTCCACCGGTCACGAGTGCTGCCAGGCCGTCGAATTCCTTGCCCACTACGGATGCCATCAGGCGTTGATGTGGGCAGGGGCGGCGGAAACAGTCCCGGCCTGCGCGCGGTAGTATTCCTGCCGCTGGCGTCCCAGGCCGTCAATCTCCAGTTCCACCACGTCACCGGGCTGGATGTACGGGAATCGACCGGACAGGGCCACGCCCTCGGGTGTGCCGGTGATGATGACATCGCCCGGCTCCAGAACCATGTACTGGCTGAGGTGGTGGACGATCGTGGCAGGATCGAAAATCATGTCCGAGGTGTTCGAGTCCTGGCGGGCTTCGCCGTTGACCAGGGTCATCAGCCGGAGGTTGCCGGCATCCACGTCAGCTGCGGGAACCAGCCACGGGCCCAGGGGAGTGGAGGCGGGGAGCGACTTGCCCTTGGTCCATTGTCCGGCGGCTCCCGGGATCTGGTAGTCGCGCTCGGAGAGGTCGTTGGCCACTGCGTAGCCGGCGATGCATACTTTAGCCTCGTCCACGGAGGAAAGGTAGGACGCTTCCTTGCCGATCACGATTGCCAATTCCACCTCCCAGTCATACTTTTCCGACGACGGCGGGATGGGGGCAGCGTCGAAAGGTCCGCTGATGGTGTTGGTCGGCTTCAGGAAAACCACCGGTACCTCGGGCGGCGTCGCACCGGATTCGGCGGCGTGCGCGGTGTAGTTCAGGCCGATGCAGATGACCGAGCCTGGACGGGCCACAGGCGCTCCGATGCGCAGGCCTTCGGCTTGGATTTCAGGAAGTTCCCCGGATTGGAGGGCTGCACGGGTGCGGGTGAAGCCGTCTGAGGCGAGGAAAACGCCGTCGATGTCGTTGGTCAGCGGCGAGAGATCGAAGTACTTCTCTGTGCCGTCGGCGTCCTTGGCGATGACGGCCGGTTGTTCGTTTCCGGCCGTACCCAGCCTGGCGAATTTCAAGGTCATGGCTTCCTCCGTGCGTTTGGGACTAACATCCGAGCTCTAGTGTGCTGTTTCACTACATAATACGGAAATGTGACCCATTGACAAGGCAGACATCGGATGTTTAGCTCTACCTAGATCACCGACCGGCTGCCAAGCAAGGAGCACAATGAGCGTCATCACCGCAGTGGACACTTTCGATATCCGCTTTCCCACCTCACAGGACCTCGATGGCTCGGACGCGATGAACCCGGACCCCGACTATTCAGCGGCGTACCTGATCATTCGCACCGATGCCGGTGATGGTCATGAAGGCCACGGCTTTGTGTTCACGATCGGGCGTGGAAACGAGGTAGAGACGGCAGCCCTCGACGCTCTTCGGGACCACATTCTGGGCCGCAACGTGGAGGATCTCCTGGCAGACATGGGCGGCACGTGGAAGCTCATGGTGCACGATTCCCAACTCCGTTGGCTTGGCCCGGAGAAAGGCGTCATGCATATGGCGATCGGCGCGGTGGTGAATGCCCTCTGGGATCTGAAGGCCAAGCGGGCCGGACTGCCGCTCTGGGAACTGCTCGCAAGCATGAGTCCTGAGGAACTCGTGGCATTGGTGGACTTCCGATACCTCACAGATGCCCTCACGCCGGATGAAGCGCTGGCGATCCTGCGGGCTGCGGTGCCCGGCAGGGAGGTACGCAAAGTGGCGCTTCGTGCTGAAGGCTACCCCGCGTACACCACGACGCCGGGCTGGCTGGGTTACAGCGACGAGAAACTGACGCGCCTGGCCAAGGAAGCCGTGGCCGATGGGTTTGCGCAGATCAAGCTCAAGGTAGGGGCCTCCTTGGAGGACGATATCCGGCGCGTGGGAATTGCCCGTGAGGCGGTGGGCCCGGACATCAGGATTGCGGTGGACGCCAACCAGCGCTGGGATGTCCAGGAAGCCATCGATTGGATGGCCCACCTGGCGCCTTATGACATCGCCTGGATCGAGGAACCCACCAGCCCCGATGACGTCCTGGGGCATGCAGCCATCGCCCGCGGGGTGGACCCTGTCCCTGTAGCTACCGGGGAGCACGTACAGAACCGGGTGATGTTCAAGCAGATGCTCCAAGCCGGTTCCCTCCAGGTCCTGCAGATTGATGCAGCCCGGGTGGCAGGGGTCAACGAGAACATCGCCATCCTGCTGCTGGCTGCCAAGTTCGGTGTGCCTGTTTGTCCTCACGCCGGTGGCGTGGGGCTGTGCGAGGCCGTTCAGCACCTGTCCATGTTCGACTTCGTTGCCGTTTCAGGCACAAAGGATGGCAGGATGATCGAGTTCGTGGACCATCTGCACCAGCATTTCATCTCCCCGGTGGACGTCCGAAGCGGCGTGTACTGGCCGCCGTCGGCTCCTGGCGCGGGCAACGAAATGGTGCGTGAAACACTGGCCGAATACGCCTTCCCCGACGGCCCCGTCTGGGCCCGATAACGTACCGCGACAGCACGTGCACGCTCACAAGGAAGTGATCGCATGACCCAGCAAGCACCACCGCTGCTCTCCCTCCATGGAGTCAGCAAGAGTTTCCCCGGAGTCCGCGCCCTGAACAACATGGGGCTGGAGCTTCGCGATGGTGAAGTCCTTGCGCTCGTGGGAGAGAACGGTGCCGGAAAGTCCACGCTGATGAAGCTGCTTTCCGGCATCTACACACCGGACAGCGGCACCTTTGAGCTGAACGGAACGGCCTTTGTGCCGGACAGTCCCAAGCACGCGCAGGAACTGGGCATCAGCATCATCCACCAGGAATTCAACCTGATGCCGGACCTCACCGTGGCCCAGAACATTTTCATCGGCCGCGAACCCCGGCGCTTCGGAGTACTGAACGAACGGGCCCTTAACCACCAGACCCAGGAGCTGCTGGACCGAATCGGGCTGCAGCTGAATCCCCGTCAGAAAGTGGGGCATCTGACGGTCGCCAAGCAGCAGATGGTGGAGATCGCGAAAGCACTCAGCCACGATTCCAAAGTGATCATCATGGACGAGCCAACGGCAGCCCTGAACGACGCCGAGGTGGCCGCCCTGCACCAGATCATCCGTGGATTCATCTCTCCCGGCACAGGCGTCATCTACATCTCACACCGCATGGACGAACTCAAGCAGATCTCACAGCGGATCACCGTCATCCGCGATGGCGAGTACGTGGACACTGTCAGCACAGCGGAGACCACCATGAAGGAAGTCATTTCCTTGATGGTGGGGCGTCAGATTTCGGGAGAACAGCGCCCGACGGCGGTCCCCGCCGAGGTGCGTAACGACGTCGTGCTTTCGGTTGAGGGGCTATCGACGCGAGCCTTGCTGCGGGATGTCGGCTTCGACCTCCGACGCGGCGAAATCCTCGGCTTCGCGGGGCTCATGGGCGCAGGTCGAACGGAAGTGGCGCGTGCCTTGGTGGGCGCTGATCGTGCCACGTTCACCCGGCTACAGGTGCGCGGCGCTGACGCGGCCATCGCCAACCCTGCCGCTGCCGCGAAGCTGGGCATCGGCTACCTGTCCGAGGACCGCAAGCATCTTGGCCTCATGCTTGAGCGGGACGTGAAGGAGAACATCATGCTCTCTTCGCTCGCCGCGAATGCACCGGGCGGTTTCATCAAGGATTCGGCATTGCGCCGGACTGCTGAGGAATACAGCAGGAAGCTGCGGATTAAAACGCCATCCATCCACCAGCTGGCGCGCAATCTCTCGGGCGGCAACCAGCAGAAGATCGTGATCGCGAAGTGGCTCGTCAAGGATTGCGACATTCTCATCTTTGATGAACCCACACGCGGAATCGACGTTGGTGCCAAGGAGGAAATTTACCGGCTCCTTAACGAACTGGCAGACGGCGGGAAATCAATCATCATGATCTCCTCGGAGCTTCCCGAGATCCTGCGCATGTCCCACCGGATCGCCGTCATGGCCGAAGGCCGGATCACAGGCTTCCTCAGCAACGCTGAAGCCACCCAGGAACAAATCATGGAGCTGGCCACCCGCCGCGCCATCGCCACACCAGGAGCAATGACAGCATGAGCCTTGTAGAGACCCCCGCGTCCCGCAACCAGGGTACAAAGCCCGGACCCGCCGAACAGAAGCCCGTACGTGACCTGGCTACCCGGTTCCGTTCATCCCTTCAACAGCTCCTGGCCTTCGGTTCACTCATTGTCCTGGTGATCTTTTTCGGCGCAATGAACTCACGGTTCCTGGTGCCGAGCAATCTTTCGGACATCCTGCTCTCCACAGTGGTGATCGGGTTGTTGGCCTTGGGCGCGACGTTCGTGATCATTACCGGCGGCATTGATCTCTCCGTGGGCACCGGGATGAGCCTGTGCTCGGTCATGACAGGAGTGGTCCTGACTTATCTCGGTCTGCCACTGTGGGCCGGCGTCATTGGCGGCATCCTGATGGGAGCCGTCATCGGTGCGGTCAATGGATTCCTTATTTCCTTCCTGAAGATTCCACCGTTCATTGCCACCCTGGCCACCATGCTCGTGGCGCAGGGCATGGCCCTGGTGGTTTCCGGAACCAAGCCCATCTATTTCACCAGCACTGAAGGCTTCGCCAACCTCGCCCTCGGCAAGCCCATCCCGGGCCTGGTGGTTCCCAACGCGGTATTCATCTTCTTCGCAGTGGCCGTACTGGCCGGGCTTGTCATGAGCAAGACGCTCTTGGGCCGTTACACCTTTTCCATCGGCTCCAACGAGGAAGCCACAGCACTTTCGGGCATCAACGTCCGGAACTGGAAGTTGTGGATTTACACGGCTGCCGGAGCCTTCACAGGCCTGGCCGGCGTCATCATTGCAGCCCGCCTCAACTCCGCCCAGCCGGGGCAAGGCATGGGCTACGAGCTGCAGGCGATTGCCGCCGTCGTGATCGGTGGGACATCCCTGGCCGGAGGCAAAGGCTCCATCGTCGGAACAGTGATCGGCGCCCTCATCATGTCCGTGCTCACCAACGGCCTGCGCATCATCTCCGTGCCGCAGGAATAGCAGAACGTGGCAATCGGCGTCGTGATCCTCGTAGCAGTCTATCTGGACATGCTGCGCAGGAAGGAGACCACCAAATAGCCTTTGCGCTTCCGCTCCAACCACCCGCATCCTCTCCAGAACGCATCCTCAGAAAAAGGGAGTCTTCAATCGTGAGCAAGTCCATCCACAACCGCCGTTCCTTCCTTACCCTCACCGGCCTCGCCCTCGGTGCCGTCGCTATCGCCGGCTGCGAGGCACCGGCGGGATCTGCCACCGCCAGCGGGGCAGCAGCAGACGGCGCCAAGCCGTACATCGCCGTCGTGTCCAAAGGCTTCCAACACCAGTTCTGGCAGGCCGTAAAGCAAGGAGCGGACAAGGCTGCCAAGGAATTCAACGTCGAGATCAGCTTTGAGGGTCCGAACACGGAGAAGGACGTGGACCAGCAGATCCAGATGCTCACCACCGCCCTGGGCAAGTCGCCTGCAGCAATCGGCTTCGCAGCACTGGACTCACAGGCCGCCACGCCCCTCCTGGAGCAAGCCAAGAGCAAGAACATCCCCGTCATTGCGTTCGACTCCGGCGTTGACTCCACCATCCCGGCCACCACGGCATCCACCGACAACAAGGCGGCAGCGGCCGAGGCTGCCAAGCACCTCGCTGAACTGATTGGTGGATCGGGCGAGATCGCCATCATCGGCCACGACCAAACATCCAAGTCAGGCACGGACCGTCGGGACGGCTTCAAGGAATACATCGAGAAGAACCACCCGGGCGTCAAGATCGTCGCCATCCAGTACGCCGGTGGCGATCAGCTTCTCTCGGCAGACGCAGCCAAGGCGATCATCACCGCCAACCCCAACCTCAAAGGCATGTACGGAACCAACGAAGGTTCGGCAATCGGCGTCGTCAAGGCCGTGGAGGAGCTCGGCCTCAAGGGCAAGCTGACGATCGTCGGTTTCGACTCCGGCAAGGCCCAAATCGACGCCATCAAGTCCGGACTCATGGCAGGCGCCGTCACCCAGAACCCGGTTGGCATCGGCTACGAGACAATCAAGGCCGCCGTTGCCGCAATCAAGGGTGAGAAGTTGCCAGGCAAGATCGACACTGGCTTCTACTGGTATGACGCCAAGAACATCGACTCCGAGACCATCAAGCCCAACCTCTACCAATAGAATCACCCGCATTGGGAGGGGCTGTGCCCCTCTGTGCCCCTCCCAATCCTGCCCTGTCGCTCCAAAAAGCACCGCCAACTCCGGCACACGGAAGGTATCCCGTTGATCCAGCACGCACCTTGGTTCGAAGAGTCACGCTTTGGCATGTTTGTCCATTGGGGCCTCTACGCCCTGCCGGCCCGGCATGAGTGGGTGATGAACCGGGAGGAAACCACTGTGGAGGAGTACTCCAAATACTTCCGGCGCTTTGACCCCGATCTCTACGATCCAAACGAGTGGGCACGGGCCGCGCGCAGGGCCGGCATGAAGTACGTGGTCCTCACCACCAAGCATCACGACGGTTTCTGCCTGTGGGACTCAGCCCTGACGGACTACAAAGCCACCAGCACGTCAGCCGGTCGTGACCTGATCGCACCCTACGTTCAAGCGCTGCGGGATGAAGGGCTCAAAGTCGGTTTCTACCATTCGCTGATCGACTGGCACCACCCCGACTTCACCATCGATGGAGTGCACCCGCAACGCAACGCCACCGACGTCGAAAGCCTCAATGCCGGGCGCGACATGGCACGCTACCGCGAGTACCTTCATGGCCAGGTCCGGGAGCTCCTCAGCAACTACGGAACCATCGACTACCTGTTCTTCGATTTCTCCTACGCAGGAGACGGACACGCAGAGTTCTGGGGCGGCAAGGGCGCCAAGGACTGGGACTCCGAAACCCTGCTTGCCATGGTGCGGGAACTCCAGCCGGGCATAGTGGTCAACGACCGCCTGGGCATCCCCGGAGACTTTGTCACCCCTGAGCAATACCAGCCAGCAGGTCCCATGATGGTCGACGGCGTCCCCGCCACCTGGGAGGCCTGCCAGACCTTGAATGGCAGCTGGGGTTACGACCGCGACAACCTCAACGACAAATCCGTGGACCTGCTCATCCGAATGCTGGTGGATGGCGTCTCCAAAGGCGGCAACCTGCTGCTCAACGTAGGCCCAACAGGCCGGGGCAGCATCGACCCCCGGGCGCTCGCCTCCCTCGAAGGGATCGGCGAATGGATGCAACTGCACTCCCGGTCGATTTACGGTGCAGGAACATCGCAGTTCACAGCACCAACGGATGCCCGCTACACCCAGCGCGGGGACCGGCTGTACGTGCACCTCTTCGCGTGGCCCTTTGAATACGTCCATCTCCCGGGCCTGGCTGGCAAGGTGGAGTACGCCCAACTCCTCAACGATGCGTCCGAGGTTTTCCTCCAAGAGATGGACCCCGGACAGCAAGCCATCAACATCACTCCCGGCGGCCAACCAGCCGGGACGCTGACCATCAAGCTCCCGGTCCAACGGCCCGACGTCGCATTGCCCGTACTTGAACTGTTCCTGAAGCCGGGGGATTTCAATGACTGAAAGCATCGCCCTCCACACCCGGCTCAAACCTGGAACCGAAGAGGAATACGCCGATGTCCACGCGAACATCCCGCCCGAACTCGTTGAAGCACTTAAAGGAGCCGGCGTACGGAATTGGCGGATCTGGCGCAGCGGGCTGGACCTTTTCCACGTGGTGGACGTCGAAGACTACCAAGCCATGCGCCATGCACTCGCGGATCATCCGGCGAACGTTCCTTGGCAGGCGCGAATGGCCGAACTTCTTGAGGTTCAGGACGATTACTCCGGGAACGATTCGGGTATCCAGAAAGTATGGGAGCTGCCATGAACCTGGAACCACTTAACCTCGGCCGGCTCGGATTCGGTGCGGCCGGCATCGGGAATCTGTACAAGGCGATTCCTGATGGGGAGGCCTTGGCTACTGTGCTGGCCGCTTGGGACTCAGGCTTTCGCTATTTCGATACCGCACCGCACTACGGCCTGGGCTTGTCTGAGCAAAGATTGGGCGCTGTCCTCCGGGACAAACCCCGGGAAGACTTCGTCATCTCCACCAAAGTGGGCCGCCTGCTGGAAACCAACCCCGATGCCGGCTTGGCAAAGGACGGGTCGGCAATGGACGACGAGGGCTTCGACGTCCCCGCTACCAGCAGGCGCGTATGGGATTTCACCGAAGCCGGCATCCGCCGAAGCCTCGAGGATTCCTTGGAACGCCTGGGCCTGGACCATGTGGATATCGCGTACCTCCACGATCCCGATGTTCACGATCTCCAGGCCGGGATCTCCCAGGCCCTTCCGGCGCTGGAGAAACTGCGCGAAGAAGGGGTGGTCAAAGCTATCGGCGTCGGCACCAACTCCGCGGAGGCAGCCCTGGAGTGTGTCGAGGCCGCGGACCTGGACCTCGTCATGCTCGCAGGCCGCTACACGCTGCTTGAGCAGCCCAGCGTCCCGCTGCTTGACCGCTGCGTGGAGCGCCGCACCGGCGTCGTGAATGTTGGTGTCTACAACTCCGGGCTGCTGGCCCGTCCCGAAGTCCCCGACGACGCGCATTACAACTACGACCGCGCCCCGCGTGAACTGGTCGAGCGTGCGCGGGCACTTGCCGCGGTCTGCCGGGATTTCGGCGTTGAACTTCCGACGGCGGCACTCCAGTTCCCCTTGCGGCATCCGGCCGTGGTGAATGTGACAGTCGGAGCCAGCAGACCTGAGCAGGTCACCTCGAACGCCAGCCGTATGGAGGAATCCGTGCCGGAAGAATTGTGGGACGCGTTGGAGGCTCTGGGCCGTGATTGACGCTCATCTGCACCTATGGGATCTGGATGCCTTTGTGACTGGAGGTGTCCGACCCTACTCATGGCTGGGCCCGCAGCACGGCGCGCTGTTCCGCAGCTTCGGCGAGGATGAGGCCGCAGAGGTCCTGGCCGCAGCGGGGATCAGGGGAGCGGTGCTGGTCCAGGCGGACGATACGGTTGCCGACACCCAGAGCATGCTGGGGGTGGCCGCGCGCAATCCTTGGGTGCTCGGCCTCGTGGGGTGGGTCCAACTGGACTCGATAACCCAAGCTGCGGAACAGTTGGACGCGTTCGCCGCTCATTCCGTGTTCAGGGGAGTCCGGCACTTGGTGCACGACGATCCCCGCGACGACTTCCTTGACCTGCCCTCGGTACGGGAATCCCTGGCCTTGGTTGCCGCGCGCGGCCTGGCCTTCGACGTCCCCGATGCCTTCCCACGTCACTTGGGAGCCACTGTCCGGCTTGCCCGCGAACTTCCTGAGCTGACCGTGGTCCTGGATCATCTCGGCAAGCCGCCCCTTGCAGACGCGACTGCGATGGACCTCTGGCGCTCTGATTTTCGAGAACTTGGGCGCCTGCCCAACACGGTGGCTAAATTGTCCGGCTTGCACCTGCCCGGCGTGGAGTATTCGGACGATTCGTTGCGGTCACTGTTCGACGAAGGGTTGGAAGCCTTCGGCCCCGATCGATTGATGATCGGCAGCGACTGGCCGGTCAGCACGCTCGGTGCGCCCTACGGCAGGACCCTGGATGTGTTGTTGGAACTCGTGTCTTCACTGAGCGTCCCGGAACAGGATGCCGTGCTCGAGGCGACCGCGATTCGTACGTACGGGCTGCCGGTTACGCCGATTCCACAGGATTAGCTTCCCCGGGTTAGAGTGCCTGCCGCAGCCAGTTCTCCACACCGCTGATGTGGACGGTCACGAGTGCCCGGACCAGTTCGGCGTCGCCCCGTTCCAAGGCATCGGCGATCGCGCGGTGCTCGGCAAGGGTGTGCGCCACGGCCTTTTCCTGCGTCAGGCCACGCCAGATCCGCGCACGAACCGTGCTGCTGGACAGGGCCTCCAACAGGCTGCCAAGGTAGTCGTTCCCCGCGGCTTCGGTAATGATGCTGTGGAATTCGAGGTCGTGGGCTACCAGTTCTTCGACGTCGGTGTTTTCATCGATGCCATCCATAGTGGCCCGGAGTGCCATGAGCTCGGCCGGACCGATCTTGCCGGCAGCGAGGTGGGCCGTGGCCGGTTCCAGGATTCGTCGGACCTCAAAGAGCTCGAGGATGGAGCGGTCCTGATGCAGGTCAACAACAAAGGCCACGGCTTCGTTGAGCAGCTTGGCATCGAGGCTGGTGACGTAGGTTCCGTCGCCGCGGCGGACATCGAGCACGCGGATCAGCTCCAGCGCCTTCACCGCCTCACGCAGCGAACTGCGTGACAGGCCGAGCCGCTCGCTCAGTTCCTTCTCCGGCGGAAGCCGATCCCCGGCCTTGAGTTCCCCGCGGATCAGCATGTCCTTGATCTTGCCAATCGCCTCATCTGTGACAGCCATGGGTCCATAGTAGTCGCCAATCATCGGATGTTTGGCTTAGGCGCGAACTCGCCCCAATCAGGTAGCAGGTCACGTCGTTTTCAGCGCTGAGAACAGTCTGATCTGCTACCCACTTGGATGCGTTAACCAACGACGGCGGCACTCAGGTCCGTTGTTACGGAACCCGGGTGCCGCCGTCGGGCGCTGTTTGGGGCCTGTTAAGAGTCGCCGCCGCGCATGGGACGGTTCGCAACCACCGGGGCGCTGCCGGTGTAGCCGTCGCGGGTCGCAGCAAGCTCATGGATCTGCTTGCGGCACAGGTACCAGCCGACCACCATCAGTGCGCATGCGATCGCGGTGACCAGCATGGTGAGCGGGGAGTCGATGAAGACCATCACCAACACGCCCACCAGGAACAGGAGCGAGAGGTAACCCGTGTACGGCGCACCAAACATCCGGAAGGACGGGCGCTTGAGCCAGCCCTTGTCTGCCCAGCGCTTGAGTTGCATCTGGCACAGGACAATGGTGGCCCACGTGACGATGATGCCGACGGAAGCAACGTTCAGGACGATTTCGAACGCCTGTGACGGGACGAGGTAGTTCAGCGGAACGCCGAGCAGCGAGACGCCTGCCGTGATCGCAATGCCACCGTAGGGGACGCCAGCCTTGTTCATGCGCTGGGCAAACTTCGGGGCGGAGCCGGCAACGGACATCGAGCGCAGGATACGCCCGGTGGAGTACAGGCCGGCGTTCAGCGAGGACAGCGCCGCGGTGAGGACCACGAGGTTCATGATCACGTCCACGCCCTGGATGCCGATGGAACCGAAGAACGTGACGAACGGGCTGACGCCCTTTTCGTAGGAGGTGTACGGGAGCAGCAGAGCGAGCAGGATTACCGAGCCAACGTAGAACACTGCGATACGGAAGACCACGGAGTTGATGGCCTTGGGCATGATCTTCTCCGGGTTCGGAGTTTCACCGGCGGCGGTGCCGATGAGCTCGATCGATGCGTAAGCGAACAGCACGCCCTGCATGAGGATGATCATGGGAAGGATGCCATTGGGGAAGATGCCGCCATTGTCCGAGAGGAGGCTGAAGCCAACTTCCTGGCCTTCGACGGGGGTGCCGAAGATGACGAAGTAGCTGCCTACCACCAGGAAGGCCACCAAGGCAGCGACCTTGACCAGGGCGAACCAGAATTCAAGCTCGCCGAAGACCTTGACCGAGACCAGGTTCAGGCTCAGGACCACAACAAGTGCGATGAGCGCCCACGCCCACTGTGGAACCACACCGATCCACGGGACGTATTTGCCGAAGAAGTTCATGTACAGCGCCGCTGCTGTGATGTCCACGATGGTGGTGGTGGCCCAGTTGATCCAGTAGAACCAGCCGGAAACGAAAGCTGCCTTCTCGCCGAAGAACTCACGGGCGTAGGAAACGAAGGATCCAGACGAGGGGCGGTGGAGAACGAGTTCACCGAGAGCGCGGAGGATCAGGAATGCGAAGAAGCCACATACGGCATACGCGATGACGAGCGAAGGGCCGGCCGCATTGAGGCGGCCACCGGCGCCGAGGAACAGACCGGTGCCGATTGCACCGCCGATCGCGATCATCTGGATCTGGCGGGGCTTCAGATCCTTGTGGTAGCCCTTGTCCTCCGTGTGGAGGGCTTTCTCGCTGGCATGCGCTTGGGCCGGGACCGTGTGGTCCGTAATGGGTGGGTTGGTCATTGGAATCCTTAGGGGTGTCCTGTTGGGGGTGTCCTGGACGGGTCCGGTCGGGGGCCGGAGCGCAGGACAGGGCCTCGGGGGTGTGCCTTTATCGGGCGCGACGGCTCTCTTGAGCCGCTGGGCTTACTGGCCGGTTTCGGCTTACTTGCTCAGGTTTGCCAGACGTTCCGGGCTGAGCAGTTCCTCAAGCTGGGCAGCGGTCAGCAGACCGTGCTCCAGGACGAGTTCTGCAACACCCTTGCCGGTAGCCAACGCTTCTTGGGCGATGGCCGTGGCGGAGGCATAACCGATGTGGGGGTTCAATGCCGTGACGAGACCGATCGACTGCTCCACGGTAAGCCGTAGCCGTTCGGTGTTTGCGGTGATGCCCCGGACGCAGCGTGCCGTAAGGGTGCGGCACGCTGCTTCCAGGTGGGAGATGCTCTTGTGCAGGCTGTGCACAATGATCGGTTCGAAGGCGTTCAGCTGAAGCTGGCCCGCCTCCGCGGCCATGGTGACTGTGACATCGTTGCCGATGACTTCGTACGCCACCTGGCTGACCACTTCCGGGATCACCGGATTGATCTTGCCGGGCATGATCGACGAGCCGGACTGTACGGCCGGCAGGTTGATCTCGCCCAAACCCGCACGCGGTCCAGAGGACAGCAGGCGGAGGTCGTTGCAAATCTTGGAGAGCTTCACTGCCACACGCTTGAGGACGCCGGACAGGTGCACGAAGGCGCCAACATCCTGTGTGGCCTCAATGAGGTCCGCCGACGTGAGGAGCGGAAGGCCAGTGATTTCGGCCAGATGACGGCAGGCAGCATCTGCGTAACCGACTGGCGCGTTCAGGCCCGTGCCAATGGCAGTGGCGCCAAGGTTGATCTCGTGGATCAGCATGTGGGATTCGTCCAGGCGAGCCCGGTCCTCGGCAATGGTCACGGCGTATCCACCGAATTCCTGACCCAAGGTCATGGGCACGGCATCCTGAAGCTGGGTGCGGCCCATCTTCACTACCGTGCGGAATTCACGGCCCTTCTCGGCAAACGCCAGCTCGAGCTCTTCCAGGGCGAGGAGGAGTTCCTTCACCGAGAAGATCGTGGCGAGGTTCACCGCGGTGGGGTAGACATCGTTGGTGGATTGGCTGAGGTTGACGTGGTCATTCGGGTGCAGCTTTGAGTAATCGCCCTTGGGGTGGCCAAGGATTTCCAAAGCACGGTTGGCGATGACCTCGTTGGCGTTCATGTTGGAGCTGGTGCCCGCGCCGCCCTGGATCACGTCCACCATGAACTGTTCCTGGAGCATGCCATCCATGACGTCCTGGCACGCCTGATCGATGGCTCCGGCGCGTTCGGCATCCAGCAGGCCGAGCTCATGGTTGGTGCGAGCTGCCGCTTGTTTTACCGCAGCGAGGCCGCGGACCAAGTGGCGGTTGGTGGACAGCGGCTGTCCTGTGATGGGGAAGTTCTCGATAGCCCGCAGGGTGTGGACGCCCCAGTAGGCGTTCCCGGGAATATCGCGGTCCCCCAGGAGGTCGTGTTCGGAACGGATGGGGATCGCCTGATCGACGGTGGTCATAGCTGTCCTTGGTTTAGTTCTTGCTGAAAAATTGCGCTGCACGGAGCTCGCCGACCGGAAGGCCGCCGCCCAGCACCGGTGGGCTTTGAAGCGTGTCCAGGCTGCCGCCGTCGACGCCCAACTGGCGGAGGACCTCAACGGTGACGGGCATGCGGGCGCGGTCACCGCCGTCGGAAATCTTCACAGCCACGCCGCGGCCGTCCGGCAGCCCCACAAGCTGGAGGCCTTCAAAACCGTCCTTGGCAAGCAGCCCCGGGACGGCGCGCATCAGCGCAGTGACGTCGCGGCCTTCGCCGGCCACCATCTCCGGGAAGCGGCGCATGGCGTGGGCAACCTTGCCCTCGTCGGTGCCTTGGTCAGCGGCGGCGATGCGGCCGTAAGCGCGGGCCATGCCGTGAAGCGTGTGGGCAAAAAGCGGGGTGCCGCAGCCATCAGTGCTCACTGCGGCTGCATCCTCGCCAGTAAGTTCGGTGATGGTGTCACGAACCAGGACCTGAAGCGGGTGTTCCGGGTTCAGGTAGCCCTCCACGGGCCAACCGTTGATGACGCAAACTGCGGTCATGGATGCGTGCTTGCCGGAGCAGTTCTGGGCAAGTTGGGTGGGGCCATTGCCGGCGCGGAGCCACTCTTCGCGCTCAACGACGCCGTATGGCAGGTCAGTGCTGTTGCCCAGCGCCGCTTCGGTCAGGCCATGAAGCGCCAGGATTTCGGCGGCGCCGTCGCGATGCGCTTTGCTGCCCGAGTGGCTGGCCGCCGTCAGGGCGAGGAGGTTCTGGGGGATGTCCAAGCCTGCACGGAGGAGGGCTACGGCCTGCAGCGGCTTAAGGGAGGAACGCGGATACATCGGCGCGTCCGGCTCGCCGGCTTCGATGGCACTGCTGCCATCGGCGTTCAGGGCGATCAGCGATCCATAGTGGATGCTCTCCACCAGGCCGTCGCGGGTCTGTTCGACGAGCGGGACGTGGTTGGGCGTTCTCTGTGCTGTTTGGGCCGCTGCTGCCGCGGTCACTTGGGGCATGGTGTCCTTTGGGTGGTTCATTTGCTGAGGATCGTGTCCAGTGCGACGCTGACGGCCTGAAGGTGATCGGCCATCGCTTTGCTCGCTGCTTCGGCGTCGCCTGCTTCGATTGCGTTCAGCACGGCAACATGTTCCTCGTCCGAGCGGTGTTGCCGGTCGGCGACGAGGTTGAGGGTTTCAGACTGGTTGGCCAAGGCATCGCGGATATCGGAGACGACGCTGGCGAACACCCGGTTGCCACTGGCCCGGGCGACGGCGGAATGGAAGCTGGCGTCCAGGTTTACCCAGGCTTCGGGATCGTTCTCGTTGAGCATCTCCTGGACGATGTCCTTCAGGTGCTCAAGTTCTTCTTCCGTGCGGCGCTGGGCTGCCAGTCCGGCTGCGGGAATCTCAATGTGCGGACGTGCTTCGTTCAGATCACGCGCACTGTACTGGCCCAAGGTAAGGTCATTGGCGACCTTGTTGGCCACAATGAACGTGCCCTTGCCGGTCTTGGTCACGGTCAAACCCAGTGTGTTGCAGGACCGCAGGGCTTCGCGGATGACCGAGCGGCTCACGCCATACTGGGCCGCCAGCGTTGCTTCAGAGCTCAGCTTGGTGCCGATATCGAACTGGCCGCCCTCGATAGCCCTTCTCAGTGCCGCGAAGACCGCCTCAGCCGCGGAAATGCGCGAGATCGGCGTATGCCCAGCGGAGGAGCCCTGAGGGGCTTGCTGTCCGGCTGTCCGGCTGTCTGACAGGTTCACGTTATCGAATATGGCACGGGTCACAAGGCTGTGTCAACGCTGAAAGGCTTGCTTCAGGCTTTGGAACTCCTGACGCCGTACGGCAACCCTCGAAAATGTCGCCGTACGGCGACTTGGAGGGGAAGCAAGCAGAGCGTGCGGTTGACACAATGGACCATGCTCTTCACCAAAAAGTCCCTCACCGCCGAAGGTTTCACGGGCTTCCGAGCCTTGGACGAACTCGACGTCATGCGCATCCCCCAGGGTCCCGGGGTCTTTGCCCTGCTTTGCCCTGCTGGCTTCGAGCCAGTTTTCCTCAACAAGAGCACCGCGGGCACCTTCAAGAAAAAGGACCCGTCCCTCAAGCGGGAAGCTTTGGAAGCGGAGTGGGTTCCGGATGCTTCCCTTTTGTACTTGGGCAAAGCCAGCGCCGGAAGTCAGGGAAATCGGGGGCTTCGGAAGCAGATCCAGGAGTTCATGGATTACGGCCGCGGGCGACCCACCGTTGTCTGGGACGCCCGCCTCATCTGGCAGCTCCGGGATGCCTTGGACCTGATCATCGCGTGGAAGGAACTCCCTCCTTCCGACGTGAACACAGCCGAGGCCGACTACCATGCTGATTTCATTGCGACACATGGCCGCCTACCGTTTGCGAATCTGGTTCAGGCCCGCTCCAGGAAGTAAGGCGTTAAGTACGACGGCGGCGTCCGGCTTGCGTTGAGGGCCTGCCACGGGAGCTGCGAACGGCGCATAATGTCATGCATGACGGCCAGTAACCCCGCTGGAGGCAAACCGCATGGATCCCGGATCACCATCGAGGTGCCTGTCCTCCGCGTAGGTGGCGGGCAATCCGATTATGAGGGACTGAACCGTTACGTCGACTTCCTCCGGAAGCCGCAAGGGCTGCACATGACGTTGCTGCACGTGGGTATCCTCGATGATTTGGTCCAGGATATTGAAGCCTGGACCAAAGGAATGTCCCGGTCAGAGAACGTACTTCCAGAGATTGTGGGTTGGTTGACCGAGTTGCCTGTGTTGCAGGGTTTCCTGGGAAAATCGGACAAACTGATCCCCCTGGGCGGTGGCCGCCTCATGGGACTGGAAGTGGACGTTCCTCAAGAGGTGCACGACTATCAGGCCCTTCTGGTCCAGGGGCTCCATGTGCTTTTGGATGACCTGGGCCTGGACAACATTGACGACTTCATCCTGAGTTCTCCGGCCCTTGGCTACAGGTCGCCACGCTGGTTGCCGCATATCGCCGTCGGTAAAGCACGGACCCGCCATGAGCCGCAGATGGAGATTGCGCCAGTGCCGGTTGAATTCGGGGACTCGCAGATCCGGAACCGGGACTCGCTTCCTCTCCCGGGGTGAACGTGTTTGTCCTGCCACGGTAAATTGGACGTGACTCCCGTTTCCCAGCCAAGGACTTCCATGCAGCCCCGCACCCTGTTTCGTACCGTTGCTTTTGCCGAAGCTGTGACGTGGACGCTGCTGCTGATTGGGCTGTTCCTTAAGTACGTCACGCACACCACGGAGGTAGGCGTCAGCATAGCCGGAGGCATTCATGGCTTTGTCTTCCTTTGCTATGCAGCGACAGCCGCCTTCACATGGATCAACCAGAAATGGCCGGCCCGCACGGGACTGCTTGCCATCGTCTCCGCAGTGATCCCATATGCCACGATTCCCATGGAAAAGTCGCTCGATCGTCGGGGTCTCCTTGCAGGCGGTTGGCGCCTGGCTGCCGGCGGAGAGAAACCTCAAGGTGGGCTGGAGAAGCTTCAGGCTTGGGTTCTCGGAAACCCGATCCTGGCCGTTGCGATTGTTCTGGTGGGCGTGGCTGGCGTGTTCAGCTTCCTCCTGTTCATGGGCCCGCCGGACACCTGGTTCTCCTGATCCCTTAACGTGCCGTGGCCTCCTGACCTTCTTTGGGCCAAAGCTGCACTTTTCCAGCGAAGTGGATCCCTTTTTGTCTCTATGAGGGTCAGGAAGCCACACGTTCTGGCCTCTTGACTCGTGTCAGTGACTGGTCACGGCGTCGGGGCAGCCCCAGGATTTGGGGTTTTCCTGGCAGGTGTCGGCGACGAGTGCTTTTTCTGTTTTCCAGACCTGGATGGTTTTGGGTGCTGTGGTGAGGTCCAGGGTTCCGTTGATGGGCAGTGGTGGGCCGTTGTTGACGGAGTAGGTGCCGGTGAAGTTGGTGGTGATGGTGGCGGGGTAGTTCCCTGTTGCTGTGTAGCTGTGGCTGGTTCGGGTGTCATTGAGGAGCCAGTCGGCTTCGGGGATGGAGTAGCCGGCTACCGGGGTGGGCCCGAGGGTGGTGGCGTCGCCGAAGTTGTAGGTGAAGTTTGCCGGGGTAGCTGTCAGGTGGACTGCTTGGCCGAGGATGGTGACGTCGAAGGCTTGTTCTTTGGCGGTGGTGTAGAAGTTCGTGGGTCCGCCTTTGAGGGTGTGGGGGAAGGGTTGGGCTTCGAGGGTTCCGGGGTTGACGGGCAGTTGGCGGAAGTCGTTCAGGATCCGGGTTGCGATGTTGGCCAGGACGTTCTCGGGTTTGGCGTCGTACAGGCACGTGGGTCCACTGACTGGGATCCAGTTGGTCCAGCCGGGGTTGGAAATGGACTTGGGTGCTTGTTTCCAGATCACCGGTGTTCCTTCATCGCCGCCCGGTGTTGTGGCGGGGCAGCTTAAGGCCAGGCAGCCGGGATCGACGGTGTCGGGACCGTCTGCCCGGCAGTGGGTATCCGCCATGTACTGGTTGGGATCTTCAGCGGCGAACGGGCCGTCCAGCTTCGGGGATGACTTCCCGGTGGCGGGATCGAATTGCCACACGGCGCCCACGTACGCCGAGCCCTCCTGGAAACCTGCGTCTGGGGCAGGCTCTGCTTTGGATTCAGTGTTCCGTTCCAAAGCGACCCTAATAGCTGTCGCATCCTCGAACGTTGGAATGAGTAGTGTGACCGCAAGCGCGACAGCGTACGCAGCCTTCAAAAACATCATCGGATGATGCCCACGTCCGTGGTCAGCCAAGAACCGTCGCGATAGTCAGCAAAGAAGGCAGCGGCGTCATTGGTTGCTGCGGTCGCCGAGCGACTTTCCGATCCACCTGGATCGAAGTAGCGAATTTCCTGCTGAATTACCTGCACCTTGCCCTGCTGCGAAGACAATGCTGGATCCCAGAGGACCTCGACTACCGGCGTCTGAAAGCTTCCCCCCATGAGCCAGCGATTGCCGGTGTAGTTGGCGTTTATGGATTTTACGAGGTGTTGGCAGAGCACACATGTCATCGAAGAGTGCTGTGTCACGCCAGTCGTTTCGCCTGTCTCGTATGCGTAGCTGAACAACTGAAACCAGTACCGGATAAACGCCTCCAACCCCGCCTGCGAGTTCTCCTTCGCGAGCTCAGGCATCACCGGCACGGGCACATTCTCTGCCTTGCCCTTCGCGTCGGCTGGCTTGTACACAGCGGCGGGAGCAGCACTCCCTGAAGATTCAGTAGCAGTAGGACCTGGCGACGAAACTCCCGAGGTGGGTGACGCCGTTGTCGAGCTTGTTTCGGAAGGAGAACCGCCGAGAGTGCTGCCTCCCTGGCAGCCAGAGAGAAGCAATGCGGCTGTGAGTCCGAAGACCGCTCCTCGAACTTGGGCACGTGAAGAATAGGCAAAAAGGCGTGACATGACAGGCTCCCCCAGCAGCTGTTTGGCGATGTGTCGGCCAGTCTAGGCGGGGAAAGGGAGGGTTTCACGTCGAAGAGAACCGGTTGTGGATAACTATTGCCCGCACGCATGGTCCAGAAACAGCAACTACCCCCGCAGTTTCTCCATGTCCCGCCGGTCCTTCTTGGTGGGTCGGCCGGCGCCGCGGTCACGCTGGGGCAGGCCGAGCTTGGGGGCAACGGGCCGCGGGGGAGTGTGGTCGGTGAAGCAGTGCGACGCAGCCTCGGCACCGACGCGTTTCGCGATCAGCCGCCGGACTTCGAGGATCCGTTCCCAGCCTGATTCGCGGACCCGGATGGTGTCGCCAATGATCACCGTTTGGGAGGCCTTCACCGGATTGCCATTGATCCGGATGTGGCCCGCGCGGCAGGCAGCGGTGGCCGCGGACCGGGTCTTGTAAGCGCGGATCGCCCACAACCAGGCATCGACGCGGACGGTCGCTGGGGATGAAGACGGGATACTCATGATTTGAACGAGTCTAGTCCCGCGTGGACGGGTCAGCCGAGTGATGAAAACGGCGAAATCGCCGGAAAGCTGCGAGATCGCCGAAGAACTCCGGGCGATCTCGCAGCTTTCCGGCGTTCTCGGCGAGAAACACCGGAGCCGGGAAACACCTACCGAACCGTCACCTCAACCCGCTGGGCCATGTTGTTCCCGATGCCCTGGTAGTTCCACACCTGGTCAGTCGGCTGCAGGGCGCCCGAGGAGTCCATCGCACGGCACCGCAACTCGTGCTCTCCCGGGCTCGCGACCCACACCATGGTCCACGAACGCCAGGCAAAGTCGCCCACTGCGGGTTCCAAGTGGGCCGGCATCCACTCGCCGTCGATTCCTACCTCCACGCGTTCCACTTCGCCATGCCCGGACCACGCCCTGCCGTGCAGCATGACTGGGCCGGCATCCACTACGCGGCGTCGGGTGAAGAAGTCGGGGATCCCGGGTGGCACCATCAGGGAGCGGACGCGAATGTGCGTCACGGGCAAACCTGGCCCATCGGGTCCCTGAAGGTAGTGATATGCCACGGCCTGTTGGAATCCCATAAAGCGTGAAGTCACTGCCTCAATGGACGTCAACCACTTCACGCTTGCCATGCCATACCAGCCCGGTACCAACAGCCGCAGCGGGAAACCGTGCTGGATCGGCAGCGGGTTACCGTTCATGGCGTAGACCAGCATGACTTCGGGGTGCATCGCCTCGGCGATCGAAAGACTGCGGGCGTACGGTTCCTCCACTCCACCTTGGATACCGGTGTCCGCGCCTGTAAAGACAAGCTCGACGGCGTCATCCGCCAACCCTGCCTCCTCCAGCAGTGGTGCCAAAGGAGTTCCGGTCCACTCCGCAGTGCCTACAGCTCCCAACACCCAAGGCTGGCTGAGGGGACGAGGCTGCAGGAGCGAGCGTCCATTTCCGGCGCACTCCATGGTGACCGGCATGGTGACAGCTGGACGCGACTTGATGTCGTCGAGGCTCAGTTCCAAGCTGTGATTAACCGCCCCACCGAGCCGCAGGCGCCATGCCTCGGCGGAAACGTGCGGGATATCGAAGTGAATGAGCAGGTAGTGCAGGCCTGCTGGCGTGATGTCGTCGTGGAGGGCTTCGAGGGGCATTGAATGATTGCGGCCGGAGAGCTGCAACTCTTCGTGAGTCAGGGGACCTTCGGTCGGCTGTCCCGTGATGACGGCTTTCGCCGCGTCTTGCTTGACATGGTGTTTGGACATGGGAGGCGGCGTTCTACTGGACCTGACGCTGCGGGCGTGCCGCAGCACTTAGGACAAGGATCACGCCGGGACCCAACGCCGTCAATAGGCGATTGTGAGGCCTGCTCTGCGTCCCCGTTGCCTCCCTAACCTCGCAAGCTCGGCCAGGGAACCCGGGCAACGTGGGCCATGGTGAGGAAAAGCGCGCAAAGGGGGCCTGGCAACGCAGAACCAGCTATCGGCGTCGAAGTTCCGGGTATTCCAGATGGGGAGCAACCGTGCCGGCGTCCCGCTCAAGGAAGTTGACGGCGGGGGCCACGATGTCATCGATTTCATCCAAAACCGCTTCGCTGAGCACCACATCGGCGGCCTTCAGGTAGTCGGTGAGATGGTCCTCGGTCCGCGGTCCAATGATCACACTGGTGACGGCGGGATGGTTCAGCGCAAAGGCAACGGCAAGCTGGATGAGGGTCAGCCCGTACCTGGCGGCCAGCTGTGCGAGTGCGTCCGCCGCGTGCAGCTTGCCCTGGTTGAAGGGAGCGCTTACGTCGAAGCGGCCCGGCACAGCGGCCGAACGTGAGCTTTCGGGCTGGCCCGCCCCCACGCGGTAACCGCCAGCCAGCCAACCGCCGTCGAGCGGTCCATAACTCAAAACCCCGACGCCGTACTGCTGGGTGATGGGGAAAACGTCGCGTTCGTTGGCGCGAACCAAGAGCGAATAGGGAACCTGGTCCACCACCGGCGGCGTCAGGTGGTTGGTGTTCGCGATCCACTGTGCCTCGACGAGCTGCGCCGGGCTGAACACCGAGGTGCCGTAGTAGAGGATCTTGCCTTGCCGGATGAGGTCGTTCAGCGTGGTGATGGTCTCCAGGAGATCGGTGTTGTAGTCGGGACGATGCGCTTGGTAGAGGTCGATCCTGTCCGTGTTGAGCCGCCTCAGGCTGTCCTCCACAGCCCGGACAATCCACCGACGCGAATTTCCGGCATGCGCTGGGTTGGACCCCATCTGGCCATGGAATTTGGTGGCGAGGAAAACGTCGTCGCGCCTTCCGTGGATTGCCTGGCCCACCACGACTTCCGCCTCGCCCTGGGAGTAGATATCGGCGGTGTCGATGCTGGTGATGCCGCCGTCCAGTGCCGCCTGGATGATGCGGATGCTCTCGGCAGGGCCCGTGGGGGCGGTGCCGGTGCCAAAATTCAAGGTACCCAGAGTGAGAGGGCTGATCAGGGCGCCAGTGCGTCCAAGCGTTCGTAGCTCGTTGAGGCTCATGTCGGCTTCCTGTGGTGAGTCAGTGGTTGGACAGTTGCGGGCCAATGGTTGGATCAACCGTCATCAAGGGGATGTCCAATCGAGGCTACACAGGGCCGTGGGACGCCCAAATGCAAACGGTAGAACTTCTTCGTTTTTCGTCTTAAGGGGTAATGGAAGCGGCCTTAGTTCGCGACATTTCTTGACATGCGGCAACACAAATGTCTTTCGAATCAACAAATATTGCCGTTCCGGGAAGCGGGTGAATTATGGGAAAGGAACTCAAGCAACGCACGATAGGGGACAGCAAAAATGACACAGACGACCGTGGAAGAAACGGCGGCCATCAAGGCTGCATTTGCGCAGTTCCCGTCCGGAGTGGCTGCCTTCAGTGCCATGGTGGATTTCACGCCGGAGGCCCTGGTGGCTTCGTCCTTCACTGTGGGCGTGTCTTTGGAGCCGCCGTTGGTGATGTTCGCGGTGCAGAACTCCTCCACAACTTGGCCCAAGCTTCGGCAGGCCAGCAGGTTGGGTGTGTCCGTGCTGGCCGAGGGCCAGGAAGCGGCCTGCCTTCAGCTGTCCTCCAAGACCCGGGACCGCTTCGCCGGATTGTCCACCAGTGTCAGTGACTCAGGGGCCGTGCTGATCGACGGCGCGGTGCTGGGTTTCGAATGCGAGGTTGTCTCCGAGACGCCGGCGGGGGATCACGCGATCGTTGTCCTCGAGGTCAAAGCGACCACCATCAACCACGAATCCAAGCCATTGATCTACCACGGAGCAGCGTTCCGGCAGCTCGCAGCTTAGGAGTTGCGGCTTACCCCGCTGAGCGAACCCTTACGGATCGGGCTCGAAGACTTTCCATTCTTGGAAGTGTTCGGGCCCGATTTCTTCGGGCTGTTCCCTTGGCCGGATTTAGTGGATTCAGAACCGGACTTTTTCGGACCGCTGCCAAGAGACTGCTGCGCGTCCGGGGTCTTTGGGGCGGGCGGTTCGTCTTTGCTGGACGGCGGTGTTGGCTCGCCCACCTCGCGGACCGTCACCTTGATGGCTGGCGGTTCCTCTGCCTTTGCGCGCTCGGCCGCCCTCCGGTCAGCTTCCGCGACGGCGTCGGCCCAGTCCTTCGCAAGCACCGGGGGTTCCTTGCTTGCGGCCACAAGCAACGGGTGGTGGGCGGTCTGCGTTTCGACCACTTCCTTAACCTGGGCCGGCTTGGGCACCTTTTTGGGGCCAACCTTCCACGCGCCATCCTTGACGGCAGAAGTGGCAGCCGAGACCCGGCGTCGAACATCCCCAAGGAGGTCCTTCTTCGGCTCCGCCGCGACAGGATTGGGCTCGGGAAGAGCAGGTTCCTCGGCAGTGGAACCGGCAGGAACGTAGGCAAGATCTTCCAGCGGCGACTCAACAGCGTGACTGAAGTAATCGACGTCGTCACTTGCCGGTGCGGGTACGTGTTCCGGAGCGGGAGGCAAGTGGACGATGGTGACTGTCTCTTTCTTGGGGAAGATGCCGACCATCGCCAAGAGAATCACTGACACAAGCCGTCCCACTCCGGCAACTACCAGAGTGATGATGATGACCAACCCGAGGCCCAGGAACATGAGGATAGCCATCCCCACTGTGCCCAAATATGTCAGGTTGATGGCGAGTGTTGTCGGATCCTCCACGTAGCCTCCCCTGGCTGTCGTTTTGCGATGCGCGCATTGCCCACCCAGCTTGCACATCTAGCCTACGGTCCAGCACCGACGGAATCACGCCCCGCACCACCCCTCTGGCAGGGTTGTTTCGAAGCTGTTATACGGCGTGGGAAAATATGTTGCCCAGCTCTCATTTTCAGCCTCAGATTGGGACCCAGTGACCCCTGACTTCAGCCGACTCCGCAACGGTGCGTGCCCCTGCCTCTCCGGGGAGCAGTATGACGATTGTTGCGGGCGCTTCCACCGCGGTGAGGCCGATGCGCCCACGGCCGAGCAGCTTATGCGTTCCCGGTATTCGGCGTTCGTCATCCTGGACCCGGCGTACCTCCGGCGAACGTGGCACGCCTCAACCCGCCCGGCTTCCTTGGAGTTGGACGCGGACATGCATTGGCGCAGGTTGGACATCCTGGGCGTGTCCAAGGGCGGCCCCTTGGACACCACCGGCACTGTTGAGTTCGCCGCGCACTACCGTACCGACGGCGAACGCGGAGTACAGCGCGAACGCAGCCGTTTCGTACGTGAGGACAAGCGCTGGTACTACGTGGACGGTGACGTCCTGTAGCGGGCTACCGATACTTGCGGTGCAGGTTCTCCTTGCTTGAGGCGCCCGGGGACGCATCGGCGATCCACGGCCCGGTTCCTTCCGACTGGTCCAGGACGCCGGCCTCAAGCCAGGCGTAATCGCCGGCGAGGACTTTGCGCGAAAGGTGATGGTCGCCGTCGTCGGTGTTCCGCCACAACTGGTCGAAGTATTCGTCCACCCGCACGCGCGCCTGCTCACAGTACGCCTCGGCGAGCTCGAAGGCCGCCGCGCCATGCTCCGGGTGGGTGCGGAGCAGCATTTCTGCCCGTGAGCAGCATGCTGCCATGGCGAACAGTTCGGCGCCGATGTCCACGATCCTGCCCAGGAAGGCTTGTTTGTGTTCCAGCTTCGCTTGCCAGCGCCCCATGCCGTAGAAGGTCTGCCTGGCGAGCCGCCGCGAGGACCGTTCAATAAACCGCAGGTGCTTGCCCAAGCGCCCGAACTCACCGTAGGAGCGCGGATCCATGCCTGCTCCGGCCACGAGTTTCGGAAGCCAGCGGGCATAGAAACCTGAAGCCCCGACGGCGGCCCTCGCCTTGTCCTGCAGGCTGGCATCCGCTGAGGCGAGGTCGCCCGCCGCGGCAAGGTGTGCGTCCACGGCTTCGCGGGCGATGAGGAGTTTCATGATCTCGCTGGAACCCTCGAAGATCCGGTTGATGCGGAGATCCCGGAGGAGCTGCTCGGCCGCCACGGCGCGTTCGCCCCTGGCTTCAAGGGACTCGGCGGTTTCAAATCCGCGGCCACCGCGTATCTGAACCAGTTCATCGGCAATCCGGCAGCTCAGTTCGGTGGACCAGAGTTTGGCCAGTGCGGCTTCGATGCGCACGTCCTTCTGGCCGGCGTCGGCCATCTCGGCTGACAACTCAAACACGGCTTCCAACGCGAAGGTCGTGGCGGCGATGAAAGCAATCTTTTTTCCTACGGCCTCGTGCTTGCCCACCGGGCGGCCCCATTGCGTACGGGCGTTTGACCATTCGCGGGCAATCTTCAGGCTCCATTTCCCGGCGGCAACACACAGGCCAGGGATGGAGAGACGTCCTGTATTGAGCGTGGTGAGCGCTATTTTGAGGCCCTGGCCCTCACGTCCCAGGCGGTTTTCCACCGGCACGCGCACCTGGTGGAAACGGGTCACACCATTCTCGATGCCGCGCAGGCCCATGAAGCTGTTCCGGTTTTCCACGGTGATGCCGGGGGAGTCCATCTCCACGACGAACGCGGAGATGCCGCCCTTGTGTGTGGTGCCGTCGGCGTCGGTGTGGGCCGGAACCCTGGCCATGACTACCACGAGCTCGGCGATCACACCGTTGGTGGTCCATAGTTTCACGCCGTCCAAAAGGTAAGACCGGCCGTCGTCCGAAAGAACGGCTGTGGCGCCCATCCGGGCGGGGTCGCTGCCGACGTCGGGCTCCGTCAGGAGGAAAGCCGTGATGGCGCCGGCAGCGCAGCGCGGGAGGTATTCCTGCTTCTGCTCCGGCGTGCCGAATTCCTTCACGGGCTCCGGAACGCCAATGGATTGATGCGCCGAAATCAGTGCGCCAAGGCTCGGATGGACGGAGCCCACCAAAGCGAGTGCGCGGCCATAGTAGACCAGGGACAAGCCCAGGCCGCCGTACTCGCGCGGGATTTTCATGCCGAAAACGCCAAGGTCCGCGAGGCCTGCAAGGTACTCGTCCGGGATCTTCGCGTCGCGTTCGATCACCCGTCCGGACATGGACCTGCAGAACGCCTCGAGCTTGGCCATGAACTCTTCGCCGCGCTCCACGTCCTCCGTGTTGGCTTGTGGCCACGGGTGGATCAGGCTGAGGTCGAAGCTACCCAAGTACAGGCCCTTGGCAAAGCTGGGCCGGTTCCATTCAGTTTCGCGGGCGGCCTCGGCGACGGCGCGGGCTTCTTCTGCTGTGGCGTTGACGCTTGCGGCGGTGAGACTGTTGTCAGTAGCGGACGTCATGGGATAACTCCTCTAGCCGGTTGTGCCGGATGGAGCCAGGGTCCGCCTCGGGTGGGGAACCCTTCAGCTGTCCCTCAATGCTACCCGCGAGTAGCTACCCGTGCTAGGGGAAACCTGGGGCTGGAATTCGGCCGGGATTTCGACGTTTCCTGCATGGTGGACCAGGCTGTCCCACGCAAAATTGATGCCATGCACCAAGCCGCCCAGGACTGCCTTGACCGTGTACCAGGCCATGCCCATGGCGCCGATGAGAACGATAGTTGCTATGGCTGCTGCTGCGATGAACGCCACCAAAATGGCGGCGAATGCCAGCGTTCCAATGAATACGTAGGTGGCTGTTTCCAGAGCGGTAAAGTCGAAATCCATGGTTCCCCCTATGCGACAGTGCGTGGGTAGACGCGGCGTGGCTGCGTCGATGATCCGACACTAGGGGTGGGCGTAGTTTTCGGCCAGCACAGAATCGCGTCGCGGCCGTGTCGATATGGGATCGAAACCGAACCGGGCGGTATGTTACGGAATGGTTGCGGGGCCAGCCCGTCGGATCGTGCTTGGAAGGCTCGACGGCGGCCCTTTCAGCACCGCCCGACGCGGCGGTGATGCTCTGCGTTAACCTTGTACGGGGCAGTTTCCGCTGCCAGCCAGGTTTCGCAGCAGCTGAAGGAGAGTAGTTGTCCCGTTCAGCCATGTCCTCCGCCGACGCCATCAGTGCCCGGCTTCGCGACCTCGAGCAACTGACCAAAGGTCCCGCCTGGGCCCTGACACGTTCGGCCCCTTGGGTGATCGCGGTGCTGCAGGCTTCCTTCACCCGCACCCGGCCGCAGCTTCCGCTGGAAGAGTTCCATGCCGACGTCGACGCCTTCCTTGAGCAGCTCCGCCGCCAGGAACCAGGGCTGGGCGGCCAGCAGAACGGCAAGGCCTTCGGCGACGAATGGACGCGCAAGCAGTTCCTGACACGCCGCAACCAGTCCGGCCAGATCGTCTACGAGGTCACGGAAGCAGCGGCGCGTGTGCTCGCATTCCTGGACAGCCTCTCAAGCGAGCGTTCCACGCTCAACGGTTCCCGCTTGGGCACGCTGCTTGGCGATGTGGAGAAGCTCGCCAACGAGACCAATCCGGACCAGAGTGCACGTTTGGAGGCACTGGAGGAAGAAATCCAGGAGCGCCGACAACTCGTCGAGGACATCAGCTCCGGCGAGTTCGACGGCCTCCTGGACGACGAAGAAGCTGTTGAGGCTGCAGGCAACATCCTTGACCTCGCAGCCAGCCTGCCCGCTGACTACAAGAAAATGCGTGACCGCATCGAGGAGTTGGTGGGCGAACTCCGCAACCAGATCATCGAGGAGTCGCTGAGCAAGGGCGCAACCATGGCGCAGGTTCTGGAGGCCGACAAACGCCTGCGTCAAAGTCCCGAGGGCCGAACGTTCCGCTCCTTCACAGCCTTTCTGGAAGACCCCCAGCAGCAGTTGCGTTTCCGCTCCGCGATCGGCGAGGTCCTGAGCCGGCAGTTCGCGGACGACCTTTCGCACGAGGACCGCGAAACGCTGAAGAACCTCGTGGCCGAACTGCGCACCCAGCACAGCCAGATCCAGAGAATCTACGGCAAGCTCTCCGAGAGCCTGAACACCTACATCCAGAGCGACGACGTCCGTCAGTCGGTCAGCCTGCGCAAGGTTCTGGCTGAGGCAGAGCAAGCCATCCGATCCATGCCCTACGAACGTGACCGGCCCGGCCTGGTACGCGGACCTGTGCTCTTCAATGCCGGATTCGAGTCGTTGGCCATGGTCAAACTCTTCGACCCCGACGAATTCGCGACCCCGCCCCGTCTGGCAGACCCCATCGCCTTCAGTGACTCGGACAGGGTTCGGTCAGCTCGCACCGGCAAGGCCAGACCTGCTGTTGTGCGGGCCGCAATGGCCGGCGCAGCCACCTTGGGCGAGGCGTGGGAAAACCTGCCCGCCGAGGAACGACACATCAACACCGTCCGATCCCTGCTCTCCATGGCGCTGCACAGCGGCGCCGGGTTCAACCGGGCCGCTTGGGAACACATCGACTTCGAACAAATCGACGGCAGTATCCGCACCGCGTACCTGCCTGTCGTCACGCTGAATGAGGATTCTGATGACTGAGGAAATCACGACGACGGACGTCACCGAGGAGGGGCACGTCACCGTTGAGCATGCCACCGCCGAGGAGGCTGAAGTCCCGGCTGAAACGGCGTCACACGCCAGCCATGGTGACCCATTCCGGGTCACCGCGCGGGACACGTTCGTTGACGGCGCTGCGCTTTTCCCGGGCGACACCGGAGTGCTGCCGATGAAGGTTCGTCACGCGCTGGTCAAACTGCTGAAAGGCCCCTACATCGACGGCGGCCGCGACGAGAAGCTCTGGACCACACTCCTGGACAACCAACTCATCCTCCGCAGCCGCCTCTCCGAACTGTTCCTCACCCTCCAGCTCGATCACGACCGCAAGATCGCCGTCCTCCGCCCCGTCGACCCCGAGATCATTGGTGCCAGCTCACGATCAAGCATCCTGCGGCAACAGCGTGCACTGAGCCGCGTGGAAACCATCGTCCTGCTCCGCCTGCGCCTCCTCCTGGACCGTCACGTCACAGCCCAGACGGACCCCACCATCACCCGCGAAGAGATCTCGGACCTCGTCGCCAACTACACCCCCGCAGGGCAACAGGACGCACTCCGCGACTCCGACGTCGTCAGCCGCACCATCACCAAACTCCTGGCCCGCCAACTCCTCCTCCCCACCCCCTTGGACGACACGTACACGATCAGCAACGCCCTCCCACTGGCCCTCCCCTTCGAAAACATCGGCGACATCCCAGCCCAAATAGAGGCCCTCATTGCCGTGGCCGCCGACGAATCAGGAACAGAGCCGCTGCTGGATCTGGATTCTGAGAGCCCCGACTCTTCTGACGACGACGACGCCGCGCCCGGGGCTGGGGACGACGACGCCGATGCCGCCCCCGCCCCTTCGCCGGACGACTCTGCTGCAAGCAGCGAGCCGCCCGGCTCCGGAAGGCCCGATGCCACTCCCGGGGCGGCATCGGCGTCGTCTACCTCGGGCGCGAACCTCACCGAAGCGACCGGTACCGCCGCGTTAGGTGACCCAAAAAGCGACCAGGAGCCAGCCAAGTGACTATCGCAAGCATGCTCCCACTCGGCGAGCTCACGAACCCTGGACAAATGCGTCTTGCCTTGGTGCAGGTGGTCAACTGGGGCACGTTCCATGGGGCCCATACGATGCACGTGGACCGCAACGGGACCCTTCTGACGGGCAATTCGGGCGTCGGCAAGTCGACGCTGTTTGATGCCATGCTCCGGGTGTTTGATGCCCGCCCGCGCTCCAATGAGGCCGCTGCGCAGCGTTCGGGGGGCGCTGTGGAGGACAAGAGGACCACGTTTACTTATATGCGCGGCAAGGTGGGTGATAAGGCTGTTGGCGATGGTTCGGCCAGTGCCTTCCAGCGCCCTGGTGCCACGTGGTCCGCCGTCGCGCTGACGTTTGATAATGCGGCTGGCACGAAGGTGACGGTCTCTGCGCTGTTTGATTTGCCGAAGAATGGCACGGAGTCCAGCGTCGGGCGTTTTTATGTGATTGACAACAAGCCGTTGGACTTGGAAGCGATCGAGGGGATTGCCCAGAAGAGGTTTACCAAGGGTGCGTTGGAGGGGATCTTCCCTGACGGCCAGGTCTTCGACGTGCATAAGGCGTTTGCGGAGCGGTTCCGCAGGCTCCTCGGCATCAACTCTGACCAGGCACTTCCCCTGCTGCGTGTGATCCAGGCCGGGAAGGGCCTTGGCGGCAGCGTTAATACGTTCTTCCGTGACCAGGTACTTGATGCTCCGGCTACGTTGGCTGCGGCTGATGATGTGGTGGAGGAATTCAGCAACCTGATGTCCATCCGGCAGCGGTTGGAGGATGTCCGGCAGCAGCGCGACCAATTGGCGCCGGTTCCGGGGCTGAACAAGGACTATGCGCAGGCGTTGTTGGATGCGAACAGGCTTCGTGAGTTGGCTGGCGAGGAATTTGAGGCGTACAAGCAGCAGCTTGCGGTCACTGTCCACGCCAAGACCTTGGCGCGTTTCAAGGAATTGGCACAGTCCAAGGCGCAGGAACTCGCGGCTGAGCGCACGGTCCGGGATGCTTTGGCCAAGGAGCTCCGTGAGCTGGAGCTGGACTACAACAACCGCGGCGGTAACGCGATTTCGGCTATCGAGCAGTCGTTGGAGAACGCCCGTGTAAGTCTGAAGTTGCGCCAACAGGTGGAGGAATCTGCCCGGAAGGCGCTGGCCGATGCGGGACTGAACCTTGAGTGGTCGGCCGAGGGCTGGGACCAAGCCCATGAGCAGGCTGCCACGCGTTCGGCGGAGTTGAAGGACGATACGGAGGCTTTGAAGGAGCTCCGTTTCGAGGCCTTCGACGGCCACGCGACCAAGAAACGCGAGCTGGCTGCGGCTGAGCAGGAGCTGCTGTCGTTGCGGTCGCGCAAGTCCTTGCTGCCGCCGTCGAGTATTGAGAACCGAGCCGCGATCGCAGCCGCAACCGGCATCCCCGAGGAGCGGATGCCGTTCGGCGGCGAGCTGATCGACCTCGCCGAGGGCCAGGATCAGTGGCGTCCGGCTGCAGAGCGCGCGCTCCGCAACCTCGCCACCACGCTGTTGGTTCCGGGAGAGCATTTCGCTGCGGTGACGCGGTACTTGAACGACAACACGGTGCGGGGCGCACTGCGGGCAGTAGACGTGTCCAAGCCGCTGACCGGTGGGGCGCTGGCTGTTGAGGACGTGTCCGACGGCGACCTCTTGACTAAGCTGAGCATCCTCACCTCGGGCGCCAACGCCGACGCCGGGGCATGGATCCGCGAACGGATCGCCTTGGACTTCGCGTACCCGTGCGTGGAGGACCCGGACGAGCTTGCCTCGATGGACAAGGGCATCAGCCTCGGTGGCGTGGTGAAACGCAACCGGCACACCGTGGAAAAGGACGACCGTTTCACGAGCCGGCAGGATTACGTCCTCGGCTTCGACAATGCGTCCAAACTTGAACTGGTGGCCGCCCGGGTGGGCGAGCTGGAAAACGAGCTGGCCAAAGCTGCCGAATTGGCGCAAAGCCGTGAGGATTCCCACCAAGGCATGGCCCGGCAATTGGAAGCCCTTCGCAGGGTGGCCGAGGATGAGCGTCCATGGGAACAGGTCTCCGCAGCGGTTGCGGCGGACGAGCTTGCCCGGATTGAGCAGCGGCTTTCTGATGCGTTGGGTGCCCAGGCGGACCTGGAACCGTTGCGCGCCAACATCGAGGCCGTACGGGAAAAGCACCAGTCCTCCACAGGTGCGGCGGCCGTGCTGCAGAGCGAATACAAAGCGCTCGACCAAAAGATGATCACGGCTGACGGCCTGCTTGATGCCGCGAGGTTGAAGCTTGAGCAAGCACCGCCGTCGGGCTCTACCGTGGCCGCGCTGGAACCGTACTTTGCCGGCGTCGGCGAGGTATCCGAGCTTTACGAACTGGACAACCTGGCCAACAGCGTCCGCAACAAGTTGCTCGACGAGCTGCACGCCGCCGAATCACGCAGCCAGGCTACGGCAGAGCGTCTGACGCGAATATTCGAGGCTTTCGTGCGCGATTGGGGCAGCGCCATCAGTGCTGACTATGGCACGTCCATCGGAGCTGCCGGGGACTTCGAATCGCGATATCACGCGATCGTAAGCGATGGCTTACCCGCCCAGGAGGCGGAGTTCCGACTGTTCTTCAACCAGCGCACGCACGAATCGTTCAGTACGCTCCTTCACCTGCTGGATGAGGAGCGCAGGAGTATCACCAGCCGGATCCTGCCCCTCAACGGAATCCTGTCCGAGGTCAATTTCCACGAGGGCAGCTATCTGGAACTGGACATCAAGCAGACGCTTCCGGCTACGGCCAAGCAGTTCAAGGATGCTATCCAGAACGCGCTGAAGGCCAAGCACACGCGGCCCTCCCGCAGCGCATCTGCCGCTGCCGGAACAGAGGCCGACGACGACGCCGAGCTCACCGCCCGCTACAAGTCCCTGGAGACCCTGGTGAAGCGTCTCGGTTCCCAAACCCCTGAGGACCGCCGCTGGCGCGCCGAGGTCCTGGACGTCCGCGGCCACCTGTTTATCCAGTGCAAGGAGCACAGGGAGGTGGCCGCCAAGTCGGCGAAAACCGGCAAGGCCGGCAAGAAGAAGACCGAGGTCTTCATGCATGCCGATACCGGTTCCATGTCCGGCGGTGAACGCCAGCGCTTCACGGCGTTCATCATGGCCGCGGCCCTGAGCTATCAGCTGGGCATTGCCGAGCAGGGCTTCACCACTTACGGCACCGTGATGATGGACGAAGCGTTTGTGCTGGCCTCCGAGGAATTCGCCGGGGCCGGAATCAAGGCGCTTCACGAATTCGGCTTCCAGTTGTTGCTGGCCGCGCCGGAAAACGTGATCGATCTGTCCCGGCACCTTGGCTCGGTCACGGAAATCCTCCGCGATAAGCGGACCAACCGGTCCGGCGTGCTCACGGCTCCCGTCATTGCAGGCGCTGGCGAGCCTGGCGCATGGCGGTCCGAAGCCAACCCCGTAGACATCGTCCTGCGATGAAGCAACGCGGGGTCACATATGGCCGATGGTGGAGACCTTAATGGGCCAAAGTGACCCCGCGTTGCCTTTAGCGGGTGGAAGTCCCGCGGACCCGATCCAGGAACTGGTCCGTCCGTTCCTGGAGCCCGGCGATTTGCCGAACCACGACGACGGCCGGGTCCGGGTTGATTTCATTGGCGGGCGGTTCCTTGCGCACATTGGCGCTGCAGCCGAACTCGGCACAGATCAGGGTCCCCACGGTGTTGCCGTCCTTGCCTGACTGTCCGGCCTTCTTGGCGACCCACAGATAGACGTCGTCTTTGGAGAAGACGTCGCGGCACAATTCACAGAGGACCACGCGCTTCTTTCCGGAGCCACCTTCAGGAGCGCGAAGCATGATTCCGGTGAGCTTGCCCCGGTGCGGTACCACCAGGTAACCGCGCTGGGGCATTTTTTCGTCGCGCCAGCCGAGGAACTCAAGGGTGTCCCAGTCGATGGTTTCAAAGTCGCGGGGAAGGTTCAGCTTGGCGGCTTCGGAGCGGCTGGCATTGATGAATGATGAACGGATTTGTTGGGCAGTGATTTTCTGCACGGCACAGCTTCTTTCGGAGTTGATCGACGTCGCGCTGAAAAGGAGCGCGATAGCTGGAAACGGGCGTCGGTCATCGGTGAAAGCGAGGCACAGCAAAGAGACCCAAAAAGGGATCCTTGTTGTATCTGGAGTGCGTGTACCTAGAGTGATGCCGACGGGCGGGGGAGTGCCAAGCAGGCCAAAATGGCCACCTCGCCAACCATGGCTGCAGCAACTGAAACCGTGCGCACGCTCATCTCCTCGTCGTTCTCCTTGGAAGCGGTAGTCCGCTGCCGATATCTTAGCAATGCCGCAGCTTGGGGATTACGTAATGCAAACGTTTCGTAATTATCCAAAGGCTAGGCTAGCCTTACTTAGGTTCGCATCCCTTACCTAAGGAGTCCCGTGGCTTCCCTTCTTCCACGCCGCGCCCTGCTGAAGACCGCAGGCACCGCGACAGCCGCTTTAACCGCCGTCGCCCTTTCCCTCACTGGCTGCTCCACCGGGCCCGCCACCTCCACTCCGGCAACGGAGCAGGCAGAAACCGCTGCTTTCCCCGTGACCATCAAGCACGCTTTCGGTGAGACCACCATCAAGGAACAGCCCAAGCGCGTAGTCACCATCTCCTGGGTCAATGACGACGTCGCAATAGCCCTGGGCGTTGTCCCGGTTGGCGTTCCCAAGAACGAGTGGGGCAACAACGACAAGGGCTCCACGCCGTGGAAGGATGCCGCGCTGGAGAAGCTTGGCGCGGGCTTCGGTTCGGACAAGGCTCCCGTGCAGTTCTCCGAGGCGGATGGCATCAACTTCACTGAGATCGCCAAGCTGAACCCGGACGTCATCTTGGGCGCCTACTCCGGCCTGGAAGAAGCCGATTACAAGAAGCTTTCTGAAATCGCTCCCGTGGTTGCCTACCCGGAGCTCGCCTACGGTACGCCCTGGCAGGAAAGCACCACCATCATCGGCAAGGCCCTCGGCAAGGAAGCCGAAGCCAAGAAGCTGATCGAGGACACTGAAGCCACCGTCAAGGACAAGGTTTCCAAGTATCCGCAGATCAAGGACAAGACCTTTATCTACGGCAACCTTGAGCCGGCCAAGGGTGACGGTGTGAACGTCTACACGGCCATCGACAACCGCCCGCGCTTCCTCTCCGAAATCGGCATGAAGCTCGCTCCGGTAGTGGAGCAGAACACGAAGACCAAAAAGGACTTCTTCATCCCGTGGTCCGCTGAAAAGGCTAACGAGCTCAAGTCCGATGTCTTCGTGACATGGGTGCCCGAAGCCGCCACGGCCGACGCCATCAAGGCCGATCCCCTGCTGGGCCAGATACCCGCCGTCAAGTCCGGCGCACTCGTTGCCGACGCCGATCAGACCCTTACGCTGTCCATCTCCGCCTCCTCGCCGCTGAGCCTTCCGTGGGCCCTGGACACGTTCCTGCCGCAGCTGGGCAGCGCAGCGGACAAGGCAGCCGACGCGGCAGGCAAGTAACTGCAATGAAATTGAGTACGACGACGGCGGCTTCCGTGGGGCAGGTTGGCGGCACATCTGTGCCGGGTAACCAGCGAGATAGCGCCCCTCGGAGCAACGCGGCCGATGGGGGAACCGGTTCCAGCGTCACAGGCGGGCGGAGTGCCTGGCTGGTGGTCGCTGTCGTCGTACTCGTCGCTGCGTGCGCAGCATCCCTGGCAATCGGCGCGCGCGGACTTCCCCTGTCCACCATTTGGGAAGCTATCACCAACTTCAATCCAGAAAGCGGCGACCACGCAGTGGTCATCGCACGGATTCCCCGAACAGTATTGGGTCTCCTGGCAGGCGCCGCCCTGGGCTTGGCCGGAGCGGCAATGCAGGGAGTGGCCCGCAACCCCTTGGCTGATCCCGGCATTCTGGGACTCAACGCGGGTGCGGCCCTTGCAGTTGTCGTGGGCATCTATGTTTTCGGTGTCGGTTCGCTGACCGGCTACATTTGGTTCGCTTTCATCGGCGCCGCAGCGGCCGCCGTCGTCGTTTACGCCATCGCATCCAGGGGCCGTGACGGTGCGACGCCGGTCAAGCTCGCCCTCGCGGGCGCGGCGCTGAGTGCCGGCCTGTTTTCGCTGATGAATGTCATCCTGGTTTCAAGCCAGGACACCTTGGACCGATTCCGGTTCTGGCAGGTGGGAAGCATTGGCGGACGGGACTGGTCCGTTCTGCTGCCCGCACTTCCCTTCCTTGCTATTGGCGCCGTGATCGTCCTGGCCAGTGGCCGTATCTTGAACAGCCTCGCGTTGGGTGACGACATCGCCCGTGGACTTGGCCAGAATGTTGCCCTGTCCCGCGGAGTCATCGGCCTGGGGATCGTCTTGCTGTGCGGATCCGCTACGGCGCTGGCCGGACCCATTGGCTTCCTCGGCCTGGTGATTCCGCACGCTGTTCGCTCGCTCACTGGTCCGGACTACCGTTGGGTCCTGCCGTTCTCCATGATCTTGGCGCCCATCCTGCTGATCATCGCCGATGTGATCGGCCGCGTGGTTCTGCTTCCGGGCGAAGTTCCCGCCGGCATCATGACAGCGCTCGTGGGTGCGCCGGTCTTCGTCTGGCTCATCCGCCGCGGAAAGGGGGCCGGGCTGTGACCACCCCCAAATCGACTTCCCTGAAATCCCGCGCCGAGCTGACACCCAGCATCGATGATCCCCGCGAGCATGGGCATGATCTGACACTTCGGCGCCGCCTGGGCCCCACGCTTCTCCTGAGCCCTACCGTCTTCCTGGGCTTGGCCCTCGTGGTCATGTTCGCGGTGTACGTACTGCTGGGCAGCTATACCGTCACCATTCCCGATTTCTTCACAATCGTCTTCAACCACCTCACGGGCGGTGAGAAGATCCCCGGCGCCAGCTTCATCGTCATGGAGCACAAACTGCCGCGCGCTACCGTCGGAACACTGATCGGCGTGGCTTTTGGCTTGGCCGGCGCGCTTTTCCAGACCATGCTGCGGAACCCCCTGGCGAGCCCGGACATTATCGGCATCAGCTACGGCGCCAGTGCGGCGGCCGTGACGGCGATTGTGATCTTTGGTGCTTCCGGAGCGGTCGTCTCTTGGGCAGCCCTTGGCGGCGCGCTGGGTGTTGCGGCCATTATCTACGCCATTTCGCGTGGCACCGGATCCGGGGCAGGCGGAGGCAGCCGCGGCAATGCTGCCGGCAACCGACTCATCCTTGCCGGTGTGGGCATCGCCGCGGCACTGCACGCGGTGGTCAACTTTCTCATGACCCGTGCAGACATCCGTACCGCGGCTGACGTCCTCGTCTGGCTTAACGGTTCGCTGAATTCTGCCACTTGGGAGCGCGCCGGGATCCTCACGGCCTCCTTGCTGGTCCTGGTTCCGGCTGTCATCATCCTGGCCGGCCCGCTGCGCATCCTCGAACTTGGGGACGATACAGCCGCCGGCCTTGGCATCAGGGTCAACGCCACCCGGCTGGGACTGGTGTTGACCGCCGTCGGGCTTGCCGCCGTCGCAACGGCCGCTGCCGGTCCCGTTGCGTTCGTCGCTTTCCTGGCCGGACCAATTGCACGCCGCATCGTCCGCAAACCCAGCCTCCCGGCGTCGGCCTTTACCGGTGCCCTGATCGTGCTGGTCGCTGACTTCTTCGCCTCCAACATCGCCCCCGTCATCCTCGACGGAACCGTCCTCCCGGTCGGCGTCATTACGGGCGCCCTCGGTGCACCCTTCCTGCTGTGGCTTCTGGTCACCTCGAATCGAAAGGAAGCCTGACATGGCCATCCTTAATGCCAAGGACCTGACACTTCAATACGAGCAGCGCAAGGTGGTTGAGGGCCTCACCACCGAAATCCCCGAAGGTAAAGTCACCATGATCGTGGGCGCCAATGCCTGCGGTAAGTCCACCCTGCTTCGAGGACTGTCGCGGCTGCTCAAGCCCGCCGGTGGTGCCGTGACCCTCGACGGCAAGGACATCCACTCCCGACCAGCCCGGGAGCTCGCCCGGACCTTGGGACTGCTCCCGCAACACCCCACCGCTCCGGACGGAATCAGCGTGCGCGACCTCGTGGGACGGGGCCGGTATCCGCATCAGGGGTTCTTCCGAAGTTGGAGCGATTCCGACGACGCCGCGGTGCAGCGGGCGCTCCAAGCTACCGCAACGCTGGAACTCGCAGAGCGAAGCGTCGACGAACTGTCCGGCGGACAGCGCCAGCGCGTCTGGATTGCCATGGCCCTTGCTCAGGAAACCGACGTGCTGCTGCTTGACGAGCCAACCACGTACCTGGACCTTGCGCACCAGGTTGAAGTGTTGGACCTCGTTACGGACCTCAACCGCAGCCGGGGCACCACCGTGGGGATCGTGCTCCACGACCTCAACCTCGCCGCGCGCTACGCCGACCACGTCATCGCCATGAAGGGCGGATGCATTGTGGCCGAAGGACCCGCACTCGTCGTAGTCACCGAGCAACTGGTCTACAACGTCTTTGGCCTCGAATCCCGGGTGGTTCCAGACCCCATCTCGGGAACACCGCTCATTGTCCCCATCGGACGCCACCACTCACAGCCCGTTTCAACCAACGAACTGGAGATCGCCTCATGAGTGCACAACCCACCCGGACCCAAGCGAGCGCCGCCGTGGAACCCATGACCCTCGCCTTCGACGTCACAGTCTCGGCCGTGCAGGACCTGAGCCCGAATTTCCGCCGGATCACGTTCGGTGGTTACTCACTGCGCGGCTTCGGCGTTGCAGGGGACACCCTGGACCTGCGCGTGAAATTGATGATTCCTTCATTCGACGCGGACGGACAGCAGATCCCCCTGCCCGAATTCAAGATGGAAGAAGCCGGGTGGTACCAGGAATGGTTGGCCATGGACCCGTCCATCCGCGGTGACATGCGCACGTACACGGTCAGGGCTGAGCGACTCGACGCCGTGTACCCCGAAATCGACATCGACTTTGTCATGCACTTCGACGACGCAGGCCACGGCGGACCCGCAGCCAACTGGGCGAAAGAAGCCAAGCCCGGAGACGCCCTCACCATCATTGGGCCCAACAATCGTGCTGCCCAATGCACCACCGCCGGTGCCTACGGCGGCATCGAATGGCGTCCCGGCCTGGCACAGAGAGTCCTGCTCGCCGGAGACGAGACAGCAGTGCCGGCAATCAGCGCCATCCTCGAGAGCCTGCCCGCGGACATGACCGGCCACGCTTTCCTCGAAGTTCCCGAAGCCGGCGACTTCCAGGACATCAGCACACCTGCCGACATCGAAATCACCTGGCTTGCCCGTGGCGCAGCGATTGGACGCTCCCGCCCCCACGGCGAACTCCTCAAAGAAGCCGTCAGCAAGGCTGTCCCCGTCCCCGGGTGGGTAGGCCTCAAGGGCACAGACTCCGCTGCCGGTCCCGAGCCCGAAGACGTCAACGTGGACCAGGACATCCTCTGGGAAACCCCGCAACGCATGGACACCGCAGCCATCGAAGCCACCAAGAACCCCACTTTGCCTGCCGGTGCGCTGCCGTTCTACGCCTGGATCGCCGGGGAAGCATTCGTGATCAAGGAAATGCGACGGTACTTGGTGCGGGACGTAGGAATTGATCGGAAGCAAGTGGCGTTCATGGGGTACTGGCGACGAGGTAAGGCAGAGGGCTAAGCGTGTTTTAGCGCTGTGGCCGGGTCCGGCCGATGCGCTCCTACACAAAACTGCCGCTGCGGCCTTGCGGGCACGTCGCCCTTCCGACGTTCTCTCACTTCCCGCGGGTTTTTGGGGGACGTTCTCTCACTTCCTGTTCGTCCTGTTCACTTTGGGTTGGTTGGGGTGTAACCGGGGGTGGGTAGCGTTGTCTGGATGCGGGATGGTTACGCGGTTGGGCACAGCGGACGACGGCGGTACGTCGCCCTTGGGGATTCGTTCACCGAGGGCGTGGGGGACCCGAGCAAGGTCCTGCCCAATGGGGTTCGCGGATGGGCAGACAGGGTCGCCGAGAAATTGGCCAAAGCGCAGCCTGGATGGGAGTACGCGAACCTCGCCGTGCGGAGTAAAAGGCTCCGGCACATCATCGATGAACAGCTCGAACCCGCCCTGGCCATGGAACCAACACTCATCACGCTTTATGCCGGCGGCAATGACATCCTGGACTTTGGGACGGACATGGATGCGCTCCTCAACGACTATGAACTGCTGGTCGCCCGGCTTGCCGCCACTGGGGCAACGGTGGTCCTCTTTACCGGCTTTGACGTGAAGGTCTCAGCCGTCCTGGAACCGTTCAAGAAACGCAACACCCTGTACAACCAAAAGGTCCGTGATGTCGCCGCAAAGTATGGGGCGATCCTGGTGGATTACTGGTGCTTCGACGCCTACAAAGACGCACGGATGTGGGCCCCTGACCGGCTTCACATGTCCAAAGCCGGCCACAAATATCTCGCCGCCCAAGTCCTGGACCATCTAAACGTCCCGCACAAGATTTCTCCGAAGCAATGGGACCCACCCCAAAGAATGACCATCCGCGAATGGGAACGCAGGCAGCGGCGCTGGGTGAACGACTGGGTGCTGCCCCTCTTTGGACGTAAACTCCGCGGCATCACGCTGGGGGACTCCCTGAATCCGAGGTGGCCCCAGCCGGTGAAAGTCCCGCGGAAGGGCGGACTGAAGAAGCTGGCAGAAAACCAGCAGGCTACGCAGTGAAGCTACCCGGCAAGCCTCAGTTCTCCAGCAGGTTCTCGTAGCCCTCGGCCACAGTGGTCGCGGTGAATTCGATGATCTCGAACTCGGCCACGCCGTTGCTGAAGAACGGGTCTTTGGCCAGTGAGTCATCCAACGTTGCCCGGTCTGCTTTGGACAGCAGCACGCCGCCCGTGGCTGGGACGCGACGTCCCGACGCAAGGAACACGCCGGCGTCGAACGCGTCCTTAAGCCAGGCCATGTGGGCTGGACGGTGGAAATCGGCGATCTCATCGGGGACTTTGTAGGTCAAGGCGACAACGAACATTCCGCCAGCCTACCGTTTGCGGCTGCAGCAAGGCCGGGCCAACCGGCTAATTCTCCTAAGATGGATCCATGACTGAACCCCGCTGGCTTAATGCCGACGAACGCCGTGCCTGGTTGGCCCTCTTGAGCATCAATACGTTGCTCCCCTCGGCGTTGGATACGCAGCTTCAGTCTGCTGGAAAATTGTCGCTGTTCGACTACAACGTGCTGGCGATGCTCTCGGAAACCGAGGGACGGTACCTGCCCATGAGCGAGCTCGCCGCCCGGACCAGTGCGTCGCTGTCGCGCCTATCGCACGTGGTCACCAAACTCCAGAAGCGCGGCTGGGTGGAACGCCAGGCACACCCCGGCGACGCGCGCGTCACCGTCGCCCACCTGACCGAGGCCGGTATGTCCACCATTGTGGCCCTCGCTCCAGGTCACGTTGAGTCCGTGCGGGCGCTGATGCTCGATTCATTCTCGCCCGACGACGTCGCGGACCTCGCGCGCATCGGCGAGAAAATCGTCTCCAGGCTCGACAATAACCATTGGATCCTGCGCGAATCGTAGCCTTGCCCACGCTTTGTAGGTAGCGGTCGGCTAATGGCAGACTGACGGCATGGATTTTTCTGCCCGTTATGTTGCCTTGGGGGATTCGTTCACTGAGGGCGTTGGCGACGACGACCCAACCCGCCCCAACGGCGTCAGGGGATGGGCTGACGTCGTTGCCCGGCAGCTGGCCCACAGCAACGAGGACTTCGGCTATGCCAACCTCGCAATCCGCGGCAGGAAGCTCCGCCAAATCATGGCAGAACAAGTGGACGCGGCAGTCGCACTGAAGCCCACTTTGGTAACGATGTACGCGGGTGCCAACGACATCCTGCGGCCAAAGATCGATATTGACTCCCTTTTGGAGGATTACGACGCCGGCATCGCCAAGTTAAGCGCGACGGGAGCCACCGTAGTGCTTTTCACGGGCTTTGACGCCCGCGGTTCGAAGGTTTTCAGCACGATGCGTGGACGGACCGCGATCTACAACGAGTTGCTCCGCGAAATCGCCGAGAACCATGGTGCCCTGCTGGTGGATTACTGGCGGTTCGATGAGTACTACGACGTCCGGATGTGGGCGCAGGACAGGATGCACATGTCGACGGCGGGACACGTTAACATGGCCAAGCGCGTGCTGGACGTCCTCGAGCATGAGCATGTGCTTGAAGTCCCCGAACTCGCTCCGCTTCCCACGCTGAACCGTTCCGAAGCCATCCGGGCAAATGCGCGATGGGTCCGGGAATTCGCCGGCCCGTGGGTGGTACGCCGTGTGCGGGGCACGTCCTCGGGCGATGGGCTTAGCCCGAAGTATCCAGCTCTGATCCGCCCGGTCTAAAAGGACTGGTCTAGAAAGCCCGGTCCAGATGAACTGCGCTCAGGCGGGCCTACGGAAACCCGGCGTGGCGAGCAGCGTTCCGGCCCTGCCAACCGCGAGCACGTCGACGTCCCATTTCTCCATGGCATGATCCAAGGTTTGTGTTCCGCCGGCGACGATTGCCGTTGCCAGGACGTCGGCCGTAACAATGTCCTGCGCCGCGACGGAAACCTGAAGGAACTCCGACCGTCCTGCACCGACGGTCCAAATGTGTTCTCCCCTTTCAGCCGAGCCTGACGTTGCAAGGGCCGCCATTCCGTGTTCCGCTGAATCGCTGAGGCGGTATGTACTCAGCAGCTTCTGGCGATCGAAGGGATCAACGATCCCGGCCCGCCACGGATTGGGATCTTCAAAGCCAGAGTCCGTTGGCCCGGGTGATCCGCTGACCAGCACATCCCCACCAGCGTTGAGGCACCAATCGCGCAGGCCGAGCGCACCTAAGGACAGCGCAGCTTCGCGCATGGCGTGGGCTTTGACAATTCCGGAAAGATCCAACGCGCCGTCCGATCGCTCAGCCGTGAACGCCCCTTCGGTGTCCACGCGCCATTCCGAGGCCGCTGCATAGAGTTCCTGCATCAACTCCGAGGCATACGCCAACGTCAGTTCGCCCCGGGCCAGCCGGCTTGCCTCAGATCCTTCGCGGTAAAGGCTGAACGTCAGGTCGAGCTGCGTAAATATCTCTCCTACGACGTCGACGGCGGACTGCAGCTCATCGACGGCGGTTTGGGCGGACGTGCCGCTCGCCACGGTCAGGCTCACCACAGTGCCCATGCTGCGGAAGGTACGCGCACGGAGCTGTTCGCCGTTAAAAGTTGGCTGCATCGAGGGCCGCCTGAAGGGAGGTGAGATAGGCCTCACTGGTGACCGTCGCGCCACTGACGGTTTGTACGTTGGCTGATTGGGCCTGCAAGACTTCGGAACGCAAGACCGGTGCTGCCCGGCTGCTGATCTGGGCCGACTTTCGTTCGGCATCGGTGAGCTGCAGGGGTGTGACCTCGGTGATCCTGCCGTCCTGGATGGTCACCTGCACCTGGATTGTGCCGAAGCGGGTCCCGACTGACGCGCCGTCGTACGTTGCCGCCGTCGTGCTTTCCGCGCTGCTGCCGCCGGTACCGGTGCTGCCGTTCGCAGCCGAACCGCCGGCGGACATGCTGCTGCTCAGGCTCGTTGTGGTGGAAGTGCCTGTTTCCGCAACGTGAGCGCCTGATTGCCAGCCTGCGAGGAGTATGCCCGCGGACGCCAGGGCCGTTGCCATTGCTGCCCGGATTCTCACCAGTCGAACCTTTCGTAGTGCAGTTGTTCCGCAGGTACCCCGGCGGCTTGTGCGTCCTGGACCACTTTGCTGGCCCAGCCAGCGGGGCCGCAGACGTAGACGTCGGCGTTGGCCACGTCCGACACATAGGAGCGGAGCGTGAAACCGGCTTGGACGGCTGATTCGGGCAGCCATTCGTTGGGGCGTACGGAGCGTGGGCCGGTCAGGTGGAAGAGCGTTGCGCCGCGGGCTTGGCACAGGGCCATGATTTCCTGGCCAAGGAAGAGCTCTGATTCGTCGTGTCCGCGCAGCAGGACCGTTGCATTGCCGGGCTCAAATGGGGTGGATTCCAGCAGCGACCGCAGAGGCGTGATGCCAATGCCGGCGCCGATCATCGCCACTCTGTTGCGGGACCGGGCGGCGGTGCTGAACATCCCATAGGGTCCCTCAAGGGCGACCCCGGTGCCGGGCCTGAGGCGGGCCAGCCGGGCGGATCCGTCGCCCAGGTTTCGGACGGTGATACGGAGTTTGGCCACCGTTGTGCCCGTGGCCGGAAGCGGTTCCGCGGACAGGCTGAAGGGGTGCGGCTGCCACCAGAACCCGGGAGCCAGGAACCTCCAGATGAAGAACCTCCCGCCGCTGCCTGCCAGCGATTCGAGGTGCAGTCCGGTCATTTCGATGGTGAACACGTCCGGTGCCACGCGCACTATGCGGCTGACCCTGAGTTGATGCCGGGCTGTCGCCGCGAGTGGCTGGTAAATCCTGAAGAACAGGAGCGCCGCGCCCGTTCCGATGCAGATTGCCAGCCAATACCAGCGCTGCCAGCTTCCTTCGGCAAAGAGTCCGCCAACACTGAACTGGTGGGGGATCGCCGTTGCCACTGCTGCGTACGTCAGGAGATGGATCACGTACCAGAATTCGTAAGGAAACTTGCGACGGATAGCCACCAGCGAGGTCACCACCACCGTGATGAACAGCGCCATCGCGACGAACGCGAGCCACATATCCGGCACGTTGACCCACAGGGACACGGCTTCGCTGACAGGGTCAAGCCCTTCTGCGGCGCCATACCCAACGGCGATGAAGATCCCATGTGCCAGCAGCAGGTAAAGCGCCGGCTTGCCCAGTGTCTTGTGGATCTCAAGAGCACGGTCATGACCGATTGTGTTGTCGATCAGCGGGATCCGGGCCGCGAGAAGCAGCATGAGCAGGACCACGTCCATGCCGACCAAACCGGCCACGATTCCCAGGGCCGTCGCGCTTCCGGCAAAGGAGGAGAACCCGCCTGCGCCGCCGTCTGCGAGCCACAAGGCGACCGCGACCACCGGGGACACCCACGCGAGGAAACCCAGCAGGTCCGCCCGGGCCAGCCGCCGTCGGGCTTGCACCCGGAAGGGCTCGACGACGGCTGGTGGCGTCCGTGGGCCCGCCGCCGCGGACTGTTCAGCACCCGAAACACGTGAAAGAAGCGAGGTCATGATCCAAGACTCGCCAGGCATCCTTTCGTTCTGCTGTGAAAGGGCTTGTGAGGGCTTATGATTCCTGATTGGTCTTAATTTGGCCTGACCCGTAGAATAGTTAGGCGCTAGGTAGTGCGGATCGTGTGCAATTGCTCCGGTTGGCGGTGAGGTCAGTCTGACTGACATCCCGATGGCCGGTAGTTAGGGGCTCAAGTTGCGTGCATTCCTGTATTCGCCCGGTATCCCAGGATCTGTTCCAGTGTTTATCACTGCCCGGTTCTGAGGCCCAACCTTCTTCGCCGTACTTGATGCGGAAACTACCGAATTGGTATGGATCGGACGCGAACGCTGCCTGTCGCACGGTAACGCAGGAACATCTGCACACCGTTACATTCAATTTTTTGGAGGAGAGTCATGGCAGCACACTGCCAAGTGACCGGGGCCGAGCCGGGCTTTGGACACAGCATTTCGCACTCGCACCGCCGCAACAAGCGTCGGTTCGACCCGAACATTCAGAAGAAGCGCTACTGGGTTCCGTCCCTGCGCCGTAACGTCACGCTGACCCTGTCAGCCCGTGGCATCAAGACAATCGACGTACGCGGCATCGACTCTGTCGTCGCCGATATCCTGGCACGAGGAGTAAAGCTCTAATGGCAAAGGACAAGGACGTACGTCCGATCATCAAGCTGAAGTCCACTGCGGGCACGGGTTACACCTACGTAACGCGCAAGAACCGTCGTAACGACCCTGACCGTCTGGTCTTGAAGAAGTACGACCCCAAGATCCGCCAGCACGTCGAATTCCGAGAGGAGCGCTAAACACATGGCAAAGAAGTCCAAGATTGCTCGCAACGAGCAGCGCAAGGTCATTGTTGAGCGTTACGCTGCCAAGCGTCTCGAACTGAAGAAGACCCTGGTTGACCCCAACGCGACTGACGAAGCACGCGAAGCTGCACGCCTCGGCCTGCAGAAGCTGCCCCGCAACGCCTCCCCGATCCGTCTGCGTAACCGCGACCAGATCGACGGCCGTCCCCGCGGCACCTTCCAGAAGTTCGGTATCTCCCGTGTTCGCTTCCGCGACATGGCTCACCGCGGTGAGCTCCCGGGTATCACCAAGTCTTCCTGGTAATCACGAAGCTCTGAAAGGGCCGGCAACCGTTATGGTTGCCGGCCTTTTCTGCGTTTAAGCGTGCTTGCCGGTGGTGCCGACGTGTGGGTGCCGCCACGCGCGGGTTGTTCTCTCACATCGTCGGTGTTTTTGAGCATTCTTCTCTCAGATCCCGAGGTCTTTTGGGGTTTGTTCTCTCATGTCTGTTGTTTCTTGGTGGCGGGGTTGGGAATGTTTGACGGCGGTGGTTGGGTTTGGTGTTGGGCGGCCGGGCTGTGGGTTTGGTGTTGGGCGGCCGGGGCGTGGGTTTTGGTTGGTGTGACGGGCTTCACGGGTGGTTGTTTTGGTGGTTTTGGGGTGGTTTTGGGTTT
>NZ_JBEPSI010000016.1:0-52529 GCF_040548745.1 Arthrobacter sp. 2762
TTTTCCAGGACGGCGAGTTTGGACTCGACGTAGCCGGGTTCGTCCCAGCGCCAGGCGTCCAGGTGGTCTCCGGAGACGGCGATTTCCAGGCCGTCGTAGCCCCAGCCCGAGGCAAGGCGGGCGACTTCCTCGAAGGGGAGGTCGGCCCACTGGCCAGTGAACAGGGTGAACGGCCGGGTCTGTTGGTCGGTCATGGTTGTTCCATTCTGGAGGGATCGCTTAGGCCGCGGCGTAAGCGATGACGTTTTCTTTGGTTGCTTGTGCCTTGTCCAGCTCAGCCACTACCCGGCCGGCCCTCATGACCATCACTCTGTCGGAGAGCTCGAGGAGTTCGGGGAGCTCGCTTGAGATGACGAGTACAGCCACGCCTCTGCGGGCCAACTGTTCGATCAGGCGGTGGATTTCGGCCTTCGCCCCGATGTCGATGCCCTTAGTTGGCTCGTCCAGAATGAGGACCTTGGGGTTGCTTGCCAGGCAGCGTGCGATGATGACCTTTTGCTGGTTGCCGCCGGAGAGTGACTGTATCGGCGTTTCCGCAGATGGGGTCCTGACATCGAGTTCCTTGATGTAGCCGCTGACCATCTTCTTTTCGTAGCCCCGCTGCAGTACGCCCCATTTACTGACCTGCTTCAGGAGGGTCAGTGTGGTGTTTTCGCGAATGGACAACATGGGAATGATGGCCTGCAATTTTCGCTCCTCCGGGACGAGGGCGATGCCGGCGTCGATGCCGGCAGAGGCACTACGAAGATTCAGTTTCCGGCCGTTTACCTCAACTGTCCCGGCGTCGGCCTTGTCGGCCCCGTATATACACCGGGCGACCTCGGTCCGGCCAGCTCCGACGAGCCCTGCAAGTCCAACAATCTCCCCTGCGTGCAGCTGGAGGTTCACGTCTTCAAACGCGCCGGCGAGGCTTAGACCCCGCGCTTCAAGAATAAGTTCACCACGTTCGCGGGGAATGTGCTCATAGAGGTCAACGTCCTTGCCCACCATCAACTGCACAACGGAACGGGCATCGAGTTGATCTGCTGGAACGGATGAGGCCACCGTTTTGCCTTCGCGGATGACGGTGATCCGGTCGGCCAGGGTGAAGACTTCCTCCAATTTGTGAGAAACGTACATGATCGCCAGGCCTTTGGCCCGCAGTTCGTTGACCAACTTGTACAGCTTCTCAACGTCCTGCTCGGTCAGAGCAGTGGTGGGCTCGTCCATGATGATGACTCTCGCGTCCTGGGCTATTGCGCGCGCGATCTCCACCATTTGACCGTCCACCGTTGAGAGGGCCATGGCAGGGGTGTCAAGGTTCAGGTGGGGTGCGACCTGGTCAAGGGCCTTGCGTGCGCGGCGGCGGATCTCGCGGCGGGAGAGGATGCCGTTGCGTCCGCCCCAGTTTCCCAAAAGGACATTTTCGGCCACCGACAGGTCCGGGACCAGGTTGTGCTCCTGGTAGATAGTGGCAATGCCGGCGGCCTTGGAGGCCACCGTGCTGGAGGGCATGAGTTCGCCATCCACGTACACGCCGCCTTCATCGGGCGTGTAAAACCCGCTGAGGGTCTTGATCAGCGTTGACTTTCCGGCTCCGTTTTCGCCGCAGACGCAGTGCACCTCTCCGGCATGAAGCTCAAAGTTCATGCCGGAGAGGGCGACGACGCCCGGAAACAGTTTTACTAGGTTGCGTGCTTCAACAATTGCTGGAGCGCGTCCGGGCATTTCGATCACGGCAATTCCCTCCTGAGGAAGGTGAGTCCGTCCCTGGCCAACGCGTCCATGGAGGGTGCCACTGGCCGCCAGAGCGAAACGGCTTTGGCGATTTCCTCGACCGTGGGAAGGAACGACTCGACAACAATGGAACCCTGGTAGTCGATCGTTTTCAGTGCGTCGAAAGTCTCGGACCACGGCACATGTCCGCTGCCGGGCGTTCCGCGGTCGTTTTCTGACACCTGGAAGTGGAAGACCTTGTCACCGGCAGAGGTGATGGCCGCACCGATGTTCTTCTCTTCAATGTTCATGTGGAAGGTGTCCAGCATCAGCCCGACGTTGTCCCGGCCGATGAGCTCACACAATTCCAGACCCTGTTCGACGGTGTTGACCAGGTCGGTTTCGAACCGGTTGAGCGGTTCTATGGCCAAGGTGATGCTGCGTTCGGAGGCGTAGTCGGCTACTTCACGCAGGCTGTCGGCCGCCCACTGGCGCTGCTGCTGGCGTTCCCCGGGGGGAAGCAGCCGTGCTTTGCCGGTAGCGGAGTACATCGGTCCCGCCACGTGGGGTGATCCCACGGCTTGGGCGATGTCAACGCAGAGTTTCAGGTAGTCGATGCCCTGCCGCCGCTTCTGCGGGTCCTCATGCGAGACGTCGCGGTCCGGTCCGAACGCGCCGCATATGGACACGGGCAGTCCGGTTCGTTCCGAGGCTTCCTTGAGTGCTTCTGCGCTGACCACGGCAGGGTCTTCAATGCAGACCTCGATCAGGTCGTAGCCCATCTCCTTTGCGACGTCGAATTGATCGACGTCCTGATCGGTGAACGGGGAGACCAGGATGAAGGTGCTAACGCCGAACTCATATTTACTCATTGGGCCACAGCTCCTGTTCCAGCTTCTTCATTTCGTTGATGGCCTTTTCGGTGTAAGGGTCCAGGAACTCCAGGTGCCCGCCTCGTGCCATCATGGCGAAGGGGTTCGACGCGGCGGGAAGGAGCTCGAAGGTCAGGTAGCCGTCGAAGTTGATGTCCTTCAGCGTCTGCAGGGTGGGACGGAAGTCGATGTGTCCTACGCCCGGGGCGGCACGGTTTGAATCGGCCAGGTGGACGTGGTTGACCTTGCTGCCGGCACGGGCGAAGGCGCCGTGGATGGTGTCTTCTTCGATGTTCATGTGGAAGAGGTCACCGTGCACGCCGGCGTTTTTCAGACCGGTAGCGTCGAGAAGCTCAACGGCGCGGTCCAGCCGGTTCAGGAAATGTGTCTCGTAGCGGTTCCACGGCTCCAGGGTGATGTTGATGCCAACGCTGGCCGCATATTCGCCGAGCGTGCGGACGTTCTCCACGGCCCAGTCCCATTCCTGTTCGTCGCTTGCCAACGCTTCGGTCTTACCCACTGGGGACGGGCCGACGATGATGGTTGGGGCTCCGACAGCGGCGGCGAAGTCGGCCACCGACTTGCCGTAGTCCAGGGCCTTCTGCCGGTTTGCAGCGCTGGGGTTGATCAGGTCGCGTTCCTCCCCGAACCAGATGCTGCAGATGGAGCTGACGTCAATACCGGCGTCGTTGGTCAGCTTGTTGATTTCCTCGACGTCGTGCGTTGCCGGCTCTCCTACCAGTTCGATGGCGTCGTAGCCGTAGCGCGCGACGCGGTCGATGCCTTTGGCGATGTCTTCCTGGTAGTAGACGATGGCGTTGTAGGAATACTTGAAGCGGGACATGTTTCTCCTTGAAGTGGAATTGCTTGGTTGGGCCGGACCGAGCGGGGGGCTCGGCCCGGCCGCCTATGGTTTGGGGCTCTAGTCTTTGAAGATGTTGCCCCAGAGCGTGGGGTCATCGACGTTCTCTTTGGTGATGAGCTTGGTGTCTGTCAGCTGCATCTTGGGGACCTGCTTGCCGTCCAGCAGATCAACCTCGGCCTGAAGGGCCAGTGCTCCCATCTCGAACGGGTTCTGGTCCATCGTGGCGTCCTGAATACCGCTGCGGATGCGGTCCAGGGCGAGCGGAGTACCGTCGACTCCAACCAGCGGGATGTGGTTCGCTGCTCCGACCGGAGCGTCCTTGTTGATCTGTGAGAGGCCGGAAACGATGCCACGCACCATTTCGTCGTTGTGGCTGAAGAGGCCGTTGATGCTCGAGTCGGCGGTGAAGTTGTCAACGGTCAGGGACAATGCGTTATCTGCGGTCCACTGTGCGTCACGGCCGATTACCTTGATGTCGGGGTACTGCTTGATGCCCCCGGTGAAGCCTTTGCCGCGCAGAATCGCGTGGTAGGCACCCTTGGCTCCTTGGTATTCAAGGACGGTCCCCTTGTTTCCCATCAGTTTGGCCAAAGCTTCAGCACCGAGTTTGCCGGCCTTTTCGTTATCGAAGGCAACGGCAGCGTCGGCGATGTCGCCCGGGATCACCGAGTCAACAGTGGTGACGGTTTTTCCGGCGTCGTGGATCATCTGGACTCCAGGAACCAGCTCAGCAGAGTTATTCGGGCTAAGAACGATGCCGTCCACGCCTTGGGCGAGCTGGTCCTGGATCTGGCTTATCTGGGTGCTGGAGTCACCCTTGGCGTCAAGGACTGTGACTTCCACGCCGAGTTCCTTCGCCTTATCCTTCACGCCCTGGCCGAGGGCAACCATGAATTCAAAACTCTGGCTGTACAGCAGGACGGCGATTTTCTTTGTCTTCGTTCCGTCGCTTGTTCCCTGCGCGGCGCTGGATGCACCGCAGCCGCTCAGGGCGATGGCGGCGGCGGAGATTACCGCGAGGACCGCCAGTTTGGGTGAGGTCTTCATTGACTTACTCTTTCTTTTGATGATTCCGCTGGTGCTCAGATATGCCAGCTGAGCGGGGTAACGGGTGAGGTGTCAGGCTGGCGTTCCGGTGGTCTGCGGCGTGCCGGACCCGGTGTGCTGTGTGCGGGTCCCGTTGGAGTCCTTCGACGGCGGCGGCCCGATCTTGCGTTTCCTTGACAGGTTCTTTTGGACGTACTTGTAGCGGTAAACGTCCAGGGCGGCGGCGGCGAAGATGACGACGCCTTGGACAATCCGGTCATAGGACGAGGGGATGCCGAGCAGGTTCACGGCGTTGGAAACCATCGCGATCAACAGCACACCGAGCAGGGTGCCCTTGATGTTTCCCTGGCCGCCGAAGAGGCTGGTTCCGCCTATGACCACCGCTGCGATGACGGTCAGTTCAATGCCGTCGCCGGCACGTGGGCTTCCGGAAGCCAGCCGGCCCGTGAGCAGGAGCCCGGCCATGCCCGCAGACAGACCGGCGACGATGTAGGCGTTCATCGTGACGCGGTCAACGCGGATGCCCGCCAGCAGGGCTGCCTCTTTGTTGCCGCCAACGGCGTAGATGGAGCGTCCATAGGTGGTACGGGTCAGGACCAGATGAGCCAGGAAGGCCAGCACCAGAACGGCTGGTATCAGCAGGGGAATTCCTGCGATTTTGGCGCTGACCATATCGGTGAGCACCTTCGGAACGGGTGTGATGTTGCCGCCGTCGGAGTAGGCAAAGGCTATTCCCGACCCGGCGGAGAGTGTTGCCAGGGTCGCGATCAGCGGGGATATTCCCAGCTTCGTGACCATCAGTCCGTTCACTGCACCGACTCCGGCGCCGACCACCAGACCGGTCAGTAGCCCAACTGCCGGCGGCATGTTCATGTTGACGATCACGCCCATGGACAGCACGGACGACAGGGCTGCGGTCGATCCAACCGAGACGTCGATGCCGCCGGTCAGGATCACGAAGGTCATGCCGATGGCGAACACACCGAGGATGGTGCACTGGTACAGCAGATTTACGAGGTTGACCGTGGTCAGGAATACCGGGCTGAGGAACGTCAGCAGTACACCGAAGAGCAGTACGACGACGAGCAGGCCCTGGGCACCGATGAAATCGCCGACACCGGAAAGCCGTGAACGTGACTCCTCTTGGGATTTTCCGGGGCCAGCCTTCCCGGAAACCGGACCGGCGGAACCGGTGGCTGTTTGTGGCTGCATGGTTGTATCTCCAGTCAATTCGACACTTCCTCGGGTCGGAAGTGCTAGTGGCTGCCGATGAGTTCGGCGTTGGTCTTCAGGGGAATGGGTGCGCCGTCTTGGCGGGCGGAGTCCGCGGTGGCCATGACGAGCTGCAGGCTCTGGATGTTGTCGGTGACGTCCGTCTCAGCTTTGTGCCCCGTTTCGATGGCGTCCCGGAACGCTGCGAGAGTGCCCAGCCGTTCCTCGACCGGCAAGGGGTCCAGGTCCACGTGCATGACGCCGGAGCGTTCCACTGCGCCGGCGAGGAACACGGTGTCGAACAGTGAGGCGAAGTTGATGGTGACTTCGTTGTTCTTCCACGTGATGGCGCCCTTGCTGCCTTGGATTTCCCAGTCGCCGTCCCAGCTGGTCTGCGGGCCGTAAGAGCTCCATGAACCGGTATAGACAACGCGGGCACCGTTGTCGCAGTCGAACTGCACCACCGCGGACGCGTTGCCTTTGAATCGTGAGGTGCCCGTGTTCCAGGACCGTGCACGGACCGCGGTGGGTTCGACACCGACGATCCCGCGGAGTTGGTCGAGGTGATGGATCATGGCGTCCACGATCAGGGGCTCGTCCATTTCGAGACGGAATCCTTCAAACGGCGGGTTTTTCTTGTAGTCGATGAACACGTGCTCGAGGTCTCCGATGACCCCGTCGCGGATGAGGCGCTGAACGGTCCGTGCGGCGCGCTTGAAACGGTAGTTCTGCGACACCATGGCGTGCTTGCCGTATTTCTCTGCCGCCTCGATAATCCGGATGCCGTCTTCAAGGTTGTGGGCAAGCGGCTTCTCAATCAGGGTGTGTACGCCGGCTTCCAGGGCCGGGATCGCCACGGCTGCATGATACTCGGGCGGAACGATGACCAGGACAGCGTCGAACGTTTCCTTGTGGTTCAACGCTTCCTCGATCGTGGCGTAGGCGGGGATTCCGTACTGTTCAGCCGCGGCCCGCGCCGCCTCCGGGTTGACATCGACAACGCCGGCCAGTTCCCAGGTCTTGCTTTGGTGAATCACGTTCAGCCATGAAGCGCCCCATGCGCCCAGGCCTACCTGGATAATTTTCATTTACCTAACTCCTTCTGGTTCTTTGACGTCCGGGACGGCGACCCACTCGCCGCCCTTGCTCGATTCGATGATGCTTTCGGTCAGGAGGGCTGACCTGAGGCCGTCCCTAAATGTGGGCAGGCCATCGCGGATGTCTCCGTTGATTGCGGCATAGGTATCGGCGACGAATGCATTGAAAGCGTCCTGATAACCCTGCGGATGTCCTGCCGGCAGGACACTGAGCCGTGCCGCTTCAGGGCTAAGCGCGTCCGGGTCGCGGACAAGCAACTGTGAACCCGTCCGTTTACCAAGCCACAATGTCTCCGGGGCTTCCTGGTCGAACTGAAGGGTGCTCTCCGCACCCGAAATCTCGATCATCAGGCGGTTCTTCCGTCCAGGCGCAACCTGGCTGACCAGGAGGTTTCCCACGGTCCCGCCTTCAGTGGCGAACACGGCCGCAACGAGGTCCTCGGTCTGGATGTCCTTGTGATTTGCCCGGCCGGAGAAGAAAGTGCGGCTCAGGGCCCCGACCCGTGTAATCCGGTCCCCGCTCACGAATTCCAGCAGATCGCACAGATGGGAGCCGATGTCGGCGAACGCCCGCGAAGGGCCACCGAGACCGGCGTCCACCCGCCAGTTGTCGTCGTCCCGGGACAGAAGCCAATCCTGGAGATAGGAACCCTGAACCGTGGAGATCCGGCCTGTTTGGCCCGATGCAATGCGTTCCCGGGCTTCCCGGATCATCGGATGGAACCGGTACACGAAGGGAACGGTCGCAACCGTTCCTGCCGCGGCGGCTAGCTCCACAAGACGGCTGGCATCCTGCACGTTGGTAGCCAGAGGCTTCTCACAGACAACATGCTTGCCTGCTTGCAGCGCTGCCTCGGCCAGTGCGTGGTGGGTGGCGTTCGGGGTGCAGATGTGGATGACGTCAATCGTCCCGTCCTCGATGAGGTCCTGGACGGACGCGTACGCCTGCTGCACACCCAGGCGGTCTTTGGCGCGGTGGGCGCTGGCCGGGCTGGAGGACGCGATGCCGGCGATTTCCGCCCCTGCTGCACGGGCGGCTCTGCTGTGCACCTCGGCCATGAACCCGGCGCCGACGAACCCGGCCCGTAACCGGGAGGGGGCTGTCGTGGTTCTGTCTTTTTCCATGCCGAAACAGTGACACGCAGCAACGGGCTTTGGTCAGTGGATCAGCAAAAGTCTGCACCTTTTGACGCTGACGGCGCTGGAACACCTGCACAAGTTGCACTTTTTGATGCTTAGGACATCGCCGGGTGGACGGGGACGAGTGAGCAGCTCGACACTGGGTGGAGATAAGGGCCCCAGGGTCCTGTGAGCGTGATGCGTCGAGACCTCAGTCTCACCATTCACCTCCTTCGAGCCCCCCCGAATTGGAGAGACATGGACAACGGCGGACCCGGCGGACTTCTGCAGATCCTGCGTGACGGACGCCCTCGAACCAGAGCAGACCTGGCTGGGATAACCGGCCTGGGGCGGGCTGCCATCAGTGCTCGCCTTGAGCCACTGCTAAAACTTGGATTGGTTGTACCCGCATCTGGTGCACCCTCCACTGGGGGCCGCCCCTCAGCGCGACTAGCCTTCAACCCGGGTGCAAGGTTGGCCGCTGCAGCTGACGTCGGCGCCACACACGCCACCGTGGCTGTCACGGACCTGTCAGGGACGGTGCTCGTGGAAACCACTGAACGGATTGAAATCTCAAGTGGACCAGAAGCTGTTCTGGACTGGCTGTTGATGGCGCTGAAGAGACTCTTGAAAGTGCTGGAGCGTCCGACGGCGGATGTCATCGCCGTCGGTATCGGGCTACCCGGTCCCGTTGAATACTCCACCGGAAAGCCAACCAGCCCGCCGATCATGCCGGGATGGGACGGATTCGATGTTCCCGGTTACGTTCAGCAAACCTTTGACGTTCCCGTACTGGTTGACAACGACGTCAACCTCATGGCCCTCGGCGAGCGGGCGACACGCTGGCCCAACGAGGACAACATGATCTTCCTCAAGGTCGCGACCGGTATCGGCTCCGGGGTGGTCAGTGGAGGAGAATTACAGCGTGGGGCTGCAGGCGTGGCTGGAGACGTCGGCCATATCGCTGTTTCCCGCGGGGCAGGTATTCTATGTCGCTGTGGCAAGAGCGCCTGCCTGGAAGCCATCGCAGGCGCCCCGGCCATAGCCGCCCAGCTCCGCGAGAACGGACTCGAGGCAACCACCGGAAGTGACGTCGTCGCGCTCGTTCGTTCCGGTGATTTGGCTGCCATCCAAGCGGTCCGCCAGGCTGGTCGCGACATCGGGGAAATGCTCAACATGTGTGTGAGCTTTATCAACCCCTCGCTGATTGTCGTCGGTGGATCGCTTGCGCAATCCGGGGAACATCTGATCGCAGGGATTCGCGAAACGGTCTATGCACGCTCAACGCCCTTGGCGACCCAGCGCCTGAATATCACCCAATCCGAAACCGGGCCGAAAGCTGGAGTGGTTGGGGCCAGCATCTTGGCCGTCGAATATGTCCTCGCCCCTTACCGGTTCAATGACTTGGCAACCGGGCTGCCCCAGTCAAAGGTACATACAGAGGTAAAATATCGCTAACAGTTGAGGTCTTTTCTGGCCGGTCTTGGTGCCACCCCGCCCGCTTCCTCAAGACGTCGTGGCAACTCCCAAGGCCGCCGTGATGGTCAGCTGGTGAAGGAGGACGACATGCCTCAATCCGATACAGGGAACAGTGGCCGTCTGCGACGCTATGCAGTGCCGGAGGGGCTGAATCCCGAACAAAGGTTCGAACATTGGCGGGAGTGGTACGGCAGTGCCGTCGAAACACCAATGCGGCTGGAAAAGTCCATACCTAAGACTCCTGCATCTTTCAATCCTTCAGCCCTCACTCTTGCCGGGCCCGGCTTCAGCCTCATAGAAATGCACAACTCCCCGGCATTGGGCTTTTGGGCGCCGAATCCCGACGCCGCCGATCTGCGCCTGGCCTACTTCCGCAAGGCGACAGGACTAACCCTCGCTCTCGATAGCGTGCCAGAGCCGGTTTCACCGGGCGCCGTCAGGTTCATCGATACCTCGCTGGGCGGCAGCTTCGATGCGCCCGAAGGTTTTCACGCCCTGCAGCTCAACATCGACCGCGGCAGCCTCAATCTGAGGGAGGCCGAAATGCGGTCACTCCTTCGCGCGCCCGACCTCGCAAAACACCCAATTGTGGGTACGTTCGTAATTCCTGCGCTGATGAGTTGGAAGCGGCCGGGTATCGACGCCAAAGCATCGGGAACCGGAGACATCCTCCGATCCGTAATGGCAACCCTCGTGGGTTCCCTGCTCGAAACGCCGCTCGACGATGAAACGCAGAAACCAGCACTAAGTCGGGCGGTAAAGAAATACGTTGAGGCCAGCTATGACAACCCAAATCTGGACGTGTCAATGATCGCCGCAAGGTTCAGCCTCTCCCGTCGCTCGCTGTTCTACTTTTTTGAGAATGAAGAACTACGCTTGGGCGAGCGAATACGCGCCTTGAGAACGCGGAAGGCGCTGGAGCTCCTCCTTCAAACCGATGCCCGCAGCATTACCTACTCCGAAATTGCGGCACAGTGCGGATTCACCGACGTCCAAAGTATGCGCCGCGCAGTCAAAGAGTTTACCGGGATGAATGTCAGGGAGATCCATCGATCCGAGCCCGTGGTGCAGCTCGCGCTGCAACAACTGCGGCAGAAGCTTAACCGGGGAGCTTGATCGGATCGGCGGAATTGCGTCAAGAATCCCCCGTTTCGGGGCCCGTTCTGCGCCGTTTGGCACGCCCAAAAAATGGGCCCGGCAGCGTTCAAATGAACGACCCCGCATGAAGTCCCGGAGTCGTGCCCGCTGGCTAGGGATTCTCCCCCGGACTCCCGCTACGAACAGTCAGTGTGCCGGACAGGTCCACGTCGCTCCCCGATCCCGTGGCGCCGGCCTGTGACAGGAGGGTGGCTCCGAAGGCTGCGCTCCAAAACGTCCTGGTTTCCACAGGCATGGGACGTTGCACTTCCCAGTGCCGGTGCTTCATAAGACGGGCAAGATAGCGCTCAGACTGGCGGAACAGCAGATTCAGATGCTGATCCACTACAGCCGCCAGAGCAGGCCGGGATGTTCCCACTGCCAAGGCGCGCACCACCAACGGCATGGACGGGAGCATCAGTACCGTGCGGGCCATGTTCCTTCGAAATGACTCGGGGCTCCCTGCACTGTGGCCGATCGCCTCAACGCGTTCCGCATCGTGGAGCAATGCCAGGAAAGCTGCGTGGATGAAGAGCGAGTCTTTGGAACCGAAGTAGTAAGTCACCTGGTTGGGAAATACTTCGGCATCGGCAGCGATCGCTGCCACGCTCACGTCACCCGAAGTGTTGGCCAGGTAAAGCTTCACCGCGCTATCCAGGATCCGGCCCCTGGTCGAGTGGCCACGAGCTTGCGATGGACCCCCCGGAAGACGTTTCCCCTTGCGTTCTGTGACCATGCAAGAAATTGTACTCCATACAACTATCTGTATATCTTGTATCTCATACAAGAAAAGGAGTTGCCATGAAGGCACGAGATATCGCTGTGACAGGAATAGGCGCCACAACGCCTTTGGGAGGCACCGTCGACACGACCTGGGCCGCGCTGCTTGAGGGCTCTTCAGGCGTGCGGGATGTCGGGCCGGATATGTTGCAGGGCAGCGGGCTCCCCGTAACCATCGCCGCACCCATGGCCACCGACCCAGCCACCGGACTTGACGCCGTCGAAGCCAAAAGACTGGACCGGGTCCAGCAAGCCGCCCTGATTGCCGCGGCAGAAGCTTGGGCAGATGCCGGTTCGCCCCAGATTGACGGCACCCGACTGGCTGTTGCGGTAGGAACAGGCGTGGGCGGAATCGGCACGCTCCTCCGGGAGGACGACACCTTGGAGAACCGCGGCCAGCGCCGCGTCTCCCCACGGGCAGTACCGATGCTCATGGCCAACGGACCCGCCGCGGCTGTCAGCATCCGCTACGGCGCCAAGGCAGGTTCATACACTCCGGTCTCGGCGTGTTCCTCGGGCGCCGAAGCAATTGTCCTGGCCGCCAGGTTGATCCGTTCCGGTGAAGCTGATGTAGCCATTGCCGGCGGTGCTGAAGCCGCGATAACCCCCTTCACCGTCGCTGCCTTCCTGCAAACGAGGGCTCTCTCAACACTTGCAGCGGACCCAGCTTCCGCATCGCGCCCCTTTGCCTCAGATCGCGACGGCTTCGTCCTGGGCGAAGGCGCAGGCATTCTGGTGCTGGAAAGTGCCGAGCACGCCATGGCCCGCGGCGCCACTGTCCACGCGGTCCTGCGCGGCGTGGGCATCGCCTCCGATGCCTTCCACATGACGGCGCCGGCGGACGACGGCGAAGGCCAGATCACCGCCATCACCAAAGCACTCAACGACGCCGGCATGAGCCCAGCGGAGGTGGGCCACGTCAACGCCCACGCGACCGGCACCTCCGTGGGGGACCTGGCGGAAGCAAAAGCCATCAAGGCCATCTTCGGCGACACCATTCCGGTGACGGCACCCAAGGCCTCCCTGGGACATCTCTTCGGAGCCGCCGGCGCAGTCGAACCATCATCGCAGTCCGGAGCGTCGCACAGGAAGTCATCCCTCCCACCCGCAATCTTCACCAGGGAAACGTGGACCCGGAGCTCGGGCTGGACATTGTCACCGAACAACGCCGCGGAACATCTCCCGCAGCGCTCTCCAACTCGTTCGGATTTGGCGGTCAGAATGTCAGCCTGATCTTCAGCAAGGGCTAAAGCTGTACCCGGTTCCTGCTTTTCGGGGTCCCGCAGGAGGTCTTGGTGCTCGATGCAGTCACTGGACGGATACCCTGCGCACACGTCAGCGGTTCAAGATTTAAGGACACCGTTGGCTCGGTTGTGCCGGGTGCCTCCCGGGCGACAAACGGCACCCTCTGACGAGGGGGTTTACCGTGCCCGAGGTGGGACTCGAACGGGATTCCAGGGCCTGCAAACGCTGGGAAGTCCTGAAAACATGCGAAACCCGGGCCAGTCCCGTAGCTGTACGAGCCAGTCTGAAGGTGCAAAGTGCGGACATTGTCCAAACTTCTTTTTCTCGGTTTCCAGCAGACTCGTGTCAATAGAGGACGCGTGCATTTTCCCCCAAACTCCTGCGCAGCACTTGTAATCCCTTGGCGGAGCCCGGCTGTATATAGTGGCGCGCGGCAATATCGGTTTGGTTCGTTCCCCTTCGGCGAGACGACGCGCCGCAATCAGCGCCACCCAATTACAGCAAGAGCATTTAGCTACGCCAGGCAGCGAGGAGGAAGCTTCCAAGGTAGTCGTATCTGTCTTCATCGGAGTCGGAGACCGCCTGGACTGTTGCCCATGCGAAGCATCCCCGCTGAGCCGGACCTCCATTACGCGCAGCGGGCCGCAAAAGCGGAGAATTGAAGTGCACGGAGAGGAATTGATCAATCATGACATCGGAACCAGTCACGCCCGGAGGGCTGCCGCCTGAGCAGAGGCCCCCGAACGGATCAACCCCAGGGCCCGCCCGTTCCCTTCCGGCTGAGACAAGGCCGAAGCCAACACGGTCCGGGGTGGTCTGGGTGGCTGTGGTCACGGCCCTTATCCTGCTGGTGCTGCTGATCATTTTCATCCTGCAGAACCAGGAACCTGCCAGGGTAATGTTCCTCGGCCTCGAGGGCACGCTCTCCCTGGGAATGGCCTTGTTCATCGCGAGCGTCGCAGGGGGAATAGTCGTAGCGGTTGCCGGCGCAGCAAGAATCATCCAACTCCGCTCCAACGCCCGCAAGGTACGGATGCTCCACAAACGTGGCTAGCCGCTGCTCCACAGGACGATGAAGCTGATGCGGATGGTTTCGGGACGGTTGTGCGGGCCGGTGGGAAATGACTTACCAGCATTAGTGTTTCCTCTCGTGCATGTTGCTCCTGCCCCGGGCCGCTGCTTGCAGCGTTGCCGCGACGGTGCGGCCCGTGGTCTACCCGAGCATGGCCAAGGCCTGGTGTTGGGCTTCGACCAGGACGGACGTGTAGGCGCTGATCTGCATGACTTCACCGTCGATCTGAAGTGGAATTGGATCGAGCGTGATGAATTCATAGCGGTTGAGGCTTTGTTGCACGCCAAGCCCGATGGTAACCGCCCGAAGAGTCATCAACGCCATGCGCCATTTGCTGGCATGAGGAAGCATGATGACCTCGAACAATCCGTCGTTGGGTTCCCCTGTTTCACTGACCTTGCCGTATTTGGCCATGTAGGGGATGTTGGCCAGCACCAGACTGTCGAACTTGGCGCGGGCACCGTCCGCACGCGCAATCTCCAAGGGTGTGAGGCTTGACAGGGTGCGGGCGACGGACACGAGTTCAGACAGTGCTCCCTTCGTACCTGCTGCTATGCCGATGGCCATGGCCGGCGTCAGCCCGAATCCGATGTACGAGTGGGCGTACCGCGTCCAAGCATCGGCCCCTTCCCCTACCTGCAGCCGCAGGAGATCGATTCGGCGGACTTCGCCGGCGACGATGGCCTCGATCAGCGGCATCTGGCGGGTGCTGCGCCGGTGATCATTGGCGTTGCCCCCGGCCATAACCGCACAAACGGCATTGCCCCCGGCATCCATCACACCGTTGATCACCTCGTTGTACCCGCCGTCGCCACTGACCGAGACAATCAACGGCCGACCAGCAGAGGCCATTTCGCGTGCCATTTCCCTGCCGTGCCCGGCGAAGCCGGTCGGCCTCAGGCTGACCGGCATCGCCGGCAGCCTGCGAGCCAACGCCTCGCACAACTGGCCGGCCAAGACGCCAGAATCACGGCTGCTGGCCGGATTGAATATGATCACGACCCGGTCAAACCGCGCCGGAGGAGACCCAGACACTGCTCTTCACCGCCTAGTTTCTGGCACGTGACAAACCTGCGGCCGGTGGCCTGCCCCGGGGGTGATCTCAACAAAGATGTACTTGATTGTCGGGATCCAGGAGTGCAGCGGCAGCATCTTCGCGCCTTCGATGTCGATTTCCCGTTGCCGTGAATGCACGGTGCCTTTGACGATGACACTCCAAGCCGCATCAGTATGCTCCGGATAATTGATAGGGAAGATCTCCGGCTGGACTCCGACGTTAGCCGCCAAACGGCCAAGCTTGGATGCGCCGAACAGATCCCACGACTCGGCCGCGTCCTGTAGGAGGACCGGCATCTCCTCGTCAGCAGCCACCACGTCTCCGTTCTCCCCCACAGTCATGGCCCATGACCTGCCCGCTTGAACGATGCGATCCAATTCATTCTCTCCCCGTCCAGCCGACCACGGAAGAAGGCTGGCCCGATGCGACCCCAAGTCACGTTGAGGAGGATGCGAGTCTTCGCTGCCCATCAAAATGCCGGCGCATGGGCGGCCGGCATCTTGTGCACCCTGGCGCCGGCGCGTTCGTCGATGAGAAGGAACCACTCTTGGGCTGTCAGGTGCCTACCTGCTGGCGGGCAGCCTGATAGCCATCGCTTTCGTCGAGCATCCATTTGCCTGGGCCGGGGCTTAGGGTGGGACATGACCGACGAACAAAAGACTTGGCACGACAGACACAAGGCTTCCCTTACCAAGGGGCAGCGCGCTGCGGACATCATGCGGAACGGGATGGGAAGCTGGCCGTTCGTGGGAAGCTTCATCGTCTTCATGATGATCTGGGCAGGCATCAACACCTGGGCACTGGTGACGAAAGCCTGGGACCCCTACCCCTACATACTCCTGAACCTCCTGCTTTCAATGCTGGCAGGACTTCAGGGCGCCATCCTTCTGATCGCCGCCAAACGACAGGACGCCATCGCGGCCGCCATGGCCCAGCACGATTACGACACCAACCTGAAAGCAAAGGAAGAGATCGAACTCCTGATCACCATCAACCGTGAGCAGCTTGCGATCCTGCGGGAACTCACGAATATCAGGGGTTCCTGAAGGAGGAAACCTTCCTGGACCGCAGTGCAGGAGTTTGAGAACCCGATCCCCCTGATCCGGACCTGCGGCGGCGGCCAGCCCAAGCGCGGGCTAATTCCCAGCTTGAAAAGGCGTTTGCCCTCGTACAACAAATCCTTCCCTTGGGGCAGGCAGGCAATGTCCCGGGTGCATCAGGATGCCAGCCTCTTTTACCCAGCCCTGTTTCCGTGCAGCTGCTGCGGCTGTGTCCCACGGGCCGGCGTACAGTTTAGCCGTCGCTGACGAGATGCAGGATCAGGTTGCCAGCAGAGCACGGCTACCCTTCGCCTTATGGGCAGTGCAGCCTGCTAGCCTCTCCTCATGCGCACAACGTCGGCACGAACCAAAGCCACCGCCAGCGGACAGCGTGTGTTGATCCTGTCTGCAGGCGTGGGATCGGGGCACAACAGCGCAGCCGCGGCGGTACAGCAGGCATGTGCCGCGCGTGCTGACATCGCCGAGGTGCAGGTGCTGGACGTGCTGCAGGTGAGTAGCGTGCTCTACCGCGCGCTGCTGGGGAAGGGTTACTTCGTCCTGGTGGAGGACTTGCCCTGGCTGGTCGAGTGGGGCTACGACATCAGCAACCCGCCGTTCCGGCGCCGTGGGCCAATCGACCCGTGGACCCGGGTGAACGCCAGTCCGGTCATCAGTGCTATCAAGCGGTTCCGACCGACCGCGATCGTGTGCACGCACTTCCTGCCAGCCCAGCTGTTGGCCTCACTGCTCCTTCGCGGTTTGATCGACGCGAAGACGGCCGTCGTTACGACGGACTACGACTTCCAGGGCTTATCGCTCTCGGGCGCGTTCCACATGATCTTTGTGGCCAGGGAGGAGGGAAGGGTGGAGCTGATGGCGCTCGGTCTTCCTCCCGACCGCGTTGGGGCCACCGGAATCCCGATCACCAAACAGTCAGATATTGCCCCCGTACGCGATACCAGCAAGCCACCGATGCTGCTGATCTCGGCGGGCGCCACCGGCGGCGACTACGCTGTCGCGGTGGTGCGTCAGACGCTGCATATGCGCTCGGCGTTCACGGCCACGGTCGTGTGCGGACACAACGATTCGCTGCGGCAGCGCATCGAGGCGCTGGTTGCGTCAGCTGGTGACCGCTACCAAGTGCTCGGCTTCACATCGGAAATGCCACAACTGCTGCGCCGCGCGGACCTGTTCGTCGGCAAGCCGGGCGGGCTTTCGGCGTCGGAGTGCATGGCTGCCGGGCTGCCCATGGTACTTGTGAACCCCATCCCGGGCCAGGAGGTACGCAATGGCGATTACCTCATGGAGCAGGGGGCGGCCGTCCGCTGCAACGCAGCCGCGACGATCGGCTGGAAGATCGATGAGGTGCTGCGCGAGCCCGGCCGCTTACAGCGGATGCAGGCGGCCGCGCGGAGAACCGGACGCCCTGACGCCGCGGCGGATGTAATGAACAGCCTGCTGGGCGGGCCGTCCCGTCCGCTGGTCGTGACCCGCGGGGCGCAAAAGACAGTTCTTGCCGCCAGCGAGCAGCGCTTCGTCGCGACCGATCTCACGGGACCCTCCTCGTTGGTCCGCCTCGTCGACCGGGCTTCGGGCAGCACGGTCGCACTGCTGCAAGCCGAGGAGCTTGCGGATCTGCAGAAGCGGTATGCGACTCCGAACGGGGACTTGGTGCTGCGGCCCGGCAAGGCGTCCCTGTTGCTCCATTGGGAGGAACGTCGGCTGCTCCGCGCCATGCTGCGGGGCGACGACGCGCTGCCCGTCAGCATCGAAGGGCCGTTGGCACCCTTTCGCGACCTCCCAGGTGATCCGCGAGACCCCTATCGGCATCAGGCAGGCTGACCGTCCGAGATGTCTTCCTCGTCGATCGGCCCCATCGGGCGTCGCAACGGGACCGCGTTCGCCCAGCTGACCGGGCTGTGTTGGCTGGCGAGCAGGGTCCAGTCCCCCACGCGGGGAGACCAGCGCCGTGTTGCCGGATCGCGCTGCATGGCGGGGCCCGCATCCAGGGCGACCCGCACTATCGTCTCCGCGCCCGGCCCCAGCGTCACCTTACGGAAGCCCAGTAACTGAGCCACAGGTCTGCGGATGGACACATCCGCAGCGTAGACCTGAACAACGGTCGAGCCCTCGCGGTCTCCTTTGTTCGTTACGAGCACGTCCGCGTTGCCGCCTGTGTCGTCGAATCCGTGGTCGAGAAGCCTGTGTTCGATCGTCGTGTAGCCCAAGCCGAATCCGAACGGAAACGCGGGGATATGTCCTTCGCCGTCCAACCGGCGCTGACCCCATTTATCGTCATAGACAACGGACTTTGCCGCGGGGTCGAACAATGGCAGATGCGCGGCCTCCGTAGGCAGCACAAACGGCAGCCGCCCGCCGGGCTCCTCACTGCCGGTCAGCACGCCCGCGAGCGCGCGACCGCCTTCCATGCCGCCATACCAGGCGAGGAGGAGCGCTGGCACGCGGCCCCGCCATGTCTCCGTGAGGATGGCGCTGCCGCTGATCAGCACGACGACGGTCCGGGGGTTCGCGGCGACGACCGCGTGGATGAGCCGCTCATCAGAGGGGCGCAGGCTGAGCGAGCTGCGGTCGCCACCCCGGACGAAGCGCGAGGCCAGGTGTGCCAGGCCGACGAGCACACGACGGAGGGGACCTGAGCCAAAGGTCCGGCCGAGCACGCCCACGTCGACGCCTCCGGTGACGACGGACTCGCCCTCGTCGTGCTGGTCCAGGCCGACGACGACGATCGCCGTCTCCGCCGCGGCTGCCATCGCGGCCGCGGCGCGCTCGTTCCGACCGCTGGCGGTGGTGATCCGCACCCCGGGAAACGCCTCGCGCAGCCCCTGCAGCGGTGACACAGTGGAAGGAGGCCGGACGCGTGAGGAGCCATGATCGCCAAGGTTCGGTCGCGCCGCGAGCCGTCCGATCACCGTGAGATGTCGGGTAGTGGGACTCAACGGCAGTAGCGGCGCCTCGCCGACGGTTTCGTTCTTCAGCAGGACGATCGACTCTGCGGCTACTTGGTGGGCAAGCGCCCGGTGTGCCGGAGAGGCGATGAGGGCGCGGGTTGGGGCCGGTAACTCCCGGGTCGCGGCATGCAGCACGCAAGTGCGCAGGATGCGGCGCGCAGACTGCAGCACTGTCGCGCGGGCCAGGTCACCGTTCCGCAGCGCGGCCGGCAGTTCGCGGGCGCGCAGCAGCCGCAGCGGCATCTCCACGTCCATTCCCGCCTCCAGGCTGACGACCGCGTCGTGGGTGCCAAACACCCAGTCGCTCGTCACGAACCCGGAGAAATTCCACTCATGCCTCAACACGGTCGTGAGCAGGGCACGATTGACGTCCATGTATTCGCCTCGCACGCGGTTGTAGGAACTCATAACGGAGTCCGCGCCGGCTTCCACAACGGCCTTGAAATGCGGCAAGTAGACCTCGTGCAAGGCGTGTTCGTCCACCGCCACGTCGACTTCGAAGCGCTCGTTCTCCATCGAGTTGAGCGCGAAGTGCTTCACGCACGCCATGACGTGCATACGTACGCCTCGCGTGAGGGCTGATCCCATCCGGCCAGTTAGCACCGGATCCTCCCCGTAGCACTCCTGCGCCCGGCCCCACCCAGGGTGGCGAAGCAGATTTACGCAGACTGAGGCCGAGTAGTTCGCTCCCCGTGCCCTGGTTTCCAAACCGATAGCGATCCCGACACGTTCCTCCAACGATGGATCCCAGGTCGCTGCCCGCGCAATCGTCACGGGGAAAGCCGTGGAGGCGCCGATCACGACGCCACGGCCACCATCGCTGAACCGAATGCCTGGTATGCCGAGCCGCGAGACCGCCCCCGCTACGAACGGGCGCCTACCGAGCAATACCGGGATGAACGGGAGCAGCAACCTGGGCGAGTCGCCGTCGAGCAGCCCGAGGATCTCCCCATCCGTCATCCGGTCGATCAGCTGGTTCGCAGCTTCATCCGCGTTGATCTCACCCGCCCGGACTGCCCGGACTGCCTCGCCGTACGCGCTGCCCTCCGCCGTCATCGTCTCCGATGAAGCCGGCTCTTGCGTCAGCACTGGTCGTCGTCCCGCAGTCCTCTTCATGCACTAAAGTCTGCACCCTCCGCCCGTGCGCCCGCGCAATCCGGGGAATTGCCGTGTGACGTACGGTGCGGCGTAAATGGGCGTGGAGCGGCAATATCCGGTCCGTAAGGTCAGAAGTGACTTCGCGAATAAATGTCGCGGTCATTGAAGACAGAGACCGCAAGAGAACCTCCTCCCTCAACGAAGTCATGGCCGGGAGCAACGGAAAGGACATAACCCGCCTCAGCTGCTCATCGGACACAAAAGAGAGCCTGGGAGAAGCCAAGCCACTACTCAGGCGAAATACGCGCCACCTCCGACCGGACCTGCCACACTGAAAATGAGCGGAGATCCTGCCAACGAAGGCGACATCTGATGTACACAAAGCGCCTTGCGGCTCAAGTCCGGCGCGGCGAAAGCCACACTCGAAACGAGGTTTCGCGAATACTGGGGAACGTGTCCAGCTGACGATGGCTCGCTCGTCACCCTGCTGAAGCCGGCACATCCCGGTCAGAAGGAGAAGAACGCAATGTCCACAATCACTGTTTTCGAAAGCATCACCCTCGACGGCGTCATGCAGGGACCCGGCCGCACCGATGAAGACACCCGAGACGCGTTCACCCACGGCGGGTGGGCCGATGGATACCAGGACGAGGTATCAATGAAGTACGCCAGCGAGGGCATGAGCGCTGGGGGTGGCCTCCTGTTTGGCCACCGCACCTACGACGACGTCCTCGGATACTGGACCTCCATGGGGCCCAACCCATTCGTCGACGTACTGGTGGGCTCAGAAAAGTTCGTCGTCTCACACAACCCTGACGTCAAGCTGACGTACCCCAACAGCGAACTCCTCGTCGGAGATGCAGTTTCGACCGTAGCCGCGTTCAAGAACCACTACCCCCGCGACCTCATGATCATGGGCAGCGGTAAATTAGTGCGCCAGCTACACGGCGCAGGCCTGATCGATCGATACACACTTCTTATTCACCCCATCGTGCTCGGATCAGGAACCCGCCTCTTCCCGGAGGGACCCCGTACCGACCTAAAGTTGGAACGCAGCATCCCCACCACCACCGGCGTGATCATTGCCGAATACAGCGTCACGCCCCCGAAGGAACAGAACTAAACAGCCGTGGCATGATTTGACGACGAAACAGGGTGGCCCACTTGATGATGCCCTGGTACTCAATCCGCACCAGACGTACGATCGCCTCACGCTACGGCACAGCGCGGAACTCAGGACAAGCGGAAGTTGCCCAGCCCAGGCGAACTACGCAGCCAAGCTCGGGCCGCCCCCGGATGCGTTGCCCGCCGGCGCCTGGCCGGGCTGCGTCAACGTGCGGGCGGCCCGTGAGCCTGCGGCGGTGCTCGCCCCGATGGTGATGAGGGCCCCGAAGATCATGGCCGCGGCTTCCCCCGCCGCCAACAAATGCAATTGGGAGCCGATCGTAGCGGCGGCAACCGGAACTCCCAACTGGGACGCTGCAAGCACCGCAAGCGGCAGAGGCTGGCCCAGTAGCCGCAGGCTTCCATGGACCAGCAGGGCACCCAGACCAAGGCAGATCCCGAGGAGAAGCATTCTGGGGCTTCCGGCAAGGGCGCGCAGATCCAGCGATGCGCCCAGCCAGACGAAGAACACTGGCCCCAGAAAGCCATCGCTGACGGCGAATAGCTGATGAGCCAATCGCCGGGGTTCGCCCACCGCTGCGACCACCAGGCCGAAGGAGAACCCGGCCAGCATGATGGACACATGACCCGCCACAGCAAGTCCGGAGAGCGCGAACAGCACGGCAAGTTGGATCCTCAGCTCCAGGGCGAACTTCCGGTCCTCGGACACGTCATGCACCCGTCCGCGCGTGCCGTTGCGCTCCAGCCAGCGAAGCACGAAGAACAAAACCGCAGCGCACGCCGCAACGACGGCTGCCCCGGCAGCTGCCCTCGTCGCATTGGATGGGTCGACAGCAAGCGGAAGCGCAACAATGCAGGCGATGTCCGCCACCGCCACTTGCGCCGTCGTCGTCAAAACCTTTGGTCCCCTCAGCCGCAGCGAATCGACGATCGGCAGGACCAAGGCTGCCGACGAGGACGCGAGCAGAACGATGTAAAGGGGAGCATGTCCGGTGCCGAAGGCAAAGGCAATGCCGCTTCCGACGACGGCCGCCAACACTGCGGCGATGCCGGCACGCAGCGCACCCGCGCCCAGTGCCGGGCGGATGGCTTCGTCCCGCACTGGGACATGCGTTCCGGCGACGAACATGACGAGGGCAAACCCGACGTCGGCCACAAAGGTGAACGTGGCCTCCGAGGAGTCCACCAGACCCAAACCTGTGCGCCCGATGGCGATACCAGCCAGTAACTGCCCTAGCACCACAGGAAAATGCCATTTCCGGGGAAGCGCCAGCAGCGGTCCTAGTAGCGCGACCGCGGCGATCAGCGAAAGCTGAAAGAACGACACCTTTCCTCCTTCCACCGGCATGCGGTTGGCTTGCAACGATGAGTGCCAGAGGGGCCCCGGCTTCTCTCGTTCACTGTCTCGCAGCTTTCGGGTTGAATGGAAGGATTGGTGATCGTAGGTCACGGTGCCTGGCTGCCTGCACGCTGGTGTCATGGTTGGGAATGCATTTGCAGTGGGTACTGGCTGGCATTTCTTATGAGACGACCCACGGACATACACCCCCTGTCTGAGGTGGACGAGGTGTTCCAAGGGGCTTGCGATTGATTGTTCGAGATGGTGGTTGTCGATGGCCGTGTCTGTGCAGTTGATATAGCCACGGCAGGGTTCAGGACTGCCGTTGCTTTTTAGGGGTATGCAGCCTTTCAATAGGGGCTTGCAGGAATCTGCAAGAGCCATGCACGGAGAGTCAAAATCAAAGGAACGCCCCCCGTCTAGTGTTGTGCCAACGACTCAGCGTTAGGGACTGATGCCATGAACAACCAGGCTGATCTTCTATTGATCAATGGGGTTATCGACACACTCGACCAAGCACATCCGCGGGCTGGCGCAATGGCAGTGAAAGCCGGCAAGGTGCACTCCTTCGGTTTGGCTGCCGAGGCCGTCGTCGGACCTCAGACCACCGTCGTCGACCTTGACGGCGGCTACGTGATGCCTGGCCTGCTGGATGTTCACAACCACCACATGCTTGCCGGCCAGATGGATTTGTTTGAACTCAACGAGCCCCCCACCAAGACACTCGAAGAGCTCCTGATCGCCGTCGCCGATCAGGCGAACCGGTTGGCGCAGGAAGAGTGGGTTATCGGCGGAAGCTGGGGTTCGGGACTCTTGAACGAACTGAATTCCGCGGATGCGCTGGCACGCTTTGATGCCGCCACCGGTGGACGGCCTGCCCTGCTCAAAGACGACAGCAAGCACAACCGGTGGGCAAACTCCCGGGCGCTGGAACTGTCTGGCATTGATGAAGGCACGCCGGATCCTGAAGGCGGCAGCATTATGCGGGACCAGTCGGGACGCGCGACAGGTGTGCTGATCGAAGCCGGGGGCATCCTGGTAGAGCAGACACTCGCCCGCCTACAGCCAATGTCCACAAACGATTTGGCCAGAGCTGCCGAACGAGGAATCGAGATCCTCCACTCCTACGGCGTGACAGGGTTCCAGGACGCCGCAGCATCACTGCAACTGATGCGGGCGCTGAAGGAACTCGATGTCGCCGGGAACCTGCACGCTTGGGTTGTTACCTCCATGCAGGCCAACGACTTCATCTTCGGCACCACTCCCCTGGGTGAGGGCATCATTGCACACCGGGCCGAGTTGCGGTCCGAACATCACCGTCCTGACTTCATCAAAATCTTCCTGGACGGCGTACCCCCGGCAGGCACGGCGGCCTTCATTGAACCGTACCTTTCAGGCGTCGGCTTCCCGGAGTGCCACTGCGGCGGCACCACCATGGCCCCTGCAGAACTCGAGCGGTGGCTGATGAGCACAGCTGAACGAGGCATCTCCGCCAAAATCCACTGCACAGGAGACGCCTCTGTCCGACTCGTGCTGGACACCGTAGCCAAAGTCCGTGCCGCCGGACACCTGGAACCGAAGTACCACATCGCCCACGGCCAGTTCATTCATGAACAGGACATCCCCCGTTTCGCCGAACTCGACGTCACAGCCGACATCTCCCCCTCCCTGTGGTTTCCCGGGGTCATCGCCGAAGCTATCGCCACAGTTCTTCCCGCCGAGAGGGCCTCAAAGATGCAGCCCAACCGGTCCCTGCTCGACACCGGCGCCCGGGTCGCCGGCGGATCGGACTGGCCGGTCAGCGTATCCCCGAACGCCTGGGAGGGAATTTACGGGCTCGTGACACGGAAGGACCCCACCGGGCAATTCCCGGGAACACTCTGGCCCGAACAGGCCATCACCCTGCCAGAGGCCATCAGCGCCTACACCACCGGTTGTGCCGAAGCTATGGGCGTGGACGACGTCACGGGAAGCCTGGCCCCTGGAAAGTCAGCAGATTTCATCGTCCTGAGCGACAATCCGTACGAAATCGACATCGAGGACGTTTCGCACATCACCACGCGGCAGACCTGGTTCGCCGGCCGCAAAGTCTTCGACGCAACGCGTTCGGAACCCGCCACTGGCGCGTCCAGGCCACTGTCCCGGCAACAGGGCTGACCGCTTCACCTGTTCCAACGCTGAGGCTTGCGGATCCGCAGGCTTCATCACTGTTCTCCCCTCTGACGGCAGCACCCGCGCCGCTTCCTCCTGCCCGAAAGAACATGACCATGACCACTCCAGTAAAAGCCGCTCCGGGGATACTCGCCTCCGACAGAGGAACCTACACCTATATCGCCGTTTTCAGCGCCGTCCTCTATACCGTCCTGTTGATTGCCCCGGTAATTGCCGGCAAACTGATCCAACAGTTCGGTTTAACCCCGGTCCAGGTCGGAACGCTCTTTTCCCTGGAACTTGGCGCCTTCAGCTTGGCGACAGTGCCGGCATATCTGTGGCTCCGCCGGATAAACCTGAGAACAGCCAGCTACATTTTCACGGCCGTCGTCATCGCAGGAAACGTCGTGTCAGGATTTTTGGACGATTTCGGTCTCCTGATCGTCGCCAGGGTGGTGACCAGTCTCGCGGCCGGATCCATCACCGTGATCATTCTGACCCTCAGCGGAAAGACCTCAAACCCCAGCCGCGCGTTCGGAATATTCGTCGTCTTCCAGCTGGCCATGGGCGCACTGATTTTGGCCGTCTTCCCGGCAGTTTTCGCCGGAGCAGGAGTCGCAGCAATTTACTGGACCCTCGCCGGCCTGGCCATGTTGTGCCTCCTCGTGGTCAACCGGATCGACGGGGAAGTGCTGCGGACAGCGTCCCCGGTCGCAGCGTCAGCGGCTAAGCGGGTTCCAATCTTCAGGGCAGCAGCGGGAATGGTCGCAGTCTTGCTGTTTTATGTCGCTCTAAGCGGTGTCTGGTCATTCATCGCCCAGATCTCGGCTGGCTCCGGAATCGATCTTTCCTCCAGCAGCCTCGTCCTTTCCCTAGCCACCGTGGCCGGGATCCTGTCAGCCCTCACCGCGACAGCCCTCGGGGACACCCCCCGACGAAGGATCTACCTCATCACCGGCTACGCAGGCATGGCGGTCAGCATCGGATTACTCTTCGGCTCACCGGCCCTCATCCGCTTCGCCATCGCCGCAGTGATCTTCAAGTTCGCCTGGACCTTCATCTTGCCCTACCTGCTGTCCACACTGTCCGACCTCTCAAACGGCGGACACCTCATGAACACCACCAACCTGATGATCGGCAGCGGCTTCTCCATCGGCCCGATCGTCAGCGGAGCATTGATCCAATCGGGCGCTGGTTCATTCACCGGCATGCTCGTCTTCGCCCTGATCGGCGTTCTGGCATCAGGTGCATTCGTCTTGGTCGCACAAAAACAAACACGCATGAACGTACCCTTCACCTCTGAAGGGTGATGCCTCGCGGAGGGGCGGGCAGCCGACGTCCCTCCCGGTCCCCCCAGGGGACGTATAGCAGTCATCCCACTGGCCAGAATCCCGAGGACGTGTCTCAGATCCGAGCGAATTCAGGACCGTGCGGCAAAGCGGCAGCAGCAGCTGTGGCCGCCCCGCCTGGCCTACCTAGAGACGGAGCGTCACGCCCTCGGCAGTGCAGGCGCCGGCGTTGGCGAAAACTGCGTCGCGGACGGCGTCCTTAGATGCCTGTTCGGGTTTGCCTCCGCGTTCGGCCGCGCCCGAGTGGTCAATGGCCAGGAGGCTCAACGAAGCAAAGAGGCCCCTCAGGTTCCCGGTAACGGTCTTCTTGGCATCCTCGGACTTCAGGTAGATGTCCTCGAAAGCGTTGGAATCGTTGCCCGGGACTGCCTTGTACTCGGCGTAGAGCGTATTGAAGGCCTCGCAGACGTCCTTGACGCTGCCAGGTGCAGCCGCTTCGGAGGCCGAAGACTCCGACGGCGACGCCTGTGTAGTGGCGGTCTCTGGCGAGGGTATGGAAGTAGGGCCGACAGGTGCCGGTGCTGAGGCGCAGCCCGTCAGGCCGGCCAGTCCGGCTATGGCTGCGGCGGCGAGGTTTCTTTTCACTATGGTGCTCCTTAAGGTGCTGACGGGTCGTGGAGGCCTTCGGCTCAGCCCAACGGGAAGATCCCGATGAACCAGAATGAAGCGAGGGCGAAGAACGCGAAGGTCGGAATCAGGCAGCCGATGACCATTTTGGACGGGGCATCGACCTGGAAGGACTGGTTCGGGTCGGCGGGGTTGTAGGCCACCTCCAGGGACGACCCGGGTACCGGCCGGTTGGCGCACGACACCTCGGATTCCCCGACGTACAGGATGCCGCGGGGGTCAAGGAACTGGTAGGCCGGCCAAAAACGGACGCTCCGGGTGGCGTTGCCGCCGCCGCTGGTCCAACCTTGCCGGCTGCCTGTCACCGTGGCCTGGACTTTCGGCCAGATGGCAATCAGCCGCTCCTGGCGCCTGGTTTTCCTCAGGGTACGGATGAAGGCCCAGATGACTGAGGCCACGAAAAGGGCCCAGATGATGTAAAGCACGATCTTCAAGAAGTCCCCCAAGTTGATTAACCCAGCATGTCATAGGCGTTGAGCTGTCCGTTCCTTCTGGCCTCGGCCTGGAGCCCCACGGTTCCGGGCATGAGACACGTCCAGCCCGATGCGTGTCTCGCGGTTTCTACGCTGCTTTAGGCCTGAGGGCGGGCTTGGCTGGTTGCCTGCATTGCCCGGTACAGTGTGGCTCGGCTCCATCCGACGAGTTCGGCGGCTTGCCGTGCTGTTTTGCCTTCGGTGCGGGCATTGGCCGCGATCTTCAGCTTTTCGGCCGTCACCGCTGGATTGTTCGGTGGGCGGCCAAAAACAGTACCGGCGCCCCTCGCTGCGGCGATCCCGGCATTCACTCGCTCCACGATGAGCTCCCGCTCGTACTCGGCCAGCGTGGAGAGCATATTTAGCATCAGCCGGCCGGTGGTTGTGTCCGGGTCAATGCCGTCGGCGATCGAGCGGACCATGATCCCTTTGTCCCGGAGCCCGTTGACGGTGGTCAGGACATCGAGCAGGGACCGGCCGAGCCGGTCGATGCGCCACACCACGATCGTGTCCCCATTTTGGGCGTAGCTCACGAGTTTTTGCATGCCGGGCCGGCTTTTGGCTTCCTTGCTTCCGGAAGTCACATCGGAGTAGATGTCCCGGGCCTGGACCCCCGCGGCGGTGAGGGCGTCACGTTGGAGCTGGTCGTCCTGCCCGGCGGTGCTGATCCGCGTATATCCGAGATATGCCATAACGGCAGTCTGCCTCATAAACCCCTATAAATGTTCCCGAGACACCCTCGTCTATGAGACGACTTACCGAGACACGGCCACATGGCGGAATCGCGGGAGAGCGATCGTCCTCTTCCCGGCCCGTTCGGATGTCTTGAAAAACAATCCTTTGTTGCCCATACATCGGAACGATGCAGTCGATGAGTTACGCAGACTACAGGTCTGCAGGTGGGCCTTTGTCGCCTGGCGGGTCGGCTTCGGCATACTCAGCCGACAATCGCGTGGACCCAACGCTCCACAGGCCCCGCTAGCGCCGATGGGGTGCGTCCTGATCGGCGTAATGACGCTAGGGCAACTCACATGCATGAGTAGATATAGCCCGCAGAACGGACAAGCCAATGGCTGCAATCGGGCACTATAAAGAAAATTTAAGTGTGGACAGTAATGATGGAATTGCTGTATTGCGGTGTGGCTCTGAGTGTGGCTGACGCCCCGGTCAGGGGTTTGTCGTGACATTGATCTGTCTGCCGCGACGCAGTTGCAGTGAACGCGGCAGCCAGAGGCCCGTGGACCGGTGATACGGACTCTTAGTGGTCAACCTTGGACGCTAGTCACGCTCCATCCGGATGGTAACGAGGTAGGTACCCGAATCGTCAGGCGACTCATCGATGCAAAGGGATTCCTTGCTGATGCCTTCCTCCTCCCTCTTGATGCAGCCAGTAAAGCTACCTGAAGGCGATCCCTCTGAGACTCCCTTCATTCCGAAGCGGTTGGCTACGTCTGAGAGGCTGATTTGGTGATCGACTAACCACCCTGCAGTGAGCTTCAGGCAAGACGTGTCGATGGAGAGACAGCCGGGATCAACCTTGGGGTCATCGCGGAACCTCACAACCCAGTCGCTCTCCGGAACATTGTCAACTCGGGTAACCATCGCACTGGCCTTCTCCGCCTGGGAACCTCCGCCTCCGTTGATCTCTTGGGCGAGAGCAGAGCATCCAGCGAAGCCGAGGATGGAGAGCAGAGTCACGGCCATCACAATGCTGCCGAGTATCCACCAGAACTTGCTCCCATTCTTCTTTTGTGGAGGCGGAGTCACCAGCCACTGGGGCTGAGGTGGACCATAGTATGGCTGATGCGGCTGCCGCCCCTGTGGGTGTTGCCTTTGGGGCGGATACGGCTGCCGAGGCTGGTGCGGAGGGGATGGCGGTTGATTCTGCTGGTACGGGTCCATTCCGGAGCCTCTCTGATCGATTACTGCGCACCCCGATGACTCTAAGCCCTTCAGGCTTCACGTCTTCAGATATCGACGTATCGGACGATCTTTGCACTTGCGAACAAGCGAGCCACGCTATCGACTCCTTGCACGCAATGTCTTCCTTTCCCGCGTCCCCGGTGACAGCGTAAAGGACAAAGGCGCCTACGGTGGTTCTCTCGCGGCACTCAAGTCCGTTCGCTTTACCGTGAGCGCTACGCGGACCCTGTCGTGGGATTTGCCCTAGTACCCGACTTCGACCTCGAAGTCAGTTGCTGGCAGACCCGTTAAAGCTGCAGCGGCAGTCCGGACAACTTCGGGAATCTCGCTGTCTCTTTTTACGTAGACCTCAAGCTCAGGTAACTCTGCTACTTGAAGATCCAGTATCGACTGAATTCTCAGTCTTCGAAGTGCAGCGGGGCGTCAATGCTTCCGGCGACGTTGGCGATGATGTCGGCGGCAACCGCGTGGAGTTTCTGATTCCGGTGGCTGGACGCCTGGGTCAGCATTTTGAAGGCTTCGTCTTGGGTGCAGCGGTTCTGGGCCATGATCACTCCGCAAGCCAGATCGATGACGGTCCTGTTGGCCATTGCGGCCTTCAGGTCAGCGTTAAGGTGTTCGGTGCTTTCGATCCGGATGGCCAGGCGCAGCGTGCTGCCAGCCACATCCGCGAACGCGGTGGCTTCGTTGATGACCTCCTGCGTGAAGAGCCCGGCGGTGGGTGCGAAGAAGTTCAGCACCGCCTCGGAAGTTTCTCCCAAGTCCATGGGGACGCCCAAGGCACTGTGGCAATCCGCAAGGGCCAGCGCTTCGCTGTACTTGGGCCACTTGGTGTCTGTTTCCACATCGGCCAGCAGCACCGCATGGCCCACATCAAGTGCTTCAAGGCACGGCCCTTGGCGCAGGTTCTGCTCTATTCGGTCCAGGAGTACTGCCTTCTCGCTGCTGCCCGCAACCGTAGCGGTCCGTTTGCGGCGCCGAAGCGTCAGGGCACAATCGATGGGCTCACCGGCCACAAGGCTCATCGCGTTCGCGGCAAAGAGGGTCACTCCATCAAGGATCCCCTTGATATCAGCAGTGCCGGCAACCAAATCGTGCAGCCCGCGGATGTGCTCGGGGTTTCCTGTAGAGTCCATGAGCCCAATGCTAGGGACGTTCATCGTTCGCGTCATCACGTGCGCCACAGACAGGAAGCATCCGCGCGGGTCTGCGCAGCGACGCAGCCCGGATGCTCTTGTTGGCATGGGAACACCCTTGGAGGGAGAACCTCCCGCCGGCCCTGTCCGGCTGCTAGCCTGTCTTACTTTGATGCCAGGGGTGGTCAGCTCGTGTAGCCGGTTGGTCAGTTGAGCCATGTGAAGGTGCCTGAGCAGGTCACCGTTGGATACCGGAGGGCACAGTCCACCCACGGTGTCTTCCGGGCGTGTGGTCTCGGAATCGTAGAAGGACCGCTCCACATCATTGAGGGTTCGTCGAGTGCCGCGAAGGCGTAGGCGATGGCAAGCAACCGGGGTCCCTGCGGAACCGGACTGGTACGTCATGGACCTCGAGGAGAGCAGCGAGAGTGAATGCGGTAATGCTCATCTCCATTACGGCTTTCTGCGCAGTGCTACGCGCTCAGCCTCAGTATGCGCTCTATTCAGGGCAAAGGAAGTGCCCGGCGAAGTAGCTTTGCGTGTCAGAACCAGCGCGATGACGTGTCTCGTTCGGCAATGGCCTGGCCGTTACACTTCCCACATGGCCCTTGTTCTGATGCCTACCGTCCTCGTGATGCCAGTGCTCTGGGTGGGAGTGATCATGTCAATGCTCGTGCGCTTGGACCCGAGCCATCAACAGCCGGCACCTCCGCTCAAGCATTCACCCCAGATCAGACCCGCACCAGGGGCCGGCGTCACGGACGGCATGCCCATGGCCCGTATTGATCCTCCATTTGATGTTGGAACCGCCCAGGCCATACCGTCGAACCCGAAACCCACCGGTGCCCCCCACTGGTGGGTTTTTCTTATGTACTGCCCAGGAAGAAGCAGGAAGCGCAGCCCTCCAGTTGTCCACCGGACTCAACAAGCCACCCCGTGCGGCCGTCCCCGCGCCACTGCCTGCGGCCGCGCAAACACCAATCGCCGCTTGTTCTTGGGGCGAAGGGCCGGACAAGTTCTGGGTACCATTATCCGGCCCTGCCCGGCAGATCGTATGGGCAGCAGCCGCCAAAACCGGGGGTCTTTGGCGATGCCTGGGATCCGCTGCATTCAGTAAGGACAGGCACCCTGATCCTGCGCCCGAGTAGCCAGTACTCATCTTGGGCACCACCCCCAAGCACGCTACCTACTCTGCGTTCCCATCACCAGGGCGAACCCCGGTGTTCGATGATCACCCGGCTTCCCGCGTACCCTGCAGCGGCCTGCCGCTACCCCGGACTTCGTCCCGGGCGGAAGCTTTCTTGGGTTGATAAGCACCACCAGAGGGCGTCTCCACTTAGCGCGACAGGCAGGGCGAGGGCAAGGATGTAGCGCTGCCTTGTGAGGCAGTCATGTGTCGGTGTCGCCATGGCGACGAGGAGGGGACTCTTAAGGCGTATAGGAAGCCGGGGCGGAAGTTGGTTGCGGTTCAGTCAGCAGAAGTACCCAGCGTGGGTTTGGAGTTCCGAAGTCGCTGTTCAAGCTTGGCTTCAGCTGCCTCCCGACGTTTACCTATGATCAGCATCTGCTGGGTGGCCGGACTATGAAGAGGAATTGTGAGCGCTTCCCGGGCAGCGGCCAGGGGTGGGTACCCAGGGTCAGTGCCGTCGTCAGGTTTCTGGACAACGCCCCAATGATCCCACCACCAAGCGGCCTAGTACATGCATCAGGTAGGTTCCGGGTTTTCTGCATGGTCAGAAGGAAAACGGAAAAGAACCGAGGGGATTTTCTATCCTGGCTGAAGCCTGGGAATTCTTGGTCCTTAGTCGGCGGTTGATTGGCGGTGCGCGCCGTAGTCGGTCTTAGGCACCTGGAACCACCCGTCGGCGGGCCCCTGAGTTCCCAGGGTGCGCCCAGAAGGACACTGCGACGTTGGTATGCAACAGTGTCATGAATGTGACGGAAACGTGAAGAAGCTCCGACGAGAGACCCGTAACGAGCAAGGAATATGTTTGACAATAAACCAACCCTAGCCCCACGCTGTTGCCTAAGGCGAGACTTGATGATCATTGCGGAACAGCACGCGGGTGGGGGGCACTGTCACACAAGACTTCTCGGTGCGGCTAGGCACCGGACGCTCCCTCCCGATGGGCTCTCCCCCGACGCGCGTTTATGGTGCAATAGGAAACTTTGAACCGGCCCGAGCCGACGGCGGCCTCGGCCAGATGAAAGGAAGAAAAACATGACCGATCCCCAAGAGCATCCCCCAGTCCCCACTCCCGGGAGCGCGCAGGGCTTGAACCAGAAGGTGGAGGGCGGATGCCCGGTGGCCCATGGCAGTGCCACGGACCAGGGCAGCGAAAGTGAAAACCCGGCGATCGATTCCCCCCGGCCCAAAGGCCACCGGCCGCGGACCAACCAGGACTGGTGGCCCAACCAGCTGGACCTTTCCGTGCTGCACACGCACGGCAAGTCAAGCAATCCGCTGGACCCGTCGTTCAGCTACCGGGAGGAATTCCAGAAGCTCGACCCCGAGGCTCTGAAGCGTGACATCACCGAGGTCCTGACTACCTCGCAGGATTGGTGGCCGGCGGACTTCGGCCACTACGGTGGCCTGATGATCCGCCTGAGCTGGCACGCGGCCGGCACCTACCGCGTCCATGACGGCCGCGGTGGAGCGGGAGACGGCAGCCAGCGGTTCGCGCCGCTCAACAGCTGGCCGGACAACGCCAACCTGGACAAGGCCCGGCGACTGCTGTGGCCGGTCAAGCAGAAGTACGGCCAGAAGCTCTCCTGGGCCGACCTGCTGGTCCTGGCCGGCAACGTCGCCTTGGAATCGATGGGCTTCGAGACCTTCGGCTTTGCCTTTGGCCGCGAGGACGTGTGGGAGCCCGAGCAGATCTTCTGGGGCCCCGAAGACGCCTGGCTCGGTGATGAGCGTTACGTGGGTGAAGGCCAGATGTCCGAGGACGTCGGTTCCACTGAAATGGGCCTGATCTACGTCAACCCCGAAGGCCCCATGGGCAACCCGGACCCGGTAGCTGCTGCCGCCTTCATCCGGGAGACGTTCAAGCGCATGGCGATGAACGACGAGGAGACCTTCGCGCTGGTCGCCGGCGGCCACACGTTCGGCAAGACCCATGGCGCCGGCCCCGCCGATGCGCATGTGGGCCCCGAACCGGAGGCCGCCAACCTGGAGGCGCAGGGCCTGGGCTGGCTCAGCACCTACGGCAGTGGCAAGGGCGCGGACACCATCACCTCGGGCCTCGAGGTGACCTGGACGGACATGCCGACCCAGTGGAGCAACCGCTTCCTGGAGATCCTGTTCGAGTACGAGTGGGAACTGGTCAAGAGCCCTGGCGGTGCTCACCAGTGGGTTGCCAAGGATGCTCCGAAGATCATCCCGGACGCGCACGACCCGGAGAAAAAGAACCGACCCACAATGCTGACGACGGACCTGTCACTGCGCTTCGACCCCGTCTACGAGGAAATCGGTCGCCGCTTCCTCAAGAACCCGGACGAGTTCGCCCTGGCGTTCGCCAAGGCCTGGTACAAGCTGCTGCACCGCGACATGGGACCCGTTGGCCCCCACATGCTGGGCCCGTGGGTTCCGGAAGCCCAGCTGTGGCAGGATCCCGTTCCCGCCGTCGACCATGAACTGATCGACGAGCAGGACATCGCTTCGCTGAAGGCCAAGCTGTTGGGCTCCGGCCTGACCATCCCGCAGCTCGCGGGTACGGCCTGGGCCTCGGCAGCCACCTACCGCAAAACGGACCGGCGCGGCGGCGCCAACGGTGCAAGGATCCGCTTGGAGCCGCAGCGCAGCTGGGAAGCCTCCGAACCGGAGCAGCTGGCAACCGTTCTTCCGGTGCTCGAACGGGTGCAGGAGGAGTTCAACTCTGCGCAGGCTGGCGGCAAGAAGGTCTCCCTTGCAGACCTGATCGTCCTCGGCGGTGCCGCCGCGGTGGAAAAGGCCGCTGCCGATGCCGGATTCCCCATCACCGTGCCATTCCGGCCGGGACGCACCGATGCCGCCCAGGAGCAGACCGACGTCGAATCCTTCCAGTACCTGCAGCCCAAAGCTGACGGGTTCCGCAACTACCTGCGGCCCGGCTCGAAGCTCCCGCCCGAGACCCTCCTGCTGGACAAGGCCTACATGCTGGACCTCACCGCACCGGAGATGACGGCGCTGGTAGGCGGCATGCGCGCCCTGGGCGCCAACCTGGGCGGTTCCAGCCACGGCATGCTGACAGACAAGCCACAGGTCCTGAGCAACGACTTCTTCGTCAACCTGCTCTTGCCGGGCACCAAGTGGAGGGCGTCGGAGTCGGAGGAGAACGTCTATGAGATCACCGACGCCGCCACCGGCGAGCTGAAGTGGACGGCCACCCCGGTGGACCTGGTCTTCGGGTCCAACTCGCAGCTGCGCGCCCTTTCCGAGGTCTACGCCAGCGAAGACGCCAGAGAGAAGTTCGTCAACGACTTCGTGGCCGCGTGGGCCAAGGTCATGGAGCTGGACCGCTTCGACCTCAAGTAACAAGTTCAACTGAACCGTGGTGTCAGGGCCGGTTGCAACTGCAGCCGACCCTGACACTTTTCGAAACCTAGTGTTCAGCGGGAAGCTGACCTCAGGAACCCTCCCATAGTCGCTGAGCAGGGTGACGTGCTCGCGATCTGCAGCGCGGCGCGCTCCTGCTCCAAGAAGTACTGCGATTCCCACCAGACCGGCACAACAGCGAGTCGGTCGGGAGTTTCGCCGTGCTCGATCGCGTCCCGGATTTGCAGCTTGAGGCAGAAGGCGCACCCGTTGAGCTGGGCCGCTTGGATCTTCACGGGCTCGATCAGACGCTCATCCAAGCCGGAATCCGTTGCGCTCTCCATTATCGTCTTGTTCAGCTGCATCAGCGCCTGATACGCGCCGGGGCGAGTTCTGGGAACGCATTTTCGGCGATATACCAAGTCAGACCTGCTTCGAGTGGAACATGCCCAGGCACACCACCGACGACGCAGTACCGGTGCCGCGGCGGTCATTCACCAAGTCAGAACACAGATCCAGCGTCCTCATCCTCGATTGGGGCCGGGCCTACACTGCGCTGAGGGCCCGTGTAATGACGAATTGCTGACGCTGAGTCGCTCTGCCGTTTCCTTTAGGATTTTCCCCTCACCGCGCAGCTGCTTGACAGTTTCGAGTTTCCCAGGGGTCATTGCGCGGGGTCGGACGCCCAATCTGCCTCGCGGTTTAGCTGCTGCGAGGCCTGCCCTGGTCCGTTCCGACAATCGGGAACGTTCGTACTCGGCAAGGGAGGCGAACATGTCGAAGATCAGCTTTCCGTGGGCGCTGGTGGTATCCAGCCAAGGCTCTGCCAAGGAACGGAAACCGATCCCTCCCTTTCCCAGCACCGTAACTATTTCAGCGGGGTCTGCGGCGCTGCGCCCCAACCTGGTCAAGTCCGCCACCATCAGCACGTTCCCTGGCTGGAGGTACTCGAGACATTCATTCCAGCCCGCCCGCTCCTGTGTGGCGCGCGCTGCCAAAGTACGCCTCAGGAACTAGCCCCAGGCGAGCACACGGACTTCCCGAAAACGGACGTTCGCCCGACGCAAAAGCCGGCGCTGATGTCGGGGTGAAAGCGTCAGCAAATACTGGTTCACCACGTGGCGTCGGGGAAGTTCACTGGGGTGATCTCTACCCCTGCTTCTGGGTGTTTTATGAAGTATCGCCTGGCTGCTTCGTCATCCACTGAAGTCCGAGGTTTCGGTAGGTCCTTCAGCTTGCGCGCCTTCCGTGCTTTCCGTTCATCCCTGGCTGCTGTGAACCCTACATAAGGAGCGGCAGCGAATAACGGGGTACAGACCAGGCCGAAGATCATCACGATCCAGTTCAAGCTGACTATCGCCGCGATAAGCACGATGCCGCTGATGATCGCGGCCGGGATCATGATGATCGCAAGGATGAACTGCACCACCCATGAACGTACCGTGGAGCTGCCACCGTTAGGCAAGGAACCTCCCATGCCCCACTCATCCCGGGTGTAGGCGTACATGCTCTTGTCGCCGCACCATGCGTAGTAGTAGGGGCGTTCCGGCGGAAGGACGAACTCCGGCTTGTCGTTCGTAGTTCTTCCACGGTTATGGTTCATCGTCATGGAGTAATTTCACCTTAATATGGCGTTCGGTCTAGATCGACCCGTTAGTCCAAGCGCCGGATCCTGATTCATGATGCATGCGAGGCCTTCCGCGGGCTCCCGGAAGCTACTTCGAAACTCCCATGCGGAGTGGACCGGACTCAGAATGCCCGAGAGCTGGCCCTAAACGCAGCACGGTTTCCTGTCCCATTTCCTTGGAAGCGGAACACCCTTTGTTGGAAGGACGGGCATCCAAATCAGAGTTGGTCCGTTGGGTGGACTAACCGTAAGTAATAGTGGGCGCCGTGTCATCCTCAAGAGATTTGGTGCATCCGGGTCAGGATGTGCGCGTCGGGCGTAGGCTGAAAGGACCGGCTCCCCTACCCCTTGGGTATCGCTCCGGCCTAATTGGCACGCTCCATGATTTTCACCCCACCAATGAAGGGCAGTGCTGGTAGCTGTGCACATCAAAGAATTCTGGGACCACCTCTCTGCGGACACGCAGCAATGGCTCATCGACAACCCGGGCAGCATCATCGTGCCCCGCACCCTGACGGCCATCATCAAGGGACAAACCGGCGAGGACAGTGTCGTGGACATCCACGGAGGCACGGTACTCACCGCCGAGGACCAGCAGTACATCCAGGACAAGGCGAGGGGACATGCAACCAAGGCCAACGGTGGCCCCAAGTTCTTCGACGCGGTAGGTCCACAGGACTAAGCGCGCCATCCTAAGGTCGGTGCTGAGACGGGGACTCCGCCCCGGCGGGTCCCCGCGCTCCACCGGACCGGCTGCTGCTCATCGTCCGTGTAGGGGCGGGGGTAGGGTGGGAAATTCATCGATGCGAGACCACCGCGTAGCTTCCAAGGCCCTTCCGGCCGGCCGCACTGCGGACTTTCGTTCAGCAGCTCTGCCCACGCCCCCTCCCGGCCCTGGACTCCACAGCGCTGTCGGACCCCTATGTTGGAGCCTGGATAGAGACTGCCCGCGAGCAACAGACGCGAATATATGTCATTGATCCGTTCCTCGAATAGCTGGATAGCCCTGCGATGTTCCCGTCCCTGGTGGGGTCTGCCGCGGAGAAGCTGTAACGATGGGTTTGTCTTCAGGAGAGGGACCCCACGCCGTCAGCAGCCCATGCCGCGGGTTGCGGGGTATCTCTTATGCAGAGCGCTCAAACCCTGGTGGCACAACGCACCATCTCCCTGGATGAGCCATGGATACAGTACTGGTCCATTGGTGGCCGTGACCGAGCCTGGACTCCAGGCCTAACTTAACGGCACAAGAGATCTTCACTGGTTCCAGGGCAGTATCTGCTGTCTGCACAGTGCGCACCTCCCATTGGCCCCTTTGCCGTTGCGGCGCTGACGTGGGACTAACTTTGGGCATGACCGCTGCACAAGACCTGGCACGAACAATACAAAGCATCCTTGACCACGGGCCAACGCGCCGCCGATATTCTGCGTAACGGCATGGAAAGCTGGCCGTTCGTCGGAGGCTTTATCGGCTTCATGATCATCTGGTCACTGATCAATACCTGGGCGCTGGCCACAAAAGCCTGGGATCCTACCCCTACATACTCCTGGACCTGCTGCTCTCCATGCCGGCTGGCTCGCAAGGCGCCATCCTCCTTATCGCCGCCACAGGCCAGGACAGGAAACGCAGCCCTCCGGTTGACCAGCCGTCCTCGACAAGCCATCAGTACGTCCGTCCTTGCACCGGTATCTGCCGTCAACCCTCGCAAACACCAATCACCGTTTCTTGTTGGGGCGAAGGGCCGAACAAGTTCTGGGTGCCATTGTCCGGCCCTGCCCGGCGAATCGTATGGGCAGCAGCCGCCAAAACTGGGGGTCTTAGGCGATGCCTGGGATCCGCTGCATTCAGTAAAGACCAGCACCCTGACCCTGCGCCCGAGTAGTCAGTACTCATCTTTGGGCACCACCCCAAGCACGCTACCTACTCCGCCTTCCGCCATACGGCACAAGGGCCGGCAAATTGCCCGACCCTTGTGCCACACAAAATGCGTGTTACGCCGCCCCGTCCAACTCTTCCACCGGCTCCACCTTGATCTCCGGCATGCCCCCAGACACAACGAATTCTCGGTTTCGAAGCAGCAGCAGCATCTGGTTATGCATCTCCACGGCCAGCGCTTGAGCTGCATATGCAGGTACCGACGCAAGGACCAGAGACATTTCTCCGTCCTGCCGGATGCCAGCCACAACGCTCGGGAGCTCAAGTGCCGCTTCCTGTAAAACTTCCTGCTCCATCTCAATCACATGCGTAACCGTGATGCGAAAGCGTGCCATGACCGGACCTTCCATGAGTGGCTACTCTCTAGCCCTGGCTTTCCATGATCGACCTCTGACCAGCGCAGTCAAGATCCAAGATCTCCCAGATGGACTGGACAGGGGGTGTTCCATTTCCTTGGAACTGGTACACCCGCCATCGGCCTAACTCTGTACTTCGTGGGAGTGGCTGGTTCTGCTGTCCAGGTCTCGTTCCATGGTGATGCCATAAGGGATTTCACTGCTTAGATTCACGGTGTACACGCCAGGTTGGTGCCGGGTCACGAGCACCCCTTCCCATCCCTCCCTTTTTGAGTGGGCGTGGGCCAAGGTGACTGCGGTGCTGATGCCGTCTTCGATTTCTGTGGTGGTCAGCCCCGTGATGTGGAAGTAGCGGTCGGCTTCTATTGTGGTGATCATCGGAAACTCCGTGGTGGCCATTTGGTAGTCGTCTTTCGACCTTGATGCCGCAGGTCCGCCTCACTGTGCGAGGGCTGGCAAGCGCAGTCGGGAAAAGCTGGATGGTGATGCGCGCTTGAAGGCGGCCCACTCGAAGAATGGAGCCGCCCTCATGCTTCGCTCTGCTGTTCTGGAGGTGCAGCTGAGATTCTCTGTGGCTGGCGCGTCAGCTCCCTGCTACCTGAAGTGTCTCCGTTTCATTAAGAGGTAGTTCGAGTGGCTGGGCCTGACGGAACCTCCTTAGGACGTTTCCTGTCATCTTGGCGATGTTGTTGTCGTAGTTGTTGTGGGAGAGGGACGCTGTGTAGGCGATGGAACCGACTGAGAAGAAGCCGCCGCCTCCTTCAAGGGGGCAGTAGACGATGTCTGACCGGACGCCTGGTTGCTCGGTGGCGCCGATGCCCGGGATGGATTCGTAGACTTCTTCTGCGGCCAGCAGGTAAGCGTCCGAAAGTGGGCCTGAGGTTGCAAGGACCAGCGTTCCGGGAGGCGAACCCAGGCCGGGCTGGTAGCAGTCGACCTCGGCGCCGGCTGCCCCACCGCCCATAATGCCGAATTCGCCGATCCGCTCGTCCTCACCGATTCCTTCGAAGATGAATGCTGCTGCCGGTGCGTGGCTGTCTTCCAGCCGCTCATAGTAGGTGCAGCGGTCAAAGCCCTGCGCAGCGAATCCCACTCCCGCGAGCTTCTGAGGCGGTAGCCCTTTGTTCCTCCAAATGCCCGCGAGCTCCCCGGACGTGGCGTGGCGCTTGTCTCCGTACGGAGACTGGTGCGGGCGAGTACCGCCGTCGGAGCGTCGGAGTTCCATCAGGTGTGGCTGGTCAGGGTCGAAGGAAACGGTGGCGTAGAACCCGTTGCCGCCCAGGTACATCAGCCTTCCGCCGTTGGAGGTGAATTCCTCCAAGGCGGTGAGTTCGTTGCGTGTGACGTACTCGGGATGGCTGCCGGTGATGACTACCCGGTAGTCGCTGAGAAGGCTGTAGCCTTCGCGGTCGAGGTCTTCATCAGTGATGGCGTCGAAGTCGCAGTTCTCGGTTTCGAGCCAGTGAACAATGCACAGGTCCGCAGGCAGCCCCCATACGCCCTCGGCTTGGAACCACGCCCGGTGTTTGGGCTGGAGGGTCAGGATGGGTTTGCGGACACTGCCGAAGACAACCCCGGAGCCATCGTTGTGGATTTCATAGCAGGAACGGCCGAATTCGGGATGATCCTGGAGCGTGAGGTCTTCGCGGTCCAGGATGGGCGTCCGGCTGACGATGATCTCTGCGCCGTCGGCTTCGAAGGCAATGCGGTCGTTGGCGTAGGCCAGGTACGTCGCTGTGGAGAACAGCACGGCGACGTCGTTCTTCTTTTCGCCTGCCCGGACGAAGAAGGGAAGGTACTGTTCAGCGCCCTCGGCGGTGAGTTTGGCCGCGTATACGCCGCTTGGCAGGTTATGGGGCACCTCGAGTGTGAATGCTGCGGGCCAGCCGGCGTCGGTGATGTCGTCGTCGTGGAAGTGGATTGCATCGTATTCATCGGGGACAAGCCGGAAGTCGTCCACCAGTCCCGTGAAGGAGTGTCCTGCGACAGCTCGGGTCGGTGCGTTGTAACACTTTCCGTGCAGCCGGTTTGGCGATTCATCGATAACGTCCCACAGGAGCAGTCCGTCGTCACGGCTGCTGCGTCCAAAGTGCCAGTCCGCAATAATCTCGGTTCGGGTGGGCGTGCGTCGTTGAATGGAGACGTCGCCGATCTTGCCGTTGAAGCCGTTGGCTGCAAGCCATCGTTCGCCGTCTCGCCTAGCTCCGGCGCCGATGCGGAACGGGGCTTCGGGTGCGGTGGCTGCAGGGGTGGCGTCTGCGACCTTGTCTTCGGCTTCCAGGGGCAGTGCCTGGTCGGTGTACCGGTTCATGATGTTGGACAGCGGTGCCCGGGTCAGATGGATCTGGCCAGCAGCGGCATCCACCTCGACCCGGAGGGCGTACCAGTGGTGTCCTTCCAAAGGGCTCTCAAGAGCCACTGACTTCACGGCGCCCTGTTCGCTCCAGAGGAAGGTGGGCCGGCCGGCGTCCAAAACCAGGGCGTAGCCACTGGAAGATTCTTCGTCCCAGTTGCCCAGGATGACCTGCCGGTCGCTTCCTCCTCCGAATGAGTTCTGAGTGACGTGGTAGGCGCCGTAGTTACCGGAGCGCGAGCTCAGGGGCAACGTGGGGTACACCTTGGCTTTGATGACCAATCCGTTGAGGTCTGTCAGCAGCGAGGAAGGGTCTGACACCTCGACAAAGGATCCGGGCTGGCAGGCGTACTGCCTGCCCTGCTTTTCACCATCGAACTCTGATGCAACCGGAGTTTCCAGGAAGCCCGGCCCGGCTTCTCCGGTGAACCCGTGCCGTAGCCGGACAAGTGAGGCCTGGTATGCGGAGGGTCCCTCGCAGCTGACGTGGAAGGAGATGCTTTCACCCGGGCGGGCGGCAAAACGGTCGGTGTATCCGAAGATTTTAGGTTCGACGCGGATCTCGGTTGCGGGTGCGGCTTCGGCAGTCATGGTTTCAGCTCTCCAAAAAGTTCTTGCGACGCAACGCGAACACTCCGCGCAACGCGTTTTCGTAGGTGTGGAAGGTTGAGGGCAGGAGAACCAGATTTCCGGGTGCTCCTACAGTGATCCGGCCGATCCCCCACGGACCGTTGGGCCCGAGGTTCAGGATGATCTCTTTGCCATTGACTGAGGCGTTGCCCAAGGCCCGCACAACACGTGCGGTCTTGTCGTCATGGGGTCCCAGCGGGGAACGGTCGTACGCAGCTGATACTTCATCGGTGAAGTCGCGGCGGAGCCGGGAGGAGAACCGCTGTTCAAAAATGCTCATAAGTTCGGATGAGCGGTCCGCGCTGGTACGCATCAGTTCGCTCCCCTCCGGCAACAATTTGCTTGGCCACTTGGTGGACTGGTCTGCGGATTCAAGAGAGGTTCTCGCTTTCATTCTGAGATGGGATTGCTGTGGAGCGGGCTTGTTCAGGGAACTCCCCGTCACCAGCGCCGAAGCGTTGTGTGTTCTAGGTAACTTCAACGGTAGGACCGGCGTGACGGGAAAAATATAGGTAGTTTTGCGTAGTCCAAAGCCTCCTATTGACGGGTGGAGCCTGTTCCCGTCGGGGACCCTGGGGCAAGAAACTTCCTGACACACCACGAAGGCACCGGACCTTGCCAAAGCGGCAGGCCCGGTGCTTTCGCCCCGTCGGTGAACGGCAAGTGTCGTGTGGCGGTCTAGAGGCCGTCCTCGGTTACGAGGGTCCGGCCGGTGCGCTTCAGAACGAGCGCAACGATCGATCCAATAACCAACCAGGAGATGCCAATGATTTTGGCAAGGATGTTGGTGCTGTAGAGGGCATATCCGAGTACTGCAATGCCAAGGATGGGTGAGATCCAGTGGATGAAGTACTTCTTGCTGGACTGGCGGATTCCAAAGTGGATGATCACGCTGATGTGAAGCAGGATGTAGGCGGTGAGGGCGCCGAAGGTGACCATCGTGACGATGAGTTCGATCTGTCCTACAGCCAGCACGCCGATGACGGCGGTGAGGATCGTCACGACGATCATGGCCGTGGCAGGAACTTGGTGTTTCTGGCTCACGACGGCCAGACGTCGGGGCAACTGCCCATCCCGGGCCATGGCGAAGATCATCTTCGACGTCGTTGCATGGGAAACCAGCACGTTGGCAAAAAGCGCTATCAGCGCCGTAATCAGCGTGAAAACGATTTTGAACCAGGGAGCCACCACGATTTCGCTGATGTAGTAAAAGGCGTTGTTCACAGCATCGCCGTCGGCGAACGGTTCGTTGTTCGGAACGAAGAGAGCAGCGAAGTAGACCTGCGCGACAAACATTGCGATGACTAGCCAGAGCACGATCATGGTCGCTTTCGAGACCGCTTTTCCGCCACCCTTGGCTTCTTCGTTGAGCGTCGAGATCGCATCAAAGCCGATGTAGCTAAGGGCCGCGACCGGGATGGCCGTGAACACGAGCTCCCACGAGAAGAATTCGGGCTGATAGAAGGGTGCAAGGCTGAACTGGGCCCGCCCCTGGGTGATAGCTACCAGGGCTCCGCCAACGAAGACGACGAGCGCCGCGCCCTGAATGATCAAAAAGATCATGTTCATCCGTGCCGTGACGCGGATTCCCCGGAGATTGATGAAGGCCACTGCGGCGATGAAGCCGATGACCCAGATCCAGCCTGGAACTTCAGGCATGAGTGCTCCCATAGCGGATGCCGCGAGGATGCACAGCAGCGCCGGCAGGAGGAGGTAGTCCAGGAGGATGGCCCATCCAGAAAGGAAGCCGACGAATTTGCTGGTGCCCAACCGGACATAGGAGTATACGGACCCTGCGACGGGGTACTCCTTGGCCATCTCCTTGTAACTGACGGCGCTGAAGAACATTGCGATGCCGGCGACCAGGTAGACCAATGCGGCCATGCCGTGGGAGAAGTTGAAGATGGTACCGAAAACGGCCACGGGGGCCAGCGGCACCATGAAGATGAGCCCATAGACAACAACGTCCGTCAGGGTCATGGTGCGATTGAGCTCTTGCTTGTAGCCAAGAGCCCCTAGTTTTTGCTGCTCGACGACGTCGGTGCCGGCGTCACTGGCCGGGGTCGCGTGACTATCAGTTTTCATGGGCTATCTGTGCCTCTCGAAAGAAATCCTAGCCGTCAATTCGGCTCAGCGGATTCTGTAAATGGATCGGTGAAACGAGCGATCGATGGGCGCTCTGTGGTGTGATGCGGCCTCGTGGGCGGAGATTAGTAGGACACGGGCTGTGTTTGCTGCAGTGGGTCACCTGGTTCCGTTGCGGGTGAGACGACAAAGGGAACGAATTCCTCGACGGTTGAGGCCCTTAGCCGCACGGCGTAGAACCCTGCCTGCAGTGTTTGCGGGACAGGGAGAACGACCCGCGATTTCCATCTCTCTGGATCGGGCCGTCTTTCGATCAGATGGATGGCACCGTAGCCCTGGGGTGGTGTTCCGGTGTCGCCGGCTTGGCTGCCGCAGTGGCCAGGAACCACCCTCATGGGGGCATTGACGCAGTGGGCGTGGAAGGAACCGACGACATCCAGAACCTGGTCGGTGTGGAGTCCGTCTGCGGAGAGCCCTTGGGGGAAATCCCAAGCTGCCACGAGGTCCGGGGCGCTTAGTCGCCGGGCGTGTAGTCCCCACAGGTCAGTTGCCGGCGTGGACTTCGCAATGACGTAAGGTGACTCAATCGTTCCGTTGAAGGACTCTTCTGCGGCCGTCCACCCTGAGATGTTTTTGGCGCTGGTCCCGAGCATTATCGGGACGGCTGGCAGTTGCTCGAGTCTGCGATGCCCGGTTGTTGTTTGGCTGCCGCGACGCTCCTGATGGGCTGACGAGGTGCAGGGCCTCAGGAAGACAGCGCCGAGACCGGATGTGAGGTCATACGATGCGGCGACTTCGTACCAGCGGCCAGGGTGCAGTGCCTCAGGAAGGCTGAGTTCCAATATGGCGCGACCGTCCCCTGCCAGAAGCGTCAACCTTTGGTTCTGAAGGAAGAGCCCAATGCCGCTTCTACTGCTTGTATCCCAGGCGGTCACAACACCTTCCAAGGAAGCCTCGGGCTCGTCTGGTCGTATTAGTGCTCCCAAGGTCACTCCGGGCGCTCCGGTGAGCGCGGCTCCGCTGTCTGGAACCTCCAGAAACGGGCGCAGACACGTTGCGTGCACCCCGCGCTCAGTGGTCATGTCAATAGTGCTGGTCACTGGCAGGGCTTCCAGGAATGGAGTGGGCGCTTCGCTGCGATACTCTTCGATCCGTAACAACTGAGTCTGAAAGCTGGATGTTCCGCGGCATACAACTGTGAAGCAGATGTCTTCGAGCGGTCTGACGTTGAAACGGTCCGCCTGCCCGTGGATCTCAAGGGTGGACATTGGTTGGCTCCTTCGTGCCGGGTCTGTCGCCGACATCGCGTGTTCCATTGCAGCGGGCTGGCCGCGTTGCCTTGTCAAAGGGGCACTTCTGGCCACACTTGGTGTGGGTTTCAAGAAGAAGTTTTGGCTCGTTGCTTGTCACTTTGTGCTCTTTCACGACTCAGGTGACGCTCATCACTCCGTGTAATCAAGCCTAGGAAGACGGGAGTTCTTGCGACATCGGTATTTGTACGTACGCGGTGACAAAATCAGGGGCTTGGGCCCCGCAGATGCCGGTCGGGTCCGTTGCGAGCAGAGACGGCCGTATAATTAGCGCGTACCCGGAGGACAGGATCCTCCCGTCTTGGAGGCCTTCATGGTCAGCGGAAAGTCCCACATTCTGCTTAAGGCAGCGTTCGCCGCCGGCGCAGCCCAATACCAGCGCGACGGCGCTGACGAGATACTGCACGTTCTGGCAGACGGAACCAGGCATGACGCCGCAGCCCTGATTTTCTGGAACCGTGCACTGTCCAAACACGACGTACTGGCCAATGACGGCTACCAGCCAGAAACGCTCACCGCGCTGGGTGACCCCTATGCGTCAACCAAAGCCCATCGGAAGCTGCTTAAGCTGCACCAACCGCTGCGCATCGATGACCTGAAGTACGACTACCGTGGGACGCAGTTCTACCAAAACGCGCTGGCGCCCGCGGGTTTCGCGGATGGCATGAGTGCCTGCCTTATCTCCGACGACGGCCAGTACGCCGGAATGCTCCACCTTTCCGCCTCTCACTTCCACAACTTTGATGATGATGCCCGCGACCTTATTGGTGCGCTGTCCCCGATCGTCGCTGAGCTGTGCCGAAGGCAATCGTCCGGCTACCCGATTCTGCGACTTCGCGAAGACTGCAGAGCAGCGCTCTTTGACGGTCAGGATTCCCCCAGACCCGTAATTTCCAGGGAAATGAGCGCCGTCGTATTTGACCCCCATTTCAAGGACTTCATTTCGCGCTTCCTGGCCGGGCCAGCTGCCACCGTGTCCGGGCTTTGGACTTCCGAGAGCGGGACGGTAGCACTGGAGATCACCCGCACCGCCGGGGTGGCATCAGGCAAGGGTGACGTCGCTTTGATCGTTGAGACTCCAATGGAGCTTCCCTTCGGACTGACGGCACGTGAAGCCGAGGTTACCGACCGCATTGCATTGGGCCGCTCTAACCAACAGATCGCCTCCGAACTCGGCATCTCCATTCGTACTGTCACAACCCACGTCGAGAACATCCTCGTGAAGATGGCCCAGGAATCCCGATCCGGCGTTGCCGCAGTAGCCATCAGCGCAGGTCTTCGGAGACTCGACACGCACAGAACCCACCTCTGAGGATCGTCTGCTCGCTGTAGGTCACTTAGCCCCGTCTACCAGTACTTCCGCCACGCCAAGATGGAGTGCACCGGAACCGCTCCCCTGCCGGCGCCGTCATTGTGCTGCTGCCCCGCGACCGTAGCTGACGGAAGGCACTAATCGGCAGACTGGCCGCGATGACGTGCTCGGCCGGCGATCGCGTGAGCTGCAATGTTCCGGAAGCACCGCCGGGCAGCGGTCATCTGCATCGGACCCGCGTCCCACTTGATTATGCGATGTGCGCCGATGACACGGTCAAGACCACTTTGAAAGCACTCGGCCGACCGTTGGCACTGAACTCTCACCTCGAAATGACTCTGCACATGTACAGCGCTTCCGGATTCGCGTCATGTCGCTATGGCCTCTCATATGCATGAGTAGATGTTGCCGAAGGAGGGACAACGCGAAGGCTGCAATCAGTCGCAATAAAGAAGATTTAAGTGTGGACAATGTCCACACCCTCTTTGGCCTGACAAAGCTTCAACCAGTCAAGTCTCCCCACTCCAAGGACGAGTCGAAACGAAGCTCTTTGACGAAGGATTTCGAAGTCATTTTGCGCTCAGTCCACATACCCATGAAGAGGTGTAGGACAACTACGACCTTCCGGACGAACCAAGAGAGGAACGCTTATACCCAGTGCACAGCAAGCGGAGGGCCATCCAGCCAGGACGCTGACCCCGTTACCACACACCCGAATAGGCCCACGCGGCGCCCAGGCCAAAGACCGCGAACCAACCGTCAGAGTCAACGGGCCAAGCTTTGTACACACGCTTAATAGCAAAATCCCCTCTGACGAGGGGGTATGCCGTGCCCGAGGTGAGGGTCGATCGGGATTCCGAGTCCTGGTAGCACTGGGAAGTGGCGGAAAAATGCGGAATCCGGGCCAGTCCGGCGGCTGCAGCGTGCCTGCTCGATGGCCCTTCCCGGTCCTTGTGAAACCCCCGGCCAAGATGAGGCCGCAACCTCCAAGGAACGACTTCCCAACGGCCGGTCAAACAACGCAAATCCGATCACCCTCTGCCCACCAGAACTATGAATATCCAACACAGTGGCTGCACCTCCTTCATCACTTACATGGCGAACACGACACCGAGTATCATGCCAAGACCGTCCGGCCGGATCGACGAGAAAACGTCGGTTATCGGCGTTCCAAAACGGCCGGGGAGTGCCCGCAATAGGGGCTGTTTCTGCCTCCAAGTCGCGGCGTTTTCTCTCCGGAAGTCAGAACTGCCCAGCCATGGGGCCTTCTCGGCACCCCGCTGAATCTCACCGTACTGAACCCGGACCACACCTTTATTGTGTGAGCCGCCCGAGCCAGGATCTGCACGACGTGTTACTAAAGTATGGCCGCATGAGATTCGCAATTCGATGCCATGAGACACCCACGGCTGACTCGTAGAGGTGTATTCTTGCCCGATTCGGTCCGCAGCGGAAAGGGAGTGCCAGAGATGTCGCAATCGGAAGTAGCCCAAGCCATCAGCAGGGCCCGGCAGTACTTGAACGAAAGCCCGGAGAAGGCCCGCTCCCGCGACTCAACGGCCACTGCCGTGCTGGAAAATGGGCTCCGGGTCCGGGTTGACGGCCCCCACAGCTGGTCCTTGGTGACGGACATGGGGCCAGGAGTTGGCGGGAAGGGTTCGGCGCCTACTCCTGGATGGATGCTGCGCTCGGCAAGCGCCGCCTGCTTGGTCTCGCTCATCGCCATGCGTGCCGCCGAAAAGGGAGTGACCCTAAACCTGCTCGAAGTTGATGTTGACAGTGAATCTGATGACCGCGGTCTGCTGGGAATCGGTGAGGACACTCCTGCAGGACCCCTTGGTCTTCGCACAGTGGTCCGCATAGCAGCCAATGACACCGAAGAGGCCGCTCTCCGCGACATCGTTCAATGGGCAGACGAGCACTCCCCCGTTGACGATGCGATCCGCCGTGCTGTCCCAGTGGAGCTGACCGTTGTGATCGGCTAAACCGGGACCGACTGATTAGGAAGCAGCATCCAGACGCATTCAACCGTAAAGAGGCTTGCAGCATCCTCGTAGCGACCGCTGCCTACCCTTTGGCTATCCAGAGCGCGGTCTTTAGAGGCCATGACTGGCAAGGGCCTTTCGCATTGCTCATAAGTGCGGCGCTTCTTCCCGTGCGATCTAGCGAACCAGGCGTCGGTCGGTTATGGGAGGCTCCAAGCAGATGCGCAGCGAAAGTCCTGCGGGCGGCGTGCCCGGCCTGCCGGGCGAAGTGCAGTTGAGCTCCGACAATTCTCGGACAGTTGCCCACTGTTTCCGCAAAGGCCGAGTTTCGAGGCGAACCTCAACCTGGCAGAAGCTGGGTCATCGCGCAATGACCCGCTCTACGTGTACCGAGACCTGGCGCGCCGCGATGTCAGTGAGACGCTCCAAACTCGATTAACAGCACGCCGACGATAATGAGGGCCATGCCGAGCATCATCCTACGAGTGAGGTGTTCTTTAATGGTGGCTTTGCTGGCGAGGGTTGTCAGTGCAACACCAGCGGCCGACCAAATACCGTAGGCAACTCCTAAGGCAATGCCCTGGGCCAAGGTAAGCGTGAGGAGTGTGAAAGCCAGCAGGTAACCCGGTTACGACGAGCAGTGAACTCGCAACGCCACTCTACAGACACGCCTATGTCACACCGGGGCCGGCGCAGAGACACAGCGGCGCAAGAGGTCCCCCATCAATAGGTACTGGCTAGCCGCTGGATGGCGGACGCAAGGGACCGCAGCTGGTGGTTGCGGTCGAGATCGCCAGTGCGGGTTGCTAGGTACACGGTGTTTAGAGGGGCGAACTCGGGTGTGTGCAGGGAGGTGAGGGCTCCCGCGGTGAGGTCGTCTTCCACGAGATAGCGGGGCAGTACGGACATTCCCGCGCCAGCAAGGATGGCTGCACGCACACCGCGGAGATCGGGCACGATGCAGCTAGTCTGGAGGTCGTCGGGGCGTCGCTCGAACACAGTCCGCCAGTATCGACGAACGATGGGCAGGTTTTCGGCGTAGGCCACAACCGGGATGGCGGACAACTCCCCATCAGCGGGGGCGACTCCTGTGATGCTTGCTTTCCAAACGGGAGCGGCCACTAGGACAAATTCCTCATCGAAGAGTGGGAGCCCGGTAACCCCCTGAACCCGCGGCCGGACAGCACTGACCACGACGTCCAGGTCGCCGGCCCGCAATTCCTCAAGCAGGCCGTCCACCAAGCCGAACCGGATTCGAAGTCTGGCCCCAATAGCCTCGGTGAGTTCCGGTGTGTGGGGCAGGAGCATGTTGGTAATGAACTCCGCGGGACCACCCAAGTGTATTGACTCATTGCCGCCGGACCGCAAGGACATGAAGGCGAGATCATCCAAAGCGTCGATGTGCGGGGCGACGTCCCGGGCCAAGCCATCGGCCTTGGGAGTCGGGCTGACGCCCCTGGGATCTCGCTCAAAGAGACGCAGGCCCAGGCTCTGCTCGAGGGAATGAACGTGGGTGGACGCTGTGGGCTGGGAAATGCCGAGCATTCTTGCAGCCTCGGTTAGGGAGCCCACGCGGTAAACGGTGAGGAAGGTCCGCAAATGCTCCAGGTTATGAGTGGCCATCGGTGCAATCCTCGCATGGGTGGTCCAAGGATTTCCGATGGGGGCCACAGCTTTTTCTATGTAGGCCAAGCGCGTCGCCGGGGCACCATCGACTAACAACCCGACGAAAGGAAACCCTATGTCCCGCATTCTCATGGTCGTATCCGCAGCTGACTCACTTGAACTTGCCGACGGCACCCAGCACCCCACGGGCGTCTGGGCCGAGGAACTCGTGGTGGCCCACCAAACACTCAAAGCCGCTGGTGCAGACATCACCATCGCCAGCCCCGGCGGAAAGAAGCCCACCGTGGACCCCGGCTCATTGAACCCGGACGTCGTGGGCGACGAGGAGAAGGTCCGTGGTTTCGAGCAATACCTGGCGGACATCGTCGCAGAGTTGGACGAACCGGAGGCCTTGGATTCCGTGAATGTTGCCGACTTCGATGCTGTGGTTCTCCCCGGCGGTCACGGACCCATGGCGGATCTAGCCACGGACGCGAACCTGGGCGCCCTCCTTATTGCGGCTAACCAGGGCGGAAAAATCATCGCTCCCTTCTGCCACGGCCCGGCAGGACTGCTCAGCGCCAACACCCCTGACGGCAGCTTCGCCTTCGCCGGCCGCCAGCTGACAGCGTTCACGGATGAAGAAGAGCTCACTGGCGGCACCGGCGAGAACACCCCATGGCTGGTGGCCACCACCCTCGCCGAGCGCGGCGCCAAAGTGAAGGCAGGCCCGGCCTGGAGCAGCTACGTTGTCCGAGACCGCAACCTCATCAGCGGCCAGAACCCGCAGTCAAGCGAGGCTGTAGCGGCGGCCGTTGTCGCGGCCCTCGCCGAGTAGGGCGGATCTGCCCAATTGGCAGTTGGGCGAAAAGTCTGCCCGTTTTCATCCATGTATCTACGACTGTGGTCCAGGGGCCGCCGCCTTCATTTCGGCTGCAGGCATGTGTGCGTTTTGGTCCAACAACGCGCCCTCATCAGTGCCGCGTGACTCTTGCACCAACATTTCAGACGACGCATGGCCCATTACCGGCGTTTCGATCAGCCGAGAAGGGTCAACGTTCGTCTGGTTGGCTTGCCCCGATCCATGTAGTCAGCCGGCCAGCCGCGTCACCACTAGTGTTTGCCCTCCAGCCGCTGCTCAAGGCCAACCCCTGGAACTGTTCGAAAACCCCCAAAGAACGCAGCATCGGGATCCTGTTGGAGGACGTGGCCGAACGGTACGCCCGCGGCTCCGTCGCCCGGGCCATCCAGGGATCAAGGTCGGGCCGGACTCTTCCCCGGGTACACCGCCCACTGGGACGAACTCCCCCTCGTCAAAGCCGCCTGACCGGCGCCAAGCAGAAAGGAAACCGCAACGACCCTTGCACCCGAAACACCCACAACCGGCCACGAACTCGATATCCGGTTCACCTCCGACGGGACGCCGTTGGCGATCCGTCACGATGGCCGGATTTGGATGGTCGACCCTGACATCCCCACCGCGCACTGGTTCACCGGGGATGCATGTTGGGAAACCGGAAACGGGGCAGCCGTCGGCACCGGTGACCTGATCAGTGTTAAGCACTGGCAGGTCCAAGCCAAGCCACGCAGCGCCAACCCCAAGCTGCGTACATTCACCCTGCGCTGGCGCGGCAGACCCGGTCCGCGCCGCACAAGTGCACGTTTTCTCAAAATCTTGGCACGCTATTGCAACCCTCCGGTAAGTTACTGCAAAGTAACTTGAGGATGCCGCGGACATAGGGGTTCGCGGCCAGGAGAAAGGCAGGCCATGCGCCGATTCCGACTCACCCCCGTCCTCGCCGCTGCGGCGCTCACGATTGGACTCTTCGCCGCACCCGCGGCTCAGGCCGACTCGATCTCGCCAGACCCGCCCGGAGCCAATGACTGGACGTGCAAGCCGTCGAGCGTTCATCCATATCCGGTGGTCCTCGTCCCGGGGACGTTCGAGACAATGTACAAGAACTGGGCGCTGCTTTCACCAGTGCTCAAGGACCAGGGATACTGCGTCTTCGCGCTCAACTACGGGGTGATCAACGATGTCCCCGCCAGCGGGGCAATTCGGAACTCCGCAGCTGAGCTTGCGACGTTCGTGAAATCAGTTCTCGGCGCGACGGGTGCGAAGAAGGTCGATCTGGTCGGGCACAGCCAAGGCGGGATGATGCCGCGGTACTACATCGGGTTCCTCGGCGGCGCCAAGTATGTGCACCACCTCGTCGGCATTGCGCCGTCGAGCCATGGCACTCAAGGCCTCATCGCGCCGTCGCCCGCGGGGATGATCCTCGACACGACCGCAACGAGCACCCTGTGCCAGGCCTGCGCGGACCAGCATGCCGGGTCGGCGTTCATGGCCGAGCTCAACTCGATCGGCGACACCGTACCCGGCCCGTCCTACACCGTCATCTCGACCCGTTACGACGAGGTCGTCACCCCTTACACGAGCCAAGCTCTCCTTGGGCCGGGGAAGCAAGTCTCCAACCTTGTGCTCCAGGACTACTGCCCTCTCGACACTTTCGAACACGATCAATCTCCTAACGATCCGAACGTGTGGTCCCTCGTCTCCAACGCGCTCCTCCAGAGCGGCCCCGCAGATCCAACGTATCGCCCGCAGTGCGTGTAGCGGGCAGTATCCCGCCTTCGCAGTATCGGTCCCCAGCGATCGGTCCGCAGATTGCCGCACCCACAACCGATGTTGGTGGTGTCCCATTCCCCCGAACCAGGACAGTCCAACCTTGGGGACACTTCCCCAAGGTATTGACTTGATCCCACCTATTGAGTTTCGTGAACGCTCGGTATCGCACCGGGCGTTCCGCAAGGCGATCCTTGGGTTCTTGCGGTGATTGCAACACTTATCGGATGGGTGTTGTCATGGCGGGATATTCGATTCATTTGAGGCCTGATCTCTTGCAGGTT
>NZ_JBEPSI010000017.1:0-45294 GCF_040548745.1 Arthrobacter sp. 2762
CTGGATGAGCGGATCGCGGGACACTCGGTGATCGAAAAGCTGCTGGCCGATAGAGAGGGACGGCGTCCGCCGTCGTTTCTGGGGCGTATTTTCGGTGCCGACCCCTTGAGCCCGGATGATTATCCCTGGTACAAGGGTGCTCTGGGTGAGATAGCAATCGGACGTGTCCTTGAACGGCTAGGGCCGGAGTGGACGGTCCTGCACGCTGTACCGGTGGGCACCGGGGCATCCGACATTGACCATGTTCTGGTAGGTCCGGGTGGGGTGTTCACTTTGAATACTAAGAACCATTCTGGTCAATCTGTTTGGATTGCCGGCCGCACCTTGATGGTGGCCGGCAAGAAACAGCGCCATCTCCACAATGCGGGCTTTGAGGCTGCGCGGGCAGCGAAACTTTTAGGCCGCGCCACTGGCTGGGCTGTTGAGGTCACAGGTGTCGTGGTCCTTGTAGACCCGAAGAGTGTGACGGTTAGGGAACGGCCAACAGGCGCCGCTGTGGTCACGGACCGTCAGCTGCTGCGCTGGTTGAGCGGCCGCCCTAATCTACTTAATTCGAGTCAGGCGGCAGTGGTGGCAGCAGCAGCGGTCCGGCCTGGAACGTGGCGTCGGAACTCGGCGGCCAGCGTGGATACAGGGTTCCTTCAATCTGAATTTGCAGCGCTCCGAACTCTCGTCGGCAGAGCGCGACGTCGCCGCGCAGGATGGATCTTTGGTCTTTTGATTGGGGTGCCAATCGTCCTGGCCACACTCTTCACCTATTTCTAACAAGCAAGGAAGTGGGGCACTTGGTGGATTGAGCACGTGCTTTGGCCTTGGGGCGGCCGCAGCGGGAATCCGGGTGTTGCGGCCGGGCCAGCAATCTATCCCTCACTTGGCAGAACCCAACCAATACCGGTGCAGAGGTACGCGCATCGAACGGCAGCAGAGAAGCCCAGGCTGATAGTCAAATCCGCGATGGGGAGTGCCTGCCAATGGTGTTCCAGCGGCAATCGCCGCAGACTACGGGTGCGTCAGCTAGTAGGAGGTTTTACCGCGTCGCGGACAAGGACGCCGGCCTCAAACTGGAGACAACACAAGGTCGCGCCAAGGCGGGCGGCCCGCTCGTTGACAGCGAAACCCAGGCCACCGTTCGCGACGCGTCAACAACACGCACTGCACGTCACAACAACCGGCCTCAGACCGGCAAGGACTTCGGGAAATAACGACATGGAAAACACCGCGAAGCTACGGGAGGCAGCCTGGGTATCCGTCCTTGATGGCTGCGATATCTGCGCTAGCTAAAGTCCCATCTGGTTGGAATCCGGTCTGGGCATAGCCGCAGGAAGTATGGCTTCCGTCAGTGGTGCTGCCTTGAGCATTCGACACGCACAGATCGCCAAAGAGGTTTTCTGTCAGATGTCCGCCGATCGCTGCGCAGGCCTTCTGTTCGGTCATCAGACGTGCCGCCTTGTCCTGTACTGCCTGCGCGGAGGCTTGAGCCTCCCCAGCGGCATAAGAGGCCCTTGCACTTGCAGAAGCTTCGGCCGATGCCTGGGCTGCCTCCTGCCTGGATAGGTTCGCATCACACTGTTGGATCTGCTGGTCTGCCACGGCGCGGGCCTGCGGCAGATCGACACCAACATACTTGGACAGCAGGACATCTAGCTGGGCAGCACGAGATACGTGCTCGCTGCTAACGTAGTGCCACTCGTTGTTGCCGACGTACGCCTTCACTGCCGGATGGTAGCGGGATATGCGCTCAGGCATCGGGACAGGTGACGCGGTGACGTAGTCGTCAAAGTACTCAGTGAATACGATCGTCTTGGGGCCTTGATTCCAGGGGCCCGTCAAAACGATCTCTAGCTTCCTCCCTTTAGGGCGGAGCGGTGGTTTCAGGCTGAGGCGTACCAACTGTTCATACTTCTTCTCAAGGGCTGAGTCTTTCGGCAGGACGAGATTGCCTCCTGCATTAAGTAGCTGCCGGATCAATGTGTCTGGTTCGGCCTCGGCCATAAGCCCGTTGGATTCTTCGCGCGGCGGCTCTTTCCATGTATTCCCTGCTGCAGTTGCCACAGCCTTCCAGGAAGGACCGGTGCCGGTGATCGCTACTAGACCGCGTCGTTCCAGAGCCCGGGCAATAATCCTGTGCTCATAACCCTTAGTGAAGATGCCATCCGGGCATCCATCCCGGACCCATCGCAGCACTTTGACTTGCCTATTGTTCAAATGATCGAGCTTCTCAGCCATTTACCCATCATCCTCACGAACGTTCCCCTTACGTAGGTTGCTGCGTGGGGGAGTGTCCCACCAAGGTGTTCCAGTCCTAAGGAAGTGCGACAGTCCATCCCCGCGTCCGGTGAAATGTCCCACCCTCACACTATTCTTCCGGTCATGACTATCGATTCAGGAGTTCTCGCCCTTCTTGCGTGGGGTAATTCCCCACTCGGCGCCGCGGTTCTCACGGCTCTTGTACTGGCTACCCTGCGGAGCATCCCTAAGCTCCTGCGTTGCCTTATTCGTGGAGTCAGGAACGCTCCCGACCGAATACTGATGGGCGTGTTGAACGCTATCGACAAAAGGGCCTCCTCCAAGTCCGGCGGCCTGCTCTAAATTCCGGCCTTTGCAGTCCTTGACCGTGGAGACCACAATCCCGGACGAGCGTCCATGGTTACTTGGTTATGGTGGAGGGGGCGTGGATAGAGCCTGCGGCCTGTGCTTTGTCCCGGAGGAAGTCCTGGTCTTCCTTGGAGAGTACGATTTGTCCGTGTTGGTCACGGTCGATTTCGCCATCGACTTCGGTGCTGATTCTGGTGGACATCGTGCACGGCAGAATCAGACACCCCGGATTGTTCAGAAGCCATTTGCGGGTCTCGGCATCGAGCCGGTCCCACTCGTCGTTGAGATTCACCGAGTCACGCTCCAATCCCGATGGCTTGTCTGATTATCAGGTGCCGGGCCTCCGATTCAGCCCAGAGTACGCCTGAGGATAAGGGAATGACAGGTGCTTTTGCCTTAACTGCCCGGTGTCGGGATCCCCGCGGCACCGGACGGACTGCTTCAGATATCACGCTTGAGATAATCTCCCGAGCGATGGTGCACCCGGTGGGATTCGAACCCACGACCCGAGGATTAAAAGTCCACTGCTCTGCCAGCTGAGCTACAGGTGCTGACTGTCATCCATGGATTCGAGGCCGATGCTTCGGACCTCTCACCAGCGCATTCTGTGGATGAGCGAGACGAGGGCTGGGCCAGGAGGCGTAGCAGGCCCACGATCCGCAGCAAAATGAAGAGGACCAGGCCCGGCAGGAAGTAAAGGAACACTGCGATGACGGTCGCGAGGTATCCCGCGATGTATGCGGCGATCGTTGCTTCGTCCATTGGACTCCCCGATGACCAGCCGGATGGGCCGGAATGCGGGTTGTTGCTGCTGGTTCCCTGTGCAGCGTTGGGTGAGGCGGTCCCCGGCCGGATTGGCCGGGGACCGCTGGCGGGAGGGATCCGCGCGCCGCTGATCTACGCTACAAGGCGGTGACGTCCGCAATAATTGCCCCGCCCAAAAATGCAGCTTGAGCGTGTTGCGACGCTCGTCCCGGTCCATTAGGCGGCGCTGATCTGCTGCTGCTGGCCCTTGGTCTCAATTTCGATCTTGCGGGGCTTCGCCTGTTCGGCGACAGGGATCCTCAGCGTCAGGACGCCGCCGTCGTAGCTGGCCTTGATGTTTTCGGTGTCCAGGGCCTCGCCCAGGACCAGCTGCCGGCTGAACACACCGCGGGGACGTTCGGAAGCGAACATCTCGGTGTCCTCACCGACAGCATCCTTCCGCTCGGCGCGGACGGTCAGGACATTGCGTTCAACGTCCAGGTCCACCGAGTCGACGTCCACCCCTGGCAGATCCAGGGCAACCATAAATTCGTTCCCTTCGCGCCAGGCGTCCATCGGCATCGCTGCCGGGCGTGCCACGGTACCCAGGACCTGCTGGGCGAGCCGATCGAAGTGGCGGAACGGATCGTTGAGCATCAACATCACATACCTCCTTATGATCCAACCTAAGACCAGATGTATATCCGCTGATATAGATTTTATAGCACCATGAATTCAACACTGCAAGAGAGTTTCAGCGGGGGTATCCGGGGTTTGGCTGGCGGCGAAAAAACCGGGGCCGGTGGCGAGTGGGGGTCGACCCTCGGTCTGAGAAGGCTCGAATCAGCGCCTCCTGCAAGCTGCGGTAGGCGGCGTCAGGTGTTGCTTCCGCGTAGTAATCACAGCGGTCAATGCCCGCAGGCGTGCAAGTTCGGGGTTGCTCACTATGTTTCGCCTTCCCCTTTTGGCTGTGTGGGTCCCGGTTCCTGATCATTCCAGTAAATACACTCGCAGCGAGCGGAGATAGGCCACCGCAGACCGGGCATGCACCCGCACAAGCTCTGGCGCCTCCCTTCTGGAATCGGAAAGTCGGGGGCATGGTGCAGGCAGTCCGTTGGGGGGAATATGGGGAAATGAACCCTCCCGGTCCCGATCATCCGGTGCAGGGTGGCGCCGTTGACGACGGAGCCGGTCTGCACCCGTGGAGTCGTTATGTGGCTTTGGGCGATTCCTTCACTGAAGGGGTGGGTGATCCGGAACCGCGCAGCCTGGGCGGGCTGCGCGGGTGGGCGGACCGGGTCGCGGAGGAACTGGCCATTGGACACGAGGATTTCGCCTACGCCAACCTCGCGGTACGGGGACTTTTGCTGCGGCAGATCCTGGACCGGCAGGTGTGCCCTGCATTGGCCCTGAAGCCTGATTTGATCACGTTCAATGGAGGAGGCAATGATCTGATTTTCCGCAGAAGCGATCCGGACAAACTCGCCGCCGTACTTGATGCCGGGGTGGAGTTGCTGGCCTCCACCGGAGCGACAGTGGTGCTGTTTGCCGGGCCGGACTGGGGTGCCACCCCGGTCCTGGGACGGACCCGCGGGAAGGTGGCCATTTTCAATGAAAACCTGCGGATCATCGCTGCCCGCCATGATGCCGTGATTGCTGATCTATGGGCGCTGCGGGAGCTTACCCATCCGCAGATGTGGGATCCGGACCGGCTGCACTTCTCTCCGCTGGGCCATCACACCATCGCCGCCATGGTGCTCGATACGCTCAACGTCCCCCACACCCTCGAGCCGATGACACCTAAAGACCTACCCGAGCGCAGGTGGCGGGAGGCCAGGGCAGATGACATTCTTTGGGTACGCGAACACCTGTTTCCCTGGGTCCTGCAGCGATTGAAACAACGCATCTCCGAAGAAGAACGTCGGACTCCCAAACGGCCCGATGTCAGCACGGTCTTCGGGGCCGGCATGCCGCCAGGAACGTTCATTGGTAACCGTCCCCGGAAGTAATGACCCGGATCAGGAGGGGCACCTCAAATCCGGTCGTCTGCAATGAACAGGTTGGGCAGCATACATGGCTGAAGAATATATTCGAAGGGGATGGTTCAAGTGGTGAAGATCGCGGTGGTGGTTGGCAGCACGCGGCCGGGGCGCCGGAGCAGGCAGGTGGCGGACTGGGTGCTGGCCAGGGCAACCTCCCGAGGAGGTGCCCACTTCGAGATACTCGACCTGGCCGACCACGTGTTGCCGCTGCTGGATGAGCCGATGCCTCCCTCCCTCGGGAACTATCAGCATGAACATACCAAGGCCTGGGCACGGACAATCTCGCAGTTTGACGGTTTTATCTTCGTCACCGCTGAATACAATCACTCCGTGCCAGGAGTCCTGAAGAACGCCCTGGACTTCCTCTACGCGGAATGGAACAACAAAGCGGCCGGCTTCGTCTCCTACGGAAGTGCAGGCGGGGTCCGCGCGGTCGAAAACCTCCGCCTGATCGCCGGCGAACTGCAGATGGCAGACGTCCGCGCCCAAGTGGCGTTGCCCTTTGCCGCGGACTTTGAGAACTTCACCAAGTTCACCCCCAGCGAAGCAGCCGAAGAGGCACTTGAGCCCCTCCTGGACCAGCTCATCTCCTGGACAACGGCGCTAAAAACCATTCGCACGTAAACTGCGGGGAGGTCGCCTGGCGATTACTTAGCCCCATCCCGGCTGCGCGTCCCTGCCGAAGGTGGTCTCCGACCCGGAGTTCGCTCATAGTGTTCTCTACTTTCCTAAAAGAATCTCGAGTTTTCGCGTCGCGAGTCGCTTCCTCCCGGCACGCTATCCGGAGAAGGGGGTAATGCTCAGCGCTGGTGGTCCCAGTTCCAAGGAAGTGGAACACATCCCACAATGCACACCTCATGCCGCATGTAGTTTTAGAGGCAGTGGCATCTTCTTTTGCTGCTTCCACCTCAAGAGCCATACGATCACTAGGAAGTCTGGGGATCCGGGTGGCAACAATGCCGCACCGTGCCATCTCCCGCGTGGAGCATTAGGGAATCATGAAACGTCTAGGGGCCACGGTCATCGTCGCGGGAGTAGTCCTCGCTGGATGCGCTTCTGTCAAAAAGGATGCAAGCTACCAGACCTTGAAAGACCTTGCCTCTGCAGTGCAAGTGGCGTCCGGCGAGAAATGCGATGAGATAACAACAAGCAGCTCAAACATGGACAAGTACGGATGGGACCAGGACCCCTGCGGGGAAAAAACATCAATCGCCATATTCTCAGACCATGAAACGCAGAAGAAGATCAGGCTGAAAAATCCGCCGACTGCAGATAAGGCACTGCTCGAGGGCCCGAACTGGATCGTCTGGTCGCCGGCGGACACCGCCCACACGATTCAGGAAAAGCTGGGCGGCATCTTCCGCGAGGCTCCGCAGCAGATTACGGCAACGGTCAAGCTCCTCGTTCACGCTCCGTATGGCGGGATCCTGCGTGTGAGCGACACAGAGAAAGGACCAGGCCGTTGGTGCTATGGCAGTGGTGGAGATGTGTTCAAGGACCTTGGCCCGGACAGCGAAGCGTCAATCACGTCACAATCCGGCCTGGTCACGAGCGCTCGGCTGACGAACAGCGTTGTTGTCGACCGCGCCTGCCAGATGACGTACGTCGTTCCGGACATCATCGCTGAGGATGGGCCGTACAAGGTGCAAGTAGGTGAACGAGATGCCGGGACGCGAACAGAATCTGAACTCCGTTCCGGTTTGGACCTTCAGATCGGGAAGTAGAGCACCTTGACTTGGCCGCACGATCTTATGCGGTCCGGGATGAACTCACGCCGGCGCCTCAGTGGATGCCACGGAGGGCGCAGTGTCCTCGAGGTTGCCATGGGGCCGCAGTCAATTCTCGGAGGGGTCCCTAGGCCCATAACAAGCAGCAACCCAATTCCAAGCGAGATCCATGCCATGCCGGCCGTTCAGGCGTCTTGTGACTGATCGCCGCGACTCATTTCGTTCAACGTTGCAGCGATGAGTTTACGCAGTTCAGGTGCATCCACATACGGCTCGCCAGATCCGGGCGAATACATTGATAGCGCATAGAGAAGTTCGTCCGTCTGTTTGTCTTCGAGGTACTCCTCGATAATTACACCTTCTAGCTGCTGAGCGGCGATCATGGAGTCGTCGCCAGCCAGTACTTTCGCGGCGGCCGCACGCAGGCGGTCTGAGATGCTCATACCTGTGATTTTGGCACCATAACAGTGACAGTATGCTGAGGTCCGGAGCCCTTTACGGCACCGTACGCTTTGCCTTGAAAAAACTTGAACCGTGTTGTTGGTTGGTTCCATCTGACAGAGGTCGGATTGTCGAGAATCTGGTCGAAACGTGACAAAGTTGTTGGTGGTCTCCCCGCCCCACCCAACACGATTCGATCGGCGGCGTGCGCGGTGATCGTTCGTCCACCGGGTGTTACGGCATACCCACTTCCGAGCTGTCCAAGACGGTTCCTTGAGGCCACCATTGGGTCGAACCGAACGAGGGCCGTAGATACTTTGTCCGCGGCCTTGGCCGCTCCCGTCAGCGCTTTCGCGCCGGCCGCGGCACCTTTGATTAGCCTGGCCCCCAGCCGAAATTATCTAAGACACGGAAGCATCTTCTTACGCTGCACGACGTTGGCGAGTACACGCAGGCTGAGCTGGCGGAGCTGTTTGGTGCGTCCCGTACAACGGTCTACCGCGAGCTCCAGCGTCGCACGACCTAAAAGACCAGTGCCATGCTCTGCGCTTGGGGGAGTGGGGAGGTGTCCCGCTGACAAGGGAGGCTTGTGCGGGGACGGCGGTTCCGAGGAACAGTGCATCGCAACGTTTGGGCGCGTCGCCAAGGCCGCCTGTGTGGGGGGGTGCCCCTTTTTACGTGGTGGTGTCAGGTGTCCGTGGCGGCAGGAGCTCGCGGATGATTTTCCGCAGATTCTCTGGCCGGAAGGGCTTTGCCAGGTAGGCAGTGGCACCTGAGGCCATGGCTTCAAATTCGTCGTCCGGTTTCGCGGAGGGCGGTGATGATCACCAGCGGTGCCAGCGTTTCCTTCCTGACCCGACGAGCCACCCCGTTCTAAGTAACTGGAACACGGTTGTTTCTTTGCATCATTAATTAATTCTGGTAGGGCGCGTCCGGACATGGTTCTTCGGGGGTTCGGCGGGAGCGCTGGGGAAGGGAAGGTACCGGCTCTGTTGCGGTGCATGGCTCAGGCGTAGTGTCGGTAGTAGAAGATTTCGGGTGTGGCAAACGGTCCGGAGTTAACTATCCGGGTTGTGCGCGAACTCGAGCGCACTGCCGCCAGCCGGAGTCAATCGCTCTGGCATTGCCTGGAATGAGGCCGAATGGCCCAGAACGATGCAGTACCCACAGCGGAACAGTTGCAGGACCTGCTGTTGGAGAGCCCCGGATTCACGGAATTCCTTCTGGGTTTGACCACCATTTCGGCTTCCTTGTTGGGCGGGGATGTCCCCATGCTGTGCGCCATCACCGTAGAACGGGACGCGGGCCCGTCCACCGTGGCGAGCAGCACAGAGGCGGCTCAGCGCCTGGACGAGAAACAGTACGAGTTCGACGACGGCCCATGCCTTACCGCGCTCCGGCAGCAGCAGGCCGTTTTGGTTGGGGACCTTCAAGCCGACGTCCGCTGGCACCATTACGCCGACGCTGTTTCGCAGGAAGCTATCACAACCATGCTGGCGGTACCGATCGCAACAGACGACGACTCACGGGCGGCGTTGAACTGCTATTCCACCGAAGCAGGCACCTTCGATCCAGAGACCGTGGCATCGATTGTGAAGCACGCAGAATCCTTGTCGAGGATTCTCCGACTGGCCCTGCGCCTGCACACCCCGGATCCATACCCTGTGCACTTGCGTTCCGCGTTGGAGTCACGGGCGATAGTGGACGCGGCTATTTCCCTCATCATGATGCAGAACCGTTGCAGCAGGGACGCCGCCATCAGGCTCATACAGTTGGCATCCCGCAACAGCGACAAGCGGCTCCATGAAATAGCCGAAGACATTCTGAAACGGGCCGGGCACCAAGAAGAGGAGGGCAGGTAGCTCTATGAATGCCGAACCTTGGAGGGCACCGCAACACGATGGAAGATTTGACCAGCGCATGCACGCTGCCGACAGGTTCCGAACCGGAAACGTAAGCCTCAACAGTCTGTGGACGTACTACTTCGGGATTGGAGGGGACGCCGATGAGTTGGTCCTGGATGCTTACCTCAACGGACTTCTGGTTCTTGCCCCGGGCCAGATGGAACTTGTTGATACTGCCTTCAGGGAACTCACCTCAGACGTCCGGACAGAACCCGGCGGGGCAGTAGGGCCGAGAAGTGGGTAAGGAAAGAGAATGACTGAAACCCAGCCATCGCGGCACATCGCCAGAACTCCCAGTTATCTTGGTCCTTATGAGGACAGGGTAGATCTGACGGACTTCGTTGAACATCTGCAGGATCTCTTGGTGGAGAATGCCGATATCCGTGAATTCCTGCAGGACCTGGCCTCGTTGATCGCGAGGAAGCTCACCAGGAACGGAAACACGATTGCCTGCGGAGTCACCGTCATCCGGCAGAAGAAACCGGTGGCCGTGGCCGATAGCGATACCCTTGCCCGGAAGTTGGACGACATCCAGAACAGCTTCGGCGATGGCCCTTGTCTTTCTGCCCTTCGTTCACGAACGATCAGCCACGTCCCGGACGTCCACGACGAAGATCGCTGGCCCGAGTACATGCGGGCTGCTGCGGCCACCAATGTGGGTTCCATCCTGGCCTTTCCCATGGAGTTGAACAGCACCGCGGAGGCTGTGGTGAATCTCTACTCCACGCGCACTCACGGTTTTTCCCACGAGGACATTTTGTCGGCAGAGCGTGTCACGGCCACTGGCGCCAAAGCCCTCCATCTGGCATTGAAGATCGCGCAGCTGCGGGACGCCCGCGAGAACCTCACCGCCGCTCTGGAATCCCGCACGACCATCGACACCGCCGTCGGGGTCATCATGGCGCAGAACCGCTGCAGCAGGGATGCGGCCTTCCAAATCCTTGTCAGCGCTTCCAGCCACCGCAACATCAAACTCCGGCGGGTGGCGGAGGGGATAATCGCCCATATTGCCGGGGATCGGAAGATCTCAGCACCTTTTGAGGAATAGGTAGCAGCCTGACTACATGCGGTTTTTCTGGTCCAAAACCCATTAGGCTGGATTTGGAACACGGGAGTCCAGCGATTCAAAGATTGTTTCAGTCGGCCAGCCGACCTGAGCGGCCGGGGAGAAGATCATGACCAGGAAGCACCTTCCTCTGGACGAACTATCGGGCGCCATCGGCCGGATTCTGGGCCTACTGTTGACCGAGGAAAAGGTTGACCAAGCCGTTCAAAGCCTGTCCCAGGCCATCAAGGAATCCGTACCCGGCACACTTGGCGCAGGGGTCTCGATCCTGGATTCGCAGGCACGGAGGACCAGCACTGGATTCACGGACAGCATCGTGGAGCAGGCGGACTTCCTACAATATGAGCTGGGCCAGGGTCCCTGCCTGACGACGTGGGCCTCGGAAGAAAGCGTGCTGATCGAAGACCTAAGCACGGACACGCGCTGGCCGGAATGGCGCACAGCCGTCAGCTCCCTTCCCATCAGGTCAGTGGTCAGCGCACCCCTGATCGCAAACGGACGCAGCATTGGCGCTATTAAGATCTATGCGCCGGAACCTGCCGTCTTTGATGCAGGCACAGTCACGCTGATGGAGCTCTTCGCTTCCCCTGCTGCCACCCTTCTTTCCCACATTCAAAGCACCGAGACACCCAAACGCATCAGTGAGGGACTGCAGGCCGCCCTGCACAGCCGCGATCTGGTCAACCGGGCCTGCGGGATATTGATGGAACGCCACAAGATCACTCACGAACGGGCACTGCAGCAACTGATAGGGAACGCCCGCGAACAAGGCAGAACCCTGCAGGAAGTCAGCGCCGAGCTTGTAGCCGGGATCCCGGCAGACAACAACTAAGGCCGCAGGATATGGGGTTTGAACGTAAAGAACCCGAGCAACGCCGAAGGCTCCTGGAAGCCCTCTCCGCTGCGCGGATCAGCACGGGCACGCTGTGGCTGCAGTACTTCAGCATCGGCGGGTCCGTGGGTGAGTATGAAGTGGAGGCCTACTTGCAGGGAATGCTGTCCGTTCCGGAAATGGAAAGGGACCTTCTGGCCATGGCGGCAAACGAGCTATTGAACAGCCAACCCGGTACCCACGCACCATACGCTGACGAGCTTCCCACTTCGGATTCGGCGGGTCCCAATCCTGATGGCCCGGATGACAATTCTGCTCCGTCTTAGACATACCGTGGTGCTACCTGCAACGCCCCGCAGCAGATGCGCGAAGGAGCGGTCGTGACGAAGTCGCGCGTCGCCATCAGGTTCCAAGGACATGGGACATTGCCGGCGATTTGGAGTCCGTCCACATCCTTGTCCATGGGATGAAAACGCCTATTTGATTGTCGTTTCCTGGAGCTCCACAGAGGACAGTCGTGTCAGCTCCACACGATGCTTTGGGGCACCGAATGAAGCGGACCACTGTTGACGGTCGGCAAGGGCACAGTAGAACTTGGTGCCGACGGCATTATTCACCTCGTGTGGAATCCCGGGATCGTTCTGGACGTCGATGACGCCCATGCTGCTATGGCTAAGGTCAATGAAGTTGCAGACGGCGCCGAGTACCCGATGCTGGTCGACATGGAGAACACCCGATCCGTGACCCATCAGGGCAGGTCAGTGTTCGCCGAACCGTGTGCCGCTTCGCGGATTGCGTTGCTTGGTTCAAGCCCGATCGACCGGGTCATTGCAAACTTCACTATGGGACTGCATACCCTGCCGTGTGCCACACGGTTTTTCACCTCCCGTGACGAGGCCACGGCGTGGCTCCTCCATACTCCGCTTCCCTGATCTGGGCGGCGTTGGATGCAGGCAGGGGGACTAACAGCCCCAAGAATCCCCACGGGGGTGTCCCGGTACTGAGTAAGTGGAACACCCCAGTCCAGTTCATCTCGGGCCTTTTGGATCTTGACTGCGCGGATTAGAGGTCGATCATGGAAGTCCAGGGCTGGAGAGAGTAGCCGCTAATGGAAGGTGCTGTCATGGCACGCTTTCGCATCACGGTTACGCATGTGATTGAGATGGAGCAGGAAGTTTTACAGGAAGCGGTGCTTGAGCTTCCGAGCGTTATGGCCGGTATCCGGCAGGACGGGGAAATGTCCGTGGCCCTCGCGTCGATACCTGGATATGCGGCCCAAGCGCTGGGCGTGGAGTTGCATAATCAGATGCTCGTGCTGCTTCGAAACCGGGAATTCGTTGTGCCTGGTGGCATGCCAGAGATCACGGTGGAGCAGGTGCGGGAGTTGGACGGGGCGGCCTGACACGCATCTTGTACGGCCTCAGGGGCCGGGCAATTTGCCGGCCCTTGTGCCCCACAGCGGACGGGGAGTAGGTAGCGTGCTCAGGGTTGGTGCCCAAAGACGAGTACTGACTACTCGGGCGCCCGGGCGGGGTGCTGGTCTTTACTGAGTGCAGCGGATCCCAGGCATCGCCAAAGACCCCCACTTTTGGCGGCTGCTGCCCGTACGATCTGCCGGGCAGGGCCGGACAATGGTACCCAGAACTTGTCCGGCCCTTCGCCCCACCACGAAACGACCACTGGTGTTTGCGCGGGTTGACGGCCAGGCACCAGTGCGGGCACGAGCGCATGGGGTGGCTCGTTGAGTCCGAACGGACAACCGGAGAGCTGCCTTTGCTGCTTTGTTCCTGAGAGTACATAGGAAAAGCCCACCGGTGGGGGGCACCGGTGGGCTTCGGGTTCGACGGTATGGCCTGGTGCTTCCAACATCAAATGGAGGATCCATTACGGGCCACGGGCGGGCCGTCGCTCTGAGGTTCCAGGCCCCCACCTGGCCGGGTCCTTCCTTTGCTTTGGATAAAGCGCATACTCAGGCTTAAGGGCGTAGCACTGCGCAGGAAGCTGTTATGGACATGAGCATCACTGTATTTACTCTCACCGAGGTTCTTGAGGTCCATGACATACCGGCCCGGTTCCGCCGGGATCCCGAGCTGCTTGGTATCGCTTACGCCTTGGCGGCCCTCGACGAACCGGCCGACGATGTGGCACGGTCTTTCTACGATTCCGAAACGACGCTCCCCGCAGACACGGTGGGCGGACTGCGCACTCCGGTATCCAACGGTGAGCTTCTCAGGCAGATTCACATGGCCCGGCTGACCGACCGGCTACACGCGCTGACCACCCCTGACATCCAAAGCAGGACAGGCTAACGCCCGGACAAGCCCCGCGGCCGGGTGTCCCTTCAACAGGTGTTCCCCTGCCAACGTGAGCATCCCGGAGCTGCACCCCAATATCAAGGGAGGCTTGTGCGGGGACTCCGGTTCCGAGGAACAGTGCATTCGCAACGTTTGGGCGCGTCGCCAAAGCCGCCGGTGTGGGGGAGTGCCCCTTTTACGTGGTGGTCTCTGGTGTGCGTGGCGGCAAGAGTTCGTGGATGATTTTCCGCAGATCCTCTGGCCGGAAGGGCTTTGCCAGGTAGGCAGTGGCACCTGAGGCCATCGCTTCAAGTTCGTCGTCCGGTTTCGCGGAGGCGGTGATGATCACCAGCGGTGCCGTCGTTTCCTTCCTGATCCGACGGGCCACCTCGTGCCCGTCCAGGTCGGGCAGGCCCACGTCCAAGGTAATAAGGACCGGGTCAAGCTCTTTCGCGGCCGCCACTCCTTCCAGGCCCGTCGCGGTGGCCTGTGCTTGGAAGCCTTCATTGACGAGGATGAAGCAGAGCAGGGCCCGGACGTCCGGGTCGTCCTCAATGACCAGGCACATGCCGCGAGAATCCATGCAGAACCCGCACCTCCAAATTTTTGATCATTCTATGAGTCGCAGGGCGTCCTCAGGCGGACACCCCGCCCAAGACCGTTGTCATTTCGCTGCCGCAGCTCCCCGGACACCCGTAGTGTTGGTTCCATACGATGCTTGGGGGAGCAATAAATGAAACCGATCACTGTTGACGGCGGTAAGGGCACAGTGGAACCTGGTGCCGACGGAACTATTTAACTCGTGGGGAATCCGGGATCGTTCTGGACGTCGATGATGCCCATGCTGCTATGGCTGGCCCATAGGTTGTGCCCGCGCATGGCCGGCTCTAGATTGGGGCATGATCAACTCCCCAGACCAGAGGGCTTTTCTTGAGCTCCAGTGGTTACATCGCCTGAGCAGGCCCGCGGCATGGGCCCTCCGGTCCCGGCAGGTGGGAGAGCCGGGATGCGGATTGGCCTGATCGCTCCGCCGTGGATACCCGTTCCTCCGCCAGCCTATGGCGGCATCGAGGCCATCGTTGATGTGCTGGCCCGGGGTCTTACCGCCGCCGGACACGAGGTCCTGCTGGCCGCCGCGGCAGGCAGCACCTGTCCGGTCCCACAGGTTCCGGGGGGACCCATCGGGGACCCGGCACGAGTCGGGGACGGCTCTGATGAACTCCGCCACATTATCTGCGCCTACGAAGCGATGGACGCCGTCGATGTGGTCCACGATCACACCCTCGCCGGCGCGCTGTACCGGCACCGCCCACATCAAACACCCATCATCGCCACAGCGCACGGTCCACTCGCAGCAGGGCTGGGCCGGATCTATCAGGCGATAAGCCTCGAAGCGTCTCTCATTGCCATCTCACATCACCAGGCCAACGCCGCACCCGGACTCAGCATCAGCCGTGTCATCCATCACGGCATCGACGCCTCCGCAGTTCCAACGGGGCATGGCGAGGGCGGCTACGCGTGCTTTTTGGGACGGATGAATCCGGACAAGGGCCTGCTGCAGGCCATCGGGACCGCACGAATGGCCGGGATGCCGTTGCGGATTGCGGCAAAGATGACCAGCCGGGACGAGCACGAGTACTTCGCCGCAGTCATCGCGCCGCTGCTCGGTCCCGACGTGGAGTATCTGGGCGAGCTGAACACCAAGGACAAATACGCACTTCTGGGCGACGCCGTGGCGCTGCTGAATCCCATTCAATGGCCCGAACCCTTCGGCATGGTCATGATCGAAGCCCTCGCCGCGGGGACCCCCGTCATCGCCACGCCACGGGGCTCTGCCCCGGAAATCATCGACGACGGTGCAACCGGATTCCTGCGCGATGGAATCCGCGAACTGGCGGACGCCCTCTGCCAGGCCAGAACGCTGGACAGGCGCAACTGCCGGAACACGGCCGAAACACGCTTCAGCACCGAGCGAATGACCTTCGAGCATCTTCAGCTCTACAAGGAGGTCCTCACCACCGGTACCATTCCGGCGAGGTCCGCATCTGGCCAACTTTGAACACCCAGGGGCCCATGCGTCGCACGCCACCATGGGCGCATGATCGGGGACGCCAACACGACCGGCCTGTAAACCGGTTCCTGCGCGGCCCGGGTCGGACGATTTTCAGGACCAGCCCATCCCTAGGGCTGTTCTGGCACTTACCACCACACCAGTTCAGCAGTCACACTTCTCGGGCCTTTCGGAATGCCCGGATGGATCGCTCCGATAATGCATGGAAATGACGAACTCCCCGCGTCCGTTCCGGCTAGGCTTCTCCGAGCTGGGTTGCGTCCAAGCGGTGCTCCCTAGGGGATGTTTGGGTTCCTTCCGCCTTGGCCCGGATGAAATCCAGGTCGTCCTGGGAGAGCCTGGCCTGGCCATGTTCGTCGCAGTCAGCCCTTACGCCGGTTTCCCTGCAGATTTTTTCCGTCAGGGTGCGCGGCAGGACTAGGCAGCCGGCGTTGTCGGTGAGCCACCGCTGGGTGGCGGGGTTGAGCCGGTCCCAGCTGTCCTTGATGATCATCTCCATTGATGACGCCTTTCTGAGCTTCTGAGGGGCCCGGATGGATGAATGCGGTCCTGGTCTGGTACTCGGAGTGTGCTCAGGATATGCCAGTCGATCAACGAAGGATGTGGGCTCTCATCCGATAATCCAGTCCCCGGTTCTAACATGAACTGCGCGTTAGCGTTCTGAACCTGGTCGGCTCTCTGCATTCATCTCATTAATGGATCCGTTGATGAGAATCACCGATGTGTGTTTCTTCGACGATTCTGGTTGGCGGCTTTTCGGGCTACTAACTGTCCCAACAATGTGTCTCACTAGGGTATTCTCAGGATCACTCATATTTGCCCTTTGATAAGACCCGGAGAAGTGATGGCACGCCTTGGATACGCCCGCGTCAGCCTGGCTGACCAAAACACCGATTTGCAGATCCGGGAACTGGAAGCAGCTGGGTGCGAGCGGATCTATAAAGACCAGGGGATCAGCGGGACGCGGGTAAGTCGTCCGGAGCTGGACCGGATGCTGGACCGTCTCGGCCCAGGGGATGAGGTCGTGGTGTGGAAGCTGGACCGGTTGGGACGAAACACTCGCCACCTGCTCGAGCTCTTGGATGACTTCAAGGTGCGAGGCATCAAGTTCCGTTCCCTAAGGGATGGCATAGCCACTGACCCAGCCAGCGAGGTCGGGGGAGCGATGGCCCAAGCGATGGTCACCATCATTTCCGCTTTCGCCCAGCTTGAACGAGACCAGCTTTCCGAGCGCACCAAGGCCGGCATGGCGGCTGCAGCTGCTAACGGACGCAAAGCAGGCCGCCGGGAAATCACGACAGACCACGAGAAGGTCAAGAGGGCACATGAACTGAAGGCTCGCGGTCTCAAGCCGACGGACATCGGAAAGATCATCGGAGCCAGCCGCGCCACCGTCTACCGATACTTGGCCATGGGCTCCTGAGACACTAGGGGCAACTGTCCCGGAAGTTGTCTTGGGACTGCCTCCAGCAGCGGACGATTTGGGACAACATCCGGGACGGAAATGTTACGCGAACGCCGGCTGCCGTTGGCACAGCAAATCCCCGACGGATGGCGGTCATCCGCGAGGGAGCGTCCCGGTTCTAGGGAAATGGAACGCCTCATGCCGGGACACGTTCGATGGGTCTGATAGGTTCCAGACACGCCACGGACTCGGAGGTTATGTTCCATGGAGCTTTCTGCTAAGAATGCCCGGGATCTTTGGAAAGCTCTGATGGGTAACGCTGCATCTTTGGTACGCCACGCGGAGCTTCTACTGCGCTCGGGATCTTTCGGTCGCGCATGGTCCCTAACAGTGCTCGCTCAAGAAGAGTTGGGTAAGGCGTTGTGGATTTACGATGCATTCCAAGACTCTTGGAGCGCGGGTGACGATGATATCCAGGTCGTGAAGGTAATCAAGGAGCACGGACGGAACCACGCGAGGAAGTACATGGAGGCCATAGTCTTCGGACGTGAACTCGCGGCCTTCTGGGGTGACTACGGCCAGGACGACGATTACGGCGACGACCAGGAATCTTGGGAGAGGATTTGGCAAGAACGTCAGCAGAAGTCCGAGGCCGCAGCTAAGGAGGCGAATCTCCTCAAACAGAGAGGATTCTACGTTGATCAGGGATTGGGCGGTTCAATCCAGTCTCCAGCCAGCATCGAGCAGGGAACACTTGTCCAGGACCTCCAAACGGCGGCCCAGGTCATCGAAATGCTGCTGATCAAGGATCACACGCGGATGAAGCACTTCTCCGCTGAACCCTACGACGGAACACACTCGACTCAATTCACCTTGCTTCCGATAGCGCATCCGGAAGACTGGGCAGCGGCCAGCGAGGACTTCCGAGCGGCAGCAAATGGGGAGGACGCCAAAGACCAATGAAGCGGCACAGTTGCGTCTTTGAACCGCGGGTTAACTCCCACTAAGATGTTCCGCTTCCAAGGAAGTGGGACACCGTGAATGTTGGTAGGTCTGCTTCGAGCGCCCCGTTTACTTGAGCACCAGCCACAGGTCAACCGCGGCCTTGGCGGCCGCGATCAGCAGAGCAGGGGCGGAGAGCCACACGCCAGCGATCTGCCAGCTGTTGGCACGCGGCCGCGGTCCTTCACCCATGGTTCTCCTGTCTTTCGCTCGGTATGGGAGAACCATCGTAGAGGTTGAGGGCGAAGGCAGGGGTATTGGGAGTAGGTCCTGATATCGCTTCTGCACATGACATACACAGGGGTCGAACCGACGCAACAACGAGCTGTGGATCCAGGGACGCCAGCCGTCCACAGAAATCTCACGGCGCGTCGCCTCCCCCGGGCGTGTCACTGAGCGGATGCTGCGTCCTTTTCTTGTTCCGCTCGTGCTTCTATCTTCTCCGCCTCCTTGTCCTGCCCGGCGAGCAGTTCGATCAACTGTTCGCCAGAGATCCAGTTATGCAGGTGCCTTGCGCCTGCGGCTGCGCCACATGCCGCCACGCACCTTCTCGTAGATCAGTGCGAAACCTACCCGGACACGGGTGCCCCTCGGCCTCATGTGTCCTCCTCCATATGGAGTTGAGCCGCGGTCGCCTTGACCTCGCGGTCGGTCGGGTAATCCGTGCTGTTGCTCATGGTCGTTGCCTGCGGTTCTATTCTTCTCCGTGACCCGCATTCCGGACGGTGACCTGAGGGTGGCGATGACTGATTTCACCGCTCGGCATCCGGAGGAGCATCTGCCACAGCAGCTTGGGGTTGTTCAACAAATGCTTTCACCCGTTCGACATACTGTCGGCAGTGAAGCCTGTAATGCTGTTCGTACTGATGGAAGTGGCCGGCCGCTTCACCAGGCAGGCTGAAGTACAGCCCATGTTCAAGGACCGTTGCCCCATCTGCCGCGCCTTGCAAGAAAGTCCGCCCACGCGCATGCGGATCCTTGTCACCCAAGGTCCGGGTAATGGCCAGTTCCAACGGAATCTCTTCCACAACTTCTATGGCCGAAACATGCTCTAATCCATCGCGCATCGAGATGAACACCTGGATCTCACCAGCTCCTTCCTCCCCAGGAGCTCGGAAGCCTCTCACAACATCCGGGGAGACTAGGACGCTGTTCTCCGCTGGCTTGATGAAGTCCCAGACCCGCTGTCTTGACGCATTGATAGCGGCAGAAGCAGATACATAGTGCACGGTAGGTTCAACCGCTGGCGGCGTGACCTTCTGGCGTTCGAACCAAGGACTCATGGCCAGAGTGTTTCATCGCCGGTACTGACCGGCAAGCCGCAATTCCGCAGTGATGCCCCCGAACTAGGTCATTTTTGGGTGTTCCACTCCTAAGGAATCGGGACGCTAGGCCACGTGTAGTCGTGGGAGGTAATGCAACGCCAAGGCGCGTCGCGCCGCAGCCCTCTTTTGATTCTTATGGTCGTTTTTTGAGAGCTTCTTCGTAGAACGTGAGTCGCGTGGCTGCATGGGCCATGTTCCGCTGTTCTTTGACGTAGGAGTACGCGATCCAGTAGCCGGCAACGAGGACTACTAGGCCGATGGAAAGAGGCGGGGCAAGGGGGCCCGCCCAGGGTGCTGTTGCTTGGCCTATCAAGGGGAAGGCCACCAGGATTACCCCGATATATAAGGCGGTAAAAGCGCCGAGGCTCCCGCCACTAAGGTGAGCTGTTCGGTTGCGGAGGCTGCGCAAGTCTTCAAACTGTTTGTCCTCGCTCAAAGTGAGGAAGGTGGCTATTTCAGCACGTGTTACTTCCGGGAAGCTTCGCGACCGCAGCCCGCGGCGGGTGAAAGAGTGCATGCGAGAGAGCATATGAGCTGGGGCAGACTTTCTAATCAAAGTCATCCGGACGGTAGCCTTCGCAATATCGAGTTGCTAGCGCCAACAGCCCACCTGGTCCTCGGAGGGGTCGAACAGGTCGGTCTCCTTGATCGCCGTAATTTGGTGCGACTCCTTGTCGTAAAGTTCAACGAGGGAATCCCATGCGAGTGTAGGTGTCCTCCGGACCGCACGTGATCCCATCGATTGCCCGAGGGTTTCGGACCTGGTTCCTGGGAGGATCAGGAAGCCGGGGCCTGGAGGAGCCAGTTCAAGGCCTGGGTTCTGTCCGTGAAGAACCGTGTGGGACATGGATAGGAGTCCTCGGCGCGGAAGGTGGCAATAACCCGGTCCACCGGGGTTGCACCGACCAGGGCGATTCGTGACGCAGCGCAGGGTAGGGAGAACGCTGCTCGGGCGTCGTGGCTGACGGTGTCGAGGTGGGCCATGTCCACCAGCATGGGATGGGAATCCCCAGCGCAGAGCTCGTTGATCGTTGCCATGGCAGCTTTGATGTCGGCAGCCTCGAGAACACATTCATGCTGCCAGATCAGATGGATCACGCCATCCTCACGGAGCTGCACGATTCCTTTGCCGCCTTCGATGAGCACAGGCTGCACTCTGCATGATCCCTTCTTCAGACGGCTCCTGGCCGAACTCTCAAGTTGTGTATTAACTCCAGCTTTCGCTGGAGGTGCTCCATGAAATATTGAGAGCTTACCCTGCTGCCTAGGCGAATTGCGCTCGGGTGAGGCGATGGCCGGGAGACCTGACGGGGCGGGGCAGCCGGGGTCACCCGCCGGCCCGCGCTGGGGGAGCGGACACTCCAGCCACATGGCGGGTCGTCAAGGTTTCTTCGACGCGATGTCTTCGATCCAGCCTTCTGCAACTCTCAATGGCCACTAGCTTCTGCCACATAGCCGGTTCCGACCATCGTTGCCTTACTGGGCGCTTCCCCCTGCAGCATGCAGGTATCGCCTTGACTGCCGGAAAATCTGAGATTGCTTTCCGAGGAACCCTGAGGTTCCTCAAGAACTGGTGCGAAGTCGTTGAAGGATGACGCCTGGCTTCCTGCGGGAACCTAAAGCTTCGACTACAGACTTCGACATACGCGATCCCTGCATGCGGCACCTCGCGGCGTGCTTGGACACCGAATGTGGTTCCGGCGCTGCCAAGCCATTGTGGAGCCAAGCGTCCCTGAATCCCGGGACACGGGGGCCATCATGCCAAGGGTTGCTAGCCGGATCCTGTTTAAGCAGCAAACGGGGTTCCATACCTCGGCGGGACGTATGTTCGGACTTGGCGACCGGATTCCTGGTCAGGGAAGAGCCGAGCTTGTCGTGCTGTTTTCCCTGTGCGAGCGGGTCGCGAGTTCACGGGCTCGTATCATGGCATTTTCGGATGCCTCGATCTCGGACCACGGGCGGCGGGCCGTTCGGTAGAGATCCCGGGCCCATTCGAACTCCGCTGCCGCGTCGGCGTAGAGTGCTTCTTCGAAAAGCCGTCTGCCGATCTGGTACCGCACTGCTGCTTCCCGGGCCGGGGTTGCGGCAAGACGCAGGGCTTCTTCCTGGAGGCGCCGCGCCTCGTGCCAACGGTACTGGCCCCGGTACGCGCAGGCTAGAACGAGCAGCGGGTTCAGTCTTTTTGAGGAACGAGCCAGCAGCGCTTCTCCCTCTGCCATTGCTTCGTCACAGCGCCCGAGGAGGACAAGGATCCACACCCGTTCAATATCGGGGCAGCTGGCCAGTCTGTCCAGAAGGGCCGTGCTATCCAGTACGACTTCGCGAAGTGTCGCAGGGTCGGTAAACCAGGCCTCATTGGTCGACGTCACGGTCTCAGTCATACGCTTGCCTCCCGAGTCGTCTCAAGAACCGCCGCAGCGCCCCCTGTACACACCCATTCCGGGAAGGAGCTTCGAATTTTGACTTAGTATCAGTATTACAGAATTGACAAATTCTACTGATTGCGTGACAACAGCCGCTCGCACAGCAGGAACCTGTGTTCCAAGGGGGATGGAAATGCCTGCAAGGCCGGTTGGGTTGGTGATAGAGGACGACATGGACTTCCGAGGCCTTGTCAGTGCCGTCGTTGGTTCCCTCGGCATCAATGTTCATAGCGTGGCCACCGGTGCGGCCGGGATTGATGCCGCACGGGAATACCAACCGGACATCATCGTGCTGGATTATGGGCTGCCGGACCTGAACGGGCTTGAGGTCGCGTTGCGAATCAGGGAATTCAGCGATACGCACATGCTGATGCTGACCGGACGGGCGGACATGGCCGGGAGCATGCTCACGGCCGGCGTCCACGACTTCATGACCAAGCCGTTCAGGGTACGGGAACTACGAGAACGCGTCATCACTATTCTGGGAATGACCTGAGTCTTAGCCGAGCTTTCGGGCTGAGCGATTGATACTGCCGTAAGCGGCTGCCGGCGCCGGGCACTTCAGGCAGGTCCGAGGACGCTTTGGAACAGCACGGTCCCTGGTGTCTCGGCTTGATCTTTTCACGGGCTCTGCGCAAGCCGGCATCACTGTAACGCGCCCCGACAAGGAAGCGCCCTATGCCGGGTTTCCAAGGCTGGTTTTCAAGGTCTGGCGCGTTGTTTCATGGGATTGCCGCAGTTTTCTCCGAGCTTTCACCTAGCTCGGGACGGACCAGCCAATCGGGCTGTTAGCTTCGTACTTGTCGATGTGGTTTTAGCCGTATCAGGTCCGGTTAGTCCGGTCAGGTATCTGGCGCCCGCAGCGAATACGATTTGGGGGAATCGCAATGACTCTTACTTCTTTCGTGTTGGCCGCCGGACTCCATCGGCGAACGCCACCCTTCCAGTAGAGGGTTGGTCAGGTCACGGGGTCCGCTCAGGGGCTGCCGGGCAATCTAAACCGAAAGAGAACCATTATGCGCAAGTCCGCAAAGATCATCACCGCTCTGTCTGTCGCCGGCCTTGCCGTGGCCGCAGGTTCCGCGTTCACCGGTACCGGTGTCGCAGCCACAGGCCAGGCAAGCGCCGCCCAGTTCGTCGGCGGTACCGTCAGCCAATCGGTAAGTGGCGCAACGCTGACGGAGATCGCCTATTCGTTCGCCGATGCCGGCGCCAACACCCGCGTCAACAGCATCGCCCTGACGTTCAGCACCACGGCCGATGGCCGTGCCGTTGCTGTCACCCCGACCGGCGGCTCGGGCGGAACGTTCGACTGCACAGATGTTCTCTCCAATGCCTCGACCTGCACCTTCATCCCCACTGATGCGGAGACGGGCTACACGGGCTTGTCGAGCCTCGCCGTCACTGTCAGCGAGTAGGTTCAGGCGCGAGGGGGCGGCCCAAACTGGGCCGTCCCCCTCTTACTTCCTTGGGGGATCCGATATGGCTAACCGGCCGCTGCGGCGTCTAACGGCGCTGGTTCTGTCAGCGCTGGCCGTGCTGGTGTTGACTGTTTCAGGAATCGCCTTGGCGAGCGGCCAGGTATCTGTGGTGATCACGCACGGTAACAGCATGAACCCCGTCTACTACCAAGGTGATCTGGTGATCGTTCAGCGGGCCCCGTCCTATCAAATTGGGGAGATCGCCGCTTACAAGCTGCCCGGGAAAAAGGACGTCGCGCTGCACCGGATCATCGCCGGCGACTCCTCGGGGTTCGTCTTCAAAGGCGATAACAACGAATCCATAGACCCCCTCACCCCTGGCGCCGACGAGCTCACCGGCCGGGCGGTACTGCATATTGCCCAAGGAGGAACCTGGCTGGAGCGCCTGACCAGCCCCCCGGTCCTTGGCGTAGTCGCGTTCGCCCTGCTGGTGAGCGGGGGAGCGGCCACCACCGTCCGACAACGGCGCAAACGAAGGAAAACAGCCATGTCCCGACACACCACAGACTTCCGAGCCAGGCCACTATCCGTTGGCGGGTTCCCGCCCACCCTGAGGGTCTCTGCCATCGTGACGCTCGTTCTTGGGCTCCTGGGTACCGTGCTGGGAGTGGTGGCCTGGTCCGGGCCGCTGGAGGAGTCAAGGGCGTCGGAGGTCAAAAGCGGAACGCACATGGACTTCTCATACAGTGCCGCCGTCGGGCGAACCGCTGCCTACGACGGCACGACCGCCACTTCACCGGACCCGATCTTCCGGAAGCTCGCCAACATCGTTGAGGTCAAGTACGCCTACAAGGGTGATCCCGGCACCATCGCCGTCACCGCCGAACTCTCAACACCGTCCGGGTGGCATTCAACGTTGCCGCTTGCCGGGCCCGCAGCGTTCACGAGCGAGGAGTACCACGGCACGGTCCAGCTGGACCTCAATGCCGTGGACGCGAAAGCACAGGCAGCCGCCACAGCGACGGGCGTAGCATCCGGGCCGGTGACTGTCGCCATCACCCCACAGGTCACCACAGACTCCGGAGCCCTGTTCACACCAGAGTTGAAGCTGAGCCTCACACCGTTGCAGCTCGGCCTGGCGAACAGCCAAACAGATCTCACGGTCACGGACTCCTCCACCGTTCAGCAATTCATCACAGGCCCCAGGATGATTGGCTTCACCGGCTGGTCCATCACCGCCCTCAACGCAAGGATCATCTCCGCAGTGCTGCTCCTGGCAGCGATGACAACCGCAGCCATCCTGATCGTGTTTGCGCGAAGGACCGCCCCCAGCGATGAAGCCGCAGCCATCCACCGCCGCTACGCCGCGCTGCTGGTAAGGGTCCACCCCATTCCGGCCCCCCAGGGACGGCCGGTCATCGACGTCACCACCTTCGCGACCCTGGCCAAACTCGCCGAACGTTACGGCCTGTTGGTCCTGCACTGGTCCCGCAGCGGAGTGGAAACCTTTGTCGTCCAGGACGAAAACATCACCTACCGCTACCGCACCGGGGAAAACCAAACCCCTTCCGAGACAGCCCAGGTCCATTCAGGAGCAGACGCATGAACGGGAGGGCACGAGCAGACGCATGACCGGAAAGGTCAAGCGGTGCTGGGCCGGATCGGTGTCACCGATCGGGCGCATCGACCCGCGAAAAGCGGAAACGCCCATGCCTGCGGCCATGGAATCGCCCGCGCAGGAACCGAGGTTCGTCGATTCAGCCCCGCGTCCTGGACGGCACACCCTTGGGCGGCAGCCGCCACCCCAACCGTCCCGGTATGCTCCGTTGAAGGGGGACTTGGGGGAGGGAAGCATTCATGGGTGCGAGGGATACAACGGACACTTCTGTGTTCATGCCGCTGGACAGCTATTTCCAACAGATCGGTTTGAGGAGAAGCATCCTCCTCTGCCAACTGCCGCTCAGCGCCGCGATCCTGCTCATCGTCGCGCTCACGGCGTTGTTCAGCCCCGCAACCCTGCATGATCAACTGTTTCTCCTCATCCTGCTGGTTCACGGACTCATCTTCGTGGTGTGCTTATTGGCCCCCTGGAACCGTCTGCCAGCCGGCAGCTTCGCCGTCATACCGATCCTGGACTCCCTCGCGGTGGGACTGAGCCGGGAGGCGGGTGGCCCCGTGCTGAGCGTCGCTGGCCTGCTCATGGTTCTTCCCGTGGCCTGGCTGGCCGTCAGCACCTCGAAGACCCGCGTCCTGCTCGCTATAACGGCAGCATTATCGGGCACCCTCCTGCCACCCCTGGTCCTTGGATACATTCCCAAATCCTCTGACCTCGTGCGCGTGGTCGTGTTTCCAACGATCATGGGCGTGGTGGCCGTCACCGCGCATCTTGTAGCCCGCGCCGTTAAACGGCACCGGGCAGGGATGGAACGCAAGGACAGGGAACTTGAGCGGGTCTACGAGCAGAGCCGGCAACGGCAACGCCTTCTGGATGGAGTGCTGGAAACCGTCAGCGTCGGAGTGTGGGTGCTGGACGCCCACGGCGAGGCCATCCTGACGAACGCACCGGGACGTCAGGCCCTTGCCCAGGCCCCCACAACCCACCAAGGGCCCGGTCCCTCCAAGCCCACCAACTGCCCTGAAAATACCGGAACAAAGAGCCCCCTGAACCGGGCCATCTCCGGAGAGGAATTCTCCGACGAGCTTTTCTGGGTGGGCAGCGGCGAAGCAAGGAAGGCCTACTCCACCACAGCCCGGGCACTGCACAACGACGACGGACGCCGAGTCGGATCAGTAGTCGCCTTCACCGACGTCACAAGCCTCATCCAAGCAATGAGCGTGAAGGACAAGTTCGTGGCAACCATTTCCCACGAACTGCGCACTCCCTTGACTTCCATCCTGGGCTATCTCGAGCTCATGCTTGACGATCTGGACCCCGCACAGGCCCCAGGACAGCTTGCCGTGATCGAGCGCAACGCCCGAAGGCTGCTTGCCCTGATCAACGACCTGCTCCTGGTCGCATCCGACAGGCGGGACCTGAACATACAACCCACGCACTTTGCCAACATCCTGGAACAAGCCGTAAAAGCTGCCACCAGCGGTGCGTCAGCGAAAGGACTGCAGATCCGCACCGACATCGACAGCCCCCTGCCAGCACGGCTGGATCCCGATCAAATCCTCCAAGTGGTCGGGAACCTCCTCTCCAACGCGATCAAATTCTCCCCGGACGGCAGCGGAGAAATTACCCTCACGGCACGGTGTAACGGCGCTGGACTCGTGTGCGCTGTGACAGACCACGGAATCGGCATGAACGAACACGAACGGAACGAAGCCTTCAGCAAATTCTTCAGGGCCGACCACGCCATGAACACCGCCCTTCCCGGCGCCGGGCTGGGACTGCCCATCAGCAAGGCCATCATCGAACGACACGGAGGATCCATCAGCCTCACCAGCGCTCCCGGAGCTGGAACCACAGCCACATTCACAATCCCAACAGATACAACAACAATCGAATAATGCCCGTCACGGAATCATCGGGTACCGGACCCCACCGGTTCAACGAATCCAAGCGCCCCGACCTCGGAAATCATCACAATGGTGTTCGCCTCAACTAACTGTCCCGTAAGCCGATCCTTTACCGGACGCCAGGCAACTTCAAATCATCCACCCAGTGCAAATTTTGCTGCTGAAGGGGAGCAACAGCATGCATTTACCAGTAGCGTCCGAAAATGGTCTGGATGTAGATCAGCATCAGGATGTAGCCGGCGCTGCATAGCCAAACGTAAGGCCATGGAGTGCGCGTTTGTTCCGCCTGTGGCTTGGCCCGCTTCCCCTGCGGGTGAAACACGATCACGTAGAGGCTAAGGGGGCGCCAGCGGTAGATAGCAAGTGATGCCGCCACGAAAAGCGCCGAAAGATACGACAGAATAGCTATGCCCTTGAAGTCCGTTAGAGGCGGAAGAGTGAGTGCAATTGCTATGGCGCATCCGTGGAGGACAAGGTTCGCCCTCCCCAGGGATCTGTGGATGGGCGAACCCGGACGAACGATCATGGGAAGTTTGAAATGCCCGGAATAGCCAACGGCGTATGCCACGATGACGATGTAAGAAACCATCAGGACTCTGCTCAACGACGACACTCTTCACGGAGGTCCGAAATCGAGCCCGGCAGGTCGTTGAGGTTTGTGGTTAAGCCGGAAAGTCGACATCGCTTCACATCTGCCCCCACTCAAAGTCCGACGGTTTTGCCAGCATAGGCCACAAATCGTGAAGGAACCCTTTCCTGGTCTTAGAAACGAATTCGAGTACGTGCACCTAGTTCCGTTCGATGCCAATTCGGAGCTTCCACTCTCCCAAGCACAACGAGTGGTCAAGTATCTTGCTCCGTCCTGTGCCCCGGCTTAGCGTCAAGGCGACACATGCTTCCCTGCAAGCTCAGGGCTTTCGGACAAACAGGGAAGGGCGAGGATGCCGACTGTGACCTACAGAAGCCGCCGGCGAGCTGCCTATCCAATTCATAATGGAGAGAACACATGTTGCCCCTACCTTCGACGCCACACTACCTCTAGCTCCGCCCGTAAGCCGATCCCTCATCGAACGCCTGGTAAGTACCGTAAGCCGAATGGACTACGGAACATCCTGGCGGTTGCGAGCCCGCCTCAGCTTCCAGGCTCCCCAACCCATAATCATTGCCAACGGCAATGTCGCCAAAACTAGGGCGGGTCTGGGGTGGAAGGATTGAACATCTGGTCCACCGGTAATCGTGAATTGACAGTGGATTCCCAACGGAAAGAAATCGTAGGACGCCTTCGGGCTGCGGGGTCCCCCTTCCGGGGAAGCGACCCGTCCCTCGGGCGGATAGTCATGCAGGCAGACGACAGTTAGTCCCGTGTACTGGTGTATCGCGAGTTGCCGATCAAACACACCGACAAAGAAATACCAGCCGATCGACAGGGTCAGTGCGATAAGCAGAATCAGACCTCTCTTGTTCACTCATCCCCTAAATGAAGTGTCCTTGTCGCTGCAATCACCATAGACCCAGTGCGAGGCTGAAGAGCGGTTCCCCGATCCCAAATTGCTTTCAGGGGTCCAGGAAGCAATGAGTAACTTGATCTCGGTGCGAACCTTTTCGATGTTTCACAAGCCGGTCGATCAGCGCGTCACGGAAACCCGCCGACGCCGCCTGCGTTACGGCGGGTCATGGCGATGTACGTAAGACCTGCACGATGAAATGAACGATGAGGGGGCGCTAACAGCACAACGATGGTCTCACCCCACCCAGTCGCATACGCGTCAATAACGACCGTTTTTGACGAGTGGCGGGCGTGCCTTCCGGAACTCCCTAAAAGACCCTTTAGTATTGGTCAAAACTGGTTTCCGGAAAGAAAACCAGTCAAAACCATTCGTGGAGGGTTTTTGACGTGTCTGGAAATGTTATCGGGTACGCGAGGGTCAGCACTCGAGGGCAATCTTTGGATTCTCAGGTTGATGCCCTTGTGGCGGCTGGAGCTGTCCGGGTGTTTCAGGAGTACGCCTCCGGTGCCACCCAGGCGCGGACGCGATGGAAAGAGTGCCTGGACTACCTGCAGCCGGGCAATGTCTTGACTGTCGCAGATTTGACCAGGCTCGGTCGAAGCACGGCGGATCTCGCTGAAATCGTGACCGTCCTTGGCCGGCGGGGGATTGGGTTCCGCTCTTTGGCCGAACCCTGGCTCGACACCACAAGTGCCCACGGAAAACTCATCTTCGATATGTTTGCCTCCCTGGCGGAGTACGAGCGGTCCCGACTTTCCGAAAGAACGAAAGCCGGCCTTGCAGCGGCAAAGGCACGCGGCCGGCTGGGAGGGCGGCCTCGTTCCATGACCCCAGGAAAGCTGGAAACCGCCCGGCAGTTGCGCGCTGAAGGAAAGACCTTGAAGGAGACCGCGCAGCGGCTCAGCGTCAGCGTTTCATCGCTGACGCGAGCCCTCAGTGGAAGCGACACCCAGGAAGAAGAAGCTTCGGCAGCATAGCCAGCCTTCGCCACCTAGCTGTCTTCGTAGACGATGTCGTGCCGTACAAACCCGCGCGCATCCGCGCGCTTGAATCGATCCTGCGTGGGTCCAACCAGGCGTTCCAACGCGTCTTTCCAACCGCCTGCAGCAATGCGGTCCCTGTTAGAGGCGCCGGTGTCGCCTAACTGAATGTCGGGAGGCAGCCCGTCTGTGAGGGCGAGGCCGGTGAGAAGTGTAGGGAAGGCCACGGTGCTCAAGTACTGACGCATCTCATTGAGTTCGCGCACAGGGCTGACCCATGCCGAGAACGGCCCTGGGCGATGGATCATCGCAGCGGACTGCGTTTCGACCTCAACCTGCTGTCCTATACGCCCCCGCCCTAAGACATCTCCGATGAGGAGTTCACGGTGGCCATGATCCTGCGATCTAAAGGGTGTTAGATCATCTGAGGTGAATGTTCGGGCGGCAGCAACCCTGACGGCTCGGTGCTTGTCGGCGTTCGAGTAGGCCTGTAGCAGGAGCAGAGGGTGGGCGTACTCGATCTTTTGACCGCTGGCAGCTGCAAACCGGCTGGATATTGAACCCACCCGGCTCTTGTCATCCTGAAAGGGCTGCAATTGGCGCAATCTCTTTCCAAGTGTTGTGCTCGAACCGACCGCTGTAACGTGGGCGCGGACCATCGCGTCCTGCCACCTTCTGAACTTCTCCGCATCGTCGTATATGGGCATACTCACCTTGCGCTCGGCCGCGGGCGAGAGCTTGGTATTCACCTTGCCGACCAAATGCCAAATGACATTATCTAGCCCAGCGCGTAGATGATTGACGGCTTCGCTGAACAGTAGCGAGGCGACCGGAGGTACAGGTCGGATGGAGGTGACCCTGAGCTCCATCGTGTTCCCGCGTCTAAACTCCGTTAGCGTTATTGGGCCGTTCCAAGACCACTCGCCTGCAAGATCGCCGATTTCATACGCAAGCTGATCGGCGCGGGCTAGGCGTAGAACTACAGGATCAAGCTGTGGAGGGAACCAGCCCGACGATTCAGAGTCTGACATGTGTGTCATCCTCCGGACTGCGCTCTGGCCACAGCTCGAATTCCTTGTTAGTGCTTTGTGGCTCCAAGTCAGCCCAGAATCTGCCCATGGATCATTCATACCTGATCAAGCTGGGTCAATTTACCGCCGTCGCGACAGTACAGGGTGTGGGACCCTTGTTCCACGAGGCGAGGAGGCAAGTACTGTGTATTCCTTTCGGGAGCGCTTCCACTTGGGCGATAGGGTGCGGATCGCAGAGGCGGGCCAAGAACTTGTTCTGTCCACCGAAGACGATGCACCTCATAGAGTCTTCCTCGCCGTTTTGAACTCCCCATCGATAGCAGACACTGCCGACCTTGCCCTTAAAGGAAATGGCTTTGCAAGCGGGGAAGAAGCGGCTGAGGCCGCAGAGAAATGGTCGTCCTACCTTCAGCTCGGATTAGCCAGACGTTACGCAGGAGCTGAGTTCTATCAACCCCGGCCTGAGGCCGGGAGTTACATGTTCGAGCTTGAAGGCAGGCCCGTCCTTAAAGATGTACCCGGGAGGATCATCTTTAGGACCGATCCTCCACCGGCCTTCTCGCAGTTCCAGGCGACCGTTGTAGTCAACAAGGACCCAAATGGAATCGTCCAGGCTATTCGGGTTGCAAAGGAAAAAGGTCTCTCCCAGACACTGAATGACAGAATCGCATTCGACCTCTTTGGCATGTCTTTTTCCTCAGATCAGTTCACTACGCGCTTCGTGACGTTAATGATGGCTGTTGAGACCCTCATCAGACAGAAAGCTCATCCCCCTGAGGTCATCGGACTCATAGACGGGTTCCTTGCACAGACTGATTCAGCCGAGATACCAATGAATATAAAGGCTTCACTGCTGGGATCATTGCGCCAAATGAAGGAACAATCAGTGGGCCACGCCGGCAGGGAGTTGGCAGCCGAAGCACTCGTGGGGCGGAAGTATCAGGATCTTGAACCGGCAGCGTTTTTCAGCAAGTGCTACACGTTACGGAGCAAGCTTGTGCACGGGGAGTCAAGCGGGATCGATGAGAACGAAGTCAATTTCCGGGGAGCAGGTCTGGAGCTCTTTGTTGGAGATCTGCTGTCTGCGCCACTGCTGAAAGATGTGCCGGACCTGTAGCAACACCGCCCCGTCTGTTGTTGCTCTTGCCCAAGATGAATCTTCTTACCAGACCAAAATATCCAAAAGGCGAAGATCCGTGAGTCCGTCGAGAAGCCGGACTGCATTTTGTTTGTTGGCGTCATCGGACTCATAGGAGCGGAGACGATGCCTAAGCTCGGATAATGTGTCGGACTCCCTCGCCGCAAGTAGGTCATTGCGTATAGCGAGCCATGTCCGACGTCGCCATCCAAGCTGTGGGTAGCCCGTTCGAAGCAGCCTTGCTGCCGGGGCATAAGAACGCGCTATGTGACTATCCAGGATGGGAAACAGGCTCGGCTGTTTTAAGTGCAGCACCTTCGAGATCTTTGCGAAGCTGACCCCCTTGGGGGAGTTTTCGGCGAAGTGCCAGTAGAGATCTGTCATGGCGGCAAAAAGGGTGCCCTCTGGGGTAGCGTCGGCCAGGTCGGCGGTAGTCCTGATCCACGGGGCCGTTGCTGACATCTCCACGAAGTAGCCCACTTCTTTGTTCGAGATTCGGGAGCTGATCTTACGTGTCCGAATCACTTCCTGGGCGGTGAGCTCCTCTGGCTCTCCACTGCCTAAATAATCGAATGCGGCAGGCGTCTTGCGCGGGTACCTTTCAAAAACTCCCATGGCGTCTTCTAGGGTGAGGGTCTGGCCGGCCACGGTGAGTGTGTGCCCTGTTTCGAGATTCATCTGTCATTCTTCTTTCCGTCGATGCGATTCGCGAAGGGACGCGACCCCAGGTGGGCCTCTTTAAAGGCTTCGATGAGCTTGCTTTCCTCGTCATCGGCGTTTTGGTCACCTGTGACTCTCCAGCACACTCTGAGATTATGAGCGTCCTCCAGCTGCCATATGGCCCGGCCCCCACTGTGTCCGCTTCTTTTGCCGTTTCCAAACCGACGGTACTTGGTTAGGCGTTCAATGATGCCTAGTCTGCACTCCGCTTTGCCGAAATAGAGGATTTCAGCGTCGTACACCCACGCAGCCTCCAGAACTTCCAAGGTGTAGGAGCTTCCTTTTCGTCCTGTTCCTGGAAGCAGGAAACGCGGCTTATCCGTGCCTTCACGGACGACTGTGTAGACACCATGTTCAGTGGTTACTTCTTGGTCGTCTATCTGGTCGAATCGAATGAATCCTTCAAACCCCTGATCCTTCAGCCATTGGATCGTTGTCATCTTGCTAGTGCCCGCCACTGGGGCTAATAGGGTCCGGGGTGGCAAGGACGATATCGAGATCGGCCGCTGTCTTCTCATCGAGGGGCACGTCGGGTCCGACTTCCCGGGCCTCCCTAAAGGCCATGGCGTCTTGGAAGCGCTCCAGGGCAAACGATGACTCCACCCAGGCTTCAACAGTCATGCCTCTTTCGGCAGCCATTTGCTGACGGGTCACAGGAACGTAATCACGGAGTATCACAGCCCTCGTCGTTCCGATGGTTCTGGCGGCATTGTCGGCGAGGTCGATTTCATCGCGGGTGTATTGGGGCCACTTCTTTTGGGCACGTTTCAGGGTTCTCTCCCTCTTCTGCTCCCGGTCCAAGTTCTCGGCCAAGCGTTTCACGGCGGCCTTTTGCCTCCGCACGGCGTTGGCGGCGTCCTTGGCTTCAGCGACTGCTTCGGCTAGTCGCTGTTCCCCTGCTTCTGGATCAGTGATCTTCTCCTTCCACGACTCTGCGTACTTAGCCCGGTACCGGGCTTGTTTCAGTTGTTCCTGGAGGTCCGTCAAAGTTGCTTGCGCTTGTTTCAGCTGCCCCGCCGTTGAAAACGCGTGTGCAGGCACGGCGACAGCAGGTGCCTCAGCCGTTGGTGGCTGCGCTGAAAACTCCATTTCCCTTGCAGGACCCGGAATAATTCCGAGCGTTGCTGGCAGCCAATCAAGGTCCAGTTTCCAGTCGTGGGCGTTTCGCTCCAGCCATTGATCCCGGGCTGCGAGTAGGTGGTCATTCAACTGTTTCGCTGACCACGCGTTAACTTTCTTTAGCTGCTCATCCGCATCGCTGGCATACCCCATTATCTGCGTTCGGCCATAGTGCTTAGCGCTGTGGCATCGCGGGCATAACGCGATCAGTCCCACGAGCTCTTGAACGTGGAGCTCGCCATCCTTCAACCAATCCCAACGCTCATGACAATCCAAACGGCCATTAACACCAACGCCACCGCAAATGCCACACACGTCTCCTGATGCCGCCCTGGCGAACTTCTTACATTTCTCCCATTCAGAACGCGTTAGTCGATTCCGGAGGTTTTCCCCGAAAACGGGTTTCGGGATCAGTTCCACAGAGAGCAGGGGGAGGTCATGTCGGTTCAAGGGCTTCAGTCCTTCAAAATGCGGTTAGAGCATGCTCTGTTGACGGTCAGCCCAGCGGCTGAGCCTTTTAGGGATGTTCGTTAGACAGGACCAGAGCCACTTTCCAGTGCCTTTTAGAACACTGATGGCAAGGAATGCCAGAACCGCGCCGATGACGGATCTAGCCAAGGGATCATGCGCCATGCCTGTGAGGTACTTGAGGATTTCCGATTCCATGCGCGGACTTTACCTCGACCGTCCGACATTTAAGGCCATCATCGACGCGCTCGTGGTGGCTGGTATCCCGTTCGTCGATACAGGTATCGCCTCGGGAAGGACTCCAAGGGGGTCAACGGCGCACTTCGGGTCACCACGTTCACTCCCGGGCACGGCGAGCACATCGACAAGGTGGTGTCCTACTTTGTCGGGGAAGACGCTGAGTACGACACCAACCTCCAGGTCGACGAGCTCAACGCTTTGACGGCGAACCTCGCTGTGCTCCGTTACAAGAAGCTGCTCGCGTTCTACGCCGACCTTGAAAGCGAACATCACACCGTGTTCGACATCGACTCCGGTAACCTCAATCACCGATTCGGAAACCGCGAGACGGAAGGATGAAATACCGGCGTCTCACTCCGGCGTTCGTCGTGTCCATCCCTGCTGAACCAGAGCCCGGCAATCTCTACATCTCTATGGCGTACGAAACCGCAGTTCACCTATGCGCCTGTGGTTGCGGTACCAAAGTAGTCACACCGTTTGGTCCCAACGACTGGGCGCTTACCTTCGACGGCACGGTGTCCCTTGACCACTCTGTGGGCAACGGCCAATTCCCCTGCAGATCGCATTACTGCATCGCGCGCAACCAAGTCGTATGGCTTCGGAAGATGAATGCCGTGGCGACCAAAGCCGCTCTCGGACGTGACCAGCGAGCTCATCGACCCAAGGTCCCCACCACGCGTGCACCTCTACTAACGGCAACTGCCCGGGTCAGTGTGCTTTCCAAGGCTGACAGCAGTGCTGGCCGTGTTCTTCTTTGCAGTGGTCTACCGGGCGTCCCCCTCCAGGGCGCGGCAAGGGCTTATCATCCACAGTGCTCGGGGATAGGGGACCGGGACAGGTCAGACGGCACTAGCTGATGGATTCGAGCTGCCACGCGGTGGCCAGCGGCTCCCGCCGCAGCGTGAACGTGCGCAGCTTGCTGTTGGTGCTGGGCTGTTTGGCTTGGACCTGCCAGTGCTCGATGCTGACAACATCGCCGGTGCCGACGGCGGCCCGGTCCCGGGTTTCCCACCATGCGTCCCGGGTGAACCAGTGGGCGGTGTGGACGTCGGGATCGACCATCCAGATCCGGCCGTCGTGACGGATCGCCAACGGGGTGCCGTCGGGGCTGAACCGGACGGAGACTTCATGGCTGGTGGTGGATGATTCAGGTGCAAGGGTCATGGTGGTTTCCTTTCTGCTTGGCGCCGGTCAGGCGGCTTTGACGAGGGGAAGTTCGTCCCAGTGGGTGGTGTACCTGGGGGAGAGCATGTCGCGTTTCATGGACCAGTCAGGGCCGCCTTTGATCCCGGCATGGCCTAGTCCGATGGACCCGCGGCCGTATCGTTTGGCCACGTCCTCCAGCAGGGTGCCGATGCCGCGTTCTTCGTGCGGGTTCTCGAACAGCTCCAAGGGTCTCTGGTTCCCGGACGGTCGCAGGTCGGTGACCATGATCCCGGCCCGGACGTACTTCACTCCCTCGTGGACCTGGGGGAGCAGCGCGAGTGCGGCCCTGGTCAACAGCACCGGGTCAGCGGTCGGCATCGGCAGGGCCAGGCACACCGAGGGAAAGGACTTTTCGTTCGGGTTGAAGTGCGACGTCGCCGCGAACGCCGTCAATACCTTCGCTTGCAGTCCGTGTTTGGCCAGCCGCGCGGAGGCCATTTGCGCGTAGACGCTCATGACCTGCCGCAGGCCGGCCGTGGTGGTGATCGGTGTGGAGAAGGACCGGGAGAAGATCAGCTGGTCCCTGCCGATCCGTTCCTCTTCCATCGGGATACACGGTGTTCCCTGCAGTTCCAGGACGGTACGCATCATGACGATGGAGAACTTGTCCCTGATCGCGACCGGGTTTGCCCGGGTGAGGTCCAGGATCGAGAAGATCCCCATCGCATTCAGGCGCTTGGTCAATCTGGTGGCCACGCCCCAGATTTCAATCACCGACAACTTGGCCATCAGCGCTTCGCGCTGCTGGGCCGGCACTGACTCCCAGCGGCAGACACCGTTGAACGCGGGGTTGTTCTTCGCCCACTTATTACAGAGCTTGGCCAGGGTTTTCGTCGGCGCGATCCCGACGCACACTGGCACGCCGACGTGCCGTCGGCACGCAGCCTTCATCTCCCGCCCCAGGGCCAGCAGCTCATCGGGTTCACCCTTCACGCCCAGGAACGCCTCATCGATGGAGTACACCTCCAGCCAGGCCGAGTACCTGCCCAGCAGCTCCATCACCCGGGCGGAAATGTCCCCATACAACTCATAGTTGCTGGACAGGGCCACCAGGCCCCATTCCTTCGCCCTCGGGCGGAGTTTGAACCACGGATCACCCACGGCAATGCCCAAGCGCTTGGCTTCGGGGGAACGTGTCACCGCGCACCCGTCGTTGTTGGAGAGAACAATGACCGGCCTGCCCTCCAGGGCGGGATTAAAGACACGCTCAGCGGAGGCGTAAAAGCAGTTCACGTCCACGTGCGCGATCTCCTGCATCCGGCGCATCACCGCGGGCTTAGACACCGGCCCCACCGATCTCCCGTTTAACGCAACAACGCCGCTTAGACATGGTGCAGGCACCTGGTGGCGACGCCCCAGATCGTCAGTTCCGACAGCGCCGCAACCTCGATGTCAGGGAAGCGCGGATTGTCAGCCTGCAGGATCACGCCCGAGGCCGTGATCCGCAGCCGCTTTATCGTCAACTCTCCATCCAGGACGGCAACGACCACTGACCCGTCTTTCGGTTCCAGGGCCCGGTTGACGATCAGCTCGTCACCGTCGCTGATGCCCGCCTGTTCCATGGACTGCCCGGTGACCCGGACGATAAAGGTGCTGGTCACGTCTTTGATCAGGTGTTCGTTGAGGTCTATCCGGCCATCGAAGTAGTCCTGGGCGGGCGACGGATAACCGGCCGGGACCGCGACCGGTGCCAGCAACACCGTCACCAGAGAGAGTCCCGCATCTACCACACGGGGGCCGACTATCACGCCCACAACACACCTTTTATTCGAAACTATGTTCGATTAACTGTACTGCAGCGCAGCGACAAAATAACGACTCCACCAAGTTGCACCTGATGCAGGATGTACAGCGGCGCCAGCCCTGCAGGTTCTGGTAGGACATGGCATTTGTGGCTTGCACTGATTGACTCCTGTCGTTTTTCATGCGTTTAATGCAGGAATGATGCATCAGGGGGTTTGATTATGGGTTCCGGGAACGGCCATTTTGGGTCGGCTTCGTTGTACCTTGCTCCGGGAGTTTCGTATCTGGACGAGGAAGAGGCCGTGTTCGCGGCGATGCTTGAAGGGTGGCGGGCGCAGCGGGTTGGTGGCCGGAACTTGAGGCAGGCCGGCGTGCGGACGGATCTGGGCACGGTGCAACGCTTCAGGGAATCGGCGGGGGTGTTTCCTTGGCATTGGACGGCGGCTTTGTTCGATGAGTGGATGGAGGACCTGGTCGCGGTCCGGCGTTTGGCTCCGTCAACGCTCCGGAATTATCAGAATGTGGTGGCCCAGTTCTGTGACTTCATTTGCTCGCCTCATTATGAGTGGGTGGCCGAGTGCGAGGCCCGTTTCGGCACGCATCCGGTGCAGGTTTGCACTGAGTGGAACACGACTCGTCATCTGCAGGATTATGAGGGTCGCCCGCGTCGGCGTCCGCTGACCAGGGTGGAGCTTCAGCGGTTGTTTGATTATGCCGATGAGCAAGTCGGGGTGCGCTTGGAGTCGGGGCGGAAGGGGACGTTAGTTGCCTACCGTGATGCGACCTTGTTCAAGGTCGCCTATGCGTGGGGACTTCGGGCGAGTGAGGCCGCTGGTCTGGATGTGACTGATTTCTACAGGAATCCGCACGCCCCTGAGTTTGGTTCGTTCGGGATGCTGCTGGTTCGGAACGGCAAGTCATCACGGGGCGGGGCCCCCAAGCGGCGTTCGGTGGCGACGCTGCATCAGTGGGCCGTGGACGCGGTCCAGGATTATGTGGAGAACATCTGGCCGCTGGTGCGTGCTGAAGAGTCGAATGCGTTGTGGGTTTCTGAACGCGGCCGCCGGTTGCGGGCCGATGAAGTGAGCCGCAGGTTTGCTGAGTACCGGGACGAGCTTGGCTTTGACCGGGTGCTTTCCCCGCACGCTTTGCGGCACAGCTATGTCACTCATCTGACGGAGGACGGTGTGGATCCGATGTTCATCCAGCGGCAGGTCGGGCACGCTTACCTATCGACAACGGCGATCTACACCGCGGTCAGCGCCGATTTCGCCAACCAAATGATGCACAATGCCGTGTCAGGGATCATGAAGGCAGCCGGTGCAGGGAAGGTGGAGGGGTGAACTCGTTGGATTATGAGTGGCGGCTGCGGGAAGTGATGGCCACCCGGGGGTTGTTCACGACGACCAAACTGATCCCGTTGTTGAACGAACGGGGAGTGCATCTGTCCGCTTCCCAGGTCTACCGACTTGCTACCGAGAAACCGGAACGGCTGAACCTGCAGGTCTTGGTAGCGCTCATGGACGCCCTTGACTGCTCCGCCGATGACCTTATCGGCAAAATCCAGATGCCAGCGGCGCGCAAAGACGCCAACGGCACGGAGGCAGGAACCACCGAGCCCGGTCTGGACGTCTTGAAGCACAAGGGCTACCGGCCCCGACGGGCAGGCGTTCTGCCGCCGAACGCCGTGTGAAACCGCGATCGCTTTCGGTCCGCGGCCAGCCCCGGAAAGGCTGCATTGAGTGCGGGCAGGACGACTCCGATGCCGAGCTTGTGCCGGGCGGGGCTGTCTGCCGGCACTGCTGGGATTCGCTGCTGCGGACATCGACGACGAGGCTGTGCGATCGGTTGCTCGAACTGTTGGCCGGCTACAAACCTCACCCCATGCACATCTCCCGTGCTGTCGCCTGGTCTTTACCGGACCGCGGTGACCGCCTGCGGGTGTGGTTCGAGCTCAGGGTCCGAGGACTTGCCTCGTCCCGGGCAGCGGGCAGGCGGAGCCCGTTGCTGCTCGCCCTCACCGATGAACTGCGTGACCTCGATATCCCGCACAAGGTCTTCGGCCAACGGCACTTGCCGGGAACCCATGGCGCCCAGATCACTTGCGACCATTGTGGTGAGCTGAGGACCATGGCTGGAAGAATCCACGGACAGGCGTTATGCAGCGAATGTCGACGCAAACACCCGGAGATTGTGCGTCCCTGCGCCCGATGCCCGCTCTGGGAGTACCTCAACAAGAAAAAACCATGCCGGGAATGCCGTGCCAAGGACGCTTTAGCCGATGCCCTCACGGACGTCGCACAGAGCTGGCCGGTCCTCAAAGTAGCCACTGACGTACTGCTCGCAGCAGACGGACTCCACGTTCACTCCTCGCTCGCCCGCGGAAAACTGCCTCTGCTCTTACGTGAACTCAAGGAAGGACGGGCAACGATGACCCATGATGGGCTGGATATGCTCGGCCAGGACGCGGGCACCCGGCGGCTGCGGTCCTTCCTCGTGGCACATGGGGCACTGCCTAAACGGAACGAAGACCTTCTCAGTTTCGAGTCCTGGATCGATAACAAAGCCGCGTCCATCGGCGACCCGAGTGACCGGATGGCGTTCATCAGATATGCGCGCTGGCGTCACCTCCGCCAAGCCAGGAACGGTGTCCTCAGCCCCGCCCAATGGGCGTGGAGGCGAAGGGAACTGAAGATGGTGCATGCATTCCTCGGGTTCCTTCACGAACAAAACCTCGGGATTCGTTCCGCACGACAGCGAGACGTCGACCAGTGGATCGTGCGAGGGTACACCCACCGCGGCCATGTTCGAATGTTCCTCAAGTGGTGCAGGGCGACCGGTATCAATACCGGGCTCGAGGCCCAATACCCGCCGCCGACGCCTCTGGCGATCCCCTCAGCATCGGCAGAAAGCGAACGAGCCCAGCTCTTGCGCAGGTCGATGGATCCGGATGGAATTGAGGATCCTGGCCTGCGCCTGGCCGCCATCCTGGTGATCCTCTACGGGTTTCGGCCCCACCAGATCGCTGCACTGCGGGTGGAGGACATCACTTTCCACAACGGGTACGCCATGATCCGGTTCGGCCCGGACCCGCTCCAGCTACCCGTTCAGCTCACTGAGTATGCACTTCAAGCCAAAGCCGACAGAGTCATCAAACGCTTTGGCGGGGATGGCGAAGAGAACTACTGGCTCTACCCAGGGCATCTCCACGGACGGCCGATCATCCCGCATACACTCTCGAGCAGACTCGCGGCCATCGGAATATCCGCCCAAACATTTCGCGGCGCAGCGCTCGGACAACTCGCGCTGCAACTCCCGCCCGCAGTCCTTGCCCGCCTCACCGGGCTTCACAGACTGACAGCCACCCGATGGTACACAGCGGTTTCGGCCAGTAGCGCCCGCAACCTACCCCAATCGACAGTCGTTAGCACACCCACTGAGCCCATGCCCTTACCGTCGTGCGGGGGTGTGAATCCACTGGCGCCTCAGCCCTAAGGGCGGAAGGCGTCCCGGGCCTCCCAAGACCTGAAAATCTGTTCGAAAACAAATCTAAAAAGTTTGGGTATTGACTCCTCGCAGACCCGGCTGCTGGGTTACAGCGATTCCTACACGTACTTCGGTGCACCTGCAGCCGAAGTCGACTCGATGCCAGGGACTCCTTCCGGCAAGAGGATCTGCATCCTTTCCGTCCCGGCCAACAGGCAGCGCGCCTCCGTTGGGTGCACTCTACTAAAGCGCTTTGAGAGCGCTGGACTTAAAGTTGAGAGCCCGGGCAGGACGGAAGCGGCCTGGCTTCTGGTCCCTGCCGGCACGCAGGAGGCTTTGAACTCGGTCTCGTCCGAGGATGGCTGGACCCAACAAGCCCCGAATTTCCTAGTGCGGAACAGCCGCTGATTCGGACGGCGACGCGGAGCAGCCGGCCAATGAATCTATTCGTTGATTCTGGGTGGTAACGGTGGTGCGGTGATCTCCTTGACGGGCACGACGGCGGCGTTCATGACTGTTCGGGCACCGAGTGGTCGTTGGAGGTCGACTGTGAACGGTGTCGCTGGGTTTCCCTGACAGGTGGCCCATTGCGCCCCGGCGGGCCGCACCCCTAGGACGATCTCGACCGTGGACTCGGTTTCGGTGAGCTTGACGACGTCAACCCGGCCTTCGGCGTTTTGCCCGGAGTTGCAGTCGAACTCCGTGACGAGCAGTGCCACGCGGTCGGACTCAGGAGTCGGCGGCAAGGAGGGGTCCAGAGTGACTGCGCCCGCTCTCAGTTCGCCGAGGTCGAGCGTGGGAGTGCAGGTCGATGATTCAACGACCGCCCAAACGGGTTTGCCTGGTTCCGATGCCATGGAGTTGGTGGAAATGACAATGTACACGTGGTCGCGGATATCGCCGTAGCCGTGATCTTGGGGAACAGCGAGCTTGTTCATGAGCATCACGCGATCACTGCTCTCCTGCGCAATCAGCCAGGTGACCGGGTCAAAAGCCGAGACGCCGCGGCCTTGGAGGGCCGGGGCGGTTTCCGTGCCGAGCTCGCTGGCCGGTCTCGGGTTCTCCAGTGCCTGAACCGGCACCTTGTTCCCCTGGCACAGCACCACGTCAGGTTTGCTTACCGAAACTGGGATATCGGCGGACTCAACTGGGCTCCCGGCAGACTGACCGGGCGATGCGCATCCGGTTTCCAACGACATCATGGCCGCGCTGACGACTATGGCTCGTACGATGATGCCACCTGACAGTTTCCCCATGCCGCTAAGGCTACGCCTCACGCCACAGAAGATCTCATATTCGACCAAGCCCCGCTCACTCGCGAACCTCTCTGGTCATCCAGATAAAACGCCCCCAATATTGGGGCTTCGGGTGGCTATTCGCACAGAAGCTACATGGAGGTCCGCCAGTACGCCGCTGATCTTGCGAGATGGCAGGGCAGCGCGGGGTCAGGATTGGGCCGCTCTCCACGGGGTACATTGCAGACATGCAGCCACTGGTTTTGATGGGTGTCGTTCTGGGGGCCGCCATCCTATGGATAGGATTCGTTTTCCTCATGCTCCTTCGTCTTGACCGGCTTCAGCGAAAAACCCGCCGGGACGCCCGCAGGGCAGCCGGGCGGGACTTGGCCCAAAAGAGGGCCCGACGTTCCCGGAAGCCATTGGTACGGAGCCCTCGCAGCAGAGCCCCCGCGGCCATTCCGAGACGCTAAATCAGGGCAGGCGAAAGGCCGGACAGGCTTCTGGTTACCGCTATCCGGCCTTGCCGGCAGATTACTGAGGCATTGATCAGCGAACTGGGGGATTCTCGCCGTCTGCCATGAACCCGCTGAGCTAATTCAAGGCTCATCGCTGGTCATGCACACGAGTAGTCGGTACTCATATTTCAAAGTCATCCAACCACCCTGTTACTCGGTCCCAGTCGGGGTAGACCGCCGAGCGGCGTGGACGGTTGCACACCAATGGGGACAGGGCGGTTTCCAACGATCGTCGCAACGGGTTTGCTGTGAACACACATGGTAAGCGGCCAGCTCAAAGATCAGAGTGCACGTGTAGCGTTTAGGGCACCTTCACCGGGCAGTTTTGCGGGCGGGTGTTACGGGAATCGGAATGCCGCAGAGCCACGAGGACTTGGCTCGGAGCTCGTCAGGAGTGAAGAGCGTCCGGTGGAGGACCGACTTACGGGCGGTGATTTATCAAGTTAACCGTTCACCAAAAGGCGCACTTGGTTCGGACTACGTTGTCGACCGGCTTAGCCGTGGCGTCCCCACGTAGTGGAGAATGTCGATCATGGGTGTTCTTTTTGACTACTTCTCTGCTGCCTCCGATGAGGAAGCAGCCTCGGTGATCGACCGTATCGGTGGTCCCGGATCCCAGGCGACGATCACTCCGCCGACCGAGCCCCGGCGAGGCATCTTCGGCCGTAAACGCCCACCGGCGGCACCGGCGGCCGTGACCTACCTGGAGGCGGCAGTATTCGACACGGTATCCGGCAACGGTATTGATCCCGTTGTGCAGCTGGGAACACTAGAAGAACTGCTCACTGGACGGTCCTTCGACCGTGTCATGGACGATCCACGGAGCGGGCAAGCCCTCGCGGATCGGGATGGTGGGGAGCGTCTTGTACTGACCTTAACGGAGCCCCTTTCCACAGCGTTGGCCACCGCTTCCGACGAAATCCTTGAACAGGTGGCGATCCCATGGTCGGAGACCGAGGAGTTCTGGAACGCCGCCGACCCGGCGCTTCTTGCCGACTTCCTAAAGGATTTGGCTAGCCTGGCCCGACGCTCCAAGGCTTCCGGGCAAGGGCTCTACTGCTGGGTGTGCGTGTAGGCAGGTCAGCGTCCACGTAGAGTTCGGTGCATGAAGCTCGCGGACCTCTTTCTACGCCAGATATTGGACCTACCTGGCAAACCCGAACACAATCCATTGACTACTGGCTGGATCTTCGAGGAAGCACAACTCCTGGACGTACGCATCGACGTGCTCCACTCAACCGTGGGCGCGCTGTTCGAGATCCGCACAACTTATCTTCCTACTGAGATCGACATTGTTTCACTCAACTGTGGGGTCATGATGTTCCGTAGGACGACAGAGGTGACATGGACCAATGCGCAGCAAAGGGACAGGCCAAACCCTCAGGTTTGGTCAGTGGCTGAGTGCCATATAGAAACATCTGCCACCGGCGTGGAAGTGAGTCCTCTAGGAGGAACCAATGGCATGGATCTGCTAATCAAGGCGCAATCCGTCGAATTCTATGCCGGCAGACTGCCCACCCTTCCAGCCGACATACCCAGCTACCCCGACCACATCGATGTGACGGGACTCGTTCCCGCCTGGGAGATGGATTTCGCTCCTACCAACGTCTGGACGTCCGGCCCAGAACCTATGGACGCACTCTGACGTGCATGGCCAGCACTCGTGCGTCTCAGCTATACGGAACGCTGTGCGGCAGGGGTGACTCTCCGGACGCTCCAAGCGCCCGTTAGACGATCCTTCAGCGGGCCAAGCTCAAACCGGTTTGGCTGCCTTGCAGGACACATGCCCTATAGACTTCGGCCGTGATTGAAACCCTTGCCGCCCAGATCGTGTCTTATCTAGACGATCCAGACATAGTGCTGTTACCGGATCACCCAGAGAAAGAGGTGAGAGCAAACACTTGGGCGTACTCTGCAGCTACTTCGCCGCGCGCTTCCGCCGCAGATCTTGCTGCCGCCCTCGACGAAGTCGTCAATGGACTGCGGGACAGATTCAAAACGGCTCCAAATCGGGGGACTTTCTATGCTTGGTACGACGAACAGGCCGGCCAGTTGCGTTGTTCTCTGACCTCGCAAAGCCAGTTACCCTTCGGAGGCAGAATCCGCACGACCACTGATTCAGCCCTAGTCATAGACCGAATGCTCTCAGACCAGACCCCCGGATTCATCAGCTTCGATACTCTGCGAGAAATACCCTTGTCCCCGGCCTCCGCGGAGGAGGCAGAGAACGACGGGTTAATCGTATGGGCCGTCCCCTTATGAACAACCCTCAAATTGGACATCACTAGATCACGGTTCCCGGCGCCTGCCGTGTACGTACTTGAGCACGTAAGCCGATCCTTCACCGGACACCCTCATCACGAAGGTATCGCTATCCCTCGCCCGCTTGGTCGGACCCTTCCGGTGGGACAACGAAAGGCGCGAACCCTTCTCCGACCTCCGTGACGACAAGGTCGGAGAAGACGAGATCCAGATACTGAGCGTTGGTCTCGAGCCGAGCCTCGTAGAAGGGAATGCCCAGGCGGTCACCCCATGCCGCGGCTTCCCCCGATTCCTCTACAAGGGAAATGCCCGGATAGAGGTCGTGGAAATTGACGCCCCAAACATACCCATTCACACCAGACTCTATGGCTGCGTCGTAGTGCAGTAAGCGTTCATCCAAGGAACGCGCCCACGTTTTTGGCGAGATAGCGGTCTTCACGGTGGCGAGAACACAATGAGTGAATCGATAGCGAAGGTACTTTGGCTTGATCCCACTTCGTGGATCAGCAGACATGTATATGAACACGTCATAGTCACGCAGGTGCTCGGCGAAACCATGGAATACGACCGAGTGGTCGAACGCTTCTTCAAACGCTGCTAACAATTCGTGGCCATTCACTCACACATTCTCTCGTATCCCGCCCGACTGCGCTGCCGGTCTTGCCGATCATGGCGGGAACAAACCGCGCCCGTAAGCCGGTGGCTCAGCGGACGCCGCTGCGTCCGATTGGGGATCCTTGGGTTCTTGCGGTGATTGCAACACTTATCGGATGGGTGTTGTCATGGCGGGATATTCGATTCATTTGAGGCCTGATCTCTTGCAGGT
>NZ_JBEPSI010000018.1:0-40550 GCF_040548745.1 Arthrobacter sp. 2762
CGTGGCTGGGACTTCGTCTCCGCCGGACGCGGGGACGTGCCCTGGGAATCGTCCTTCCGCGCCCTGGCCGCGATCGGCTACAACGGCCCCATCAGCATCGAATGGGAAGACGCCGGCATGGACCGCCTGCACGGCGCCCCCGAAGCCCTCGCCGCCCTGAAAAAGTACGACTTCCCCGCCTCGCAAACCAGCTTCGACGCAGCGTTCAGTAGCAAGTAGCCCTCACAAAAGCATCACCCCATCTATTTATTGCAAAGGACCGTTATGAACCTCGACAAGGCACGATTTGCCCTGAACCCCCTGCAGTACATGGCCACCGACGACGGCTGGCTCGACCCCACCTTGAACCCCCCGTTGGCAGAACGGCTCCAGTACATTGCCTCTGTTGGATTCACCGCGGTCCAAAGCGATGTGCCGGCCGACCAGACAACCGAAGCGTACGGGGCTGCCCTCGCAGCTGCCGGACTCCAACCAGGACCCGGTTACGTGAACCTCAAATGGTCCGACACGCCGGAAGTGCGCCATGAGCAGCTGCGCCAGGCAGGGGACTTGGCCGAGAACAACGTGGCACTGGGCACCCCGCTTCTCTTCCTGTCGATGGGCATGGAACGGGATGCTTTGCGAGTACAGCACCCTGCCCGCGGCTATGGCTCCACCCCGGAACATCTCGCCCGAGTCCGGGACTACCTGAGGGAAGCAGCAGAAATCATCACCGCTGCCGGCGGCGTTGCCGCTCTCCACCCACATGTCGGCACATGGATCGAGACAGCAGTGGAAACCCGCTATGTCCTGGACAGCATCGACGACAAGGTATTGGGCTTCGGCCCCGACATCGGGCACCTGGCCTGGACCGGAGCGGACCCGGCCCAGATCATGGCCGAATACGCTGGCCGGATTGCAGGGGTCCACATCAAAGACCTGAACGCCGAAATCGCCCGCACGAGCCGCGAAGAACGATGGAGCTACCGCCAGACCGTCCAAGAAGGAATATGGAAGGAACTTGGCACAGGCGACCTGGACTACGCTCCGATCCTCTCCACCCTCCCCGAGGACTTCAACGGATGGATCGTCATCGAAGTAGACCGCGGCACCACGTCAACACCGGAAGAAAGCATCAATATGTCAGCAGAATGGCTCAAGGCAAACACCCAAGGCGCCTTGCCCTAGCCGTCGAGTTCTTGAATCCCGGGGTGGAGTTTGTTCATGAATTCGCGGCTACGCTCTATCAGCTGCGGGGCGTCGTCGGAAAGGCTGTAGCCCTTCTTCTGCCAGTCCTCGATGCCGAGAATGATATTTGGATGGGGGTTCTCCATGTCGCTTGCCCCGGGACAACGATGAACGCGGTTGCATGCCTCGGATAGGCGGGCCGCCCTCGATCATTGACCAACATCGATGTTGCTTCATGCATATCAGGTGCCTAGACACGATAATGAAGACGCCGGCCCAAGACCTGCTCAACCTCAAAGCCGAACTGGCGATGCCTCAAAGTTCTTAGTTTGGGTTGGTTGGGAACGTATTCGGCAACGGCCGAGACCAGCCATAGGAGACAGCCAGCGATTACTGCATATTCGCACAGGCTGGATCGGCTCCTATTACAAAACTGAGGAAACGGAGTTCTACCGCGACTTCTTAGAACCTGGGCTGACTTACTCCCCGCAGCTAATGGAGTGGTTCCGAGATATGGAAATACCTAACCTGGTCACTGATAGCATCGGCAACGAGGTCACCCGCGACCCGGTCAGCGGAGTTGACCTTGCGCTGCACAATGCACTCATGATTAACCTCGGCATCGAATTTACGGAAATCATCGCCTTGGATAACTTGCCGACGATTGCTCCTCTGACGGGCAATGGACTTACCTCTACACCGCGGCTCCTATGAAGATTGTGGGCGGCTCGGGTGCAACGGTCAGCCCGGTCGTTATTATGTAGCCCCTCTACCCGCGTTGTGGCCGCGCTCGAATGGGCGGACCCGGCGCAGAGCCAGAAGACTGAGTCTTCGTGACCCGCTAGCGCCGATAAGGGACGTTCTGTCGTCGGCCGGGCCGGGAGGTCTTGTCATGATGCTCGGTGTCGTCTCCGCCATGTAATAGATGAAGGAGGTGCAGCTACTGTGTCGAGCTATTCATCGTTCTGGCGGGTGAGTGCCGTCGCGTTGTGAGTTGTTCTACCGACCGGCGGGAGTCACGCCTTGGACGTCGGGGCCTCATCCTACCGGAGACTTCACACGGACCAAGAGGTACCGTCCAGCAGGAATACTGCGGAGGCGGCAGCGCCGATTTCCTGGCGTGGGCTATGAGTGCGCAGGGACGCGTCAAGTGCCCATTTTTCGGTGTTCGATCGAGCAAAAATGAAGTGTGGACAATGTCCACAGTTTTCGCCTCGAACTGGCCCGTACTGGCCGGGATTCCGCATGTTTTCGCGAGTTCCCAGCGTTTGCAGGCCTCCCGCGTTGCCAGTTGCGGGAGGTTCCGGTGCGGGGATGTCATTACCGCAGGGTGGGCTTTGAGGGCAAGCCGTCAGTCATGTCCGGAGGTAGCAGACCTGCCGGTTCCGTCCCCTTGAGCTTGGGTTAGCCATCGCCTCTGTTCAGTTCTTTGACCGAAGGGGACCTCGAATGTTGGGGTCACGGTGAAGGACCAGTAGTCATGTTGGGTGATCGATACACCGGCGCCTCCCATCAGCTGCGCTTCGAGCTCGGCGATTTCGATGGCGCGGCGCAGTTCCCCGTTCAGGGTATGCGGATCGTCTGCGTCAACCGCCAGCGATGATTCTGATTCTTTGAAAATGGCCATTGTTTTGGTCCGTCGTCGGCACGCAAGCGCTGGTATGGGCGAGGCTGCTATCCGAGCTCCCGAGTCGTCTTGTGGCTGGTTTCCGGACCTGCGGATGCTGCGATAGCGCCAAGGATGCCCACAGCCAAGCACAACCAAACTGCGGGCTGCCAGGAGCTTGGCCCGGCTCCCAAGGCCTGGGCGATGGTCGGGGCAAAACCCGCCGCCACCAGTCCGAGCATGAGACCCACGGCCATCCCCGTGTACCGCACTTTGGAAGGGAACTGCTCGGCGTAGTAGGCGGCACCGACGCCGATAGCCATGCTGTAGAAGACACTGATTCCCAGGACAGCTGCGACCAGCAGAAGGACGACATTGCCCGAGTCGATAGCGTTGAAGAGGACGAACAGTGTGGAACTAGCACCCAAGGCACCGATAATGTAGACCGGCCGTCTTCCGAAACGATCCGCCCATATGCCCACTACTGGTGCCATGACCGCGGCACCGATGTTGCCGACAGAAACAGCTACCAGCATGATGACGCTGGACACTCCCTGGTTCTGCGTTACGTATGCCAAGGTGAACACGTTGAAAATGGTGCCCACGACGTTGATGCAACTGCAAATGATTACGCGGAGTGTAGCTTTCCAGTGGTAACGCAAGAGGGTGACGATTGGCAGGGAGTCCGTTTTGCCTTCGTCGCGTACGTCCTTGAAGACTTCGGGTTCTTCAAGGTTCCGCCTCATGAGGTAGGCGATGATGGTCAGGACGCCACTGAGGAGGAACGGGATGCGCCATCCCCAGGAAATCAATTGTGCCTGCGGCATCGCGGCAAGGGGCAGGAAGACCAGCGTTCCCAACGACATGCCTAGCTGCATGCCGCTCATGGAGAAGGCCGTGTAGAACGCTCGTTTGCTGTCGGGGGCGTGTTCCAAGGTCAGGCTGCTGGATCCTGGTACCTCGCCGCCTGCTGAGATGCCCTGCAGGAGCCGGAGAAAGACCAGGAGAATTGGTGCAGTTAAACCTATAGTTTCGTAGGAGGGCAGGATGCCGATGAAGAAGGTGGCGCACCCCATCAGGCCGATGGAGAGCATCAGAGCAAGTCGGCGGCCCAGGCGGTCACCGATGTGGCCCCAGAATATTGCACCGAACGGGCGGGCGACGTAAGCGACGCCGAAGGTCGCGATGGATAACAGGGCCCCCGCTCCGCCGGTCATGTCGGAGAAAAACACCTTTCCGAAGACAAGGGCTGCGGCGGTGCCGTAAATGATGAAGTCGTAGTATTCCAGTGCACTGCCAAAGAATCCGGAGATAGCAGCACGACGCACCCTCCGGGCTTTTTGTTGCCCTTCGACGTCTGCGATGGTTATTGACATTTTGTCTCCTGCTATTGCTCTGAGGCGGGGGCCTAGAGGGTGATGGGGTTGAGCCGAATGGTTTGGGGGCCGACTGACGAGTCGAAAGTGACCGTGTACAGTCCGTCGGGTCCGCCGTTGTATGAAATGTCGACACCGAGCTCCTTCGTGCTGGCAACATCGCCCAGCCACTTCTGAAGGTCGGCTTCGCTTCCACCGAGTTCGATGGATGTGACGCCGCCACCCTTGACGTCGCCGGTTCCTTCCTGGATGGGTGCCAGGCTCGAATGACTGCTCAGGTCAGGGACGTAGTAGATGTTCGGCTTTCCCAGCCGCCAGGAGTTCCAAAAATCTGGAGTGTGCGGAATTGGTGGTTTGTCCGCCGAGGGGACCATGGGGACTTTGCCACCGGAAATACCTTCCATGGGCGACATTCCGTGCCCTTTGGCGAATTCGTGGATTTCGTCCATGGAGTCGCTGCGCAGGCACACGCCGGCGAAGCAGTCACCGGACGCTGTTTGGCGTTCCAGTTCCAGGGCCATGGGTGCGCGGTCGGTGATCATTTGGTGGTCAACGATGCTCTCTACTTCGATGTAGACGTGGTTTCCCAGCGAGACGATCTTTTGGCCTAACCCCAGGCCAGGGAAGTAACCGCCATCGGAGGAGCCGATGCCTGTTTCGCGGCTGAGTTCCACGGTTGTGCGGTAGAGGTTGTTTGACCAGACAGCAATGTGATCGAGTGTGATCACTTACGGCTCCTTAGGTTTGAGGTTTTGCAAGGTTGTTTTCCGGCGGTCCCGATCAGGACCGCGACGAAGCGGCATAGACGGATTTCCTGGATGCCCGTGCGTAGGGGTGGGGATACGCCATCGGGTTGCCCAACTGCGCGGCCGCCTCACGAGCCCAATTGGGGCTGCGAAGCAGCTCCCGGGCCAGGAACACGGCGTCGGCCTGGCCCGATCCAATGATCCGGGAGGCTTGGTCAGGTTCAGTAATGAGCCCTACGGCTGCTGTCGGAATGGACGCTTCCCTGCGGATCTGTTCTGCGAATTCCACTTGGTAGCTTGGCCGTACAGGAATCCGCGCGTCGGGCACTATGCCTCCCGTGGAGACATCAAACAGGTCGACTCCATGCTCTTTGAGGGTCTTCGCGAGCAGGACCGCTTCGTCCTTAGTCCAACCAACGCGTTCATCGTCGGTGTCCCCGGCCAGCCAATCGGTCGCGGACACCCGGAAGAACAGTGGCTTCTCGGCGGGCCATTGCTGCCTTACGGCGTCGACGACTTCCACCGCGAACCTCATCCGGTTAGCGAGGGATCCACCATATTCGTCGGTGCGGAAGTTGGATGCCGGCGAAAGGAACTGGTGTATCAGGTAACCGTGGGCACCGTGCAGTTCCAGCACATCAAAGCCGGTCTTATGGGCAAGGTCAGCGCTCCGTGCGAAGTCGTCCACCAAAGCCTTTATTGCGGGACGCGTCAGTTCCTTCGGTGCAGGGAGGGCGCCGAACGGCTCAGTGCTGGGTCCCACGGAGTCCCATCGGTTCTCTGCATGGCTGCCGCTGGCCCAGGGACGACCGGTCGATGCCTTCCGGCCGGCATGGACAAGCTGGATGCCAACAGCAGTCCCGTGGTCGTGGAGGAAATCGATGATTCTGCGGTGGGAGCTTGCCTGCCGGCTGTTCCAGAGACCCAAATCGTATTCGCTGCTTCTCCCCTCCGGGTTGATGGATGTTGCTTCGACCATGGCCAGACCCACGCCGCCCAGTGCGCGGGCGGCGAAGTGCTGGAAATGCCAATCGGTTGCTGCTCCCGTTTCGGGCCCTGATGGGTTGGAAGAGAACTGCATCATCGGAGACATCCAAATGCGGTTGGCTATTGTCAGCCCGCGAAGAGTGATGGGGTCGAACAGCTCAGTCATCTCGGCTCCGTCGCTTGTACTCTTAAGCCCAGGAAGGTCTGACCGCTTCGCTGCAGCGTGGCTCGGTCCAGACCGCTTCTGTCCACGAATGCGGGCAGGTCTTGTTCTGCCATGTCGAACGGGTAGTCCGTTCCGCAGAGGATCCGGTCTTCGCCGGCATGCGATGCCAGCAGGTCGAGTGTGTTCCGGTCGTGGGTGACGGTGTCGAAGTAGGCGGAGCGGAACAGGTCCCGCGGATCGATGGAACTACCTGCCCGGACATCCGCCCGGGCCTGCCACGCGTGGGACCATCGTCCCAGAATGGCGGGAGCACAGCCGCCGCCGTGGACGAAGCAAATCCGTAGATCAGGCAACTGTTCCAAGACGCCTCCGAGGATCCCGGACGCCACCGCGGTGGCCGTCTCCACGGGATTCCCGATGAGGTTCGCGAGGTAGTAGGAGGACCATTCAGGACGTGGCAGCTGCATAGGGTGAACAAGCACTGCCAGCCCATGCTGAGCCGCCGACTGCAGCACAGCCCGAAGCACGCCAACGTCCAGGGAATCTCCCCGCAGTATCGGGGGGATGGCTACCCCTGCCAGAACACCGGCGTTGGCAATATCGGCGACCTGTCGTGCTGCGGCCGTCGCATCATCGAGCCGGGTCAGTCCAAGACCGGCAAGACGCCCGGTGGACTCGGTGACCACTTTGGATAGGCTCGCGTTGTACTCATGGATGTAGTCCTCGGACGATGAGCTTACTGCGAAAGCGAACGGTGGTGGCGACAGGGCCCTCAGCGAGATCTCGTGCGCGTCCATGTCCGAGATAATGGCGTTTACATCGCTCATGGCCTCTGTCCGGATCGACAAGGGCAGGTCGCCGAGGAACAACTCTCCATCCTTGTCCCGCATGGCACCATAAGGAGAGCCAGAGGGAAGCCCGAACAACTCCGTCGGCAACCAGTGGGCGTGAACGTCGATCAAATCGGCGCTCATTCCGCATCCAGCGGCAACGGTTCGTTTTCGGAGTCAAGGTGCTCAATGGTGGTAAAGACAAGGTCGGTCTGGCCTATGTTCTCAATGTCATGAAGCAGATATTCTCCGGCACCGAAATGGAAGTGCCGTGTCTCTCCTGCAGAATAGGAGACATCACGGGTGGTGCCGTCGTGGGTGTGCTGTCGACTGTTGCCAGGGTTGACGGCGGTCCAAAAGTAATCGAGAACATGACGGTGTGCGTGCCAGCGATCACCCGGGGCGAGACGGATTTCCCAGACCCTGACGCGGTCGTTCTGGCTCAGCAGTTTGGAACCGACCTGACCGTCGAAGGCGCGGGTTTCGAACTCCCGGTGGAGTTCCTCGGACCATCCTTCGAAATTCTCTCCTACAAGGGTTCCGGCCAGGGGAAGATCGCTCAGAAAGCTGTTGGTAGTCATGGTGAAGCCTTTCTTGTGGGGTGTGCTTAACGTCCGGGTCCGTAAAGGCCGAATCGAAGGTCCTGGTCGCCAGGGGTCCAGGTGTTCGTGAACTGCGACCGTTCGCCCATGGCTTTCACACGGGTCAGCAGGTTGCTGCTCAGTTCGAGCTGGCTCGGCTCCCATTTCTCCAGCGCTTCGGCAATATTGCCTGCCGCGGCCGTCAAAGCATCGCTGAGGGCCCATGCGTCGGCTGCAGCCTTGGCTGTGCCGGCGGCCGCGTGTGGACGGGCGGCGCACGCGGCGTCGCCAATGAGTGCGACACGGCCGCTGGCCATCTTCGATGCCCGGGAATCCCAGACAACTTGGATGAAGGGCGATTCTGTGGAGGTGACCAGTTCAGCGGCGGCAGGTGCCAACATCCGGGAGGCGGTCTCCCTCATTTCGTTCACATAGCGGTCCTGGACGTGATTGGGATGCACGGAGACTTTGCCCGGGAATCCCTGCTTGCTAAGGAGCATTTCATCGAGTTCGGGACCTTCTGGAACGTTGCGGTACCAGACGTAATTCATTAGCCGCTGCCCTCTCCCAAGTCCCCTCTCACTGGGAATGGGATACATGGTGATTTGGGAATGGGGAACGACGTTGTACGTGACGGCGTCATTGAGCAGGTTTGCCGTTTCTGCCGAGAGATCCGCCTCGTCGACGGTTCCGCGCCATCCGATGTAGCCGGAGTATTCAAGGGTGACATCCGGATCGATTCGAGCCCGGTTAGCGGAGGTGATGCCGTCGGCGATGACAACAAGTGCGGCCTTTTCTTCCCGGCCACTGACGAACCGTACGGTGACTGAGTCCTCGTTCTGATCAAAGCCGCAGGCGAACTCGCCCAGGTGGTAGTGGTCCCGTCCGAAATCGGAGAGCAAGGCACGGTAGAAGGTGCCCCACGATGTGTGAGACCAGGACCGGGCTTCCCTGTCAATGATGCGGTTTTCGCCATCGAGATATTGAACCCAGCTCGTTGTCGTGCTGACGTCCTCGGGCCGCTGGGTACTGCGTTCCTGGAACCATCGCAAGGTGTCCGGTTGAAGAACGATGCCGCCTCCACGTCCGTCCAGGTCTGTCGGTGTCCGTTCGTAGACGTCGACCTCGAATCCGAGGTCGCGGAGCAGCAAGGCAGCTGTTAATCCGCCGATCGATCCTCCGATGACAAGTGCGCGCGATCCTTCGTAGGCGCTCATGACGAAATTCCTTTCAATATGGTTTGGTTTTCGGAGGTGCCCGCTTGGGCATCCGTGGGTAGTTCCGCGTCGCGGGTTTCGGGGGCGAAGTAAAGGCCAATGAGGGCGATGATTCCTGTGGAGGCCAACACTGCCGTTGCTACTCCGAGGTTGCCGCCAAACCATGAGGTTGCGATGACCCCCGCGACGAGCGGGCCCGCCGCGGTGATGTAACGGCCGATGCTGTTGGCCAGGGCAATGCCACTTGCCCGCATGCTCGGTGAGAACATTTCGGGTCCGTAGACGAAGTTTCCGGAAAGGGCGCCGAACAGGCCGAAGCCTACGATGGGAATGACGATGAGGTACGTGGTGTAGGAGTGTTCGAAGGGGAATAGATAAGCAACGCTGGCCCCGGAAATGAGGAAGCTGACCAGGAAGGCCTTCTTGCGTCCTATGGCATCGGCGATGAAGCCCCAAGACGCGTACCCGAGTATTCCGCCGGCGTTGAACAGCATGGACGAGATGGCAACGCGGTGGTTTGCCTCTTGCGTTGGCAGTGATTCAGCGACGGTCATGTCGCGGATGATTTGGGGATACCAGGTAGAAACGCTCCAAAAGGCGAGAAGGGCCCCAGTAGCCAGTGCTGTACAGATAAGTGTCGACCGCAGATGTGGTGACGACAGCAGCCTGCGGAGAACAAATTGGTCCTCAGGTCGGCGCATGGCTTTGTCCTTGCGTTCCTTACGCCTGGCGATGACATCTTTGATCTCTTCCGGTTCCGGGACGTAGCGTCGCAGAAACCACACCAGAAACGCGGGAACAACAGCAAGGACCAGCATGAAGCGCCAGCCGTGTTCACTGAGCAGGCCGTAAGCAAGCGCTGCCATGAAGAAACCGGCTGCGTATCCTGACATCATGACGCCGCAGGCCCTGGCACGGTATCTGTTGCGCCATACTTCTGCGACCAGTGCGGCCCCGACTGGAGCCTCAACGCCGGACCCGAGGCCGGCTATGAAACGGAGTATGCCAAGCTGCCACCATGTATCTGCGAAGGCGGCAGCCGCGGTGAAGACTGCATAGGTGAGGATGCCGATAGACAGGACGCGGACGCGGCCGAAGTAATCTGCCAACACACCGAACAGGATTCCGCCGGTAGCCCACCCCGCGAGGAAGAGAGCAACGGTCAGTCCTCCGTAAACGCCAATTTGCGCTGAATTGACGACAATGCCGGAGTGCGGCAAAAGGTCCGTCATGGCCGGTCCCAGGACTAGCGCGTAGAGGCTGCCGGCGAAGCCATCGAGGGCCCATCCCATGGTGGTGCCGAAAAGTACCAACCACTGAACCCGGGTGATTTGCTGTCGCCAGCCAAGCGTCACCGAAGTTTGTTTGTTCTGTATCACTTTGTATTCCCTTCTGAGGATGCCGGGTGACTCAGTTCAAACGCCCGGGGGTGTCTGACCCGTACCAGTCGACGTCGGTGTCGGCTGTACGTACGACGATGGTCTTGATCCAAGTGAAATCGTCGAAGGATTCTGCTCCTGCATCCTTTCCGGCACCGGATTCCTTGATGCCGCCCCACGGCAACGACGGTTCAAGTCGATGGTGGTCATTGACCCAGACCATGCCTGACTCAATGGCTGCCGCCACCCGGTGACCGCGGGCGAGGTTGTGGGTCCAGACGGCTGCGCCGAGGCCGAACCGGTTGTCGTTGGCCATCTCTATGGCTTCTGCTTCCGTGTCGAAGGGAACGACCACGGCGACGGGACCGAAGATCTCTTCTTGGGCTACGCGCATGTTGTTCTTCGCATCGGCGAAAACCGTAGGCTGCAGGAAGTACCCGTTACGGAGGTCATCCGGCAGTTCAGGAACGTTGCCGCCGGCAGCCAGACGTGCGCCTTCTTCTTGACCGATGGAAATGTAATCCAAGACCTTACGGCGCTGTGTGTCGCTGATCATCGGTCCGATTTGAGTCTCCGGCCGTGCCGGGTCACCAATCTTGATGGCGTTCGCCCTGGCGACCAAGGCAGCAACGAACTCGTCATACCGTTCCCGCTGCACGAGAAAACGCGCACCTGCCACGCACGATTGCCCGGAGGCAACGAAGGCAGCGAAGGCGGCGCCCTCGGCAGCAGCCACCGGATCGTAATCGCCGAAGACTATAACCGGAGTCTTGCCGCCAAGTTCGGCGGTCATACGTGCAAACCGTGACGCTGTAGCGACCGCTGCGGAACGTCCGGCCTCGGTCCCGCCGGTCAGTGTCACTTTCGCGACGTAAGCGTGTTCGCTCAAACCGATCCCGGCTTCGCGGCCGCCGGTGACAACGTTGATTACGCCGTCCGGAACGCCTGCCTCCGTGACGATCCTGGCAATGGCAAGGGTTGTCAGCGGAGTCAGCTCCGACGGCTTCACCACGACTGTGTTACCGGTGGCCAAAGCAGCGGAAAGGCTTCGAGCGAGGATCAGTGCCGGGTGGTTGAAAGGCGTGATAATTCCACAGACCCCGAGTGGAGTGCGCTTTTGGTAGGTCAAATACGGACCATCGCTGGGCAACACAGCGTCCCGTTGCGCGGCGAGAAGGGCTGCGTTATAGCGGAACCACTCCGGAACACGCGACAACTGGGCGCGCGTCTCAGTAATGGGACGGCCATTGTTCTGTGTTTCGAGCGTGAACAATGACTCGCTGGCCGCTTCCAGAGCATCTGCTGCCTTCAGCAGGACCTTGGCCCGGTCGGTCCGGCTCATGCGAGGCCATGGCCCCGATTCAAAAGCCACCCGCGCGGCAGCGACGGCTTTGTCGACGTCGACACGTACACCGTCCGGCACAGTGGCTATCGGAAGTCCCGTCGCCGGATTTGAGATGGTCAGGGATGCTCTGCTCTCGGCAGGAACATCCTTCCCGTCGATAAACATAAGGTGCTCGATCATGGTTGCCTCGTTTCTTGTCCTACGTCGGCATTGACGTTCTCGATAGGGATCTCTATCAGTATGGGATTCAAATCACATCGAGAATATGTATTCGCAAACATAGTTTTTGGCGTTCTGTGTTGGAACAGACACATAGGGATAGAATCAGGACATGAGCCACACCCATCTGGAGCAATCAAGCGCTGATACCCAGCAGGAGAAAGGTCAACGTTCGTTCGAAGTTCCCCGTTGGTCGGAGAGTGTTCGGGCAATCACTCAGACGGTTGTGACAGCTCAGCCGCTTCATCGGGTGCTAAATCTCATAGCTGAAACCGCTGCTGGGCTTATGGGTTACGAGTTCTGTGGAGTGCTCTTGCCTGACTCTTCCAGTCGAAGGCTCACTATTGAGGGTTCCAGTGGCCTGTCCAGGGAGTACATAGAACAGGTCAATGCGGATCACCCGGTTCTTTTGGACCAGGGCGTGGAACAGGAGGCCCCTTCCAGCAAGGCATTTCGAACGGGTTTGCCCGTAGCGATTGCAGACATCCAAGCGGAGCCACAATTTGCGCCGTGGGGTGGGGTTGCGCGGGAGCAGGGGTATCGATCGATGATTTCCGTGCCCCTGATGGAGTCAAGTCAGGGGGTTATTGGCACATTGAACTGCTACCGCAGGGGCACCCACGATTTTGGTCAGCAAGAGATCTCGCTGCTCGCCGTGCTTGCCGACCATGCGGCCATAGCGCTTACTACTTCCCGCCTGCGATCCGTCGAAGCCAGTCGGATAGAAGAACTGGTACTGCTCAACCGAGAGCTTCATGAGCAGCGGGACTTGTTGGAAAAGTCCGAGGAGATCCACCAGAAACTGACCGACATTGCATTGAGGGGCGGTGGCGTTCCAGGCATAGCCGCCGCGCTCTCGATTCTGATATCCCGTCCGGTATTGATCGAAGACCTGCAGGGAGCAGTGATCGGACGATCCGATCTCGACGCCGGATTCCCGGACGACGGAACCAGGTCCGGCATGAGGGATGAGCGCTCACCCTCCTTCGAGGTATTTCCGGTACTGCTCAACGAAAGCGAAGTTGCCCGTATTTGGACGGTGACCGACTCGGGACCTTTGACACCCATCGAGCGGCGCGCCGTTGAACACGCCACGGTGGTTACTTCTCTTGAACTCCTTAGGGTGCGAACCGCTGAAGAAGCGCAATGGAGACTTCAGGGAGAGGTCCTGAATGACCTTCTCAGCGGAGAGCCTTCCGCGTTGGATACTATCCATGCCCGCGCTGAACGATTGGGTCACGACTTGAACGTTGACCATACGATGGTCGGCGTTTCTTTGTCCGAGGTGGCGCAAGACGACATTAACGCGTGCCTGCAGCAGGGACTCCGCAGGCTTAACGCCTGGGCCTCAACTTTGAAGCCGCGCCCCCTCTGTGCCATCCACCACGACAGGATCGTCGTGCTGCTGCCCATGTCCTTGCAGAATTCTGCGACGGAAACAACGACAACCGAGAAAATCCGCAAAATGGCCGCTTCACGCCGGCCTCGCGCCAGTGCGACCGCCGTATCGCGTGGTCCTATCAGGGGCCTCAGCATGTACCCCAAGGCTTACCGGTCCACTGCCGGGGCCTTGAACATGCTCGCTCTGGCTGGGCGGACTGACGTGTCAGTTACTTTCGACGATCTTGGCCTTGTAGGTCTGCTGTTGCAACTGGATGACTCCGGCCAGCTACTCCGGTACGCGGAACAATCCCTTGGTCCCGTCCGTAGCCACGATGAGTCCCGTGGAACTGAGCTCCTCAAGACCCTGAGAACCTACTTCTCCGCGGGCCAAATTGGCATTGACACAGCGCGCCTTCTACAGGTTCACCCCAACACCGTCGCGCAACGGCTTCGTCGCATACAAACCCTGACCCACAAGGACCTCTCACGACCGGACCATGCAATGGACCTCGCGGCAGCATTGGCCATTGGTGACGTTGCCGACACCACTACCACCGCTGCGCCGCGCCCCACTAGGTAATCAACCCCACTTCAAGGGAGAGCCCGCCGCTGAGCTGTCCCGCCCAACCCGCGACGGCACCCATTACGATGCCTATGATTTCAAGTCCGTCTTGCCCCTGTTAAGGCGGTCGACGACCTAATGGAAGCGCGAATCCCGGACGGCGGGCCTCCAGATTGCAAGCCCGTTAGCGAAGTTTGCGATTCTCTCCGCGCAGCAGGTCGTCTCGAACATAGGCCTGTTTGGGTGGAGATAATGATCTCCCTGAGAAATCGCCGACCTGGCCGTCCAGACAAGTGGTCACTTGGGGAGGTACGAGTGGGGTCCGAAAGCCATTCGGTCCAGTGCAGGAACACGACTCGCATCATAGTATGTAGCCGTGGCTCGCGACTGATCTTGGTCGGCGTTTGCGTTTCCGTCCCGTCTTGGAATGAGTTTGGCGTATCCCTCGCTTGGGAGGCAGTTCGCCGTCGGGCCGGGGCGTGGACCAACCCGAGTGCCCGGCGGACGTGCGCAGCTGGACCAGTATCTGACGACATTGGCGATCGTGGGGTTCATTCTATTGATGTTCGGCTTTCAGGCCTGGAGCGCATCCCTGGCCCGCCAGGTATTTGAAAGCACTCCACGCTGGCGCAATCAACAGGCAGTCCTGCTGATGGTGAGCGGCGAAAGACGGCCTGCGCTTCGGTCCTGCTCGAAATACGGCGGGGCCGCCACAAGAGAGACATGCCAGTTCCTGCCGTGCCAATTTTTGTTCCTGGGGAAGTAGAACTGCGAACTCTGTGGCGGTCCATTCCGTGCCATCCAAGATGTTTATTGCCATGAACACGGCGCCTCCTCTAATGCCGTTATTTGGGGACGAGTGGTTTGGCCGCGGATTCTGTGTGGATCTTTCCCGAGGTGCTGGTAGCGAGGGAGCCGAAGTTTGTCGCTGGTTCCACTTCTTGGCCTGACACCGGCGGCGGCGAATCGGACCCCGCCAACTCGACGTTGCTTTCCAGCATTTCGAACCGGGCACTCGCCGTGCTGGCGTAGCCTGTGGTGAGCGTGACGGTGGCGGGGCCGGCCTCATGTTACGGTGTGCTCGTGCAACTCGGCCTTCAGGACTTGGAGCTTGGTCGTCCTGGAATATGGCTCAGAATGGACTTTGAGAAGCCGCCGTCGACACAGATGTCTTGTCCGGTGACGTAGCCCGCCAGCGGGCTTATGAGGAACTCAATCACATTCGCAATGTCCAGTGGATCTCCAATTCTAGCCAGGGGAATAATGTTTTCCCTGGCCTTCTTGATATGGGGGTCGGCATACATCTTTTCGGTCATCCGGGTGTGAGTCATGCCGGGAGAGACTACGTTGACGCGGATTCCTTCAGGTGCCCATTCCAGAGCGAGTGTTTGGGCAAGCATAGTTAACGCAGCCTTGCTGGGGCTGTAGGCGCCTGATCCAGCGTGTGGGATCTGACCTGACATTGACGAGGTGAAGCAGGCGGAACCGCGACTCTGCTGCAAGTGCGGGTGGCTGGCTTTGGCAAGGAGCCACGCGCCGCGAAGGTTTACGGAGAACATGTCGTCCCAGTCCTCGATGGACACATCGCAGATCGGGCCAGGATTGGCAATCCCCGCATTCGCAACCAGTGCGTCCAGCCCCCCGAACTCAGCCACCGCGGCGTCTACCAATTTGCCGGGCACCTCTGGATCACCGAGGTCTCCCGCCAAAGAAATAGCGGTGCCGCCCATTAATTCGATTGAGCGAACGACTTGCTCTTGGTTGCCGTTCAGTTCGTGGCCCGCTACAGCTATCCTGGGGTGTTCGCCACGGGCAAGTGCCGCCTCTGCGATCCTCAGGCAGGCGGCTGCCCCTATACCGCTGCTTCCGCCACTAACCAAAGCTCTCATTGGATTCACTCCTTTATTAGCGGCCACATCGCAAAGCTTCTACGTGCCCTCCAACGTCTATTGGCGTTGCGGAACGATGAGCAATGTGACCTATTGACTATTTTCTCTCGTAGATCATCGGCAGAAGCGCCATGATCTCAGGCGTCGGGTCAGCTCCCGAGTTCCCAGCCTTGATCCTTGAGGTCCTGCATCGCCGTCTTGAATTCCTGCAGAGGGTTCTCTTCGCGAATAATCTCAAGAACAACGTTGCTCACCCCGCACGTTTCCTTGACGGCCTTGCCCAGCCCGTTCCAGTCGATCACTCCCGTTCCGATCGGATCGTGACCCCAGGTTTCCGTGCCTGTATCGGAAATATGCACCAATCCAATGGATTTGTGATGGGAGAGCAGGCTCTTTACTGGGTCCTCACCTATGTACGCTGCGTTGGCGACGTCATAAACGATCTTGACCGAGTCATCGTTGATCGTGCTGACGACGCCAGCCAGATCCTCGATGGTAGGGGTGAAACAATAGGGGGTGTTTTCGAAGAGGAGTCGCGTGCCGGCCTGTTTGGCCAGCGGAATGAGGCTCTCCAGGCTCTCGTGCAACCACCCGTGGGTCTTCTCAAGAGAGGGTGAAATCATAGGACGGCGCGTCCCGGGCGATATCACGACTTCCGAGACGCCCCAACCTTCGGCAAGCTCCATCACTGACTTGATGTGCTCGACGCTCTTTTGGCGCATATTTGCTGCAGGGCTGGCGAGATTGATGTCGTATCCACCGGCATTAAGCGACCTGATTGTGGCGCCGTATTCATTGAGGCGGCTGTAAATTTCGGAGCGCTCGGCTTTGGAGATTTCATCCGGCCAACAATGTGGAGAGCTAACTGGAACCTCAAAGGTTTTATACCCGTTTCCGACCAACTCCGCAATCGCATCTATTGCCGTGGATGACCATAGGTAGGAAAAAGTGTTAATAATCATTTGGTTCACTCGGAGGGTCCTCTCAATTCGGCGTCAATGTAGAAAGCGTCCATCAGCAACTGTAAATTCCGATCCCATGCAGGGCGTCGTTGCCAGTAGCGAGGCGGCCCGATGGCTCGGACGGGTGATCCCCGCCTTTAGCGTCGTATGGCCGCCTCTCAAGGGAGAGCATGGCTAGCGGGAACTCTTGACCTCGTTGGCAGCCCGCGGGGTGCTTGCCGCCAAATGTTCGCCCTCGAGTACCTCAGGGTCAGCAAGTGCGACGGTGACACGGTCACCGCGGTTTCCGGTCTCCGGCAGAGTGAAGTAGACCACGAGGCTCAGGGCGACGACGACGATCATATAAACAGCGACAAGCATTGGCTGTCCAGCGCCAACGAATGCAGCTGCGATCAACGGAGCGGTTCCGCCAAAGACAGCAATCACAATCTGGTGCGCGAAGCCGATGCCCGATACTCGGACGGATGCTGGGAACAGCTCCGCTTGAATGGTTGGATAAACCGACTGCCAGATACCAAGAACCACCCACCCGGACGCGGATACCAGCACGTACACACCGAAACCCGGCTGGTTCAGGAGCAGAAGCAAGGGGTAGAAGAGCACAATCATGCCGATGGCGCCGATAATCGGGAAGATTTTGCGGCGCCCGAGCCGATCTGAGAGCGCACCGCAGACGGGAACGATGACCACCAGTAGTGCTAGCCCGATAACGCTGCCGGCCAGTGTGGAGGGCAGATCCCGGCCAGAAGTCAGCTTGGCGTAGGTGGGGAGGAACGTCGCCCACGTGTAGTAGGCCACGGCCGGGGCCGAGAGTGCTGCTGCCTGCAGCAGCGCCTTTGGGTGTTCGCGAAGCAGGTCCATGAGGCGGGCAGCGGCAGTTTTTTGATCCACGAGGGCGCCCGCCTCAAATTCGGGTGTTTCTTCAGCGCGGGCGCGCATGATGAGGCCGACGATCCCGAGGATACCGCCTACGACGAAGGGGATGCGCCAGCCCCAGGCGGCGAGGTCTGCCGGAGTAAAGGAGGACGTCACCATCGCTGCTGCGCCGGTTGCTGCAAGGGTCGCGAGGCCGCTCGCCATGTTCGTGAAGGAACCAAACAGCCCTCTCCGGTGCGCCGGAGCGTGTTCAACCATGAAGGCGATGGCGCTCTGCCCTTCACTGCCGGCCGAGATGCCTTGAAGGATGCGGGCAAACAAAAAGAGAACCGGCGCCGCGTAGCCGATGGTCGCAAATGACGGCGTAAGGCCGATGATGAGCGAGCCGAGGGCCATCCCGGAAATGGACATGGTGAGAATGACGCGCCGGCCGAAGCGGTCGGCCAGCGGCGAGACGATTATGCCACTGAGCGGACGTACAATAAACCCGACCGCGTAGGTGAGTAGTGCTGCAATGAGCGAGGCAAACTGAGAATCGCTGGGAAATATCTGTGACGAGAACACCGCAGCCAGTAGCCCGTAAATGTACCAGTCGTACCATTCAACGAAATGTCCGATTGTACCTGCCACCATGTTGAGGGTGCGGCGGGGGTGCTTCGTCACTTCGGGAAGCTCTGAAGCGGCCAGTCCGCCGTCAGCTTCTTTTGAGGTCTTCATTGAACTCTCCATATTTCACGATTGTTGCAGAGGGGTATTTGAGAAGTCCCGGACACGTCGGCGTGCCGGTTACGCCCGGCCATAAGTCCGCTCATGGGACAACCGCCTGCCAGGACCGGCGGTCGGTTCAGCGCTTCGGGCTGTGCCTGACTTCAAGTTGAAAGGAGCTTATTCAGCCTCCCAAACTATGAATGAGATCGGTTGCTGAGATCGGTTGCAAGCAACGATACGGATGAGATGTAAACCTTGTCAACGTCTAAACGCGGTCGCGTGGCGGAATTTCAGGCTGGGACTTGGGGCGTGGGCAAAACAAGGCCCCAGTGCTGCAGGTGCTGATCAATCTCAGGTTGTAACGAGGTCGCGTCGGTTCACGATGTGTGAAGAGGTGCCTCGTTGTTGAAGTCCAGGTATTGCACTCCAGACCAAGTGCACTCCAGTCGGCCATAGAGGGACCAGTAGTCATCCCAGTGGGCAAGTTTCCACTGGTCTCGTTCCAGTCCGCGGTGGATAAGCCGAGTACGCAGAACGTCTTTAGGCACGCGGACCCGGACTACGGTGATCGTGGACGGCGGCCATTGGAAGCTTTCTGCCGCGCGGGTCAAGTAGTCGGGGTCACTGAAATAGGCCCCAAAAGGGGCGTCGAGGACCACGGACCGGCCGAGGCGCAGGTTGACTCCTGCCACATCCATGAGGGTTTCGTACTCAAGGGGCAGCAGGTTGTCGCGATAGTAGTCATTGGACTCGCGGTCGGTTGGGTCATGGCCCGTGGCCGTCAGTGCGAACTCGACAAAGCGGCCGCTCACGCGGTCCTTGTCAAGGTACGCCGCTTGATGCTTCTCAGCCGTTTGTTGGGCAATGGTCGTTTTTCCTGAGCCAGCCGGTCCAATGACGATGAAGACTTCCGGGGACATTATCGGCGGGCCTCTGCTACGGCAGCGAGGAAAGAACGGGCTGCTTCGGTGACGCGGGTAAAGTCGCCGTCCGGCTGCCATGCTTTTGTCACGTAGCTGCCCACACCGACACCTGCCACGCCTGCGGCGAACCATTCGTGCACATTTTCCAGAGTTACACCGCCTGCAGGCATGATGGGCAGATGTGCCAGTGGTGCCAGCACTGCTTTCGCATAGGCCACCCCGCCGGCCTCGGTGGGGAAGAGCTTGAGGATGTCAGCGCCTGCCTCGGCGGACTCAACGAATTCCGTCGGTGTGTAGGCTCCGCTGATCGTTGGTACCTGATACCGGTTTGCTGTGCGGATCATCGCGGGGTTCAGCTGGGGGCTGACCAGGAACTCGGCGCCGGCGCGAATGCACTCGTAAGCGGCGTGCTCATCGAGCACAGTCCCTGCGCCGACCGCGACGCCGCTGGGTCCGTGCTTGGCGGCCAGCCTGCGGATCACGTCGACGGCACCGGGAATCGAAAGGGTGATCTCCAGGGCCCGGAAGCCTCCCTCGATGGCGGCCTCCGCGACCTTTTCGGCGACTTCGGCGTTATCCAGTCGGACGATCAGGACGGCTCCGGATTCGTGGATTGTTTGCAGGGTGCGAAGTTTCTTGTTCATGGCGGCCTCTCTCTGGCCGGGGGCATCTTTTCTATCGAGCGGCCCGGCTCTATTGATGTTTCGTTGACAAACTCTCCCACCATCCATAGTGTTATTGCAACCGATCTCAGCAACCGATCTCATACAAGGGGGTATTGCGGTTGACTCATGTACGAACAATTGTTCTTGGCGCTTCCCACTGGCATGTTCCACTCTGCGCGCAAGCTATCGCTGAAGAACACGAAGTGATTGGAGTAGGCGACGAGGATGTATCCCGTGTGCAGGTAAAGGAACTGGCCGCTCGCTGGGACGCAACGGCTGAAGTCGATTGGCGGAAGCTGGTTGATCTTCCCGACGTCGGCCTCGCATATGTCTTTGGTCCCCACGAGGGTATGGCAGAAAAGTGCATGGCCTTGATTGAGCGGGGAATTCCGTTCGTCGTGGAAAAGCCCTTGGGCACTTCCCTTGACGAGCTTTCCAGGGTCCGCCAAGCCGCCGAATCAGCCGGTGTACCAGCCACTGTGCCCCTGGTTCAGCGCGGTGGACCCACAGAGAAATGGCTTGCAAAGGCAGGCCGCCCCAGCTATCAGAGGGCCTCATTCATTGCTGGTCCACCGTCGCGGTATCTTGACAATGCCAATCCTTGGATGCTCGATCCGGTCAAAGCCGGGGGAGGCTGCCTGGCGAACCTTGGTCCACATTTCGTTGATCTGTTTCTCCGAGGTTGCGATGAGCCGGCAGCGCAGGTGGATTCGCGCCTCTCTTCAACGCTTCACCGCCAAGCCGTTGAGGATCATGCCAGTCTCATCATCACGACGCCGGAGGGGCGGGAAGCCATTGTGGAAGTTGGCTACGCATTCCCTGGGTCCCCGTTGAAGCGGTATTGCAGCTTTACCTCAGTGGGTGAGGCCGGATTCGCCTCCGTTAATTCCGATGGCACAGCAACTTTTACCGCACTGGACGGAACTACGGAGACCGACGAAATCAATGTGGACAGCGACCCGCTCTACGATCCGTTTGTGCGGAACGTCGCCCGGACGCTGGAAGATGGATTCCGGGGCCTGCCCACGCTGGCCCAGCTCGAAGATGTCATGCGCCCCATTTGGCTGGCCTATGACGACCAGCACGGAGGAAACGAACATGTCTGACTTGAGTATCGACGTCGTTGCAAAAGCTGCCGGTGTCCACCGGTCAACGGTCTCCCGGGCGTTCTCACGCCCTGAAGCGGTGAAGAGTGAAACGCGCGAGCACATCCTCCGGGTTGCCGAGGGACTCGGCTACACCATGAGTCCGCTGGCACAGGCGCTCCGTCGAAAGACCAGCACCATCATCCCTCTGATCGTCCCTGACATTACGAACCCGTTCTTCGCGGAACTTGCCAAGACGATGACACAGGCAGCTGACGAGCGTGGCTATCAGCTCATGCTATGCGTCACCAACGGTGACCCGGCCAAATCCGATGGATACTTCACGGCCATGCAGGCGATGTATGCGCCGTTCGGGATTGTGGCGCCCTCCACGAAGGTGGATACCGAGGCGCTGAAGCGTTTTGCCTTCGGCCACAAGGTGGTGGTGATTGACCGCGTGGAAGGTGACGAGTCCGTTCCTACAGTCACCGTCGACAGCCGCAAAGGGATCATGCTGGCGCTGGATCATCTGCATTCCCTGGGGCACACCTCAATCGGCTACGTATCCGGTATCGCCGGGACACATACCGCCCAGGACCGGATGGACGCCTATCTGGAACTCACCGCACAAAGCGGCAGCCTGCCAGTTGTACTGGACAGCGGCTCAGATCTTGATGCGGGCACCCGCGGGGCAGAGCATTTCCTGGAAATGGACAATCCGCCCACAGCGATCATTGCGGCCAATGACATGGTGGCCTTTGCAGTGATCTCGGCGCTCGGCCGGAGTGGCCTGCGGGTACCGGACGATGTGTCGGTCATCGGGTTCGATGGGCTCGCTCTCGGTGCCCGCTTCAACCCTCCCCTCACAACAGTGCGGCAGCCGATCGCTGACATGGGACATATCGCGATCGAACTGGCGGAGAAGCAGAATGGTGACGGTTCCGTGGACCATATTGTCCTGGAACCCGAGCTCCTGGTCCGTGGCTCCACCTCGGAGCTCCGAAAATGAGCGGGGGAGGGGAGCCGGCGTTCCGACGCCTGCCGGGGGTCCAACACACGGACCACGTCGGCCTGACGGTTCCAAACCTTGAAGAAGGCATCCGGTTCTTCGTCGAGGTCCTCGGAGCCGAAGAGCTATACCGCTCCGAACGCGGGCCCGACGAAGAATTCATGCCTACAAACTTCGAAGTCCCATCAGACGCCAGGCTCACGCTTGCCATGCTCCGCCTGCCACCGAACCTCAACATCGAGCTTTTCGAATGGAGCAGTGCTGAGCGGCGGGAGACGCCACCGAGGCATTGCGATGCGGGCGGGCACCACCTGTGCTTCGTCGTGGACGACGTCGACGAGGCCATCGCTGTACTGCAGGAAACACCTGGGGTGCGGGTGCTCGGTGAGCGCAAGGAAGTCGCCGGCGACAGCCCGCGCGTAGCTGGCAACCGCTGGACCTACTTCGTCACCCCCTGGGGACTGCTGATGGAAATCGTGGACCGATCCCGCGTCGCAGCCCCGCCCCGGCTGGTCGGTCCCGCGGACTGGACGGCAGCTCCAAACACTTCAGAAAGGACATGAACAATGCGGCTAGCGGGTCACACACTAGGTACCCCGAACCACACGGTTCCCCAAGCACTAAGTCTCTTCCGGGCCGCAGGGCTCGATGCCGCCGAGGTCATCTACCAGGATGACTACAAGTCCGGTTTGCCCTTGGGGGACCGGCGCTCGGCGATGGAGGCGCTGAAAGCGGCCGAAGGCGAAGGCGTACCAATCGTCGGTCTGACGCCCTACACCACCGCCATCAACTCACTGGACGACACCGAATGGCGCGCAGCAGTCGATGAATTCCGTGGCGCCATAGAAACCGCACAACTGCTCGGCGCTGACCGGGTCCGTGTCTACGCTGGTTCCTGGCACCCCGGAGACACCGATCACGCCGCGCGGTGGGGACAGTTGCGAAAGGCCTTGGAGACCCTTGCACCCGAAGCCCAGCAGGCCGGTGTCCGTCTTTGCGTCGAAAACCACTTCGGCACCATGACCCAGACCGCAGCGGACACAGCGGCCCTGGTCCGGGAAATTGCGCTGCCGTCTGTCCGCGTGCTCTACGACCAGGCGAACCTGACCTTCACGCACGACGAAAACTACGAAGAAGCCTTCGCTGTTCAAGGCGACCTGATCGGTCACGTCCATGTGAAAGACCTTGTCTTCACGGACCCCAACGCGGCCTTTCGTGCCACGGAAACGGCCAGAGTCAACGCCTCAGAGCGGGCAGTCCGTTCCCGCGTCGTCGGAAGCGGCGTTATTCCGTGGTCCCAGATCCTGGCCGCGCTGCTTCAGCACGGCTACGACGACGTACTGAGCATCGAGCTCGAGTACCGTTGGCACCCGCAAGACCTCCCCGCGCCCGAAGATGGATTCCGGGAATCTGTCTCCGTCCTGCGCTCAATGCTCTCTGATCTGGCTGAAGTGAGGAATGCCTGATGAACACCACCCGTCTCCGCGTTGGAGTTATCGGCGCAGGCAACATCGCCACCATCGCCCAACTGCCTACCCTCGTCCAACGCGACGACGTTGAGTTGGCTGCCCTGGTTTCCCGGCGCGAAGATCCGAGCAGCCTGGTCCGACGCTGGGGCTTCAACGCCGCCTACAAATCGGTGGAGGACATGCTGGCCGGCCAGGAACTGGATGCCGTCTTCGTGCTGACCCCACGTTCCGAGCACGCCCACGCCGTCCAGCTTTGCCTCAGCCGTGACGTGGACGTGTTCTGCGAGAAGCCTCTGGCCCCAGCGACCGAGGAGGCAGAACGTCTGGCCGATCTAGCCGACGAGCGGGGACGGATACTGATGGTTGACTTTAACCGCCGTTATGCGCCCGTTTACACGGCCGGCCGGGAAGCTTTTGGCGACAAGGGTGCCACCTTCTGCGTTGCCCAAAAGAACCGCCCAGGGTCCGAATACCGCGCGACGTTCGAGAACGCCATCCACATGGTCGATCTCCTGCGCTGGTACTGCGGAGGCGAACCGGAACATGTGGCGGCCCACGCCGCAGGTGAGGATCCCTGGGAAGAAGACGGCGTCGCAGCAACCATCCGCTTCAGCACAGGCAACACGGGCCTCCTGATGGCAGCCCGGACGGCGGGCGCTTGGAATGAAAAGCTGGACGCCTACGGCGACGGAAAGACCGTCGAAGTCAGGGCACCTGAGACGGTCTCGACGACTGTCAACGGCGTCACGACGTCGCGGGAGCTGAGCGCCGAAGCGTACGGCTGGGCAACCGCGACAGACACCCTCGGGTTCTCTGCCGCCGTTCACCACTTCCTTGATCGGGTCGCTGACAGGGCACAGCCGCTTACCTCGGGCCGCGAAGCCGTTCACACCCAACGTCTGCTGGACCAGATTCTCGCAGCCGCGGGGTTACCGACAAAGGAGCAGACCGGCCGCGAGTGGGCTAGCCACGCAGTCAACGCAAGCTGAACCTTCCACCTCTACCAAAGTTGCACAGGCATCTGATGCGGCCTCTTTGGAACCGGTGGCCTGAGCAAACCGATCGGATATAGGGAGGTGCAACATAGCTCTGCCTCGCCTGCGTAAGGGTGCACCACAAGACACGCGTGCGGAGAGACGGCCGTTTCGGGGGCGACTCGCTGCGTTTGCAGGCATCCTGATGGTTGCCTTCAGCGCCAGAGAAGCGGTGTCGGCAGTGTCCCCGCTCCTTGGACAAATAGGCGCCGACCTTCCCTTCGACGCGGTAACCACAGGGATCCTTGGGATGCTGCCGACCGCCGCCTTCGCAGTGATGGGTTTCTTTGCGCTGCCGCTCCTGCGGCGTATCCAGCTCGAACACCTGCTACTGATTGCCATCCTGCTGACAACATTTGGTCAGGTCGGCCGCGCGGTGGGATGGAACGTGTTGGCGTTCTTGGTGTTCACCTGCTTCGCCATGCTCGGGATTGGCTTGGTCAATGTCGTGGCTCCGCCTCTGTTGATGAAGTACTTTCCCGACAGAATCGGGATTCTCGCAGCGCTCCATGTCACGCTCCTGGGTGTCAGCACGGCTGTGGCCGCCCAATTTGCCATCCCCTTGGGGACTCTTTATGGCTGGCGGTTCTCCATAGGTATCTGGGCTGCCCTCAGTGCGTTTGCTGCGATCCCTTGGCTGATTCTTCTAGTGGCCAACCGGACCGTTGCCCACTCCCGGACCTCACCAGCCAACGATAGGGCGTCGCCCCCTGCGAACCCGGTCAAAACTTGGAGATCATCAATCGGCTGGGGCACTGCATTGATCTTTGCTGGTTGCTCCAGCAATACTTTTGCGGCGCTCGCTTGGCTTCCTGCTGTTCTTGTCGACAGAGGGATGGGACAGGAAGCTGCTGGATCCATGCTGGCACTCTATTCAATCCTCGCCTTGCCGGTCGCCCTGGTTGTGCCCGTGATTGTTGTAAGAATGCCACGCCCGCTACCTGTGGCAATCCTCTTTGTCCTCGCATTTGCCGTCGGTTATGCAGGCATAATCTTCGCCCCACCAGCCTCTGCAGCTGTCTGGGTCGTCATTGCGGGCCTGGGCCAAGGCGCTTATTCCTTTGCGTTCACCATGATCAACAAGCGAACACGAACGCAATCCGGCTCGGGAAGTTTATCCGCGTTCGCCCAGGGGACCGGCTACGCCTTCGCAAGCGTCGGCCCTTTCCTTTTCGCGCTCCTGCACGGTCCAGGGGACGGCTGGCTGCCCTCATTTGGCATGCTCGGTGCCTGGCTCGTGGTGCTTGTGGCAGGGGCAATCATGGTCAACAAGCCACGCATGCTTGAAGATCACCCGCCGGGTCCGAAGGATCAAAAACCAGGCAAAAGGCAACGGCAGAACGATGCAGAACGGAAGTTGACGCTGACAGCGGAGACTCCCCGCCCCAGAATCGAAAATAAAGGCCCTTGACACCCTTACTGCGGCACCAAATGTTGGGTGCCGCCCATTAATGCAACCGCTCTCATCGACATTTTGAATGAACTCAAGGGAGAGATTTCATGACTTACGCTGTCACCCTAGGCTTGACCTTCGCAGGACCCGCATCATGACGACGGCGGCACAGGCACCGTGCGTCGCTGTGGTGGGAGCTGCCGGCTGGGCTGGATCCCGGCATGCCCGGGCATTCGCCAAAGCCGGTGCAAATGTCACCCACCTTGTGGAGCAGGACGAGCGGGGGTTCGCGCTGGCACAGGAGCTGGGTGCGCAGTTGGTGCCCAGCGCCCTGGAGCTGCCTGATCACCTTGACCTGGTCGTCGTGGCGTTGCCAACAACTTTGCAACCGGCCGTCTGTGCGGATCTGTTGAACAGGGGATTCCGGGTGCTGTCGGAGAAACCGGTGGCGGCAGATGCAGAAGGTGCTGCCATCATGGCCGCCGCTTCCGGAGTGAATGAACGGCTCATGGTGGGTTACACACTCCACCAGCATCCAGGCGTTCCATTCGTATCGCAGTGGGTCAGCGATAACGACGTTATTGCCATTACTGTTCGTTCGGTTGCCCATAAGCAGAACGTTGACTCATGGCGTGCCGATCCCAAGGAGGGCGGCGTTGCGGTAGTGAACGGCATTCACGCTATAGAACTGGTTTCGTCGTGGGTCAAGGGTGACCCGAAGGTCCTGGCCACCAGGGCCAGCAACAGCCTTTACGGATCTCCGGTGTCAGAACACGTGGTCTCCACCCTCGAATTCCCCTCTGGAGTGGTGTTCACCCTGCAGAGTTACTGGTCCCCTTGGCAAGAACCCGAAGGTCTCAACCAGGGCGATTGGAGCCTGACTATCGATGTCCTTGCCAATGGCGGCCGGATGTTGTGGTCAAACGATTCCCTTCACGTGTGGGACCGTGACGGCGGACAACACGAGAAAAACCTTGAGCCTTCCGACCTCTTCCTCCGCCAGGCAGAAGCGGCACTGAGGTTCTGTGCGGGTGAAACGCCTGCCGTTTCATTCGCCCAGGCACTCCGCGCCACAGAGATCGCCGATGCAATCCGGGCAGGGGCAGCCCCCGATGCCAGGGAGGGTTATCACGCAGCATCAACAGAACGCGAAATCAACAGAACGCGAACCAATGGGGACCGGCCGAACCGAGCAATATCGAGTAAGGAAATGAACATGAAGCAAGCACCTCACGCTCCGACCACAGGAGCACTGCAGTCAAGCTGCGCCCAGAGCGGAGAGAATCGATGAGCCTCAAAGACCAGGTGGTTCTGGTAACCGGATCAAGCGGAGGAATCGGTGACGCTGCAGTCAGCGCACTCACAGCCGCTGGAGCTATGGTCATCGGCGCCGACCGTTCCCCCAAAGAGGACCAGTCCCTGGAGGCGTTTTACCCCCTCGACATCACCTCGGAAAAACAATGCGCAACGGTCATACAGGACATCGAAGCCAAATACGGCCGCGTCGATGTCCTCGTGCACGCAGCCGGAGTGCTTGGCCCCACCCCTGACATCATGGAAACAACCACCGAAGAGTTCGACTCCATCCTGAGGATCAACGCCACCGCGACCTTCACCATGGTCCGGGAGACCGCAAAATCCATGCTTGCGACCGGCACCGCCGGCGCCATCGTGGTCCTGTCCTCAGTCGCGGCCAAAGAAGCACGCCTCAACTACCTGCCCTACAACGCGAGCAAGCTCGCCGTCCTCCACATCATGTGGTCCTTTGCCGAACTGCTCGGACCCAACGGCATCTCCGTGAACGCGATCGCACCAGGACCGGTGAACACACCCATGTGGGCGCAATTTGCTCGGGACTCCGGCCCGGACGCAGCAGCCAACCGAGCGAAGAGGGCAGCGCAGCTGCCGATGCGTCGGTTTGCCGAACCCGATGAAGTTGCTCGGGCCATCCTGTTCCTTTCTGATCCCGACAACCGCTACATCACGGGAGTGTCTCTCGATGTGGCAGGCGGAGCACATTTGGGAATAGGAACCTGAAGCACCCGACAGGGCTTCTCATTGGCCGCTCGTGCCGCTGTGCCCTTGCCTCACTCAACCCCAGCATTAACGCTTCAATGCTGCTCTCATGCTGAAAGGCAATTCAGCAATCAGAGACGAGTCCTTTATCTACCAAGGAGACACGTAATGCGACATCATCACACTGCCCTGCACGTTACGGATATGGAGCGCAGCGAGCGTTTTTATGTGGAAGGCCTCGGACTAACGCGTTTGGATGCGTGGACGTCGGGACCATACATCGGCGAACTCTACGGCCGCCCCGACGTTAAGGTCAGAGCCATGCTTCTCGCTACCAGTGACGGATCCTTTCGGCTGGAACTCGCCCATGCCGAGCCGCTACTGCCCGCCGTCAATCCATCAGGGGCCCAGCCGGGCACGGCTCACCTTGCCTTTACAGATATTGACGTGCGACAGGTTTATGCCAGGATGACGGCGCTTGGTTACAGCGCAGTATCCGAACCCGTTGCCCCGACCTCAGGCCCCATTGCAGGCGGGTGGCTGGTTTACCTCCTCGACCCTGACGGAAATCGCGTGGAGCTGATTCAGTCGCCAGACTGGCGCTCGAGCGAGGACTCGTAAGTCGCTCGCTGAACGACGCACTCGGTCAGCCCATGCCGCAGGGTTCGTTTCGGCACTGAGTACAGGGCGCCTCCGGCTTGAGTTGCGAAGGCAGTCAACTACGAGTTCAGGTTGAGTCTTCTCGATGGGCTGTGGGTGGGCAGGTTGCATCCTGCCCACCCACACTGCATTCAGTGTTCCAACACTCGATCCGGTCAGCTCTAACAAAATCGAGTGATCGGACGCTGCCTGGCCGTCTGCGGCAAAATGTGGCGAGCGTCTGTTAGACGTTTCTTTCATACCGGCGGTCACGTTGCCCCGGGCGGTGGCGAGTCGACCACCGTTGCCCAATGGTCTTGCCCGCCGGGCGTAGGGCACAAATGGACGTGAAAATTTCGTTATCAGCCAGATCGGCAACATCCTCCACGTTTTTGGCTTGAGCCCGACGGCGGTATGGGAACCCAGCACTGGCCGGGCCGTCAGGCGCCTAGCAAGAGCGGCGCGATAACCCATAGCCCAGAAGTGCGGCCTCCGCTCCAGTTCGAGGCATCCCTCAGCGAGTAGGACGCCCCTGGTGCCCACAGGGCAGGCCCCGTGAGCCGTCGGAAGCGGTCACGGGGCCTGCTCTGTCTGCGTTGTCGGAGAGTGCGGCTGAACGGTTGCTTCAGCTACCCCTTGACACCGCCGGAGGTCATGCCGGCAACAAACCAGCGCTGGAATGCCAGGAAGATTGAGAGAACAGGGACGAAGGCAACGACGATGAATGCGGCGAAGAGTCCCCAGAAGCTACCGAAGCCGGTGGTTATGTATCGCACTATGCCGTTCTGGACGGTCTTCATGTCTTCGGTGGTGGCGAGGACGGTGCCCACAAGGAAGTCGTTCCAAACGAAGACAAAGATGAAGATTGCCACAGCAGCGATACCGGGCCGGATGAGTGGGAGGATGATGCGCCACAAAATCTGCATACGGGAGCAGCCGTCGATTGCCGCTGCTTCCTCGATTTCGACGGGTATGTTCTCGATGAAATTTCGCAGAAACAGGATGGTTTGTCCACAGATGATTGCCGTGTAGACGATGATCAGCATTGGGTAGGTGTTGATCAAGGCGGTCTTGACGAACATGGAGTACAGCGCGATGAAAACCACGATCGCCGGGACCATGGACAGGACCAGGATCCCGGTCATCAGAGTTTCCATGCGGCGGCTCCGGTACCGCGTTGCCACGTAGGCTGCCGGGATGCAAATGGCCAGGGCAAGGACGATAGAGCCGCCCGCGTAGATCAGGGAGTTTGCGAAAAAGCGCATGTTGGTCGACGTCAGGAGACCGACATAGCCCTCGGAGGAGAATGGGGCCGGTATCCACCTTGGTGGGAATTCCAAGGTGCCCGAAGCGGTCTTCAGCGACGTGGACACAATCCATGCGACTGGAGGAAGCACGACCGCGGCGGAGAGAATGATGTATGCCCAAGCAGGGAGTGCCCGAACGAAACTGCCCAAGCGTCGCTGGCGGCGCGGGGTTGTGATGCTCACAGGCTTTCCTTCCGTCGAAAGCGAATGGCGACGAGAGTCAGAACGATGTTTACGGCGAAAAGCAGGATTGCCGTTGCTGAGGCTCCGGAGAGATCAAACTTGTCGAACATCTGGTTGTAGACGCGCATGGACAACGTCTCTGTAGAGCCGATTGGGCCTCCTCGTGTGGTGACCAAAATGATGGTGACCATCTGCACATAGAGCATGAGAAGAACTACCACGACCGAGACGATGGTGTTTCGCAAGTAGGGGAGCGTGATGTTCACAAATCCGTGCCAGGCTCCGCCACCGTCGACTTTGAGGCTTTCGCGGAGCTCTTCAGGAATCGTTTGAAGGGCGCCCAGGAAGAGGAGCATGGCTTGCGGGTAGGACCACCAGGCTGTCATCAGAGTTACTGCAACAAGCGCACTGGTAGGTGATGAGAACACATCAGTAGGACCGAATCCGAGGGATTTGGTGATCGCCGATGCTGGACCGTAGTTGGGGTTGAGGAACCAGAGCCAGATTGTTCCTGCAGTGGCCTGTGACATCAGCCAGGGCAGGAGGAAGAGGCTCCGGACGGAACGCTTGAAGCGGTGAAGGTTGTTGAGCACGATTGCAGAAAGCAGCCCCGCCGGCAAAGCGATAACCAAGGCACCGAGCGAGAACACCAAGGTTGTCCAGATGCGGCTCGGCAGGTCCGAGTCTGAGAACAGTCGGACAAACGAATTCAGGCCCGAGAATTTGCCTATCTGGTAATAAGTCGTCTCATGGAGGGCCGTCCACACTGTGTAGATGAGCGGCCCCACAAAAACAAAGAGGAAGACGGCGCTGACGGGGACGACGTAGAGCCATACCATTCGATCCCTACGGACCCGGCGAATAGCATCGACGCCTGAAGGGGAAGCCACGGTCTGGCGTGAGGTGCGGGTTGGGCTTTTTGTTGACATTATCTGTGTTCCTTCCGAGGGGAGCCTGATTTGGTCAGGCTCCCCTGATATCGGGCGGCTACTTCTTGTTGGCCGCGTCCTGCGCGGAACGGATAAAGTCGTTGCCTGACGTACCGTTGAGGGTCAGTTTCTGCCCGGCTTGGGACAGACCAGTGGCAAGCGCGGTCCAGGTGTTGGAATATGTGCGTGGCTCACTGTTGGTCTTGACGTAGGCTGCGATGTCATTGACGGTCTTTGCCTCAGGCGTGGAGAAGAACGGTTGCTGGTACGTGGCTGCCCGGGTGGGTACCTCACCGCCGGTTGCCATGAGGGCACCGGCTTCCGGCCCGGTCATGTACTCGATAAATTTCCAGGCGGCCTCGGTGTTCTTGCTGCCATTGCCTATGCCCAAGGTCCATCCAATGGTGGTACCTGTCGTGTCGCCAGTACTCGCTCTAGGCAAGGCCGTCCACTTAAGGTCTTTGTTCTGCGAGCCGAAGGAAACTGCTCGTTCAGTGCCCAAAACTGCCATGGCGACCGTGCCGCTCGCCATGCCGTCAGCTACTGTGCCGTAAGTGTCTGAAACGACGTTGCTACCCAAAGCCTTTGCGTCCCTGAGCTTGGCAAGGAAGTTGCCAAACTCGTTGCCTTCGGCTGTTGCGAAATCCGCTTTCCCATCCTTGTTCCAGATTTCCTGGTCAACCTGTGTCATGAAGCAGTTGAAGAAGGTGCTGATGATTGCCGAGTTGTCCGTGTCCGAGAAGCCGGTCCCGAAGCCGGTGAATCCTGCAGCAGCAGCTTTCCGGGCAACGTCGACAACCTGGTCGTAGGTGGTGGGAACGGTCGCGCCGATCTGGTCAAGGATCTTTTGGTTGTAGTAGAGGGCGCAGGTTCGGTATTCATAGGGCACGGCAACCGGCTTGCCGTCAGGGCCGGCAAGAGTGTCGGTCGGACGCAGCCAGTCAGTCACCTTGGAAGCAGCCTCAGGCAGCGGTGCGTAGACGCCGGCAGACGCCATCTGGGGCACTACGGGAGTGAACATCTTGAAGACGTCAGGAGCCTGACCTGCTGCCGCGGCTTGCGGCAGTCTGTTCAACATGTCGCCAAGCGAAACCACAGAGAGGTTGATCTTGATATCGGGGTTTGCCGCCTCAAACTTGGCAATGTTTTCCTTGAGTGCCTTCGAGCGCGGATTCGCCTGGCTGGGATCGAGGAAGTCCCAGTAATTGAGCGTCACGGGACCTTTGGGTTCCGAAGCCGAGGGGGAGCAGCCACTGAGGGCGAGGCCGGCCACGACAGCTGTGACGAGCGCCAAGCCCCATCGCTTTTTGATCATGAATTTCTCCTGTGAACTGGGTTGCTTATGCGGGAGCATGCCGTGCTCAATCGATGCCTACCAAACGTGGGCCACCGACGATCGGGAGGAGCCAGTTGATCATCGAGTCTCTCCTTTGAGATCGGTTGCATTTTTACGAAATTAGCAGTGAGATCGGTTGCTGAGATCGGTTGCAATAAACTTAGGGCTGATGGAGGGCTCTGTCAAGGGAACCTTTGATGCGGATTTTAGAAGTGCTGGGCTCTCGATCGGCGGCCCGCACGGCCACCGCCACACTGGTCGAACTCAACCAACATCCAGATTAAGGCTCCTCAGTCTGGGCCCGGAGATCCGGCTCCGCCGGCGCGGGCGATACCTTTCTACCCCCTGTTGTACGGAGCAGAGCGCGCAAGGTCTGGATCGTGTCGGCCTCGGCGGCGGTCTTGTCGTCACGGTAGCGCTTGACGCGTGCGAACCGAAGGGCGATTCCTCCCGGATAGCGGGGAGAGTGTTGGACGCCGTCGATGGCGATCTCGACCACGGTGACCGGCTCGATCCATACGGTGCCCGCAGTACGCCGCACCTCCAACTCCTGAAACTTTTCAGTCTGCCACTTCAGCAGCGCGTCGGTGATGCCCTTGAAAGTCTTGCCCACCATCACGTAATCGCCGGGTTCGGCGAACTCCCCAACAGGGTCCAGGGCTCCGAGATGCAGGTTCGAGAGCAGTCCGGCGCGCCTTCCTGACCCCCATTCGCAGGCGAGCACCACCAGGTCGTAGGTGAGCACCGGCTTTACCTTGATCCAGTTCGAACCCCGCCGCCCGGCGGCGTAGGACGAGCCAAGCGCCTTCACGACCACACCCTCATGGCCGGCGTCCAGCGCATCGCGCGAAACGCTCTCGGCAACAGCTGCATCCGCAGTTATTTTCCCCGGGATGCGGTGATCGGGGACAATCCGCTCGAGCACGCTGATTCGTGTGGCCAGCGGCTCGTTGAGAAGGTCGCGCCCGTCTACGTGCAGCACGTCGAAAAACCACGGATGCAGCAGTGTGGTGCGCGCCGCGTTCGCCCCGAACCGGGACATGGTCTCCTGGAACGGTCTGGGCCCGCCGTCCTCGTCGAGTGCCAGCGTCTCGCCGTCGAGGATCACATCGCGCACGGGCAGTCCGCGCACCACCTCCACCACCTCAGGCAACCGATGGGTCACTTCGGCCAGGGTGCGGGTGTAGATATGCACGTCGTCGCCGGCACGGTGCACCTGGATGCGTGCGCCGTCGAGTTTGTATTCCACGGACGCTTCCCCGGTCGCCTCCAGGGCCTCGCTGGCACTGGCCGCAGTTGCGGCGAGCATGGGCTGGACAGGACGCCCGACGACGAGGCCGACTGCGTCAAGCTCGGCGGCGGTGCCCGTGATCGCCAGCAGGGCAGTCCCGCCGAGATCGCCGGAGAGCATCGCTGCGCGGCGTACGGCCTCGACCGGGCGGCTGGCGGCACGGGCAACGGCATCCGTTAATACGCCCTCGAGCGCACCGGTACGAAGTTCTCCGAGCAGCACGCCGGCGATGAAGGTCTGCTCTCGTTCTGTGCCTTCCGCCATCAGGGTCCGAAGGATGGCGGCGCGTTCTACGCTCGAGCCAGCGCCGGCGGCTGCCTGCAGCCGGTCCAAGGCAGCGTCGAGGTGGGCGATGGTGAGAGTCGGCTCAGCAGCGGGCTTGCCCTTGGCCGCCCTCATGCCGCTCCAGCCGATCCCGACCCGGCCTTGGCGAGGCTTGGCCGTGAGCAAGCCGACCGCCGTCGGGATGTCCGCGGGGTCGAGGCGGAGCAGCAGGCCTGCCAGTTCGTTGATCTTGGCGACCCGGGAGCGGGTGGCCGCGACGGCTTCCGAGGTCCTCACGAGCTCATCGAGCAGCATAGCACCAGTCTGTCACGGCCGCCGTCCATGAACAGCGATTAAGCCCTGTCCGGACGGAGTAAACTCCGCCGCGGCGGCTTGGTGGGACCTACTTCTTAAGGCGCCAACGATAGCCAGCAGACGAACGCCCGACCCCGGCAAATTTGCTGGCAACCCACTGACTTGTGGAGCAATGCCTTGTAGTCTCATGGCACCACACCGAACCACGGCACCACCCCCGAACTACTCGAGACTTTCGGCAAGGAGAAATCATGCCCAGCGACGACGAAGCACAGGTTCTGTCCCAGTGGAGTCAGGAACTGGCCAGGGCGCTGCACATCCTGGATCTTGAGGTTGACCAGGAACTTGTCCTTGATCTGGCCAGGAAATCTGCAGACTCCGTGATCCATGCAGCAGCGCCGGTGACGGCTTTCATGGTCGGTTACGCTGCCGGGCTTGAAGCCGGGAAAGGAAGCCGGGGATCGGACGTCTTACCTACTGTGGCGACTAACAAGGCGGCAGACATCGCCTTCAGGCTCTGTTCTGACCGGGCGGAAGGAAAGGGCTGGGAGCCCACAAACCAGTCGTAAGGCCGAGAACCCCTGACCGTAAGTCTTGGCACAGGGGAGAACGCCACGACTCAGCCCGCGAAGCCGGTAGCCGACTTTAGAACAGCGGCCAGGGGACCGCCGGCATTCCGCCGCCCGGGGTCGGAAATCGTCCCGTCAGCCGGAGCCGAGCGCAGCGCGCGGTGAGCGATGCGATTTCTTCGGAAGTGAGCAGGTCCGCCAGATTCCGGCCCAGCTCGCTCTTCAGTCCTTCGGTGACGCGATCGATCCCGTCGAGTTCCTCCGCTGTCAGGGCCTCTCCCAGCCATCCCCATAGCACCGTACGCAGTTTAGGTTCGCTGTGAAAGGTGAGCCCGTGGTCCACACCGTGCCGGTGTCCGTCCCTCATGGCGAGTATGTGGTTTCCTTTGCGGTCAGCGTTGTTGACCACGACGTCGAACACCGCCATACGTCTCAGCGCCGGCGAGTCCTCGTGGACGAGGGCCACCATCCGACCGTTTTCATCTTGTCCTTCGAGAACGTGTTTCCAACCTGACTCTGGCAGGTGGTCCGCTGCAATCAGGTCCACCGCGCTTTGGGCGGGCTGTTGCTCCTGCCAGAGCTGCACCATCCCTTCGCCCAGAGGACCGTCACGCAGCCAGGTGTGCGGCACGACGTTCCAGCCGAGGACCTGCGAGACCAGGTACGCGGCCACCTCCCGGTGGGCGAGGGTGCCGTCGGGAAAGTCCCATAGGGGGCTCTCGCCCGCTATTGGCTTATAGACGACCGGCACGTCGCCGATGCTGCCGAGGAATGTGGCGTTTGAGGCCGCCGTGATGCGCCCTGAAAGCGTCAGCTCGGCGGTCATCAGGTCCAGCACCGGCATTAGACCTCGGGCAAGGTGCAGTCGTGCCCGTCCGCATCCATGGGGTAACCGCAGCGGGGGCATATCGGCCGTCCCGCCCCCACAATCTCACGGGTGCGCTTCGCGAACGCGCGGGCGGTGCCGACCGGCATTCGCACCAGCATCATTTCGGTTTCGTTAGAGCCGTCCTCAACAAGCGGTTCGTCCTCGTCATCAGCATCAACGTCGATGAGGGGGTATGCCTCGACGACGATCTGGGCTGTGGTTGGGTCCCAATCCAGGGTCATGGCGCCGGTGCGGAACTGCTCCACAGGGGGTTCAATCGGATCATTGTCGACGAGTTCAATGGGTGTACCCGTAGGAACGCTGAAGGGGTTGCCGTCGACGGTGAGAAGCTGATCGAGCAGTTCGTCGATCTTCTCCGCGAGCAGGGCCGACTGTTGCTTCTCAAGGGCAATACTCACGATCTGCGCCCCGGTCCGCACTTGCAGGTAGAACGTGCGCGCTCCGGGAAGGCCAATGGTGCCAATGGCAACCCGATCAGGCCAGGCAAACTCGTGAACGCGTGTAGGCATGCCAGTAGTTTAGGCACATGACGTTCACGTCGTCTTCTGTCCTGCACCACCGCCCACCGGTGCATCGCCCGAACGGATGCCGTTCGACAGCCATGACAGGTCACCCGCTTCGGTATTGGTCGCATGTACGCTGGGCCGACTCGCGCTGTAGTGCACGACTGATAGGGAACCGGGGCTGACGTTTATACGCTGGAACAGGTCAAGGTGCATGCCGAGCGCGTCGGCAAGGATTGACTTGATGACGTCACCGTGACTCACGGCCACCCACACGGCCCCTGGCCCGTTCCGGGCTTCGAAGGCAGCATCGTGGCGTCGAATCGCTGCCACGGACCGGGCCTGCATCGCGGCCATGGATTCACCGCCGGGAAAGACGACGGCGGACGGTTGCGACTGCACCATGGGCCACAAATCCTCGGTGGCGAGATCACCGAGCTTGCGGCCCTGCCACTGACCGTAATCGCATTCAGTGAGATCGGGATCGACTACTGCCTGCGGCGAGCCGGCCTGGCGATCGATGATGAGCCGGGCGGTCTGCCGGCAACGCTCAAGAGGGCTCGATACCACTCCGACGACGGGCACAGCAGCGAGCCGGTCACCGGCCAGGGCCGCTTGGTCGCACCCCAGTTGGTCCAGGCTGATGCCCTCGGCCCTACCCGCCAACAGTCCACTGGCGTTGGCTGTGGTGCGGCCATGCCGCACGAGAATTAGTGTTGCCATCCACCCAGCCTAGCCACCGTCTCGCTGGTGGTGTGGACCATACCGGGTCGCATCATCCGGGTTCGGTAAGGAAGAGAATCCGATGGTGAATAAGCAGGCTTCGGATAGGCCGATGAAGCCTTCCCCCAGCGGGACACACAGCGGTACAAAAGAGGTGAGGAGGGCATATTCGCCCTCCGCGCATGGTTGACAAGGAGGTCGTGGTGTCCCATCAAAATGGTGCGGGTCCGGATCAGGGCCCCTTACCCGCTGTTCCGCCGGGCGGACAGCCAACCCGCGAGACGCCAACCCGAGGGCCTGCGAGGCCGCTACCCTACGTGGTGGCAGGCCTGCTGTTGGCCACCGCGATCGTGCTCCCACTCATGCCGCAGCTGTACTCGTTCGACGCTCCACGCCTGGGCGGTATGCCCTTCTTCTACTGGTACCAATTGCTCTGGGTGCCGATCTCCGCGGGGCTCAGCGGAATCGCGTACTGGCTAGTCAGCACGGAGGATCGACGACGGCGGACAGCGGCGCGGGCAGGGAACCGAAACGGAGGGGACCGGCCATGAACGGACGCGAGATCAATTGGATAGCCCTCATCATCGTCATCGTGCTGTTCGTCATTGTCGCCGTCATGGGCTTCCTGGCCGCTCGGTGGCGCAAGCCGGACCAGGGGCTCCACAGCCTCGATGAATGGGGGCTGGGCGGTCGCGGCTTCGGAACGTGGATCACGTGGTTCCTGCTGGGCGGCGACCTCTACACGGCCTATACCTTCGTGGCGGTGCCTGCAGCGATGTGGGCCACGGGCGCGGTGACCGGTTTCTTCGCCGTGCCGTACACGATCGTCCTCTATCCGATCATCTTCATCATCATGAGCCGGCTGTGGTCCGTCTCCCACAGGCACGGCTACGTCACGTCCGCGGATTTCGTTGGCGGTCGGTACGGGAGCCGGTGGCTGTCGCTCGCCGTCGCCGTTACGGGCATTGTGGCGACGATGCCTTACATCGCCCTCCAACTTGTGGGCATCAAGGCCGTCCTCACAGTGCTCGGCCTCGGCAGCTCGGAGAACGTGCTGCTGACGGACCTGCCGCTCATCCTCGCATTCGTCGTGCTGGCCGCCTACACCTACACCTCAGGTCTGCGGGCGCCGGCCATGATCGCCGTCGTCAAGGACCTGCTCATCTACCTCTCCGTCATCGTGGCGGTCATCTACTTTCCGATCAAGTTCGGCGGCTGGGACACGATCTTCGGTGCAGCGGAAACCAAACTGGGCACAGTGAACCAGGCAACGGGCAAGCCGGCCGGGGTGTTCATCCCCGGCGGGGCCAACTACTCCGCATATTGGACGCTGGCGCTCGGCTCAGCCTTGGCGCTCTTCATGTACCCGCACTCAGTGACTGGCGTCCTCGCGTCTAAAGGCCGCAACACGATCCGACGCAACGCAGCCATCCTTCCGCTTTACTCGCTCATGCTCGGGTTCCTCGCGCTGCTGGGTTACGTGGCTATCAAAGCCGGCACCAAGCCGACCGACCTCGACGGATCGGTCAATCCCCAACTCGTGGTCCCGCAGTTGTTCCTGGACCACTTCCCTGCGTGGTTTGCCGGGGTTGCCCTCGCGGCCATTGCCATCGGGGCCCTGGTGCCGGCGGCCATCATGTCCATTGCCGCGGCGAACCTGTTCACGCGCAACGTCTACCGGGACTTCATCCGGCCCGACGTCGACCCCAAGACAGAGGCGAGCGTCTCCAAGATCGTCTCGCTGGTGGTCAAGGTTGGCGCGCTCATCTTCGTCGTCGCCATGGACCAGACCACGGCGATCAACTTGCAGCTGCTGGGCGGCATCTGGATCCTCCAGACGTTCCCGGCCGTCGTCGCCGGTCTATACACGCGATGGTTTGACCGCTGGGCGCTGCTTGTCGGATGGGCGGTAGGCATAGCCTTCGGTACCGTCTCGGCCTACAACGTCGTCAACCCGGTGACCCACGCGCATTTTGGTGGATCCGTCGCCCCCATCCCGGGAACCGACTTCACCGTGTATATCGCCGTTACGGCCTTCGCGCTCAACCTCATCGTCGCCGCTGTCCTGACCTTGGTGCTGCGGGCGCTGAAGGTGCCGGCAGGGGCGGACAAGACCCGGCCATCGGATTATGGCGCCGATGAAACCGATCCGAAGATTACCGAGATCGAGCGGACGCATCGGTTCGTGGAGCCGGGAGATGCACCGCCGGTGGCGTGAGACAGACCTGGTCGACGACGTGGGATGCGATGTCTCCCAGCGCACCGGAGCCGGCGGTTTCCCTACGCAGAGGCCAGGTCGTGGGCGATCCGGGATCGCTGAACCAGTCCTGCAGATACGCGGCCAGTACATGCCGGACCATGCCGGGCTTGCCCCCCGGCGTCTCTGGTCGGCATTCGTTGCGGAGTGAACGGTGACTGCCTCCGGTAAGTCTTCCCAAACTGCAGTATGTTCCGACGTAAGCCAGCGGATGATGTCGGCGCCCAATTCGGTATTTGGCAGGGTGCCGATGGTGGTTATTCGGCCGGACCCGGTTGCCTTGGTGACGATGGCAAGACCGCTTCGCGGAGTGGCTGGATCCGGATCCGCCCGGGGCTACGCGGTCAGGGCCTGGGCAGCGCGCTGTTGGAGGCTGCCTACAACCTGGTACGAAGCCGGAGCGGAGCTCTCTTGGAAATCAACGTCGACGGCGAGGATACCGACGCGCGTCGTTTCTATGAAGCGCATGGATTCGCCAACACCGAACCGAACCGCGTGGACCCGATGCTGTACTACTACCGGGAGCTCTAAGCAGCCGGCCCGACCAACCCCGACTCAGGGCCCCTTAAAGCATTCCTGACAAACGAGGCTGCCGTGGCATGCAGCCGCCGGACTCCCGTACCGCTGTACATGCCCGTCCAACCCTTCCGGTACCGACGGTAAGGCCGATGACCATGGCTTTAGTCCTCGTCTTCGAGGGTTTCGGCTGCGATGCGTTCCTGGGCTTCTTTGTAGGCGCGCTCGAGGTAGTTGGCAAGGTCGTCTTCGCTGACCCGCCACATGCGGCGGTTATCTTGCCTCCATTTCCACTGTAGGAATTGTTTGTTTGAGCACGGTGATTCTCGGCGTCCCGTTTAACGATCGGCGGATTCAGGCGGTCATTGCAACAGGAGGTTTTCGATCAGTTCGATCGGTTTCCTGAACTCTAGTCTTTTGCGCGGTCGGTCGTTGAGTTCCTGGGCGACCCAGTCGAGGTCTGCGGCGCTGTGGATGCTCAGGTCCGTGCCCTTGGGGAAATACTGGCGCAGCAGGCCGTTGGTGTTTTCGTTGATGCCGCGCTGCCAGGGCGAGTGAGGGTCGCAGAAGTAGATTTCGATGCCGGTGTCGATCTTCACGGTTTTCCAGTCCTGCATCTCGATGCCCTGATCCCAGGTCAGGGAATGCCGCAGCGCCTCGGGGAGCGTCTTGATCTTCGCGGCCAGTGCATCCCGCATCTGCTCGGCCTTGTACCCGTCCGGCAGGTGCACGAGCATCGTGTAATTAGTGGTCCGCTCGACCAGCGTCCCGATCGCGGACTGATTCCCTTTCCCGATGATTAAATCCCCTTCCCAATGCCCCGGAACGGCCCGGTCCTGAACCTCGGGAGGACGCTCGGAAATGTTGATCATTCCCGGGATCCGGTTCTTGCGCTGGCCGGCCTTGCGGCAGGGCTGCCTGATAGCCCGCCCGGTGCGCAGGCACGCGGTCAGATCACGCTTCAGCGCCCCGCGGGACTGCACGTAAAGGGACTGGTAGATCGTCTCGGGTGACACCCTCATCTCCGGCTCATCAGGGAACTCAACCCGGAGTCGTCCTGCGATCTGCTCGGGTGAGTACTTCTTTGTCAGGTCCTCTTCCACCTTCGCACGCAGCACGGTGTTCGTGTGCAGTTTCGCCGGTTTCGGCCGCGAGGCCCGCTCATAGGCCAGTGCGTGCGCTGAGGTCGCCCGGTAAGACAATCCTGCCACCGAGTTGCGGCGCAACTCCCGGGAA
>NZ_JBEPSI010000019.1:0-24326 GCF_040548745.1 Arthrobacter sp. 2762
CTCTGGGCCATGCTCCGCGACCACACCATCTACCAGGAACCAACGCCACGCATCACCGCTCAAGCAGCTTGACAGAAACATTGAGATTCCCAATGGCCGGCTTCTTCTCTCGTCGCTATGTGAGCTGGGCGGTCACCAATCTTGAGCGCATCCGCAATGTACTGGCGAGGCTTCACTTTGGTCCTGGAGCGGGACCGTCTGCTAAACTTCCCTGATCGCAGCAACCGGGCTGGCCCAGTTGGAACAGGGCGGATGCTCAACTGGTAAAGCGCACGGTAGAGCGTTTCATGCACCAGATGCCGGTGCTTTTCTCCCGGAAACCGTTCCTTCAGGGCCTGGCAGACCTGTTGAGGGCTCCACCGTTTCGATAGGCACTCGACTACGTAATGCCTCAACTCGTCATCACCAGCGAGCTTGGCGAGCCTTGGTCTCGGCCTTCTCTTCTGTGCCATTTTCTGGGCACGGAACGGATGATACCTGCGCGTGTCGGGACGGTTCCGGGTGACTTCCCTGCTGATTGTGGCCGGCGACCGCCCAAGATCACGAGCAATTGATCGAAGGCTAGCCCGAACCAGCAACCGGTCGGCAATATAGATGCGTTCGTCTTCTGACAGGTAGCGGCTGGATACAGCTGCCACAGGAACAGCCTTCCGGGGCCGCGGATCCAAGCCCTGCTGCACCAAGCCCTCAACCCCATTGCGTCCATTCAACCAACGAAGGCCCGTGTTTTGGTTGATCCCAAGGATCCTGCAAGCGGCCCGGTTAGAGTGCCCTTCTTTCATGAGCTGAACATACAAGGGCCTTATCTCAACCAGGCCCGGTGGCCCCATTTTCCTGGATCGGCGCGTCGAACTGCGCATGAATCAACACCACTTTCCGTCAGTGTTGCGACGATCGTTGGAAACCGCCCAGCTTTGAGCTGTGTGGAGGGCTCCACCTGCCCACAGTGGGCACAACCCGTCCACCGGCGGCTTATGGGGCCTGCCGGGTGTGGAGATGCGGGGGCTTTTCTGCGGCTTTGATAGGGGACAGGTGGCGCAGCCTGTGCCCTATCCCACGGCTTGTTCGCCGCAGGCATGGGCAGCAACTGCTCCGATCGCGTTGGTGACGAGCCTGATGCGATATGACGCGCACGTTTCCCGTGGCGGCCTGTGGCTGGATCCGGCGCTCCCGGAGTCCTTTGGCCAGCTACATATCACCAACGCCCCGACGGGCCGCGGACCCGTCACTATCGATGTCCTCGGGTCCGAATGCACAGTAAGCGGACTGGCCGAGGGCTTGACGCTTCACCGTGGGCACCGGCCGTGGATGACTGAGCTTGTGGATCAAGTCAGGCAGCACTCCAAATGGACGCCAGGGGGCTAGGGGTAAGCGCAGGGAGCAGGTTGAGCGTGCCCACGAGTCGACTATTCACCAAGAAGTCGAACACCACGAAGCTGCCTCACTACGAGCACAGGTGCTTTCCCAAGCTGATTCCGTAGTCACGGGCATGCCTCTCGCATTGGCAGGAACGAGTAGTTGAGCGTTGCGTAACGGAACGCGAATGATGGCCGACGTCTGAACCCGGGTGGTAGATATGGAGTCCTGAAGTGGAATGGGGGATTCGGTGAAAGCCAGACTCGTGTTTGTGACATTGGCCGTGGTGGCGGCAGTTGTAGCAGCAGTTTTGGTGTGGCAGCCGTGGGCCCGGCCCGCATCATCTGCTGAGGGCTCCGTTGCGCTGGGTCCAGGCTGGTCCACCACCGTGGAATTCCCGGAAGGCTCAGGACTTCGAGCGCAGGTCACGGCCAAAACTCCTACTGAAGAACAGTTGATGGCTCAACCGTCGACAGCCACGCTCGTCGGCCTGTCAGCTTACGAAATGGACGGCGGATCGTTCCCTGATGCCGGTGCCTCGGTCAGGATGACTCTGGAGACCCCAGTGGCACAGGACCACGTCGTCGTTGCCGCCCATTGGAATGAGAACGCCAAGACCTGGGAGCCAATTCCCACGGAGCTCTCCGAGGACCGCACGACCGCAACCGCGAAGGTCTCGCACTTCTCGCAGTACGGATTCTTCGACTATCTCTTCAACACCCTGGGCCAAGTGACGGGCAACGCTGCAACGAGCGGGGTCAGCTGCGAGCAACCGGTGCCGACCTGGGCGGACCCGCAGTTCTTCGATGACATCAACTCACCAATCCTGTGGTGCGGGGGCAAGGACGCCAACAACAGCGACATCCTGGTGGCCAAGCTAAAGATGAACCGGGACACTGCCGCGAAGGTCACAGTGGCCATCGACCCTGCCTGGGCTTGGAGTGACCTTTGGCAGGCCGGACCGACGGATCTGGCGACGATGGCAGCGGCGGCGGAGCTCCCCAAGAACCCTTTCGACAAGCGCCAATACTTGGTCCAGCCGTTCGGCGAGATGCACTTCGGTTTCAACCGGACGGCATTGGAGGAGCTCTACTACGGCAACAGCGGCAAACCCCTGATTCAGGTGGAGACAGGCTGGTTCTATACCGCAGCGGCCACGATATGGAGCCAGATCGGCGGGCTTGCCGGCGGGGACAGCCCCATCACCGCGATCGCCTCGACCATGGCCCTGATGGAGTGCGGCCACGAATTATTGACGATTGGGGCAAGCGGCACCGCAGTGGACGCATACCGTAAGGCCCTCGCCTGCCTGAGCACCGATCAGGCCAAGGACGCGGTCCACCGGGGAGTCAGGACACTCCTGGCCGACCGCTACCCGCACTTGTCGGCCGGATGGATCACCGTGTACGCACAGAAGATCCTGTCCAAATTCGGGCTCATCGGATTGGGGATCGGCACGGCTGGCATCAGCCTCAAGATCTTCTCTGCTATCGGCGACTCCGCATTGAACGATGATGTGCGGCAGCTCCGGTTTACTCCGTCCGTCAGCGCCATCAAGGCACGGGCAGAAAAGGCGAAATCGTCGCGCTCAGTCCCAGGGATGCCTGAAGTGCTGAAGGGAAAGTGGTGCTCCCACAGCATTCCAGGAGATTGCTTCAGCGCCAACGAGTATTTGGCCAAGTACCCTGGGTTCCGCTTTCACAGCTCCAGCCCTGCCAGGGGAGTGCCCCAGGCAACGGACTACGTCTTGTGCCTGGAGCTCGACCTTGGAGACAGCTGTACTACGGCCATGACGATCTACTTACGTTACTTCCCGCCCGGCGTGGCTTGGGATTGTGTGAAGATCGAGGTCGTCGGGGAGGGCTGGCCGGGGTGCAACCCGGATTACACCTCGGAGCATGATGCCTCTGAGCCTCGCGTCGTGAAGCTTCTCAACCACCAGCATGGGACAAATTATTCAGACGCCATACCGATGTACAGCCTTGGATGAAGCGGCTGTGCGTCCAACAGCGCCGCGGCAGTCCGGGCAGGCCCTGAGGTGATTCAGCGGGGACTGAGTTCCATCGGCTGGGCACGTTTGTTGCGGCGGCGCCCGCGCCAACTTCCGTTCCTCCAAGAAGCTGATGATGACTCATCCCTGGACCGGCTGAAAGCGGCATAGCAAACGACCCAGAGTCCACCCACTAGCGCAGCCACGGTTTTCAGCCAGACTTCTTTACTGGCTTTGGCTAGGTTCTCGTATGCGCCTCCAGAGATGTTGGACTAGGTGGCGCCGGACTCTGAAGCCACCGCCTATCATGGCAAGTATCCATTTCGCGAAAGCGTCAAGGCTTGATTCGCATGCGTTGGTTGGAACCGGCGGGGGCGACCACCGACGATGTCGGCACATGACATGGACTGCACCCGGCGTGGACCTTTCGTCTCCCAAGGTCCATGGTTGACACCCATCAAGCGGCGGACATGACCGCAGGTGGACCCGCCGCCACGAGGGCACCTCTTTGAAGAGTCAACGCGAGTCCTTGACCTCCGCCTGAGCCGCCCATAGCATGAACCCACTATCGCCTAACCGGTGCGATGTGGGCATATTTGGGGTGTCGGTGAATCGCAATATTGTAGGCGGCTTGTACGGCCGAGACGCGGAGTTGGCGCAGATCAGCAGGACTCTCGAACGCGTGAGCAGACGAGAAACCAGTCCCGCGGGAGCGGTGATCATGCTCAGCGGGGTTAGCGGGGCGGGAAAGTCGGCACTTGCCGAAGCGGTGTTGGAGGCAGCGGAACAACTGGGCTACGACTGCGTCCGCACGGCATGCGAACCTTTCCACGAGGGGATGAGCTATTTCCCGGTGCGAGAACTCGTACGGCAGATGGCGGGGGGCCGGCCCGTGGGAGAACTAGTCGCCGAGCAGTTCGGATCCGGTTCGTCCGAGGTCGAGATGGCGGCCGTCAGCGAATCAATTTCTGCTGATCCAGCGAGCCGAAGAGAAGCCATCGTTGCCACTTTCACTAACGTGATCATGGGTGACTACCGCAAAACCGGATCTCCGCCGAGGCTACTGTTCATCGATGACCTCGAACACTTGGACGTTGGGAGCGCTGACGCGCTGATCTGCTTGGTCTCGCGCCTCAATGAAGGTCCCGTCGTCATCCTCGGGGCATTTCGCTCCGACCGGGTAGCGGAACCCACGCACCCCGTCCGTCCTGTCATCGCCTCGGCACGACGTATGGAAGGCATCTACCAGAATCACGAGATCCGGGGGTTCGACGTCGTGGGCTTCGGGTCGCTCGTGGAATCATTACTCGGCGGTCCCGCCAAACTACCGGAGACGGTCACCAGGAAGCTCTACGAAGAGACCGAGGGAAATCCGCTCTTTACCCGTGAGCTGATCCGAATGCTCTGCTCTCCCGACCCAAGGTCCGGTCGGGTTTCGCTGAGTCAAGTCGACGATGTCTGGTTGTTCGATGGGGACATTGGGTCCTGGGACATCCCTGACTCCGTGGAAGAGGTTATTGCCTCTCGATTGAACCTGCTCGACGTCGAAGAGAGGCACGAACTCGAACTAGCCGCAGTCGTCGGACGACGGTTTGCTTTTGCGGTTCTTCACGGCTTGATGGAGGCAGGCGAGGACGAACTCCTGCGTGACATGGAGAAGTTCCTCGACGTGGACTTAATTCGTGAGCTGCAGTCGAGTGACGAGTCCTTCGAATTCTCACATGGCAAGATCCGTGACGTGCTCTACGGACAGCTAAGTGGACTGCGGAAGCGTCGTTTGCACGCCCAGGTTGCCGGCGTCATCTCCAATCTGCGGGCGAGCTCCAACGAGGACTGGGACGCCTTGATCGGAGAGCACTTGTATCTGGCCGCCAAGTACGCAGATGCTTTCCCGTACCTGATTAGGGCGGCCCGCAACGCGCAAGCCACGGGAGCTTCCGCTGAGGCAGCGGCGCTATTTGGAAAAGCGCTGGAGTCATCGGATGGAGTCGTGTTCGACGGGGACGACTCGAGGGCTTCGATTCAGCTCGAGCTCGTCAACGCGTACATAAGTGCGAGCGAGGTTGCAAAGGCTGGACGTTTGCTTGCGCAGCTGACCGTTGCAGCCAATCCCTCCTCGATCAGGACTGTTGCGCTTGACTTGCTGGGCGATGTGCTCCTGTTCGAGGGTGAGATAGACCAGGCCCTCGTCGCCTATGAAGAGAGTCGCCGACTCGCAGAGGCGCTCGACGACACCGAAGCTCTATGCGAAGTGCTATGTGATTTGGCCGAATTACACGGCCGCCAGTACGAACGACAGGCGGGAATCGCACCAGCCATCGCTGAGAATCATCGGATCCAGTACGTCACACACGTCGATGAAGCGTTTGCCATGCGCGCAGACCTCGCGCCCGGCCCCCTGCGGGCTCGGGCGCTGCGGAATAAGGCGAAGCTGTCTCGTGTATCCGGCGACCTCGCCGAGGCGGAGAGCCTTTACCGACAGGCTATCGACACCGTTGATAGCCGCGTTGCGAGCCACCGCTTTCTCGTACCCTACGCGAAGACCCTTCGTCGGGCGGGCAAAGGGAAGGAGGCGCTCGACCACATCGAGCGTGTAATCTCGTGGAGCACTCAGGTCGGTTCTGCTCGATCCCAGGCGATCGGTTGGCAGTACAAGGCGACCTTCCTCATGACTCTCGCCAAGGATGAAAAAGCCTTCTCGGAAGCGAACGCGGCCGCCGAGCGTGCTTTGCATGGGCATCGATCAATTGGCTACGCGCAGGGCATCCGCGAGACTGCGATCGTGCTTGGGGAGATCGCATTGAGAACCGGGGACTTCCTGCGGGCTCTTGAGTGGTTCACCTCAGCAGCTGACGCACGTGGTCTTGCAAGCGACGAACTCCTGGAGGTAATCGCGATCGAGCTCGACGCCAACGGAGAGGAAGATCGAGCGGCCCTGATCCGGGATTCAGTCGAGGCCGAGGCAGCATCTGCATGAGGCGTCTCTGGTCCAGGCTCCAATCGACGAGCCTGCCCGCGCTTGTCCTTATCGCTGTAATTTTTAGCGTCGGAATTACAATGTGGGTTCTAGGTCCAAGCGAAGGCAACAAATACTCCGATCTAGGAATCAATCTCGGCGTCGGCGCGTTGCTTGGTGTGGCCGTTCTGTATGTCGAGGCGGTGGTCGGCCGGGCCGATGCGGAACGTGAGCGCCGACTGGCTGAGGAGCAGCGGTTCGTCCAGACGCTCATCGCCGCTGCTGACTTGACTGAGATCCGTATCCCTGGCAGAAGCCTTGCCGGGATCATCCTCGCCGCACGCGATCTTAGCGGTGGCGATCTCACTTCGACCGACCTCACACGCGCAGACCTCCGCAAAACAAACCTATCGAGGGCAGATCTGAGCGGTTCTTGTGCTGCCGGTCTCAACCTGCACGGTGCGACTGTCGACGCGCTCAAGGCGAGGAACGTGGACTGGACGGGTGCAAACCTCTCCCGCCTGGCTGGCTCGGATGCCGACTTCACCGAAGCTCGTATCATGGACTCCTCCTTCGTGGATATCCGGCTTCCACGAGCGGTGCTTGACGGAGCAGTTTTGGAACGAGCGGATATGCGCCGCGCTGACCTATCGGATTGCTGTGGCAGCGCCGTCATTCTTCGAGGGACGGATCTGCGGGCCGCCAGCTTGCGGGGAGGCCGGCTAATAGACGCGGACCTGCGCGATGTTGACTTGCGCGCTGCGGACCTGCGAAACGCCACCTTCGAGTCTCCCGACCTACGCGGCAGCGACCTGCGTGACTGCAATGTCGAGGGGCTTGTGCTGCGAGAACCGATCGTCGACGATCGGACCCGGCTGCCCGTTTCTGCCCCACACCTGACCTGATCGTTCACACCCCACGAGGAGACCCAAAACATGGCCATGTTCTGCACAGACATCGACGGCACATTGCTCAACCCGGACCGAACACTATCTCTGCGCACTATCCACGCTGTCAGGGCCATCCGGGCCGCAGGGCATGCTTTCGTGCTCTGTTCTTCGCGCATGCCGGAGTCGATGCGGATCCTGGAGCGGCTGTACGACGGTGCCGACGAGCCGTTGATTGCCTACAATGGCGGACTCGTGCTGTCCCGCTCGGGCAAAGCTGTGCACGATATCGCCATCGCACCGGAGCACGCTCGGAGGATCGCCGAATACTGCTCCAGCGTTGACCTGCACGCAAGCTTCTTCGCTGGTGAGGATTGGCACGTCTGGGGCGATGATCCGTGGACCGCTCGTGAAATCAACAACACAGGGGTTTCGCCGCACTCGATGTCGTCGAAGAAATACATCTCCTCTGGTCGGGTGGATGCACATCCGCCGCACAAGGTCATGTGCATGGGTAAGCAGTCGCTGGTAGATGGGATCGAGGCGCTCCTCAGCACCGAGCCCGGTGTCGTAACGTACCGTTCGAAAGACACCTACCTCGAGATCGCCAACTCGACTTGTTCGAAAGGACTTGGTGTCGAAGCTGCGGCAGAAGAGCTTGGTTATGACAAAAGCGACTGCTACTTTTTCGGCGACAACTACAATGACATCCCGGCCTTCGCCGCCGTAGGAACTTCCATCGCGGTCGCGAACGGCAAACAGGCTGTGCTGGACGCGGCGACGGTCACCACCGCGCGCCATCACGATGACGGTGTCGCAGCGTACCTCGAGACGTGGCTCGCAGCGGCCAGCGCGTGATCCGCACGGTAACCCTTAGCCCAGGATTTGACCACGAGGTACATGTTGACCGTATCGATCCTGGTGAGGTTGGTCGGGTGCTGTCGTGGCGTGTTCACGCTGCAGGCAAGGGAATGAATGTCGCGCGCTTCGTCAAGACGCTCGGAGCGGAAGCGCACGCGTACGCCCTGGTCGGTGATCTCGACGAAGGGAGGTTCCGAGAAGCGGCGGCGGCCGACGGCGTTCACGTCGACACTTTTGCTGTTCCGGGCCGCACACGAGATAACCTCACGCTTACGAGTGAAGCTTTGGGCGCGATGGCGGGGCACGCGAGCGGACCGCGACTCGGCCCAGTCACGTCGGAAGTAGTTGATCGGCTGTTTTCAACGCTGCTTCGCGACGTGAGTCCTGGCGATATCGTGGTCTTGAGCGGCGCGACCCCAGACGGTCTGGACGTTGAGACATGGGCTCGCATGGCACAGTCTGTCGCCGAAGCCGGCGGCCATGTCGTTGTCGACGGGCAGGGGACTGCCCTTGTCGAGGCCGTACGCACAGGCGTCGTGGCAATGGCAAAGCCAAATGAACATGAGGCAGGCGCGATTCCCGGTGTGCGAGTCCATGATTCACTCCTGTCACGAGCGATCGCCGGGCTGCGTTGGATGGCGTCACACGGCGTCGACGAGCCCGTCGTATCCCTAGGGGCGCGCGGGATTGTCCACCGTTGGGATGACGCGATCATGCTCACAAGTTGTCCGGTCGCTGAAGCGCGCGTAGCTGTTGCCGCCGGTGACGCGTTCGTTGCGGGGTACTGCGTTGGAGCGTTCGGACAAGCGTCAACGAAATTGAAGCCGATCGATTTTGCTGTTGCCGCAGCATCCGCTCATGTGGCCGGCGATGCAGGGTTCAGGTCGATCCACGAGCGAATCGAGTCGATCGACAGTGCCGTGCTTGACTCGCTCTAAGAGGGTGGGGTGATAGAGGTTTCATGGCTCGGCATGTTGAGCCGTTGGCCTGGAGGCCGGTCCCTCTTCCTGAAAGTGTCGGCCTCTGGCTGTTTGCGCGGCGGGAATACTGGAGTATGCCTGCGCCTGGCTTCGTGCCTAACGCCTGCTTCCGGTGACTTGGACAAGAATTCTGCGCTGGCCCTTGTGGAGCAGCTTCTGGTTGATGCTCGTGATGAAACGCGGACCTTGTGGCTGAAGTCCGAGCATAGTGAGCAGGCACTGGACCCTGGCGCAGCGAATGGTATTCGGAAGCCCGGCAAGGGGGCTAAGCATAAAGCCAGGAGCACGTCTTTATCTCTGCTGAGACGAGAGACTGCTACGCGGTCGTCGAAGTGACGCAATGTCCAGAGTTCCTGCCTGACGACTACCGCGCCGAAAGGGGCGATGAAGCTGACCGCTGGCCATGGGTGAGCCGGACAACACCTCGATTCGTGCGGATGAATTGCTTGAGTTCAAAGCAAGCGAGCTCGTTCGTAGCAGCGGTGGTCTGCAGAACGGTCACATGCGTCTAAAGTTCGCACAGTTCACGTACGGTTTTCGTTCACTCGCCGGGCTCGTGGCGGACTTAGGCCGACAAATGTGGGCTCATCCGCCGGGTTCATAGCTACGGGGGTTTGTGCGTCTGGGAACTGCAGGAGCGCTGGGCCTGACGGTGCATCGTTATAAGACCGAGCTCCGCTGAACTCCATCTTGGCAAATCCTTGTCTCTGTCTAGTGAACTCACGGTTGGCTGAGGCAGCCCGTCGGGCTTCCGATGTGGCATTCAGGTTGCTGATCTCTGTCATGTACTTCCAGGACCGGCAGGCATGAAGGATATGAAAGGAGGTGAATCGATTGATGAAAATTGCTGTGTGGTTGCCCACCGGGAACATGGTGCTTTCGCTCGAACTTTCATGCCCAGCTACAGCCTTGGGAGTGGTCGCGGCTGGGCAAAAAAGAAGTGTGGACAATGTCCACACTTTCCACCTCGGACTGGCCCGTACGCCCATCGGATTGGCCAGGATTCCGCATGTTTTCGCCACCTCCCCGTGTTTCCAAGGCCTGGAATCCCGTTCGAGTCCCACCTCGGGCACGGCATACCCCCTCGTCAGAGGGGGTTTTTGCTTTAACGTGTGTACATTCTGGTTGGTCATGTCCCTCTGAGACTGGCCGCGAGTTGTGCCTGGCGCTGCGGGTCGCCTGTTTGGTTGTGGGGGATCGGGGTCAGGGTTATGGCTGGTGGGCCCTCCGCTTGCTGTGAGCTGGGGTTATGCGTTCCTCTCTTGGTTCGTCCGGCAGGGTCGTGGTTGGCCTACCCCTCTTCATGGGTAGAGGGACTGAGTACAACATGACTTTGTGAACCACTCTGGGACCACATTTTCGACTGGATCGTCCTGTGAGGGAGGGCAAGGGCATCTTTGTCATGCCTCATGTGGTCCGTGGAGTCTCACCACCTAAGTAATCTTCTTATTGAGCAGCATGGATTTGGCTCTGTTTGCCCGTCACCCCTCTACTGCTTGGTCTGAGCAATATGATTGCGCCCGTGTGTCAGCAGCCTTTGGATGACTGCGGTGTTGCTCCCCTGCGGTCGCCGGCGGGCCAAATGCTGGTAGCGGAGGACTCATGCGAGTGGAAATCGACTCCAGGGTAGTGGGGCTTCCCCAAAGGTCGTTCGTCTCTGGTGAACGCAGCTGATGCAAGAGCGGCTGATGTTTCCCCGTTTGTGGGGTGACGGGTGGTGTGCGGCGATGGCCGGACAGCGCTCCCCAGGGGTGCTGTCCGGCCCTTTGCTCGGTGGTTACTAGAGGGCACTTTGCGGTGTGAGGGGTTAGACCGAAGAGGTAGATGGCCTGTTCACTTCAGCTTGCTCGTCGGCGAGGGGGCTACGTGCTGTCTCCGCGCTCATCAGCAAGCCCATCAGGGACAGTACACCGATGCCCATCAGGAAGAACGCCGGCGAGCTGGGGTTGCCTGTCGTGGCGATCAGCCAGGTGCCGATAAGCGGCGCGACGCCGCCGAAGAGCATGGCGCCGACGTTGAACGGCAACGCGAATCCGAGGTAGCGCGAGCGAGTGCCGAACAGTTCGGTGAAGAAAGAAGGAAACACTGCATCGTTCATAGCGAAGAACATGAGCGAGACGATGAGGACCGCGGAGGCGAGGACCACTCCTCCGAAGGAAAGCAGGGTCATGATCGGGTAGCTCAAGACGATGAAAGCGATGCTTGAGATCATCAGGGTGCGCTTACGTCCGATCCGGTCGGACAGGCGCGCGGCAAGGGGAATGAAGATGATGTGCGCCACGAGGCCAATGGTGACAACCAGTGTTGCGGTCGCCTCGCTCATCCTTGCCTCCTCGATGAGGAACGAGGGCGTGTAGCTTAGCAGGAGGTAGTAGGCGCCGGCATTGAGCGACATAACGAGCAGTGCCTTGAACATCGACGGGAGGCTCTTGCGGGTCTCGGACCAGCGGTTTGAGGCCGGAGGCTGATCAACTGCACTCTGGCGCTGCTTCTTTTCGAGTTCCAGTACCCGGCGGAACTGCGGGGTGTCTTCCAAACGTAGGCGAAGCCAGAGGCCAACGATGCCGAGCGGGCCCGCGATGAGGAACGGGATCCTCCAGCCCCACTCCTGCATGAATTCCGGTGAGGTGCTGGCGTAGAGGATGGCGGCCATGAGCGAGGCTGCCAGGAATCCGGCGGCAGCTGCGATGGGTACAACACTGGTGAGCAGGCCGCGCTTGGCGGCGGGGGCGTACTCGGCAACGAAGGTGCCTGCGCCGGCGTATTCGCCGGAGGCTGAGAAGCTCTGTGTTACGCGGAGCAGCAGGAGCAGGATGGGTGCTGCGATGCCGATGGTTTCGTAGTTCGGTATGAATCCGATGAGGAAAGTTGCTCCGGACATGAGGATGATTGTCGTGGCGAGGATGCTCTTGCGGCCGATTTTGTCGCCTAGGCTGCCCCAGACGAAGGCCCCGAGCGGGCGTACTAGGAACGATAGCGCGAAGACTGCGAAGGTGCTCATCAGGGCAACAGCACGGTCCTCCGGGGGAAAGAAAACTATTGCGATGGTGGTCGCGAGGTAGCTGTAGCTGGCGTAATCGAAGTACTCCAGCAAGGTGCCGAGCCCGCTGGCGATGATGACTCGGCGGAGTATGGATCGGGGGACGGAATCTGTGGTGGCTACGGTGGTGGGCATGATGTCGTTCCTCATTTGAGTACCGGATCTTCGCGGTGGGTCCGCAGGATGTGACGACCATCATGGCAGCTAACGTCAGCCCAGAATATGGCCTTGGCGGCGAATCCCCACTGTTAGTTATGGCCCTGAAGGTGAAGTACCTACGCTGTCGCGGAAGCCCCTGACTTTCAGGGCGAGCCAGAGCTCGGTCTGAGCATCGATGCCGTCCAGGTCGTGACCGGTGATCTGGATGATCCGCTGCATCCGGTTCCGCACCGTGTGCCGGTGGACTCCCATACGTTCGGCTGTCGCTTCGACGGATCGGCGCTCGAGAAGCCATGTGTGCAGTGTGTTCAGGAGGGCTTCGCCTCCACGCGAGTTCTCGATGGGGGCGAGGACAGCACTGGAGAAGGCTTCCAGGTATTCGGATGGAGCGGCGTTGATCAGGAACTCGTGCGAGGCTCCGTCGACGTACTCGATGGGGGTGCCGGCCCGACGGCTGGTCTCCAATGCCAGGGTTGCCTGCCTGATACTGCGGGCGGAGTGCTCGGGAGCGCCGTTGGTGCCGATCCCCGTGGGGACGTCGAGACCGTAGTCAGCCAGAGCCTTTCGGGGGTCGACGGTTGCCAGACATTCGACTATGCGGTGACGGTGCCGTATGAAAGGGGCGGCGAGGACGACCGCGAGGTCGTCGATGAGCACTTCGGCATGGGTCTCATTGCGCGCTTCGATGCTCACGCCCCGCAGCGGGCCTGAATCGATGCCGATGCTCCGGAGGAACGTCCGTGCGCTGCCCGGTTCCGTGAACGTCAGGAGGCGCGCAAACCGTTCGGCGCGCTTACGGCGTGCAGATTCGTCGAGGAACCACACGCGTTCGAATTCGAGTGCCAGAAGCGAACGCAGTGCTGGCGCGGCGAGCTCTGCCGTCTCCTGGCCTGTCGGGATACGGACGCAGAACCCCCGGACAGTGTCATTGCCTGCGAACGGGAAGACCTCGACCGTCTCTTCTACGCCGGCGGATGGTTCGTCGGGTCCGGCGACCAGCTCGGTGGCTGACAGGAGGAGTTCTTCTCCAAGTCGTGGTGCTTCACGGCCGGCGAGGCGTTCGCTCAAGGGCGTGAGCAGGACCGAAGGAAAGGCCGAGCTTCTGGCCATGACCCTCCCGAGACGGTCGAATACAGCCACCGGCTCATCGGTCCTTTGCTGCCAGCCGGACAGCAGGTCCCCAAACGAGCCGCCGCGGGCCACAATTGCTGTGATCTCCATCTGCAGGTCGAGCGGCCGTCTGAGCGCTTCCCGTTGTCCTTCCGCGTGCAGGACGGCGATGGTGTGCGCGATTCGCCCGAAGTCGGCGATGTCACCGGTCAGCAGTGGCAGGTCATACTCGCTTGCCAGAGCCGGCACCCGCGCCGGGAGGCGCTCGAATGCGGCCTCGGCGCCGAGTCCGATGATGAGCCCGGAGGCACCGGCGCCCGTGACTTCCGACAGGAAATCCTTCCAGGCTGTCCAGTCCTCACCGATGTGCAGCCCGCTGGTAAGCACGATTTCGCCGCCGTGGAGTCTCGGAAACGGTCCTTTTCGCTCTACAGCAATGGGGACACCGGCGGCTCGTTCAAGGCCGATTCCTCCGTGCGCTGTCGTCAGCCCAAGCTCTGGGGTGGAAGCAAGCTTAGCCACCGTGAACGCCCTCAATTCAAGTGCCATGGCCCCATATTAGCGACGATCACGCGGCAATTCTGTACGCGGCGGCCACTAATTGGTTAGCAAAGAGTACGCCCCGGCGATGGTCTGGGAGGGGGGGCTTCAATAGTGTGATTCGCAGCAGGCCGCACCAGCGAGCCGAAGACCGCAACTGCGAATGGGAGCATGTCATGATCGGCCAGAACGAGTACTTCGAGGGACAAGTACGAAGCCTTGAATTCAAGAACGAGCAGGGAAACTTCACCGTCGGGGTGATGGAGCCCGGTGAATGGAAGTTCGAAGCTCCCGTCAAAGAATGGATGCACCTCGTCCGCGGAACCTGGGACGTGCAGCAACCCGCTGGTCAGGGGGAGTGGACAACCTACAAGGAAGGAGAACGGTTCGAGGTTCCAGGAGGCACCGACTTCACCGTCCGCGTAAAAGACACCGTCGCCTACCTCTGCCCCTACACCGGTGAATTCCTTGGTCACCTGGACATGTAGCATTCCCAACTGCTGAGTACTGACCCAAGTGAATATGTGTTGGACTGAACTCAACAAAAGGAGCCTGGCGCCAAGCCGGGCTCCTTTTAGTTGCGCCCGTGCGGGCCTTCACCTCTATGAGTGAGAGTTATATGTATCCGTAGCGTGACGCGACGGCTCAGTGAGCAGGCCTCTAAGCCGTTAATCCGTAAAGGTCCGTTCCGCTTGTCTCGAGGTAGACCCTGACTGCATCGATCACGTGGCCGATATGTTGAGGCATCAGCTGGCCCGCCATATCTGCGTCCCTCCGCACTTAGGCCGCTGCCAGTTCTGCGTGGTCGTCCGCCTGTTCGGAGACGAGCTGATCGTCGGCCGCGTATGTCGAAGCCGACCAGTCTGCCGATAAGGGCCCATATGTCTTGTGGGGTTTGTCGAAAGCGCTCCGGCAGTTCTTAGGCTCAATCTCGTTTCTAGGGTGTGGGCCTCCGGTCTTCTTCGATAAGTGGTCATCGCGGAGATGTGTTCGTCTGGGCCGTTCATGACCTCACGCAGGCGCGCCGAGCGGTTCGCTTCGGTGTCCGTGAACACATGATGTAACTCATCGATCGCCAGTACGGTGCTGTCATGAGGCTTTCGGTGGGTGTTTCTCGAGGGCGAACCGAAGCGTCGCATGCCTGCAGACCAGGGTTGCATCCGAGCCATTCAGGAAGTCGATGGACGCTCCGATGTTAACGAGGACGACGGCGGGAGTTATCCTCCCGCCGTCGTGAGCCGTTCGGCTTGCCGCCTCGCATTGTTGGCGCGGCGCTCAGCCTTCAAGCTTGGAATGCTCGCCCAGGCGGTGCCATGAACGGTTGTGGTAGACCAGGGCGTCGCCGGGTTCGCCCGCTTGGATGTCACGCATCACGCGCGACTCCAGGGCGTGAACGGCGATGATTGTGGAGGTCCCCACCTCCATGCGATTGATGACGGCGCAGCGCACCCAGGCGCGGACATCGTCATACACCGCTTCGCCGGTTGCAAGGGCCGACCAGCGGTGCGTCTGGTCAAAGCGGTCGGCGCCGGGGGTCGCTCCAAACTTCGCCAGGTCGACGTCGTGCGCGTCCAGCAGGTGCACGACGACGGTTTCGGCGCGCGAAAGCATCTCGGACGCAGAGGACAGTGCCGAGACCGAGAAAATCAGCAACGGAGGTTCCGCACTTACTGACACGACCGACGATACTGTCAGCGCCACCGGTCCTTCGCCGGCATCCGCCGTGATGACGGCGACACCTCCCGGGTGGCCACGGAACAGTGCCTTGAATTCGTCGGCGGAGAGGGAGGACGGGAAGGTTTGCTTCGGAGCCTCGAGCCAAGTGTCTGCGGGGTAGGCGTGAAACATCGTTATGACACCCTGGGGACGGAGCGGGCGAGTTCCTCGCGAATGATGTTCGTCCCTGCGCTGAGAGCACTCAGCTTGGCCAGTGCGACGTCCCGGGGGAACGGTGCCATGCCGCAGTTAGTGCTGGGGATGAGCTTGTCCGCATCGACGAACTGCAGGGCCTTGCGGAGGGTGTTGGCGACGTCCTCCGGGGTCTCGATGGTCTCGCTTGCGACGTCGATTGCCCCGAGCATGACTTTCTTGCCGCGGAGGAGCTCGATGAGGTCCATGGGCACGTGGGAGTTCTGGCATTCCAGCGAGATGATGTCGATGCTGGAGCTCTGAAGCAGCGGGAAAGATTCCTCGTACTGCCGCCACTGTGAGCCGAGCGTCGCCTTCCAGTCAGTATTCGCCTTGATCCCGTAGCCGTAGCAGATATGCACGGCGGTCTCCGCACGCAGTCCTTCTGCCGCTCTCTCAAGCGCAGCCACGCCCCAGTCCTTGACCTCGTCGAGGAAGACATTGAACGCGGGCTCGTCGAACTGGATGATGTCCACGCCGGCCGCCTCTAGTTCTTTCGCCTCCTGGTTCAGGATCGTGGCGAACTCCCAGGCCAGCTTCTCGCGGCTCTTGTAGTGGTCATCGTAGAGCGTGTCCACCATCGTCATTGGGCCGGGAAGAGTCCATTTGATCGGCCGGTCGGTGGCTGCGCGGAGGAACTTTGCGTCTTCGACGAACACCGGCCGCTCGCGGCGCACCGCTCCGACGACGGTCGGCACGCTCGCGTCGTAGCGATCGCGGATGCGCACGGTCTTGCGCTGTTCAAAGTCGACCCCGCTGAGATGCTCGATGAAGGTAGTGACGAAGTGCTGGCGGGTTTGCTCGCCGTCGCTGACGATGTCGATGCCGCGTCGGCTCTGCTCGTGGAGCGCGATGCGCAGAGCATCCTGCTTGCCCTCGAGCAGCGCATCTCCCTCCAGCTTCCACGGGGACCAAAGAGTCTCAGGCTGTGCGAGCCACGATGGTTTCGGCAGGCTTCCGACAACGGTGGTGGGCAAAAGTGTGTTCATGATTGACGATTCTCCGTGGGTCAATTGACGAGGGCGGGGTATTTGGCGGTCCACTGGTCCAATAGATCCTTGTGGGGCGTGATGAAGTGTTCCTCCGTGTACTTCGCCTGAGTGATCGCCAGCTGACTGCGCTCGACCCGGTCGTAGGCGATCTGGGTCCGCGAGTAATCCTGCTCTCCCAGGCTCGGCTGGTAGACGTGGGCGGCGGCGGAGTTCGCGTTGTAAATCTCCGGGCGGTAGATCTTCTGGAACGTCTCCATGGTGCTGATCGTGCCGATGAGCTGCAGGTTGGAGTAGTCGTTGAGCAGGTCGCCGCGGAAATAGAAGGCGAGCGGCGCGACGCTGCCGCGTGGCATGAAGTAGCGGACCTGCAGCCCCATCTTTGCGAAGTATGCGTCCGTCAGTGAGAACTCGTCCTGCTGGTACTCGACGCCCAGGACCGGGTGACGGTTCTCCGTTCGCCGGTACGTCTTGCTCGTGGAGACGCTGATGCAGACTACTGGCGGCTGCGGAAAGCGTTCCTGGCATGCCGGGGAATCGAGGAATTGCTGGAACAGCTTGCCGTGAAGATCGCCGAAGTCCCCTGGAACGGCGGGCTTGCCTGAGTCCCCTGCTGCCGCCGGCAGTACGACGCTGAAGTCGAAGTCACGGACATAGGAGGAGAAGTTGTTCCCCACGATCCCTTGGTGGCGGACCCCGTTCAGCTGGTCGACGATCTGGATGTCGAGAACCTCGAACAGCGGGAACTGCTGATCCGTACCTTCCGCAGTGAACGCTATCTGCACAGAGACGATCTCAAGCTCGAGCGTGTAACGGTCCCGGTCCGGGTTGTCCCAGTCTGCGAGATCGTTGAAGCGGCGGCGAATCATGGTCAAGGCGTTGCGGAGGTTCTCCTGGCGGTGCTCGCCCCGTGCCAGGTTGGCGAAATTCGTCGTGATCCGTGAGCCTTCCGACGGGGAGTAGTCCTCGTCGAAGCGGGTGGTGGTGATGCTGAAGGTGAAGTCGTCTGCCATGCGCTGCCAATCCGTTGATGGGCCGGAGACGGCCTTTCCGAAGGGGATGTATCCATGGTGCAGCCTTCCGAGGGGTATCAAGTAACTAGTGGTTACTATGCATACATATAGAATCTTCCTATGCCTCAGATTTCGAGCGGATTGACCCTGCAGCAGCTCCGTTACTTCATAGAAGTTGCAGCTGAGGGGTCGATCTCCGCGGCCGCCGATCTTCTCTACGTAGCGCAGCCGACAATGTCCGCCGCGATGAAGGACCTTGAGGCCCGGGTTGGCCGTGCGCTCCTGGTTCGCTCCGCCCGCGGGGTCACCCTCACCGCCGACGGGGTAGAGTTCCTCGGCTACGCGAGGCAGGTCGTCGAGCAGTTCGCTCTCCTCGAGCAGCGCTATCTTGGTAGGCCACCGCGGCGACGTCTGCTCGGGGTGTCAACGCAGCACTACTCGTTCGCGGTGGACGCCTTCGTCCGGATGGTCAAGGCCACTGATGTGGCCGAATACGAGTTCTCGCTGCGTGAGTCCCGTACCTGGGACATCATCGAGGATGTCCGGACGCTCCGCAGCGAGATAGGCATCCTCTACCGGAACGATTTCAACCGGAAGGTCATCGACAAGCTGCTCCGGGAATCCGGGCTCGCGTTCACTCCGCTTTTCCTCGCCGATCCGCACATTTTCATTTCACGGAACAACCCGCTCGCCTCAAAAGAGCGTGCGACTCTCGATGATCTCGCCGGTTTGCCTCGGCTAACCTTCGATCAAGGTGCGAACAACTCCTTTTACTTCGCCGAGGAAATTCTCTCCACCATGTCCAGCAAGCAGGAGATCCGGGTCTCAGACCGTGCCACGATCTTCAACCTCATGATCGGGCTCCACGGCTACACGATCTCGACGGGCATCATCAGCGGGCAGCTCGACCCGGAGATCGTCGCCATCCCGCTCGACGTTGACGAACGCATCGAGATCGGCTGGATCGGCCACGCCGCGATTCCGCTCACCGACCAAGCGCAGCGCTACCTCAGGGAATTGCGGGCCGTCGTCGCTGAGTTCGGCGTAGCGCTACTCGACTGACCGCAGTTGAGCGGCGGGTCTTTACCCCTGCTGCCGTCCTGGGCGAAGGACGCCAAGATCAGGTCCAAGCTTCTCTGCACCAACTGATACGCGGTCTGCCGGGTTCAGTCTTGTTCTTAGTTTGCTGAGAGAGGGAAGGTAGCCAGGTGATTCTCGCGTAGTGCCTGGGTGAGGGGGTCGTTCTGGGCAGAGCGGGCCATGTAGGCGGCCCCCAAGAGGGGGGCATTTTCGCCCAGGTTGGATGGGCGTATTTGGATTGGCGGCAGCCCGGATGTTTTGAGGCGTTGCTGTAGTAGGTCGATGAGGAGTCTGGATTGTTCGAGTCCGCCGCCGAGGAAGATGGCTTCCGGGGCAATCGTCCAGGCGAACGTTGAAACAACCGGTTCGATGAGGTCCAGCAGCTCCTCAACTGATTTCAGAGCTTCAACGTCGCCGGCCTCAGCCGCGTGAACGATTGAGAGGGCCTGGGTGCGCTGGGCAGGAACGGGGGAGGAGATGAAACCCAGAGGTTGTTCTTGCATTGCAGCCAGTCCCATTGATGAGACTTGGATAACTTCGCCTGCTGCGCCGTGCAGGCCTTTATGGATCTCTTTCCTGATGACAACTCCTGCGCCAAGCCGGTAGCCGGCGATTAGCCAGACGAAGTTCGAGTAGCCACCGGCGCCGCCGACCCATTGTTCGGCAAGAGCTGCCAGGTTCGTGTCATTGTCCACCAGTGCAGGCAGTCCGAAAGCGGATGCAAAGTGGTCCCCGGGCCGCACGCCGGTCCATGCCGGTGTGTAAGGCAGGTGCATGACAGTTCCGTCGTCGTCGATGCGACCGGTGACTGAGATACCAATGCCCCGCAGCGACGGCCAGGGACACCCTGATTTTGCGACGACTGCTTTGAGCAAGTCTGACGCCGATTCCAGACACTCTGAGGGGTTGTCGATGTCTTCGAGCACAATTGTGGCTTGATGGCGGATATGGCCGTAGGCGTCAACGATCGCGGCGGTGGCGGCGTGCGGGTCGAAAGCTACGGTCGCGAACAGCGCGGAATCCGTGCGGAATTCGTAACGTCGAGGGGGCCGGCCAAGGCTGTCGCCTACTGGTTCGCTTGTCTCAGCAGCCCATCCTTCGTCGATCAGCGCCGACAAGATGAGCTCCACGGTGCGCCGGGACAGTTGGGTTTGGCGCACGAGGGTGGCCATGCGTACGGGCTCCCGGGCTTGAAACAGGGCAGCCAATACCAGGCCGGAGTTGTGCTGCCGCATCGCGGCAAGATCGATCGCGGTCATCGTCGGTTGCGTTCCCTCCCTCGAATCTGCACGGACTTCCACAGCTTCCCATGTTCTACCATCCATTCTATTGCTACAGTCCCGCAGATTCCGCTACTCTGTAGCATAAAGGAATTTCGCCGGGGAATTTCCGGCCCCCCGTCAAGGGAAGAAGCCCTTGGACTAGACGTCGTCGACACGGATTCAACGAGGACCCGCTCGATGACGGATCTCCCACACATCGCATCGCACTACCGAGGTTCAGCACGGTTTGCAAAGGAGCAAAGCAATGACCAGTAAGGAAACATCCCAATCCCACGTCGGGGCAGGCACGCCCGGCTGGCAGCCGCCCCAGTCCGCGAAGTTGAATAGGGGACTGCAGGTCAGGCTCTCCGCCTTGTGGTTTCTGCAGCAGTTCGCCATCGGGGCCTGGATTGTCACCGCGGGGACGTACATGGTGACGAAGTTCGCCGCCAGTGGAACCGAAGTCAGCGTCGTCTACTTGAGTTTGTCTATTGGAGCGATTGTTGCCTCGATACTTGTTGGATACCTTGCGGACAGGGTCTTCACACCCCGGGCGACGTACATCGTCCTGCACGTGGGCGCTGCTGCGGCCATGTTTTTCGCCAACTCGACGGCGTCACTGCCGTTGTTCATCGGGATCTGTGTGACCTACATGATCCTTTACATGCCCACGCAGCCTCTGGCCACGTCCATCGTGTTCAGTTTGCTGGACAATCCGGAGAAGCAATACCCGGTCATCCGGGTGTGGGGAACGGTGGGCTGGATCGCTGGCGGGCTGCTCATCGGCGGGCTGGGCTGGGAACAGCAGCACATGCTCGACTGGACCTTCATCCTGGCCGGCGCGGCTTCGCTGCTCATCGCGGCCGGTAGCTTTGTCCTTTTGCCCAAGACTCCGCGGCAGGCCGTCAGTGCTGAGAAGCAATCCATCGGCGCGGCACTGGGACTTGATGCTCTGAAGCTGCTGAAGAACAGGTCGTTCCTGGTCTTTTTCATCGCATCAGTGCTGGTCTCGATTCCCGCATCGTTCTTCAATGGCTTCACCAACCTGTGGCTTAACGACGTCGGCGTCCAAGGCGCGGCAGGCGTGCAGACCCTGGCACAGGCCTCCGAGGTCGTGTTCTTCCTCCTGATGCCGTTCATTCTTGGACGTTTCCGTATCAAGACCGTCATGATCGTCGCCATGATCGGGTGGGTCATCCGGTTCGTGCTTTTCTCCTACGCCGATACCGGTTCCTCGTACTGGATGATCGTGCTGGGCCTGGTCATCCACGGCGTGTGCTTCGACTTCTTCTTCGTCACGGGACAGATCTACACCGACCGTCACGCGCCCTCGTCGCTGCGCGCCTCCGCTCAGGGGCTCATTTTCACCGGCACGTACGGGGTTGGGTTCTTGATCGGGGCAGCGTTGGCCGGTCCGATCATTGACATCTTCCGCGTCAGTGGAGGGCACAACTGGACACTGATCTGGCTCATCCCTTGCGCGATCGCTGCCGTGACAGCCATCTACTTCGGGATCACATTCCGCGAAAGCAAGCAAGCAGCCGATGATTCGGCCTTGACCACCACAACCAAGTGAGCCCAGCGCTCCAAAGGAAGCAGCAATGCAAGAAACACCAGCAGCCGACGTCTTGATTATCGGGGGAGGGATCATGGGCGCCGCCATCGCCCAGCAAGTGCGATCCTCCAAACCCGAGGCCAGAATTGTCATCGTCGACGGCGGACGGAAAATCGGAGCCAAAACCGGGCAGCACCTGCACGACGTAGCGGACCCGGATCTGCGGTCCCGCTACGTCAAGCGGGCTTCCCCGGGGATCCAGTCCGCGTATGTGGGTGCTGACGTGTCCCACCGCCTCGGCAACGGCACGGAAGGTATCGAAGCGGGCCTGTACAGCGTGTCGGCCTTGTCCGGGAATACGACGGCGTTTCCCGGCGCCGCTGTCGGGATCAACCAGGGCGGAATGGGCGTGCACTGGACCGCAGCATGCCCTTGGCCCTGGGGTGATGAAAGCTTCGCGAGCCAGGATCCGGAGGGTTGGGCCAACGACCTCCACACCGCCCAACGGCTGCTTGGAGTGCACCCAAACCCTTACGGAACGTCGCTGCCGGGCCAAAAGGTCCTTGAAAAGATCACCGGGATCGTCGGGAAATCCTGCGCGGCCTCCCGGCAACCCCAACCCATGCCGATGGCCATCACCCCGGACGGGGACCGGCTGCTGCGGACCGGACCGAACCGGATCTTCCCGCGCATGGTGGAACCGGCCGGTGAAGACTTTGAGCTGTTGACCGAAACCCTGGCACTGGAACTGGTCCATGACGGCGGCACCGTCAGCGGCGTCCGCGTCAAAGACATCCCCACCGGAACCGAAAGGATCATCCAGGCAACAGCAGTGGCCGTAGCGGCAGACCCCCTCCGCACGCCCCAGCTGCTCTTCGCTTCAGGTATCCGGCCACCGGCACTGGGCAGATACCTGAACGAGCACGCTTTTCTGACCGGCCAGATTGTCGCCGATCTGGACAAGCTCGGACTCACCCTGTCTGATATTCCACGCCACCGTGTCGACGAATGGGTTCTAAACTGCTACTGGATGCCGCACAACGGATCCAAGCAGCCATTCCATGGCCAATTCATGGACCGGACCTTCTTTGACCAGGACGGGACACCTCTGGCCTACGGTGCCGTGTTGGGATTCTTCATCCCCACCGATATCAGTGCAAGCAGCCGGATCGATTTCTCCGAATCACGCCTCGATTCCACAGGTATGCCGGAAATGGCTTTTACTTTCGATTACAGCGACGCCGACACGGCCCGCATCGAGGAAGCAAAAAGGGTCCAACGCGTCCTGGCCGAAGCGATCGGGGTTGTTGACCTCAAATCGTGGGAATCGGAACTGCTGCCACCTGGTTCGTCACTGCACTTCACTGGAACGACACGAGCCGGAGTTGCCGACGATGGAACATCGGTGTGCAACCCAGAAGGCAAAGTCTGGGGCTACTCGAACCTTTACCTCGCAGGAGGGTCCGTGGTGCCCACGGCCCTGGTAGGCAACTCGACCCTCACCGCAACCATCACAGCCGTCAAAGCCGCCCGTGCCATCACCGCCAGCCTCTCGGACCACGAGCACGCCCGAGGCAAAGCACTTGCCCTGCAAGGAGAACCGCAATGAAAAAAGCACCCCTGGGTGTCGCCGCCATCGGTTACGCCTTCATGGGCAAGGCCCACTCGAATGCGTGGCGAAATGTGGCCAGCTTCTTTGACGTCCCGGCCTTCGAGCAGAAGGTGCTCGTCGGCCGGGACGCCGATGCAGTCGCGGAAGCCGCGGAAAAGTACGGTTGGGCCGAGTCCGCCACCGATTGGCGGGACGTGATCGACCGCGACGACATCGACATCATCGATATCTGCGCACCCGGCTGGATGCACGCCGAAATTGCCATCGCCGCATTGGAAGCAGGAAAACACGTCCTGGTGGAAAAGCCGCTCGCCAACATCGTTGCCGAGGCCGAACTCATGACCGCGGCTGCAGACAAAGCCCGCGCCCGCGGAGTGCAGTCGATGATCGGCTTCAACTACCGCCGCGTCCCCGCACTGGCCCTTGCCAAAGAACTCATCGCTGAAGGCCGGCTCGGCACCGTCCGCCACATCCGCGCGGCCTACCTGCAGGACTGGCTCTCCGATGCCGAGTCCCCCATGACCTGGCGGCTCCGGAAGGAAACCGCCGGCTCAGGTGCCCTGGGAGACATCGGTTCCCACGCCATCGACCAGATCCAGCACCTTACCGGGCAAACAGTCACCGAAGTGACCGGAACACTGCGGACCTTCGTCACCGAACGACCTGGACCCAAGGGGCCGGAGAAAGTCACGGTGGACGACGCAGCCTGGGCAACGCTTGGTCTCACCGGCAAAATCAGCGCATCCGTTGAAGCATCACGTGTGGCTACCGGCCAAAAGAACAGCCTCCGCATCGAGATATACGGCTCAACCGGATCGCTGACCTTCAATCTGGAAAACCTTAACGAGCTCATGTTCCTGGACTCCACCGTCCCGGTGCGGGAGCAAGGGTTCCGCCGGATCCTGGTCAACGAACCCGAACACCCCTACCTCGAAGCGTGGTGGCCGCAAGGTCACATCATCGGCTGGGAACACACCTTCACGCACCAGATCCGGGACTTCCTGCTGGCCATTCGGGACGGCAGCCAG
>NZ_JBEPSI010000020.1:0-19830 GCF_040548745.1 Arthrobacter sp. 2762
ACCCACAGCGCCGATGGTACTGCACCCGGGAGGGTGTGGGAGAGTAGGACACCGCCGGACACACATTAGGTCGAGACCCCCCAACCCACCAAGGGTCGGGGGGTCTCCCACATTAACGAGACAATCAAAGACGCTAGAACCAACCAAGCCCCGACCACCACGGCCGGGGCTTCCCCCATTTAACGCGTGTTTAGCCGTTCCAGAACCCAGTGAGTTGCTGCGCAAGGGCCTGGCCTTGCTCGTAACCGGCCTGGGCAGCCGCCGGACGCATGGAGGCATCCATCGCGTTGGCGCCGAACATGTGCTCGGAGCTGCTGTCCGGGAAGACCGTTTCTACCTTGCTGCCGTCGGCACGTAATTCGTCGACCTGTGTTGCGAGGTGCAGGCCCCACCCCAGCGGTGTGCGTGTTCTGCCCCCAAATGGTGACAACACCAGGACGCGTGCGTATCCGGTTGCCAGGTCTGCATTCTCGGCGTTGGATCGATAACCGCCGTCAATGTATCGGCCGTCACCGATGCTGTAGGCAAACCCACTGGCGCAACTGGCGGCTACAGCATCCACCAGCTCGACCCCGCTGTGACGGTCAAAGACGACGGGCTGACCGGTCCGTGCATCCACCGCTGTGATGAGTACTGTTCGTTGCGGCCACTGCAAACTTGGCAGCCGGGAGGCGACCGTTTCACGCCACTGTGTTTGCCTTGATTCGTCCGCGGTAGCAGGCAACTTGAGCGCTGCAGCGCCCATCTGGCGACGCATATCGGCAGGATCCGCAGAGGCCTCAATGATTTTTTGTGTTCTTTCCAAATGGTCCACCACTTGCCGCGCTGGACCGGCTTGTGCTGGGTTGGACTGCGTCGGACTGGGCTCGGTCTGAGTGGCTTGCCGCGGCCGCTGTCGTTCCGGCTGGGGTGGTGCGGCAAGGGTAGCTGCATATAGTTCTGAAGCACTCGCGCCAGCTATCTGTGCCGCCGCCGTGGAGCCGGCCGATGTGCCGACCGTTAAGTCGGCGGTGGTCACATCCATGCCGGCATCGAACATTCCGGCGATGACGCCGATCAGCCAGGCATTGCCTGTTGATCCACCGCCACCAAGCACCAGCGCCCGTCCGGTTAGATGCCCAGGAATCGTGGCGGGATTTTCTTGCGGCTGATCCTGGGAGGACCGTGGCTGCGCGGAAGTGGTCGTCGGCGTGACGGGCAGGGTTGAAAAAGGTGTTGTGTTCATGGGAGTCGCCTTTCGCGAATTGCCTCTGTGGCGCTCCCGCTGGCGACTAGATCAGTCGCGAGATCGTGTACTGCGGGGGAGCACCCATTGCGGATACTGCGTTCATGGGTCTCACCTCCTGTTGATAGATCACGATCAACGGGACTCTAACACCGCGCCAACGGGCTGCGCAACCAAGCCATCCTCCAGCACCTCGGGCTGGACATGGTTGCCGGGGGAAATGCGCATTTCCGCACCGGTACAGTTGGTGGTCATGGACAGTATTTTCAGTCATCCCGAGCCGGAGCCCGCGGCATCGTCACAGGACACCAATGAACTTGAACCCCTGGTGCTGACAGTGGTGGTGCCCACCAGCGTTTCACATGCCTTTTTGGGGTTTACGGACCATCCTCATTTGTGGTGGCCCCTCGAAGAGGAGAGTGTGTTCGGTGCGGGATCGCACGTGGAGTTCGAGGAGAACCTGATCCTGGAGACGGCCGAGGACGGACGCACTTCGGTGTGGGGAACCATCGATGACTGGCAGCCGCCGTTGTCCTTCCATGCAAGCTGGTATCCGGCGAGCACGCCCCTCTGGTCCACGGAATTGAGGATCTCGTTCCGGGCAGTGGAGGGTGGCACCGAGGTGCGGTTGGTTCACGACGGTTGGGAAGGTGCAGAGGATCCTGCTGCCAGCCGGGCATCGTATGCGGAAGGTTGGCCTCGCGTCCTGGAACGCTATGTACGGTTCATGGGCGGGACCGTTGCCTAGGGTCGGGCGACTTCGTGCTGAAGATTGGTGTCTCCTGAGGAAAGTCCGGCTGGAAATGCTAGCGGATACGCCCATGGCTTATGTCGAAAGCCTGGAGGCGGCGCGGCGGCAAACGGATGCGCAATGGCAGGAACGGACTGCCGCTATGGCCGGCGATTCCAGCGTGACGTTGGTGGCTGACGGTGGCGTGGAAGGAAGCCCGTTCTGTGGGCTGATGAGGGTTGTCCTGAAGCATCCTCAAGACCCGCAGAAGCCTCTTCAAGCCATGCTGATAAGTGTCTACGTTGCCCCCGAACATCGTGGTTTGGGGTTGGCGGATGAACTCCTCCACCAGGCGTGCGAGGCTGCCCGGATGGACTTGGGTGCCAAGCTCCTGGAGTTGGGCGTCCACGAGGACAATTCGAGGGCGTTGGCTTTCTACCGGCGGCACGGTTTCAACACGACAGGGGACAGCCGGCCATATCCCCAGGACACATCCAAGCAGGAACTGGTCATGGAAAAGATCCTGAAGCAGTAGCCGTTTGCTTAACGAGCAGCCCCGGCCTGGGCGGCGTCGTTCCTGGGCACAGCCGTGCTCGAACGAACCACGAGCTTGGTGGGGTGTTCAGTATCGGCAGGTTCAAGGACCAGGCCATTGTTGATGGCGCCCAGCAGGGTGCGCACGGCCAGTGCTCCTTGTCCCTTCGCGTCCTGGTCGATGGTGGTGAGGCCCATGACCTTCCCGAGGTCGTGCCCGTCGATACCGATGACCGAGAGGTCCTCTGGAATCCGCAGGCCGAAGTCACGCGCAGCCAGGATGGTGCCGATGGCCATCTCGTCTGATGCGGCAAACACCGCCGTTGGTCGCTCTGGTGCGCCCCCCAGCAGTTGCCGGGCTGCGGCGTAAGCGCCTTCGATGGTGAAGTCAGCGGAAACGATCCATTCGGGCCGAACCTGGCAGTCGGCGTCGTTCATTGCTTTCTCGAAACCACCGCGCCGCGTCCCGGGAAGCTGGAAGTCCTGTTCGTATGCTTCTTCGCCGGTCATGTGGGCGATCTTGGTGTGACCCAGGCCGATGAGGTGGTTTGTGGCTTGCTGTGCGATCGCGGAATCATCGATCCGGATGGTGGAGGCTCCCGGAAGGGGGCCGCCGATTCCAACGATCGGCCTGTGCACGGCGAGAAGCTGCTGCATCTCATCTTCACTGAGCTCCAAGGAGACCGCGATGACCGCGTCCACGCGCTTGCGCAGCAGGAAATCGTTGAACACGCTGTGCCGGTGTTGTGGGTCTTCCCCGATGTTGTAGAGGGTGAGGTCGTATCCCGCACTCAGGAGCGCAGCGGAGGCACCCTCGATCACCGCTGAATAGAACCAGCGGTGGACGGAGGGCACCACCAGGCCAACGTTGTGGGTACGGCCGGAGGCCAGGCTCGAGGCGTGATAGGAGAGCACGAAGCCAAGCTCAGCTGCAGCTGCACGCGCCCGTTCCCGACTGGCGGGGGAGACGTTGCCTTTGCCACTGAGCGCGCGTGAAACCGTGGCAACGGAGAGTCCCGATCGCTCGGCTACGTCCTTGATGCCGGTCATGCTGCTCCTCGGTGGGAAAGTTAGCTGGTTGTGAGCCAGATGCTCTCCCCTGAGCTTAGTAGATCGGTGCCCTGCAGATCGGAGCCCATGGGATGGGTGCTGCCTGCCGCCGAACTGCGAAGGATTACCTTGCCCTCGGGAAGCGGCAGGGGCTGGTTACCCACGTTCATGATCACCAGGGTGTCGCCGTTGAGGTAGGCGAGCGAGGAGTCGGTGCAGTAGTCTTCCACCCACGCCAGGGAGCCCTGGCCCAACCGACGTTCAGCGCGTTGGGCAAGCATTTCCCGGTAAAGATTAAGGTGCGACGCCGGATCCTCCTGCTGCTTGTCCCTCGCCAATGCCGCCCAGGAATCTGGTTGCGGCAGCCAAGGATCCTGGCCATCGCCGAAACCGGCATGCAACTCCGAAGACCGCCATGGCAACGGCACTCGGCAGCCGTCACGGCCTATCCTTTCTCCGCCGGTCCGGGCGAAGGTGGGGTCCTGACGCATGCTCCCGGGAATGTCTGTGGAGTCAGGCAGCCCAAGCTCTTCCCCTTGGTACAGATAGGCACCACCGGGGAGGCCAAGCATGAACATGGTGGCCGCGGCAGCCCGCCGTCGTCCGAGTTCTTCATTGGGCTGTACGTCGTCCGCACCGATACCGTCGCCGTCGCGGGGACCGGGTCCCTCGTAACCGAATCGGGTAGCGTGCCGGACGACGTCGTGGTTGGACAGCACCCACGTGCTCGGTGCGCCGACAGCGTCCAGGGAGACCAGCGAGTCGGTGATGATGTGGCGCAGGCGGTTCACGTCCAGGCCGGCGTGCAGGTACGGGAAATTGAAGGCCTGGTGCATCTCGTCGGGCCGGACCCACTGTGCCAGCCGGGGAAGGGGATCGACGTTGGCTTCGGCGCAGAGGATCCTGTCGGGGCCATATTCCTCCAGGATGGAGCGCCAGCGGCGGTAGATATCGTGCAGGGCGGGCTGGCCGAACATGGGGGCCTCATGGCCGGGGAAGCCGTCTGAGCTGTTGCCATCCGGGCGTCCACCCCAGTTTGGCAGGCCTGCTGCCTTGACCAGCGCGTGGGCAACGTCAACCCGGAAACCGGAAATTCCGCGATCCAGCCAGAAGCGGAGGACCCGCTCGAACTCGGCGTGCACGGCATCGTTGTCCCAGTTGAAATCCGGCTGCGAGGAATCAAAGAGGTGCAGGTACCACTGTCCGGGCTGGCCATTTGGTTCCACGATTCGGGTCCAGGCGGGGCCACCAAAATGGGACTGCCAGTTGTTGGGAGGTTCGTTTCCGTCAGGTCCTTGGCCGTCCCGGAAGATGAACATGTCCCGCTCGCGGCTGTTGGCCGGAGCCGCGAGGGCGGCTTGGAAGGCGGCGTGTTGGTCCGAGCAGTGGTTGGGAACAAGATCTGCAATGACCCGCAGGTGCAGGCGGTTGGCTTCGTAGATCAGGGCGTCGAAGTCCGCGAGGCTTCCGAACAGCGGATCGACATCGCAATAGTCGCTGACGTCATAACCTGCGTCCCGCTGCGGTGAGCGGTAGAACGGCGAGAGCCAAACGGCATCCACGCCCAGTTCGGCGAGTTGGGCGAGTTCGTGGGTGATACCCGCGAGGTCGCCGATTCCATCGCCGTTAAGGTCCCGGAAGGACCGCGGATAGATCTGGTAAATGACTGCGGAGCGCCACCATCCGTGGGCCGCGGAGGCCTCGTGGATGGGCGTCAATGTAGCGAAAGCTGCAGAGGGCGCGGACGCCTCAACTGGGAGCAATGAATCAACAGACATGAACACATCGTAGAAGACCACGCATCCAATTGGAAACGCTTTCAGTCAAAATGACCCTTCCATGACAAGACTACGGAGTGTCAGGGTTTACCAACTCGCATTTAGACATGTACTCTGTGGAAGCGCTTGCAGTTGTGAGCCGCATCACCGACGCTGCCGCTGGGCCTCGAGCCCCCGCCGTCGAAGCACATAAGGAAAGGGACACCAATGAAGGTGCACAACACCCTCGCGACTCAGACCACCCGCCGCGTTTTCGCTACCGGCGCGATCTCCGTGGTCGCCGCCCTGGCCCTGAGCGCCTGTGGCGGCAGTGCCTCCACCGCTCCCAGCTCGGAAGCCGCAAAGCAGGACCTCAAGGCAGCCGGCGCCGGCACCATCATCATGTGGGTAGACGCCGAACGATCGCCGGCGTTGAAGGACATCACCGAAAAGTTCAAGTCGGACACCGGCATCGAAGTCAAGCTCGTAGTGAAGGACTTCGCTGCCGTCCGCGATGACTTCATCACCCAGGTCCCTACCGGCCAAGGCCCCGATCTGATTGTTGGACCGCACGACTGGATTGGAAAGTTTGTTCAAAACGGTGTGATCGCACCGGTGGAACTGGGCGACAAAGCCAGCCAGTTCCAGGATTCCTCGATCAAGGCCATGACCTACATCGGAGCCGTCTACGGCGTCCCGTACGCCATTGAAAACATTGCCCTCCTGCGCAACACCAGCATCGTGGACAGCAAGGCGAGCACCCTGGATGAGGTAGTGGCCAACGGTAAGAAGGCCGTTGCAGAGGGCAAAGCCACGTTCCCGTTCCTGGTGGGCATGGATCCCAAGCAGGGCGATCCGTACCACCTGTACCCACTGCAGTCCTCCATGGGTTCGCAGGTTTTCGGTAAGAACGCCGACGGCGGTTACGATCCCAAGCAGCTGCTCATCGGTGACGCTGCCGGCGTCGAATTCGCCAAGAAGCTGGCCGCCTGGGGCGACGCCGGCGAGAAAATCATCAACTCCAACATCACGGGCGACATCGCCAAGGAGAAGTTCCTTGCCGGAGAATCCCCGTACTTCCTGACGGGCCCATGGAACGTGCCGGACGTTCAGAAGAAGGGCATCAAGTTCGCAGTTGATGAGCTGCCCACGGCCGGTGGCGAAGCTGCCCAGCCCTTCATCGGCGTCAACGGCTTCTTCATCAGCGCCAAGAGCGCCAACGCCCTGGCCACCAATGAGTTCGTCACCAACTACCTCACCTCCGAGTCCGCCCAGGACTCCATGTACACGGCGGGCGGGCGCCCGCCGGCACTCAAGGCATCCTTTGAGAAGGCAGCCAGCGATCCCGTAGTGGAGGCCTTCGGCAAGATCGGCGCCACAGGCGTGCCCATGCCGGCCATCCCCGAAATGAGCGCCGTCTGGGCTGACTGGGGCGCCACGGAACTGGCCATCATCAAGGGCCAGGGCGATCCCGCTGAAGCGTGGACCAAGATGGCCGCGAGCATCAAGTCCAAGATCGGCGGCTGACGCCGCAACCGGTGATTCCACCGGTTTGCCCGGAGCCGGACGGTGCCCGCCGTCCGGCCCCGGGCCTGCCGTCAGACCGGGGCCCCGTCAGGCCCGGGAGCCAAACCGTCCGGCCCGTGCCAGCCGCAACCTGCTTTACTCCAAGGATCCAAAATGCCAAAGCCAGATGTCCACGAACTGCCAGCCAGGACAACCAGTACGACGCCGGTGCAGCCACCTCGCGCTGCTGCCCACCAGAACGCTGCCCACCGGAATGTACGGAACGGCCGCCGGGGCCCCGACTCCGTCAAGGGCACCATCCTCAAGATCGTCCTGTTGGGCCTGGTGGATGCCTTTGCCGTCTACGTGTTGATGATGCTGTTCCTGAGCCAATCGTGGGCCGCGCTGGCTGTGTCCTCACTGGTGGTCCTGGCCATTAACTGGATCTATTTGCGCAAGGGCGGGCTGCCGGCTAAGTATCTGGCTCCCGGTGTGTTGTTCCTGCTGGTGTTCCAGGTCCTTGTGGTGTTCTTCAGCGGTTACATCGCCTTCACCAACTATGGCGACGGACATAACAGCACCAAGGAAGACGCCATCGCAGCCATCCAACTGACCGCCCAGAAGCGCGTCCCGGATTCACCTGCATACAAGGCAGCCGTGCTGACCAAGGGCGATACGTTCTACCTGTTGTTTACGGACCCGTCCGGCAAAGCTCAGATAGGCAGCACCGAGGAGCCACTCACTGAGGTCTCCGGGGCGGGAAAGGATTCCACCGGGAAGGCCAACTCCCTTCCTGGCTACGAAACACTGAAGTTCCAGGAGATCGTGGCCAACCAGCAGGAAATCCTGAAGATTACCGTTCCCGTTTCAGAGGACCCCGCTGATGGGACCCTGCGCACCGCGGATGGCAGCACCGCGTACCAGTTCAAGCCAGCGCTGAGCTACGACGCCGCCTCCGATACCTTCACTGACAGTGAGACCGGCAAGGCCTACCGCGACAATGGCAAGGGCGCCTTCGCGGACGCCAACGGAGAGACGTTGGCCACCGGCTGGAAGATCGACGTTGGCATGGAGAACTTCGCCCGGGCCTTCACCGATCCGAGCCTCCGCGGTCCGCTGCTGGGCGTGATCCTTTGGACGTTCACCTTCTCCGTAGCGTCCGTGGGCTTGACGTTTGCCATGGGGCTTTTCCTGGCCATCACCTTCAACCGCGAGGACCTCCGCGGCAAAAAGGTTTACCGGATCCTGATGATTTTGCCCTACGCTTTCCCGGCATTCCTGTCCGGTTTGGTGTGGTCCGGCATCCTCAACCCCGAGTTCGGCTGGCTCAACCAGACCCTGCTGGGCGGGGCGAACATTGGCTGGCTCACGGACCCTGTCCTGGCCAAGGTCAGTGTGCTGGTGGTCAATGTGTGGCTCGGATTCCCCTACATGTTCCTCGTTTGCACCGGGGCGCTCCAATCCTTGCCATCAGAAATTGATGAGGCTGCGCGCATGGACGGAGCGTCCCCATGGCGAGTGTTCCGCTCCATCAAACTGCCGCTGCTGCTGGTCTCCGTGGCACCCCTGCTGATCTCCTCCTTTGCGTTCAACTTCAATAACTTCAACGTCATCTACATGTTGACCGGTGGCGGGCCGCGCTTCGCAGACACCGACCGCGATATCGGAGCCACGGACATCCTGATCACGCTGGTCTACAAGGTGGCGTTCGGCCAAGGCACAGGGCGCGACTACGGACTGGCCAGCGCGCTCGCCATCATCATCTTCATCATCGTGGCCACGATTTCGGCCATCAGCTTCAAGCAGACCAAAGCACTCGAGGACGTGAACTAATGAGCGAGGCACAGGTACGCACCCTCCCCACCATCGAACAGGCGCACGACGGCGGTCCCACACCGTTGGTGCCAAAGCGGCGTCCTTTCGGGGTTTGGTTCAAAGACAAAGGCTGGCGGCACGCCGTCGGCATAGTCACCACCATCTTCGCAGTGTTCCCGCTGCTCTATGTTTTGTCGGCAGCACTGGACTCCAACGGCACCTTGGTAGGCTCCAACGGGCTGTTCTCCAGGTTCGATACAGGCAATTTCACTGCGCTCTTCAATGATCCGAGCCGTCCCTTCGGCCGCTGGTTCCTCAATACCCTGGTGGTGGGCCTGGTGACCTCCGCCGCCACAGTCTTCCTGGGGGCGATGGCCGCGTACGCGTTCTCCCGCATGCGCTTCAAGGGCCGGCGGGTGGGACTGTTGACCCTGCTCCTGCTGCAGATGTTCCCGCAACTGCTGGCCGTCGTCGCGATCTTCCTCCTCCTCAGCGGAATCTCGCAGGTGATCCCGGCCCTGGGTCTTGGCAGCCAGCTGGGGCTCATCATGGTGTACCTCGGCGGGGCGCTGGGCGTGAATACGTACCTCATGTACGGCTTCTTCAACACTGTCCCGCAGTCCCTGGACGAAGCTGCAAAGATCGATGGTGCCAGCCACGTCCAGATCTTCTTCGGCATCATCCTTCGCCTGGTCACTCCCATCCTGGCGGTTGTAGGGCTGCTGGCATTCATCGGTATCTCAAGTGAATTCGTGATCGCGAGCGTTGTCCTTACTGATCCTGACAGCCAGACACTCGCCGTCGGGCTCTATTCCTATGTGGCTCAGCAGCGTTCCGAGAATTGGGGCGTCTTCGCCGCGGGCGCCGTCATCGCTGCTGTTCCGGTCATGGCGCTGTTCCTCTTCCTGCAGAAGTACATCGTCAGCGGCCTTACGGCCGGCTCAGTGAAAGGATGACGATGTCACTTGCCGTTCCACATCACGACGGATCCGCTCTTTATGTTTCGGATCCTGCTCCCGGACGGATTTCCCTGGGCGATGCTGTTCGGCTCCGTCTGAGGGTTCCGCAGAGGTGGGGTCCGGCGTCCCGCGTTTGGGTCCGTTCCGTGCAGGACGGCGAGCCGCGGTACGACTCCGCGATCCGGCTCGGCAGCATCGATGGCTGGGAGTGGTGGGAAGCGGCGATGCTCGTGGCCAATCCTGTGGCCAAATACCGCTTCCTGCTGGAAATCGAGGCAAACAGCCGTGGGGGAACCACGTCCGGTACTCCCACCAGCAGCGCAAGTGGGCGGCACTACTGGAACCTCAACGCCCAAGGGCTTTTCAACAGGGACGTTGCTGATTCAGCGGACTTCCGCCTCACCACCTTTGCCCGGGCACCGCAGTGGCTGCATGAGGCCACCATGTACCAGGTGTTTCCGGACCGCTTCGCCCGCTCCGCCCACGCCGATGCGCACCCCCTCCCGGACTGGGCTGTGGGCAGCTCGTGGGACGAGCCAGTGGTGGCTACCGGGCGGGAAACGCCCATCCAGTTCTACGGTGGTGACCTGCCTGGAATCACGGGGAAGCTGGACCATCTCCAGGAACTGGGCATCGATGTTCTCTACCTGACGCCGTTCTTCCCGGCTCGTTCCAACCACCGCTACGATGCCTCCACGTTCGACTCCGTGGACCCCCTCCTTGGCGGGAACCAAGCGCTGGTGGAGCTGGTGGAGGCGGCGCATTCCCGGGGCATTCGTGTCATGGGCGACCTCACCGCCAATCACACTGGCGACGCACACGACTGGTTCGTGAAGGCGCTCGCCGATCCCGGCTCAGAGGAAGCGGGCTACTACTACTTCAGCGAGGACCATTCGACGTATCAGTCGTGGTGGGGTGTGCCGTCGCTGCCGAAGCTTAACTGGTCTTCGGACGCCCTCCGGCGGCGTTTCGTGACGGACGACGATTCAGTGGTTGCCCGCTGGCTCAAGCCGCCCTTCAACCTGGACGGCTGGAGGATCGACGTCGGCAATATGACTGGACGCCTTGGCTCCGTGGACCTGAATCACGAGGTTGCGCGGCTCATCGCCGGGCGGGTCCGTGAGATCAACCCGGATGCAGCTTTGCTGGCCGAGTCCACGTCCGATGCCGCGCCGGACTTCACGGGTGAGCACTGGCACGGTGCCATGACCTACTCCAACCTCACCCGACCCCTGTGGTCCTGGCTTGCGGGGGATGCGCCGCATGTAAACTTTTTCGGCTCGCCCCAGGCTGGGCCCAACAAGATCGAGGCCGAAGACTTCCTGGCCACGCATCAGGACCTCGCGGCCGGATTTAGCTGGGATGTGCGAAATAACACCATGAATGCGCTCAACACGCATGACACCGCACGTGCAGCGACGGTAATGATCGACGGCGGCCAAGAGGTTGGCGCTGTGCTCACCTTCACCCTTCCGGGCGTTCCTGTCTTGTTCGCGGGAGACGAGTTCGGCCTTGAAGGGTTCAATGGCGAGGACTCCAGGACGCCCATGCCGTGGGGCTGGCCGGAGGGAAAATCCCGCCGCCACCCTGTCAAGGATCTGCATTCCTTCTACTCAGCGCTGGGGCGGCTCAGAAGTGAGCTGCCCGCCCTAACCGAAGGCGGGGTCCGCTGGATCCACGCCGAAGGGGACGCCCTGGTATTCGTGCGTGAGACCGCTGATTCCGCAGTCCTGATCATGGCAGCCCGCGACTCTGCCCGGGTCTCAGTGGATTACGCAGTCCTTTCCACGCTGCACCTCGAATCGCTCTCCACAGCGCCACTGCACAGCTTTGGGAACATCTCGACGAGCCGGGGGAGTGACGGCGACGTACTGCTGTGCGCCGACGGAATTTCAGCTGGCATCTGGGCCCTGCCCGGAACCTGCGTTCCCACGGTGGTGGGCGGCGCTGACTAGACTGGGAGCACTGAAACTCTGCGAAGACTGCCGATTTGGCGTGTCCGCGGAGCTCATGTGTGAAGGGACCACCTTGTCGGACGAAACGGCTATGGCCGGAACAACAGAGGAAAGCATCAAAGGCCGCACAGTCGGCCGCCAGGAAGCTGACCAACAAGGCCGCCAGGAAGCTGACCAACAAATGGACGCGAGCCACAGTGAAACGCAGAACGCGTTTTTGCAGAGCCTGACCGACGGACTGCGGCCCGGACAGATCGCCGAAGATGAAGCCACCCGCACTGTCTATTCCGTAGATCAAGGGCCATTGCTGGAACGGCATTTACCGCTCGCCGTCGTCTGGGCCGAATCCGTGGAAGACGTCCAAAACATCGTTCGTAGTTGTGCTGCCTACCAGGTGCCAATCGTCGCGCGTGGTGCCGGAACGGGTGTCTCGGGAGGCGCGCACGCCACCCAAGGCTGCATCGTGCTCAGCCTGGAACGAATGAACCGCATCCTGGACCTCAACCCCGATGACGAGACCGCCGTCGTCGAACCTGGCGTCATCAACGCCGAACTGAATGCCGCAGCCGCCGAACACGGGCTCATGTATGCGCCCGATCCAGCCAGCTACAAGATGTCCACCATCGGTGGCAACGTAGCCACAAACGCAGGTGGACTGCGCTGTGCAAAGTACGGTGTGACACGGGATTCCGTGCTTGCGCTGGACGTTGTGCTGGCCGACGGTTCACTGCTCCACACTGGGCACCAGACCTTCAAAGGCGTTGCCGGATACGACCTCACGGCGCTGCTGGTGGGCTCCGAAGGAACACTCGGAATCGTCGTGGGCGTGACGGTCCGCCTGAAGTACCTTCCACGCGAAGTCCACACCATCGCCGCGTTCTACCAGGACTTCCGCAGCGCCGCCGCAGGCGTCCTGGCAGTAGGCAAAGCCCGGGTCCAGCCAGCCATCATGGAGCTCCTGGACAACGGAACCCTCATACAGCTCGATGAGATGAACGGCTCAGACCTGCAAACCCGCGGCAAATCCCTGCTGTTGATCCAAACCGACGGATTTGGAGCAGCCGCCGAGGCCGACGTCGTCCGTCAAGTACTCGCCGAAGGCGGCGCCACCGTCACCACCGAAGCCAGCGAAGAAGCCGAAATGCTCGTCGAACTACGCCGCAACAGCCGCGGCGTGGAAATGGACGACGAATTCAGGGTAGGAGAGGACATCGCTGTTCCACGCTCCCGGCTGGTGGACTTCGTGGCCGAACTCGAAGCCATGGCTGACCGCTTCCAAGTCCGCCTCAAAGTGGTTGCCCACGCCGGAGACGGAAACCTCCACCCCACCTTCTGGATGGACCGGCTAGACCCCGCCACGGACGCCGACGCCCTGGTACGCCTCAACGCTGCCCTGGATGAATCGATCCGGGTCGGCCTCGAAATGGGTGGCACGATTACCGGCGAGCACGGCGTGGGGCAGTACAAGCTCCGGTGGCTGGGACTGGAGCAACCTGAGCCCGTGCGGGAGTTGCAGCGGCGGATCAAGGAGTTGTTCGATCCTGCGGGGATTCTGAATCCTGGGAAGGCGATCTAGGGGTGCTGGGCTGGGACGGGCCGCAGGGCCGAAACGCTCTGCGCGCTCGGTCGTTCCTCCCTTAGACGCGCGCTGCCGCGTTTCGGCCCTGCGGCCCTCTCTCGGGTCGTCCCCGCAGGCCGCACGGTTGCTTCGTCTAGCTTGCAGCACTCTTGCGGGAATCTCCGTTAGCTACAAGATGGTATTCCATGTGGCCAGGGCGGTCGCGTTTGGTTCTACTTTTTCTGCCTGTTTACTTTCCTTCTCGGTCCTCGTAGTCTTATTTGGTATACTAGAGTTGCTATGAGGAGAATTACGTGCGCGAGAAGCGTTTGGGGCTGGGTGGGCGGGGTTCGCGGTGGGCGGCCGGGATGGTGCTGCTGGGTTTGGTGTTGGTTTCCGTCAATCTTCGGCCTGCCATCACCACCGTTGCCGGTGTTATGAACCAGGTCCCGGGGACGTTTCACCTGGATCCGGTTCTGCTACCCGTTTTGGGTACGTTGCCTGTGCTGGCCTTCGGGGTTTCCGGGCCGATCGGGCCTTGGCTTGCCCGGCGGTTTGGAACGGGGCCCGCCGTGGCGCTTGCACTGTTGGTACTCGCTGCCGCGCTGATCGTCAGGGTCCTTGTACCCGCGCTCCTGCTGCCCGGCACGTTCCTTGCCGGCATGGCGATCATGACGGCCAGCGTACTGGTTCCCCAGATCGTCAAGGCGAACCAGGGCTCTGGTTGGTGGACCGGACTTTGCACCATGGGCTTTGGTCTCGGAGCCGCGCTGGGCGCAGGACTGGTCCAGCCCCTGGCCCAGGCCTTCGGTGGGAGCCTCGCCTGGGCGCTGGCGGTGTGGGCCGTCCCGGCGCTGGTGGGAGCATGCCTCATCCACCGCTCCGGAGGACGGTCGACGGCGGCAGAGACTTCCGCGCGTGAAGCCGGGGCCGCGGCGGTTTCGTCGCTGACGCAGGACCCGCCGTCGTCCTCTGTCTTACCGGCGCCCGTCAACCCGGCGGAAGTCACGCCGCTGCGCAAGCAGCGCACAGCCTGGGCTGTGACGGCGTTCTTTGGATTGCAGGCCATGCTCTACTTTGCGATCACGTCATGGCTGGCTGTTTACCTCGTCTCCAAAGGGCTGTCATCGGCCGACGCTGCTGCGTTGCTGGCCTGGTTCAGCCTTGCCGGGCTCCCCGCAAGCCTGCTGGCTCCTGTGCTGGCCGGTCGTCCTGCCATTCTGCGGATCATGGCACCCGGCCTCGGACTGGCCGTGGCCCTCGCGCTTTTGGGAGTCCTCACGGTGCCAGCTGGTCTGCAGTTCGTCATGGTGGGGATCCTGGGAGTCGTCCAGAGTGCAGGCTTTGGCCTTGCCATGGCGTTGGTGGTGATCCGTTCGTTCGGTCCGCAGACAGCGGGAAAGCTCTCGGCCATGAGCCAAGGGCTGGGGTTCGCCCTTGCCTCGCTCGGTCCACTCGTGGCCGGACTCCTCCATACCTGGACCGGAGGTTGGGAAGTTACGTTCTGGGCGCTCGCGGCCGAAGCGGTGATTCTGGCTGCGGCAGGCTTCCTGGCAATCCGTGGCCCCGTAGTCAACGTTGAGCCCGTGAGCCGAAATTCATCCCCCAACGGACTATTCACTCTCGCACGCTGGGGTGAATAGTCCGTTAGACGGTGTTCGGCCACTGTCGGCGGGCTATGCTCCGGCGTATCCTCTGCGATATGACCAACTCAACGTCTGGCGACAACACCTCCAACACTCCCGCCACCGAAGTCCTGGAGACCAACGAATGCTGGGAACTCCTCCGTGGAGTTTCCGTGGGCCGGCTTGCCGTGTGGGTGGACAATCACCCGGACATCTTTCCGGTGAATTACAAAGTGGACCACGGGACCATGGTCTTCCGCACGGGTGAGGGCACCAAGCTTCATGCAGCCCTTGGTGACGCTCCTGTTGCGATAGAGGCTGACGGTGTCGATGCGGAAACCGGAGTGGCCTGGAGCGTGGTGGTCAAGGGGCAAGCCTCCGCCGTGAAGCTGACGCAGGACGTGCTGGATACCATCGGCCTTCTCCTGTTTCCTTGGGAAGCGGGGCAAAAGGACCAGTTCATCCGCATTGTTCCATCGGACGTGTCCGGGCGTCGCTTCAAGGTGACGCCTCCTGTGACGTGGTGGACGCCGCTGGACGATGCGCCCACTGCCAGGGGCGAGTAACGCTTAACGCGCCGAAACCCGCTCTTGTCCGTCACTCAGACCGTTGTACGGCCAGGAGCGCGAACTCGAGCGGGTTTCGTAGCAGCTACAGCAGTTCCAACTGGTCTGCCACCACCTTGCCGGCGTGGATAACGGTACGGTCCTTGCCACGGTCCATCACCGTGGAAGCTACAGTCTCGCCGTCCACCAGCAGCAGTTCGGCCGGATCTCCGACGTCGACGCCGGGACGGTGGGCGGTGTCCTTCAGCCGGGTAGCGCTGGGGTCAAGGATGCTCGCCCCGCCAATAGTGGCGATGGCCAGGCAATGCTCGATCAACTCGTCCTTGCGGAAGCCATGGGTGAATGCGAGCTGCCAGGTGCGGTCCAGCATGTCCGTGTTGCCATAGGGGGACCAGTAGTCGCGCTGGCCGTCCTCGCCCAATCCATAACGCACGCCGGCCTCGGTGAGGAGCGGGATGGGCAGCTGGCCCGCGGCAGCGGGAGCAACGGAAGCCATGGATACGTCAAGTTCCGCGAAAGCATCAATGAGCCTGCGCGTAGTGGCCTCGTTCACGCTGCCCAGTTGGTAGGCGTGGGACATCGTGACTTTGCCCTGCATGCCGAGGGCCCGCGTACGCTCCAGGACGAGGTCGGTGCTGAAGACGCCCAGTTCACCGGGCTCGTGGAGGTGGATGTCGATTGGCACCTGGTACTTCTCAGCCAGACCAAACACGATGTCCAGGTGCTTGGCCGGATCCCGGTCCAAGCTGCAGGGATCAATCCCGCCCATGACGTTCGCACCTGCCTTCAGTGCCTCCTCCATGAGCTCCACCGTCCCCTCTTCAAGAAGCAGGCCGGCCTGCGGGAACGCGATGATATCCACGGAAGCCTGATCGGCAAACTTCTCTTTGGCACCAGCAACGGCTTCGAACCGCTCCAGCCGGCAGTCCACATCCACCTGCGCATAAGAACGAACCCGCGTAGTACCGCGGGCGATCATTCGGCCAAGGGTGTCGTTGACGCGGTCCTGAAGCGGGACCTCCGCGTTACGCCAGTTTTGACGGTCGTTCATCATCATGGTCCACACCCCGGGACCACCGGTGTGCTCCCGGAACGGCAGGCCGATCCGGGTGGAATCCAGATGCACATGGACATCGGAGAACGACGGCAGCAGTAAGCGTCCGCGGCCTTCTACGACCATCACACCCTCGGGAACGACGCGGGCAGGGTCATGCGGTTCGACGGCGGTGATCTTGCCGCCTGCTTCGCCTGCGACCAGAGTGACGTCGCTGAGCGCTTGCCCCCAGGGGCGGACGGCGCGGATCAGGGTATTCAATGGTTGCTCCTTTGCTAGTGAAACTATTGCCTGCATCTATTGCACGCCTGCCAGGACCGTTGTTGCCATACCTGTGTGGTGGCAGGCGGGCGCAGCGGGCTGGGCAGGCGTGGGAATCTGGTCGATGCAGCGCTGGCGCTGCTCCTCGGGAAGAGTTCCGATCAGCGGGCAGCGGGTCCGGAAGACGCAACCGCTGGGCGGATTGGCAGGTGATGGGAGGTCTCCCCGGAGACGGATCTTCACTTGCTCGCGGGCGGCGCGGGGATCCGGCAGGGGCACTGCAGAGAGCAAGGCCTTGGTATACGGGTGCAAAGGGTTCCGGAAGAGCTCATCCCGGGGTCCTTGTTCCACGATCTTGCCCAGGTACATCACGGCGACTTCATGGGAAATGTGCCGGACCACGGAGAGGTCGTGTGCGATGAAGATGTAGGACACTCCGGTGTCACGCTGGATCTGCTGCAACAGGTTCACCACTTGGGCTTGCACGGAGACATCCAACGCGGACACGGGCTCGTCGCAAACGATCACCGACGGGTTCAGGGATATGGCCCGGGCAATGCCCACGCGTTGCCGCTGCCCCCCGGAGAACTCGTGCGGGAACCGGTTGTAGTGCTCGGGTTTGAGCCCCACTTGGTCAAGGAGCTCCTTGACCCGGTGCTTCAGCCCGCCCTGCGGATTGATCTTCTGCGCCACCATGGGAGCTGCAATGGCCGTACCCACTGTCTGCCTCGGGTTCAGCGAGGCGAACGGGTCCTGGAAGATCATCTGGACCTTGCGCCGGAAGTTGTAAAGGTCCCGCCCGCGGAGCTGGCTGATGTCGACGCCATCCACCATGATCCGGCCGCCGGTCGGATCCATGAGCCGTGCCAGCATGCGTCCGGTGGTCGACTTGCCGCAACCGGACTCACCCACGAGTCCCAAAGTCTGGCCTCGAGCGAGACTGAAGGAGACGCCGTCGACCGCTTTGACGGACCGCTTGGGAGCCCCTGGCAGGAGGCCGCCCTTCAGCGGAAAGTGCTTCTGAAGGTTCTCCACCTGGAGAATTGGCTGATGTTCCATGGCGGGTCCTAACGCGAATTCCGGATGGTGATGATCTGCGGCCCGCTCAGATGGCAGCGCTTGCCATGCCCGTCGTCGACCGTCAGCTCAGGCCGCTGCTTGGCGCAGAGCCCGTCGCCGACCAGTTCGGCGTACTGGCAGCGCGCGCTGAAGATGCAGCCCTTGGGCAGGTCAAGGAGCGACGGCGGCTGGCCGGGTATGGGGTTCAGCCGGCTCGCGGAGCCGTTCAGGGTGGGCATCGAATTGAGCAGGCCCAAGGTGTAGGGGTGCTGGGTGTCGTAGAAGATCTCATCCACGGGACCCGATTCGACGCACTGGCCGCCGTACATCACCAGGACGTCGTCGCATACCTCGGCCACGACGCCGAGGTCGTGCGTGATGAGGATGAGCGCGGAGTTGGTTTCCTCCTGGAGCTCTGACATGAGGTCCAGGATCTGGGCCTGCACGGTTACGTCCAACGCGGTGGTGGGTTCATCCGCGATCAGCAGCTCCGGTTCGCAGATCAGCGCCATGGCGATCATGGCCCTTTGGCGCATTCCGCCGGAGAAGTGGTGCGGGTATTCGTCGAACCGCTGCTCGGGGCTGGGGATGCCCACCCTTCCCAGCATGTCGACGGCGGCTGTCCTGGCCTGCTTTTTGCTCGCCTTGTTGTGGACGAGATATGCCTCCGCGATCTGGTGCCCAACAGTGTAGAACGGATGCAGCGCCGAGAGCGGATCCTGGAAGATCATGCCGATGTTACGGCCGCGGAGTTGGCGCATGGCAGATTCCGGGAGGGTGACCAGATCCTTGCCCTGGAACATTGCCTGTCCGGTGACTTGGGCGGAGGTGCCCTTCAGGAGGCCCATGAGGGCTTGGCTGGTGACGGACTTTCCTGAACCGGACTCGCCGACGATGCCAAGGGTCTGGCCCCGCTCCAGGGTGAAGTCCATCCCGTTGACGGCAGAGACCAGGCCGTCGTCCGTGGGGAACTTCACGGAGAGGTTGCGGACGTCCAGGAAGGCACTCGCTCCGTGATCCGGCGCAGGCCGGGAGAGCGGTTGGGTGAGTGGTGTGTGGGTCATTGGAGCCTCACTCGGGGATCGATGGCGGCATAGGCGAGGTCCACCACAACATTGGCGACGATGACGAAGAACGCGGCCAGCATGGTGATGGCCATGGTGACGGGCAGGTCACCCGAGATGGCGGCGTGTACGGCGGTGAAGCCCAGGCCGGGGACGGAGAAGATCTGCTCGGTGAGGACGGCACCTCCCAGGAGCAAGCCGATGTCCATGCCAAGCATGGTGACAACAGGTGTGATCCCGGCGCGAACGCCGTGCTTGAACGTCACGGTCCGCGGTGCCAGGCCCTTGGCGCGGGCAGTGCGGATGAAGTCCTCGCCGAATGTCTCGATCATGTTGGTCCGGGTGACACGGATGTAGGAGGCACTGAAGAGCACGGCCAACGCAATCCATGGCAGCAGGTAGTTCGCCACCCAGGCGCCTGGCCCCTGTGGACCAAAGGGGCTATTGATCTCGTTGGTTGTGAACGGCAGAAGGTGCAGCTGGTTGACGAAGAGGAGCAGCAGGAACAGGCCCGTAACCGGGATGGGCAGCGATACGCCCACCGAGGCCGCGCCGACGATGAACTTGTCCACGGGCGAGCCCTTGCGCAGCGCTGCGAGAAGGCCCAGGCCGACGCCGGTGATGGTCCACAGGATGAGGGCCCCGATGGCCATGGAGAACGTGTAGGGGAGCGAGCGGGCGATGATGTCCGCCACGCTCTCATTGGTCTGGAAAGACTTGCCCAAGCATGGCCATTCACAGAGCGTCTGGGCTCCTGGTGCACCAATCATCCGGGGCGAGAAAAGGCCACGCATGTAGTCGATGTACTGGACAAAGAAGGGCTGGTCCATGCCCAAGGCAACGCGGGCCTCGGCCACGCGTTCGGGAGTGCATTCCTGTCCGCAGGCGGCGGCCGCCGGGTCCGAGGGGCCAAGCTGGAAGAGCGTGAAAGTGATGAAACTGACTGCGGCCAGCAGCAGGACCAACGATCCGGTCCTGCGAAGAATGAAAGTCATCATGGTGGTGGTTGCGGGCCGCCTGCTGTAGCAGGCGGCCCGCGTCTCCTTCTGGACTATGCCCGCTTAGTTTTCGAAGCCCGGGTAGTGCTCGACGCCCACCATCGGGAGGTCGAT
>NZ_JBEPSI010000021.1:0-17543 GCF_040548745.1 Arthrobacter sp. 2762
CCCTGGTTCACCCCACCACCACACATCGACCCCCACCAAACACCACGACGCAACCACCACCACACACCCCTCCGAACATAAGAGTGCCCCGGTGCCAATTGCGTTCCGGTCGCCTCGCTACAAAGAGACAGCCCGACGTCGAGCGCTCGTAAACTACGCCCCGACCGTAAGCCGAGCCGCGACGATAAGCTGAGCCCGCAACCATAAACTCAGCTGCGACGAAGCCTTACCGCGACGTCGGCCAGCCCGTGTACGACTCAGCCAGGTACGCCTTGGCATGCTCGGACGAGACCACGGAGTGCAGCTCGCCCAGCTGGCGGGCGCGGTCAAAGTCGTCAGCGCCGGGAACGGTATGCAGCATGGAGGTCATCCAGTAAGAGAAATGCTGGGCCTTCCAAACGCGGTCCAGGGCGCGGTCGCTGTAGGAATCCAGCAGCGTGGTGGAACCGTTGGAGTAGAAGGAGTGGAAGCCTTCGAACAACACCTTCACGTCGTGTATCGCGAGGTTAAGGCCCTTGGCGCCGGTGGGCGGAACAGTGTGTGCGGCATCCCCGGCAAGGAAAAGATTGCCGTGGCGCATCGGAGTGTGAACGAAGCTTCGGAACGGCAGAACCATCTTTTCCAGGACAGGGCCTTCGTTGAGCTCAAATCCGTTGCCGTTTACGCGGTTGCGGAACTCGGACCAGATGCGTTCGTCGTCCCAGTCGGCCACGTTTTCCTTGGGATCGCACTGGAAGTACATGCGCTGCACTGTCTCGGTCCTCTGGCTGATCAAGGCGAAACCGTGCTCGGAGTTGGCATAGATCAGTTCGTCGGAGCTTCGTGGAGCCTGGGCCAGGATACCGAACCAGGCGAACGGGTATTCATGGAAGAACCACTTTCGGTTGGCTTCGGGGATCTGGAAGCGGCAGTGGCTGCGCGACCCGTCAGCGCCAACGAGGAAGTCGGCCTGGATCTCGAACTCCTGCCCGTCGGAATCGGTGAACCAGACCTTCGGTTTGCCCTCGAGATCGTGAACAGTGGTGTCCGTGACGCTGTAGCGAACGTCGCCGCCGTCGGCCTCGCGTCGCGCAGCGAGGTCAGCGAAAACGTCCGTTTGCGGGTACAACCAAACGGACTCACCAACCAGCTCCTTGAAGTTGATGCGGTGGCTTTCGCCATTGAACCGCAACTCGATGCCATCGTGCCGGTCGCCTTCGCGCAGCACCCGGTCTGAAACGCCGGAGTCCACCAGCAGGTTGACAGTGCCGTGCTCCAGGATGCCTGCGCGAACAGTTTGATGGATTTGTTCGCGGCTGCGGACCTCCACCACCACGGACGCGATGCCTTGCTTGGCCAGCAAGTGGGAGAGCATGAGCCCTGCGGGTCCTGCACCCATGATGGCGACTTGAGTGGTGACGGTAGTACGTGCCATTGTGTTCCTCGCTTCGTTGCGGTCCCGCTGGGACGGGATGAGCTTGGAATCAGTGTGGCGGCTGCTACGTGACCGGTGTTACATGAATTCCGTTGAACGGAAAGCCACATCAATCCCTAAGTTGGCGGCCTATCCCCCGCGCAGCGGTCTGTAACGCCGGAACAAGGGCCTGCAGGCGCATCTCCGCCAAGGGCACCACCACGCCAAGGGCCGCGACCGCTCGCCGCTTCCCGTTCATCACGGGCACGGCGATGCCCCAGGTGTCCGGATCAACGACGCCAGCGAGCTGCGCATAGCCCAGCTGCGCAGCCTCAGCCAACAGGTGGCGTACGACGTCGGAAGTCACCTTTCCTTCCGGGTCGTGGAACTGTTGGAGGTACTCCGCCTGCAATTCCCGGGACTGGTGTGCCATCAGCGCCAGGCCGGCGGAGGAAATGTGGACCGGCATGCGACCGGCAACGCGTGCACGGTTGGCAACTGAGCCGCGGCGTGAAAGTCGCTCCACGAACAGCGCCTCCCACCCTTCAAGCACAGCCAGGTTCACGTTCTGGTTCAAGACTTGCTGAATATCCTCCATGAAGGGCATGGCCGCTTGACGGAGTGCGAGCGTGGGCGAATTTCTGTTAACGAGTTCCCACAATCGGAGCCCCAGCCGAACGTTGCCGCCAACACCCAGTTCCAGCAAGCCATGCTCGGAGAGTTGCCGAACCAGTCGGTGGGCGGACGACAGCGGGAGGCCGGACCTGCCGGCGAGTTCGGTCAGTTGCAGCGAGGTGGCGCCTTCGGGAAAGGCCTCAATAACCCGAACTACGCGATCCACCACGGAGTCACCGGATGCTGAGTTGGCCACGATGCGCTCCTTGCTGCCGTTCCTGTACCAGACGCCTCTTCCACCAGACGCCGCAGTGCACCTTCCATTCAATGGTAGAACGTGCCTCAGGTTACTCCTGCCGGTGATACAACTCTCATAACCGACCGGCCGTTCTGCTGGCCACATCCACTCTCAAAGAAGAACACCCGAGGACACTATGCCAACGATGACATCTGCCCGCCGCTCACAATGGCCAGTCTGGTTGTGTTGGTTAGCCATGGTCTTGGACGGCTTCGACCTGGTGGTCCTGGGGACGGTCATCCCAACGCTCATCAAGACCGGTGACATAGGCTTTGATGCCGTTGGAGCTACCTTCGCTGCCACTATCTCCTTGGTAGGCGTGGGACTCGGCGCACTCTGTATCGCCCCGCTGTCCGACAAGTTCGGCCGGCGGAAGCTGTTGATCGCCTGCGTAGCCGGCTTCTCACTCTTTACGATCGGTGTGGCTTTCGCCCCCAACGTAGCCGTCTTCTCGATACTGCGCCTGCTGGCAGGCCTTGGTCTGGGCGCTTGCCTTCCCGCCGCCCTTGCGTATATGAACGATTACGCACCGGCAGGATCAGCCGGAAAGTCGACCACGCGAACAATGACCGGCTACCACGTAGGTGCTGTGGCGACAGCGTTCCTGGCCATCCTTGTGGTCCCCAACTGGCGCCTTATGTTTATCATTGGCGGCATTGCCGGGCTGGTACTCCTGCCATTCCTGTGGGCGAAACTGCCAGAGTCGCTCCCCGAAGCAGCACCCGTGAAGGTGAACGAAACAACAAAGGCGGCTCCCGGCGTCGTGCATTCCACAGACGCCAAGCAAAAGACCGGGTTCCGCGACCTCCTGCAGAAGCCGTATCCGCTGGTGGCCGTGGGAATTGGCATCGCGTCGTTTATGGGATTGTTGCTGGTTTATGGCTTGAACACCTGGTTGCCGCAGTTGATGGCAGCCGCGGGCTACACCGTGAGCACGGGCCTGACGCTGCTGCTGGTCCTCAACCTCGGCGCCGTGGCCGGGCTGGTTTTGGCCGGAATTCTTGCCGATCGGCATGGAACCAAGAAGATAGTGCTGCTGTGGTTCGGCCTTTCAGCAGTGTTCCTGGCCGTCCTCAGCGTGAAGATCCAGAGTGAGTTCCTGCTCAACGCCGCGGTGTTTGTCACCGGCATCTTCGTCTTCAGCTCGCAGGTTCTGGTTTACGCATGGGTCAGTCAGCTGTTTCCGGCGCGACTCCGGGGAACGGCACTCGGGTTCGCTGCCGGCGTCGGACGCCTTGGCGCCATCGTTGGTCCTGCCGTAACTGGAACCCTGGTGGCCGCAAACATTGCCTATCCCGCCGGCTTCTATGTGTTCGCCGCAGCGGGACTCTTGGCTGTAGCAGCGCTGTTCCTGGTGCCCCCTCTGGTCAAAAGTCCCGAGCCCGTTCCGGCGGGCGAACGGTAACCGCCGGCACGACGCTAAGTGCTCCGCTGGCCGTCCAACTTTCCGGGCTGCGGGTGAAGCGACTCGCGGGCCTTGCCCAACAGCTGCGGTCCGGCCGCGTAGCAGCGATCGGTGTATTGCCGGAGCGCCGGAAGTGCCTGGACGGCGTAGTCGAAGTGTTCCTCGCGGATCATCGACTCGATGGCCTTGCACTGGTCCTCGGTCTCAAGCGCGCCCACCATTGCCGAGGAGATCTTGAGGCTCAGCACAGCATCCATGCTGGCATCGGCGTCGTGTTGGCAGAGGCCGTTGGAGATCCTCAGCAGCCTGCCCGGCAACATCGAAAGGTAAGTGGAGAGAAAACGCAAGGCTGGGGTGGGGTCTCCCATCTCATCGGCCAAGGCCTGCAACCTGCACGGTTCCAGAGCCGGAACCTGACCGTCTGCCTCGTCAGTCATGGCTGGCTGCTTGTGTCTGCGCGGCATCTTCCGGCGTCGGTTTGCTGGGGTCCCTGCGCCAGATGGAGGAGAGCATCCCGATGACCAGGATCCCGGGTGCCCCGTACATCAGGATGTTCAGGACGAGTGGTTCGCGGAGGGCGCGGATGGCATTCCCGACGTAAGGGATGGTCGCGATCTGCTTATCCACGGTTTTGCCCTGCAGGGTGGCGATCCACGGATCTATGCCATTATTAGCGTCGCCCGTGGTCTGGACGGCCACGCCGCCATCGGCTGTTGTGGTGATCTCAGTGATGCGATGCGTCTCCACCCGCTGGTCTTCCACGGGAATGTGGTAGGTGATGATGTCGCCCACCTTGATGTCTGTGATCGGCGTCGGAACGGTGACGACGACGTCGCCCGGGTTGATCAACGGCGCCATCGACCCTGTCAGCATTGTGGAGGTTTGGTAGCCCAGGATGCGCGGCCCGATCGCCAGGAAGAGGAAAACCAAGGCCGCCGTGGCCAGCATGCTAAAAGCGAGGAATTTCATCGTCTTAGCAGCGATACGGCGGAACGCTCCTGGTGCCGCGGCGGCTTTCGCTGGAGTCCCGGCGACTTGAGCAGGGGTCTCGACGGCGGTCGTCGTCGGTGCCGCTCCGGGCTGCTTCACCTCGGCGGTCTCTAAAGTCATTGACGTGTTCGCAGGGTCTGCGGCTGAACGCCGGCCCTTGAGGGCGGGTCCGCTGATGCTGGTCAGTGCGCTCATGGTCCTGGCGTTCCTTCCGTTGTTGGTTATCTTCTGATCGAAAGTCTGGGCTATCTGGCTCAGGCTTCCTGCGGGAAATCCTCAAGTCTGGCTCAGGAAATACCGGCGGACCTGATCGGGCAGGGGGGCGCCCGACCAGGCCCGGCGGGGCTCTGTGGTGATTCTTTGAGGTGGTGCTACTTGGCTGGTGTTACAGCGCTGGTCTTACTTGGTGGTTTCGGTGCGTTGGGTGCCGGTGAAGGCGAAGGCGATGGTGCTGGTGGCGCCTTGGAAGGTGTCGTTCGCGGTGGTGGGGAACGCGGTGGTGACTTTGAGGTAGTCGGTTTTGGCCGGGGCCAGGGCGGTCAGGTTGTTCAGGACCTTGTTCGCGGTGATCACCGGGGCGGCGGCCATGACGGTGGTCTTGGTGCCGGTGCAGGTGTAGGGGGCTGCGGCGCCGGTCCAGGCGACGGAGCAGTTCTCGATGGTCAGCTGCAGGCCGTTGGTGGGGTCGGTGGTGAGCAGCGAGGCGGTGGCGCCGGCGGTGGTGGTGAGGGTGACGTTGTTCAGGTCCGAGTTGCCGGTGTTGGCCAGGGTGACGAGCTTTTCGACTTTGTCTCCGGGCAGCAGGCCTGCGATGGGGACATTGAGGGTGTTGTTGGCGCCGGTGCCCAGGGCGATGGTGACGGTGCCGGCGGTGACTTGCTGGCTGGCCGAGGTGGAGGAGGTGAACGCGCCGTAGGTTCCCATGCCGGCGACGGCGGCTGCGGTGCCGAGCAGTGCGACAGAAGCGAGGACCTTGCCGGAGGTGGTCTTGAGGCTGATGGCCATGGGAATCAGTGTCCTTTCGGGAGGCCACCGCTTCCGGCCGGCCGTTTCATCTGCCGGCCCTGAGTGGCTGACAAGAAACACTGTGCCGGGCCCGGATCAAGAACCACTCCTGCAATCCATCAACACTTGCTCAGGAAAAGATCAAGAATCCTGTTCCATTCCCAACCGCAGGAAGCGGCGCTCTGGACTGATGATAAGCACCTGATAATCCTGTAACGACAGGCCAATGGCAGTCAGTGGGGCAGCAGCCCCAGGATCGGAAGGGTGACCGCCGTCGAAATGGCCATGGCCGCGGTGTTACCGATCACCGGGTGGAAGCCCTCCAGTAGCCGGGCCGAGATAGCTCTGGCGATGGGAGGAGCAAGCACCGCTCCAAGCAATGCACCGCCGATGATGCTCCACCACGAGCCGTCGTAAGCGAGCACGGCGGCCGGCGCCACTGAGACGAGCGACGCGTAGGTGGCCGCCCACCCACCCTTACTGAACCAGCCCCGCCAAAGAACCACGCCGATGGCCGAGGTGAGGGCCTGCGCAAACAGGATATGTGGAACCAGGTTGGAACCGTACGCGGGCAGCGCAGGATTCACCAAGAATGCGGTCGCGACGCCAAGGATCATGCCCGCACTGGCGAGCTCGTTGGCGAAGAATTGGGTCTCGGTGAAGTCGGAGAGGACCCGGCGCGCCGCCCACATGGCGTCCTTAAAAACAGGGTTAACGCCCGACGGCGGCTGGATGGGTTGCGGCTGCGGAGCCGGTTTGCGTAGGACAAGCCAGGGCAATTGCCGGGCAATGAGGAAAGCCAGTATTGAGCCCAGCGACATCGCGAGGACGTTCGCCACGACGGGCGGCAATCCCAGCGGCGCGGTGACCGTTGGGATCAGCAACAACGCACAGGGGGTGATGGTGAAGGCGCCGAGCACAGCTCCGGTCACACAGGTCCGCCAACCGGGTCCATACATCAGGACCATGGCCGGGGCCACGCAAACGAAAGGCACAAAAGTGGGCTGCCATCCGTCGTCGAGCATCCGGCCGAAAACTGCGTTGGACAACAGCAGACTGAACGACGCCGAGGCCAGCACCCACGGCCACAGGCTGGTGCCATACGTCAGCTGGCCGGCCCAGTTCCTGCCCCTCCGGCCAGCCCACCACGCCAACAGAGCCCCTGTAAGCAACCCGCATGCTGCCAGCTCTGATTTGTAGAACAGGGGCTCAGTCATGTCGCCAAGGAACCACCGGACCGCTGCGAAAGGAGAGTTGGTGACTGATGCAGCCCAGCCTTCAAAGGCAGGGCCGAGCCGCGGCGATTGCTGCGCGAGCGTGTGGAGGACAAGTGCGAGCACTCCTGCGAGGATGACCGAAGCCAACGCGCCCAACGCTGTCCCAGCGGCGCCGAACTCAGTTGCAGTCTTCTTCGGGGCAGGATCCGGCCGACGGCGGGGCGCGCCGTCGACAGCTGAGGTAAGCATCGTTGATAACCCTTAGCGTGCGATGTGGTGTAACTCGAAAGCAGCGTATCCGAGCTTTCAGAGCGGCCCCATTCGTGTTGTTGCGGGGGATTTGTGACCGAACAGGCTGCAGATGGCGCAGTTCCCATTGACTCCAACGTTTCTTCGAGAGAACGTTAGTGCATGAGCCAGGTAACTACTGCCCAAGCCGCCGCTCGATTGGGCGTTACGCAGGTAGCTGTCCGTAAGTTGATCGGCACCGGTCAACTTACCAGCTCAGGTGTCGTTGGCCGGGCCATCTTGGTGGACGCCGATTCTGTGGAGCAATTGGTCCGGGTCGGCACACGTCATGGGCGGCCGTGGACTGAAGCCAACGCCTGGGCAGCGCTCCTCCTGCTTTCCGGGGACAACAAGGTGGAGTGGGCCGGCTCCGCCCAGCTGTCCCGGCTGCGACGCAAACTGAACAGTATGGAACCCGCTGAGTTGCCGATTCTGGCGCGCGGGCGGGCGGCCGTGCATCGATATAGAGGCACGGCCGATGTCGTCCAACGGCTAAGGGATCATGTGCTTGCCACCGGCGCCTCTGCCATAGCAGACCACAAAATTGCAGAACGCTTTGGCCTCACCGGCGGCGCGGGAATTGTGGATGGTTACGTCATATCCGGCGATGCGGGGGCACTTAAAGCAGCGTACGGACTAATCGACGACCGGGAGGGCAATGTAGTGCTGCGGGAAGTCGCCACAAGCCAGGCGTTTACAGACGGAGTCCCGCTGGCTGCAATTGCTTTGGACCTGATGGAGTCCCCGGCGACCCGCGAGCGCAGCGCTGGACTCCGTGTTCTTGAGGAGCTGCTTAGTGAACGATGACCATGGCGTGACGAAACGAGTGCTGTGGGAGGCTTCGCCGCCCGCGGGTGGTTGGGGTCGGCCGTGGCCCCAGTGCGCTGAACTAGCCCGCGCTTTGCCGTCTGATCAGTGGACGCTGGTCGGGGGACTTATGGTCCAACTGCACTCCGCCGTGGCTGGCCTGTCCGTTTCCCGACCGACGGCCGACGTCGACATCGTCCTTCACATGGAAACGGGCGCTGCAACCATGCCTGGTGTCGCGTCAGTGCTCCGTTCGCTCGGTTACGCGCTCCGCCCGTCCATCGATGACGATATCCCCGCACATCGTTTCCTTCGCGGTCATGAGCAGATCGACGTCATGGTCGCTGATCACCTTGCGCCTAGGTTGATCCCCCGCATAGGAGGCCGCAAAGTCTTTCAAGTGACGGGTGGGACCCAAGCCCTCCGGCGGACTGTGAACTGCAGGGTCCTCGCGGACCATGGGGAAGCGGTGTCGATCAGCATCCCGAATGCGCTTGGGGCATTAGTCCTCAAAGGCGCCGCGTATCAGGAGGATTCACGGGACACGGGCCGGCACCTCGATGACGCGGCCACGCTATTGGCAACCATTAGCGGCCCCTTGCAGCTTGTGGCTGACATGGGAGGCAGTGATCGCTCGCGGATTCTTGCGCTCAACCGCGCCCTCGCCGATCCCAACCATGAATCCTGGAAGGTCCTTGACCGCGGCGATAGGGCACGGGCAATCAGCAACCTTGCGGTGCTCTGCGCCAATCCCGACCGCCTCCCTGTTAGGCGCCTGGGGTAGGTAGCGCCGACGACGGAGGCCCCGACGCGTTAGCGTCAGGGCCTCCGGGAGCTCGATGCATCAAGCCTTCCTGCGCGTGACCAATCCCCAGATGACCAGTACGATCAGCGCACCTCCGATTGCGAGCAACCACGTGTAGATCGACCAGAATTCGTTGATGCCAACCTTGAAGATGGCACTACCGATCCAGCCACCGAGCACGGCGCCAACGATTCCCAGCAGGAGTGTCGCGATCCAGCCGCCTCCCTGCTTGCCAGGCATGATGGCCTTGGCGATGGCTCCTGCAATCAAACCCAAAATGATCCAACCAATGATTCCCATGTGTTTCCCTCTTCTCGTACGTAGGCCTCAGTCCAGCACCAATACTTGGTGCCGCCATCGGCCTGATTGCTGGCTGCCCGCTTGTGCGGCGAACTATCCCGACAACTGGGCGGGCAGACGGTTTAGGGCTTCCCTGTTACTGAAGGAGGGATTCGATCTCTCCAACCGGCAGTCCGGCTACGTCGGCAAGGGCGCGGGGGTCGACTCCGGCGTCGACGGCCTTCTTGAAGGCCAGGGCGAGGGTGCTCTGGGAGATAGCCAGCTCATGCTGAAGGCTTTGGCGGCGAAGAGCCGCGGCCCAGACGCCGCTCACGGGATCCAAGGCGTCAATGTCCATTCTGAATCCGCAACTGCAAGCCCACTCCGGCCATATTGGTTCCACTGTGATCCAGTGCATGGAGTCGTAGCCGGGTCCTGCGGAGATGGCCATGTGCGAACCACAGTGGACGGGCCCCACCGGGAGATCCTGTTCCACCGCAGCGTCTACGGTGTTCTCAGCCACTGGTGTGGAGCTTGGTTCACGCAGCGCGACTGTCATCGTCTTCTCCCACACATTCCCTAGTAGCTATCTTGGCTATCTAGTTATATGTGTACTTACGATTTAAGTCCAACCACCCAGGGATGTTGCCCGGACACGGCGCCAAAGAGCGGGGGCTACCACGACCGCAACGCCGACGGCGGCCCCGATCACCGTTTCGATGATGCGGTCCCGCAGGAGCAAGCCGGGATCAACAGGGGCTGCCAGCAAAGTGGCGATCAGGGCAAGCGGCGTCACGAAGATCTGCGCCACAAGGTACTGCCGGGCGATGAACATTTCAGCGCCGAACTGGCAAGCTGCAATTATCAGGACCATGGCCCACGGCGCCGGATTGAGCCAGAGGATGCCGGCAAGCAGCACCAATCCCATTACCGTTCCGGCGATTCTTTGCATGCCACGGCTCACGCGGTGGCGCGTCGAATGCCCCACCAATGGAACCACTGCCGCAACCATGGCCCAGTACGTGTGGCCGAAACCGAGCCGCTCCCCCACCAGCGTCGCGATGGCCCCAGCAAGGCCTGCAGCAATCAGGTATCCGCCACCTTCCAACCAGATCGCCCGCCGCTCGAGGGTAGTGTGGCGGATGCGCGGCGGCCGTTTCCATGGGGTCCTGTGAGTTTTGAGCACCCGGGACGACATGCCGACCAACAGGCAGAACAGGGTAGTCCCAACCGCGACCAGCATGGCCTCCCACAGCGGAGGCTGCGCCTGGATGGATGCGATTGCAGCGAAGGCGAAGATGTGAAAGAGGGACCCGCCAGGCCTTAGCCTCCAGGCCGCGACCACCACCGAACACCCGCCCGCCACGAGAGTGGTAGCAGCAGTCAGCAGCCACGAATAGGCGGCGCCATCGATTCCAGTAACTTGGGCCACTCGAGCCATGAGGGTGGCCAGCAACATGATCAGCAGCATGAAACTACCGGCACGCACTTGGCTTCGGAAGCGCACGCTATGTGGTTCATTGCGGCCATAAATGCCAGTAAATGCACCGAACGAGGCAAACACGGCCAGGTCCAGCCGCCCCATCAGTGTCAGCGTAATCAACGGGACAAAGACACCTACAGCGCAACGGAGAGCCGGGTGATGGTCCTTGTTTCCTGGACCCATCGTGAACATTTCCGTTACAGCCTTCAAGGGGTGGTTCGCCTTTCGTCGCAGGATCAAAACGTACGACGGCGGCGCTGGCGTCCGCTTCAAGGCTACGCTCCGGGCCCTGGACTACTCCGGGTTTGTGGACAGATAGTGCCCCTTATCACGAGGAATAAGGGGCACTATCAGTTGCGCACTACTTGTCTCTAGAAGCGGGAGGTTGCCCCTGACACTGTGCTCGTCGACAGCGGGTTGCTCGCCATATCCGTGATGCCGGATGCCGGAGTGTAGCTTGGGATGGGCGCGGGGGACGTGGACACCGTGTTGGCCCCGGCGGTTCCGCTACCCAGGGTGATGGTTAGCGTTCGTGCCGTCGGATTCCAGCTCAGGCTGGAGGCGTTACCGCCATTACCACTAAAGCTGAGTGCGGAGGCCGTGTAGTTGCCGCCCAGTGCAACACTGCCGACCCTGAGGGTTGTGCACCCAGCCCCGGTTACAGTCAGTATGTTGGTGGAGCTTACGTTGACTATCACGTTATCCGCGTTGTTCCCGGCTTGGGTCTGCACGTTGGTGGCATTGTTGGCCCAGGCGCTGCAGACGGTGGTCGGATTGATGGGTTCCGAGAACGTTATCGTCACCGAATCGCCCTTCTCCACCTTGCCGAGGGTCGCACCACCATTGTTCAGTTGGACCCCCGTCACCGTTGGCGAGCTCACGTCCTTGATGGACGAAGCCGTTCCCGCAGGACCAGTGTTACCTGCGGCGTCGGTTGCCTGTGCGGAGTAGTTAATGGTCCCTGGGCTGAAAGCGGTCATGTTCATGGGGGTCGCTGTCCAGTTGCCGGAGCTGTTGGCGCTGACGGTCTGGGTCAGGGGCAGAGCTCCAGTGCCCGTAACGGTCAGAGCCACCGATGACAAGGCCTCTGCTGTGCCGCTGACTGGAACGGCGCTCACGTTTCCGCTGTGGACATATGTTGGCGCCGTCACGGACGGGGCGAGCGGCGGGGTGGCGTCCACTGCGGCAACTGCGCTCCGTGTGCTTTCAGCGCCCTGCCACTGAGAGAGTTTGGGCGTCACCGTGTAGTACCAGTTCCCAGTGGTGACACCGGTATCCACGCAGCTCAGTGCCGCCACTGTTCCTGCGCAGGTTCCGGTCGCCGCTACCGCTGTACCGCCGGTCGCTGAGGGGTAGCGGACGATGCTGTACCCGGTCACTGACCGGCCTGCCGCCGTCGTGCTCGCTGCCCAAGTGACTGTCACGCTGGCTCCGGAAACCGAGGTAGTGGGCAGGGCGCCCTGGGCGACGGCGTCGGCCTTGGCCGCACCGAAGCCGCTGTTGACAGAACTCCAGAAAGCACTGGCAGCGGGTCCGCCCCAGGAGACGAGAAGGATCCCGAGAACGATCACGAGGGCGCGGTTCCAGGCGCCCATCGTCACCCGCGTTGAGGACGATGAAGCAGCGGACTGACGAAGCGGGCTCACTTCCGTACCTCCAGCGTGACGGGGACGTTGAATTGGGCACCTTGGCAGGCCGAAAGTGAAGCCGCGCTCATACTGGCTGCGTCCGGCAGCGTCAGCAAGATGGACGTATTTGCCTGAATGGTTACGGGCTGGGACAACGGCGAAGCTGGGGGTGTGAACGTCACGCCGGTGGTGGTGCAGCCGGGATGCGCGGCATCGGCGGTAACAGCACCGTTGGCGGTAAATCCGTAGATGCTCACAGCGTGCGGATTGGGGTTGGTGGCCCGGAGAATGACGTCGGCTGTTCCGCCGGGAACGAGGCTGGTCTGCAGCGTGTCCCCCGGGATGAGCGCATCCACGGTCACGGTTTGCATGGTCCCGTTGGTCGCCGAACCGCTGCCGATTCCGGTGGTAGCCCAATAGGCGTAGGCGGTCCCTGCTCCGCCCAGGATGCAGAGGGCCACTGTGGCAGCAGTGGTGCGGGCGATCCGTCCGCTACGGGGGTTCCGGCTGAGCGTTTTCATGTCAGTTCGCCTGTCCCGTCCCGGAGAAGGTGAGTTGGAGGGTCGCGCCTTTGCAACCGTCCTGGAGCTGCAACGTGTCCAGCATCCTCACTTGCGGCCATTTGCTTTGGGGCACCCCCAACGAGGTGAGCGAGCTGGGCCCGGGAGGAGCGCTGAACGGGTACGTTCCGGTGAATTGGGTGATTTGGTAGTCAGCGCTGCTGCAGGGGAGGTTGGCGGCCACCGCTGCCGGCGTCCGCACCACCTGTGCAATCGCAACCGTCAGGTTGGTGATGGCGATGCTCTTGTTCTCGGGGTTGGAAATCCGCAGCTCCACTGCCCGCGATACCCCTGGCGCCAGCAGGCCAGTCAGTGATCCCGTCACGCCGAAGGTCCGTTTGACTTCCTGAACCTGCAACTGCCCCGGCGCCGCATTCGATTGGACCGCGTTTTGGGCTGTGCCGCTGGCTCCCTTCACGGTGAAGTCGAACTTGCCTACCGTCGTGGTGGGGGATGTGGCGACGGTCAACGTCACCTGCGCGGTGCTGCCGGATCCCAGAGCCACCGACGGCGGCGACCACGCGGCTGTCGCTCCAGCCGGAAGACCCGTAACGGTGAACGTCACTGGTCCGGTGAAACCGCCCGTGGAGGTGGCGGACACCGCAAAGGTGGTGGACTGCCCCTGATCCAGGCTGCGGTTCGAGGGGGACAACGCAACCGTAATCCCCTTGGCTGCCTTCGCCGTATTTACCGACGTCGCGCTTTGCCCACCACTTGCGGCGAGAGTCGCCACCGGTACCAGGGCCACGACGAGCGCAAGCAACAGCGCTCGGAGCGGTACTCCAGCTCGACGGAATGGCGCGGTGCGCTCTGGCCGGTGGTCCATGGAAGCTCTTTTCGGACGGAAGCGTTTCAGGTGGGAAGAATGCGGAAGCCGGGGACCACCACTCGCAAGGTGGTCCCCGGCATGCACGCGCTACTGGCTGGAGACGTTGACCGTGACGGTCGCGGACTTGCAGGCGTCCTGGTTGGCCGTGCTGTCGTTGAACTTCAGGACCCCGCTGCCAACCGAAGTTCCCGTGGAGGTGGCGGCGACGGTCGAGTTGCTCGTCACGGCAGTTACCTCAAACCAGGCCGGGAGACAGCCGGGATCGCTGGTGGTCACATTTGCCGACAGGGCTCCAACGACAGTGCTGGACGTCGTCGAGTTGTCCGCCGTGTAGGCCACTGCAGTTTGGTTGCCCGGTGCCAGGCCGGCATTGAACGTGGCGTGAAGCGTGACAGTTCCGCCTCCGGCTGAGTTGGCGGCTGAGCCGCTGCCTGATCCGGTGGTGGTCCAGTAGGCGTAGGCAGCTCCGCCACCTACGGCTACCAATGCCACGCCTGCAACGGTGGCGGTGATCCGGCTCTTCTTGGAAAGCTTGCGCATGGTATGACTCCTTGGTTGATCTGTTCCCGGGGAGTCGCATCGCAACCCCCAGCACCCGACCGTTTCCGACGGATGAAGCGATGCCCCAATAGTTCAGCCAGCAGTGGCACCGTGGCTACTCTTGGGTGTACGCCTCTTTTCCGCCCGACCAATGGGTCAGGAATACGCTGAACCGGGTGGCGAGTACTCAGTCCGCCGAGAGCGACTACTTGGTTGCCCGATAGGTTCCAGCTGCCCGCTGGCACCACCGGCGCTGCTGCATGTTGATGGGATTCCCTTGCAAACCCAGGGATGCTGACCTCATTGAATGCATCCAGAAATGCCCGATTTTTATGCCCCGACGTGTACTCAGTCCTTGGGAGCATGCCCCGGGCATCGGAGCCAATGCAGTTGCCAGGCAAACGGCGCTGTTTGGCCGGGATGCGTCAACATTGTGCCCATCTTGAGCCAAAACTGCGCTGGCGTTCGAATATGTTCGGGGTTGACTGCCCGCGTTGCGGGGACGTTTCAGTTGGGGCCCCTGCCCTTGCTTTTTTCGTTTCCCTGGCCTCTTTGGTCGGATTGGCCGCCCCCTTGGGCCTCACCCGCCGGTGATTCGGTTTCCTGCGCAACCTCAGTTGGCACGCTTTGCTGGCTGGCTTCTGAGGACGGAGCATCTCCCTGCCCGCTGCCCGAGTCCGACGGAGGCAGCTGAACGGTTTGCACCGGCCCTGGAATGAGAACTGTTTCCACCGGCCCAGGAGTGGTAATAGTCACCACTGGGGCAGGGGTGCCAACCGGCGAAGGAAGGCCCGATTCCTGGGTAACCGGAGATGGCGATGTGACGTCTGCCGGCAAGGGCTCCTGCCCAGACAACGCCACCGCGAGGGGGACGGCCAGCGCTGCCGCAAGAAGGCCCATCAACCACGCCCCGAGCCTGCGCCTTCCCCCACTTCCATGAAGCTTGGGGGCAACTGCGGTAGTTGGCCCGACGGCGGGCGCCCTGGCAGGCAGAGGCGGCAAAAGCGCCGTAGCTGCTGGGTGCGCATAGGCCTCTTGCCAAGGGCGACCCAGGAATTCTTCGATCTCGGCAGCGGTCGGCCTGTTGTCTGGTTCGAGGTCGGTCATGGACTTCAGCAGCTGGGCTATGGGGTGATGGATCTGCTCAGGGATGACGGGGGCACGGTGAAGACGGGCCGCAGCGGACTCTATTGGCGTCCCGGGATACTCGGTCCTGCCAGTGAGGCACTCCAAGAGCACCAGGCCGAGGGAGTAGATGTCGCTGGCAGGAGTCAAGGGACGGCCGAGGGCCTGTTCCGGGCTGAGGTACTGGGCGGTTCCCACAGTCATACCGGTGGCGGTCAGGCGGCTGCCTTCCAAGATTCGGGCCACGCCAAAGTCGGCGAGTTTCACGATGCGATCGGGTCCCGGAGTCTCTGAAACCAGGATGTTGGCCGGCTTGATGTCCCGATGAATCACTCCGCTGCCGTGAACTTGCACCAAGGCACCTGCAAGGGCGTGGCCAATGTGCGTGGTTTCTCCGAGGCTGAGCGGCCCCTCAGCAAGCACGGACCGCAGATTATTGCCTGAAACCAGTTCCATGACGAGGAATGCCTGCGGCGGGCCGGATGTTCCGTTGTCCACGCCGGCGTCGTAAATGTGCACCAAACCGGGGTGATCAAATCCTGCCAGCAACCGCATCTCTGACTGCTGACGCTCTTCGAAGCCCTCGTCGCCTGAGCCTGGCGAAAAGATCTTGAGTGCAACGTCGCGCAGTAGGACTTCATCACGGGCCTTGCAAACCGTGGACATCGCCCCGTGTCCGAGTAGCTCCAGAATCCGGTAGCGGCCGTTGAGAATGTCCCCGCCGCCTGCTGGATCAACGAAAGCTTCTCCGCCTGCCCTCACGGCCCTACACCTCTTGCGTCTAAGCGCGCTGCGCCGATTTACCCCCAATTGATCCTGCGCCGCGATGCAGTTGCAAAGTAACCTTGCTATTGCAAACGTACAGCCTCTGGCCCACCTTGCCAACCATGAAGTTTGCTACTACTTTTCCCGAAAAAATCGGGGGAATTTCGCACCTGGAGCTCCGGTTACCGGAGCCGTTCGACGACGGGTTGCGGCGTTGGGAGTGCCTCCAAGGAATTGAAGCTGTAGAGCTGAATTCCCTCTATCCCAGGTCGGGCAGAGAGCTCCTCGATGAGCGCGTCCGGCGTGTACCGTTCCCCGATCAGGAGCCGCCGCGCAAGCGGACCTTTTCGGCTCAGGAATTTCAGGGAGGATCCAACACCAATCTTGGTGGCAAGCGAGACCAGCTTCACCTTGGGCACGGCCCCTGCCACACCGGCCCATACTGGAAGGAGTACACCCTCACGGCGAAGCATGGCCACGTAGTCATGGATCTTGTCCGCCGAGAAACACATCTGCGTGACAATCTTGCTGGCGTGCTCTTGCTTCTCCAGCAGTGCATCAACCAAGTGCAGGCTGGTGATATCCGGATGCCCTTCGGGGTACCCAGCCACTCCAACGCTCATCGCTCCGGAGGTTATCTGGGCAATGTCGCGCAGCAATTCCCCACCTGTGGAATACGAACCCGAAGGCTGCCCGTCGCCACCGATGGCGAAGACTTCCGTGATGCCCGACGCCGAGCAGTCACCCAGTATGGCGGATAGTTCGGCGCGGCTTTCAAGAGCCTTCGCCGCAAGGTGGGGAACAACCGTATAGCCGAGTTCCCTTAGCTGGACGGCGGCCCGCAGCGTGGCACCGACACCGTGCTTGGGAAGGCAGGTAATGCTGATCGCGGCAGACGTCGGCAATGCCTTGCTGACAACGTCCACGATTCCCTCGGACGGGATGATCTCAACGCGGAGGGGAAGCATACGTGTCCTTTTGATGTGGGTTTAGGCGTGGGCGGCGAGGATGGTGGAGGCTTCCTGGCGGGTGGTGCCGGAGGACTCGATGTGGGCCAGGGCGGCGGGGATTTCCCAGCCCTTCTTTCGCATTGCGGTGGCCCACAAGCGTCCGGCCCGGTACGAGGAGCGGACCAGGGGTCCGGACATGACACCGAGGAACCCGATTTCTTCGGCCTCGTGCTGGAGGTCCACGAATTCCTGGGGCTTGACCCACCGGTCCACGGGCAGGTGCCGTTCGGAGGGGCGCAGGTACTGGGTGATCGTGATCAGGTCACACCCGGCCGCGTGCAGGTCCCGCAGGGCTTCGGAGATTTCCTCGCGGGTTTCGCCCATGCCCAGGATCAGGTTGGACTTGGTCACCATGCCCAGGTCCCGGCCCTGGGTGATGACATCCAGGGAGCGTTCGTACCGGAAGGCCGGGCGGATCCGCTTGAAGATCCGGGGCACGGTCTCGACGTTGTGCGCGAACACCTCGGGCTTGGAATCGCAGATCGCGGCGATGTGTTCCGG
>NZ_JBEPSI010000022.1:0-7200 GCF_040548745.1 Arthrobacter sp. 2762
TCAACGACCGACCGCGCAAAAGACTAGAGTTCAGGAAACCGATCGAACTGATCGAAAACCTCCTGTTGCAATGACCGCCTGAATCCGCCGATCCCCTTACGGGCAGTTTATTTCTGGAGCCCTTCGACGTCGGATCAATAAGGTGGATCGTCAGTGGTGGTAGTTATGCTGCTGGAGTGGATGAACCATGGATGATCGAACGACTGGAATGGTGGATCGCTACCGCCCGCGCCGCCCGAATTACTGGGGTGAGTTCAGGCCGGCGAACCGTTTATGGGTTCATGTATGACAGCAGTGATTCGTACCTGGAGATGCGCGAACGTTCTGCGCAAACCCGTTCCGTCATTGCGAGGGTGCTGGGGAGCAACGATTTACCAAGCCTCATGAGGCGAAGGGATAACGCGTACTGGGTTGACGAGGGCATCGAGTTTGCCGAGCACGCTTTGGCGATTCTGAGAACTCGCGCGGAAACTCACGAGAAACTAGGAACGAATGCCCCGACGATGAAAGCGGATGCCCTTCACTCGCTCATTTGGGATGCTGCCTCTCTCCGGTGGGAATCAGGGCATTACACTGATGCAGTTCAGAGAGCGGCGACCGCTCTTAGCGGCCACGTTAAGGACCTAACGGGTCGATATGAACTTGGCGACAATGAGCTGATGACCCAAGCTTTCTCTCTTTCCGCGCCGCAGGCGGGAAAACCGCGGCTTCGCTGGCCCGGAAAAGATGATGACTTAACGGTGAAGGCGATGCGAATAGGCATCCTCAACACGGCGCAGGGAGTGTTTTCGGCCATTCGTAACCCGGCCACGCACACGACAGACGAACTCCCGAAGCAGGAAGCTCTTGAGCAACTCGCATCACTAAGCGTGCTTGCGCGTTGGATCGATCGGTGCGAGCTGGTTCGCGTAGAGGCCGCATGAGCTTGGTCGTCGTTGCTCAACTGCGAGTCGCCCGCTGAAGTTCTTAAATAGGGTCGTATTCGTGCACACGCTAAGCCCGCCCAAGGTCGGATAATCGATACCGGTCGTTTAGCGGAATCTGATCAGCGAATTTTGCACGAAACACTGCACGAAACCGGAAATTGAACAAAGGCAATCTGTGTTGAGTTTCGTGCACGCTTGCTAACCTGAGCCCAGAGGCAACCGACGCCGCACCACAGGAGAGACCAATGCCTACCCTCAAGCCCAGGAACCCGGGCCACCGCACAAACGAAGCACGAGTCCTGATACAGGATGTGATCCCGTACGAGGTGGCCCAAAGCCTTGAAGGACTGCAGGGACCGGGGGAGGGCGTTCTCAGGCTGCCGCAGCACATCTACTGGGGACCGCAGCCGGAATGCGATCTGGGGCAGCCAGAAGGCGTGTATAAGGCATATCAGGCGATCCTTCGTGAAGGTACCCGAGCGGACCAAGAGCGGCTGCTCAACGCTGGCCTCCTGATGCGGGTATGGAGTGAGTTGATGCTGCCCGTCCGTGTCCGCGATTTGTGGGAGAAGAAGTTTCCCCAGCTGGCGCAGCGCTCCTAATGTCGGACGTGGAATACCAGCGTGATGTCACGCGTCTGGCACTGGACGCCTTGGCCAGCGGAGGATTCGCCTTGGCAGGCTCTGGAGCAATCCGTGAGCACGGAATTATCGATCGACCGACCCAGGACATCGACCTGTTCACGTCCGTCACCAGTACCGATGCTTTCGCCCTCTCGACACAACGGCTCGCGGCCGCCATGCGAGATCGCGGCCTCGAGGTAGCAGAGCGCCGCAGTTCGCAAACTTCTCCGTCACTTCACCGACAGGCCAAACTGTCGAAGTGGACCTTGGCGTCGACTGGCGCGCTGTCGAGCCGGTCACCCTGTCCATCGGGCCGGTCCTCAGCCTTGAAGACGCCGTGGGCAGCAAAGTCGTTGCTGTCTACAGCCGCGCTGAAGTCCGTGACTACCTTGACCTTGACGCCATCAGGGAATCCGGGCGATTCACCGATGGGCAACTGCTTGACCTGGCCGCTGACCGTGACCCCGGTTTCGACGTCGCAATGTTCGCCGGGCAGCTCGAACAGATCAACCGCATCACCAGCACCCTTCGCGTGCAGGAGTACGGCGTCGAAGAGCAAGAGCTGGCGCAGCTCAAATCACGGCTCAGTGGATGGGCCAATGAACTTCGCGCAAACCCGCCGACACTTGGCCAGCATCCTATCCAGAAGAACCAGGAACAATCACCCACTGTGGACCCCGGAATGGAACAGGTCATGAAGCTGGTGCACGCCTCCTATCCCGTTTCAGCAAGGGACGCGCTGAAGGCACCCACCCAAGGGTCGGCCGCCGAGACGGGGCAATCCGACAAACGCCGTGGGCCGCAACAAGGAAGGAACTTGTGACAGCCAACCTCGTCGGCTATGCCCGCGTCAGCACAGCCGAGCAAAACCCCCAGCTGCAGCAAGACGCCTTGGATCGGGTCGGGGTTATCCGCACCTTTACCGACTACGCATCCGGTTCGACGCAGGACCGGCCTGAATGGCAGAAATGCTTGGAGTTCCTGCAACCGGGCAACGTCTTGGTGGTCTGGAAGCTGGACCGCGTGGGGCGATCCACCGGTGACCTCGCCCGCATAGTGACAGAACTGGACCAACGAGGCATCCAGTTCAAATCTCTCACCGAGAGCTTCCTCGACACCACCACTGCAGATGGACGGCTCATCTTTCATATCTTCTCTGCACTGGCAGAACACGAACGCAGCAGAATGCTCGAACGCACGCGGGCAGGGCTCGAAGCAGCGCGTGCTCGCGGTCGTGTCGGCGGCCGGCCATCCACAATGACTGACGTTCAAATCGGTGCCGCCCGAACCATGCACGCTAACAACACTCCGATTACGGAAATTGCCAAGGCTTTGGGCGTCGGGAGAATGAGTGTGAGTCGCGCCCTCGCGAAATCCCAGCCCGTACAGGTCGTTGCACCCTAGCCTCATGGCCCGGGTGCCAACTTACCGAAGCGGACGTTCCCGAAGCGTGTGAACGTTGCTTGCTCATGGGCGCTCGGTTAATACTTAGCTCATGGGCACTCACGCATGGGTGAATTGGGACGCCTACTCTAAAGATGAGCCGGAGACTGAAAACTTCGACGTTGAGTTGCATTCTGACAGGTCTTTCGTAGGAGGACCCGTCGCCTTTGGCCCGTATCAATTGTCTATTGTTACCAGGGAATCTTCATCAGTTGGGCTCGCCGTGCTTCTTAGGGGCGCCGTGCACGCCGACCTCCTTCCCCAGGTGGTGATCAACGGTGAGCTTGCGAAATCTGATTCAGCCGCCTACCACGGCGGCACGATGAGCGATGAAATAGCAGCTCTGATGTCTCTCACGCTTGGCGTACGTCTTCGCGTTGCTGGAACTCGCCGTCTGTCGGGGACCCACGAATCCGGTCAGGACGCACAGCCGATGTATATGGAAGTGCCCCGGCTTGCTCACCCAGGCCCAACCGGCCGCGAGCGGTTACCCTCAGTGATGAGCCGACCGGCCGACTTGCGCGACGTATCTCGACTGGCGACATTTCCCCTCATCAGCGAAAGCGATCAGGTGGAACTCATACGAGCCGCTCGATCGTATTCAACGGCACTTTGGTGGGCGAACGAGGATGCTAATCAAGCTTGGTTGCAACTAGTAACAGCTGTGGAGATCGCTGCCAAGCACCGCCAGACCAATGATGTTTTAGCGACTGATCTCATTGAGGACGTATGGCCTGAGATATGGGAGCCACTGTTGTCAGCCGACCTAGAAGTTAGGGAGGCAGTTGCCCGGGAGTTGGCTCCTGTCGCACGGGTGACCAGGGCCTTCAAAGACTTCGTGGAACAATGTGCGCCGCCAGCGCCACCGCAGCGGCCGCAACATTACGAGTCTTTGGACTGGACAAAAATGCGCCACCATGCCCAGGTCATCTATGAGCATCGGTCGAAGTCCCTTCACGCTGGCAAACCCTTCCCCCTTCCGATGCAGGGGGCGCCTTTCGTTGACTCAGAGGGGGCCGTCCAAGAAGTCCCTGGGGGGCTCAACGCTGGGGGGCTCGGCGGCGTGTGGGACGCTTCAGAGTCGCCTATGTTGCTGCAGACCTTCGAATACATTGCCAGGGGAGCGTTACTCACCTGGTGGGATGAGCTCGCGGCAAAGGCAGGCCTGAACTCATCAGCCGTCGACCCTACATAGCCGAAACGTTACCGGCCAATTTGCACAGCTTGGTTCTTGAGTGGCAGCCCTTCAGCCGGGAGCGCCGGTTGTCGTTGGCCGCTGGCCTTCAATTCGGATCTCCTGAATACCGTCAGCATAGGTGCAGTCATCGTCTACTTCTATCTTTCCAGTGAGTACCTTGGCATCTGGTCCTAGGTGCTGAGATCTGAATAGTTCCGTTTCGAAATGGCAGTCCCGGAACGTGACACTTCCGTACTTATCCGTCGGACGTGTGATCGTGCGAATATCGAGCTTCGCTCCGTGGCGGAACACGCAATCCTGGAATATGACTTTGGCGTTGTAGCCCTGTATGAAGATTCGCGCGTTACCAAAGGTCACTCGGTGAAAGATGATCGCTGACGCGGCGTAGGACGCCTCCTCGCCCTTGGAGGGTCGCTCGTTAGAGCTAATGATTAGGCTTCCTCTAGCCAACCAGGAATCGCTGATGGTGATGGAATGTGCGCGTCCTCCTTCGCTGATCAGCCCAAGTAAGCCGCCGTTCAGTTCGATTCTGCGCAGTGTTGACGCAGGTCTGTTGTGATCTTCTGAGCGGGAGATGGTGACGATGCCGGCCTCCTGAACGATCAAGCCCCGAAGGTCTGGCGTCAGCTCATTAGTGTCTATCTTGATTTTGCATTCACCCCAGAATTTTCGGTCTGGGGTCTTGGCTGTCAGTCTGTCCTGGATGGCGTTGAAGGTAATACGCTCCAGTTCCCTTATGTCTCTGGGATCTTGTAAGGACTGGAGGGACCTGAATGTGGAGCAGAGAAGGTCGATACAAACTTGTCGTTGGTCTAAGTCGCCGTGTTCCGCCCAATCATCTGCAAGGGCGGCGAGGCTGTAGACGCCCGCGATTTTGATAGCTAACTGATCCGATGCGAGCTGCTCTGCTGCTTTGCTGTATCGAGTTCGCAGGTCGGCAGCAAGGGCATCGAGCCTGCGGTTCTGGTCCAGCTCATGTTGTTGCGTGGAGAGGTGTAGGGCATCGGCTGCTACTTGCTGCGCATTCGCGGCTGTGAGTTGTGCTTCTACAGCTAGTTCTTGTGACTTCTCTGCTGTTTGTTGTCGCCGGTAAGAGAAGAAAAGGGTAATGCCAACGCCCAGAGCAGCTGCGGTAGTTACAGCGTTTCTGAGGACCTCGAAGAGTTTGTCTTGGCTCAATCGGGTGGCGCTGTTGAAGGGCCAGGGATCGGCGACTTCGTATGCCATGAATCCCCAGAAGAGGCAACCAACGATCACCAGAGAAGCTATGAAGCCCCACAAAAAGACGAAAGATAGCTTCATTGGTTTCGATGTTTGCGGCATTTCCCTTAGTGCTCCAAATGTTTAGGCTGTGCATGATCTCGGAGGGAGTTGGTGACACGCAATATCGTGGTGAACTGCGATTGCGTGCAGATGGTGAAGGGGCCGTTGTCCATATCGGCCGAGCATCGAGGCAATAATTGCGGCTGGGTGAGGAGGCCTAGGCAAGCTACCCGATTGAAAACCACTGCTACAACTGCGGTCAGCACGCGGCGAGAACCGTCTACTAAACCCGGATACTCACGACTGGTCCCACGCCTCCACAGTAACCGTGGCGTCATCCCGGCACCGAGAGAGCACGTCGTCTTTGTCGTCTGCCTTTTCTAGTGCAGGACCTGGCCAAGTTCTGAGTGCCATGCGTTTTGCTGAGTCCTCATCAGCCAATACTGAACGGAGTTCTCCTGCCACGAGTTCGTAAATGTAGGGATAGCCTCCGCTGTCCTGGACCATGGATGCGCGGCCTTGTTGGACTAGAGCGTTGATCCAGTCAAGGTTGTGCGCTGACCAGCGCACAAGGTTATGCCGTGTTCCCTGATCGTCGGAGTGGTAAGCCGTTACGTCGTAACCAAGCATTGGTCCTCCATGTCATAACGAAGCTGCACGTTCTACATCGGCGGCGAGGGACAGGAGTCACTCATGAACAATGATCTTCCCGAATATCAAGGGGGTCCAAATCCGATTAAGCCCCTCGCCCTCATAGGCACGGCAAAAGCTAGATCCTTCGGGCTTTTCCCGCACACATGTGGACGACGGGACCCACCTGACCGCCTGCACACAACCACCACGTCACCACCGGGACGATCTAACCAAGGGCGAGCGGTGACCGTGCACAGCCTCCCAGCGTCGGGAACGGGCCCTTGCGGGCCGCCTCAACAGGACGGGAATTTCGGGTCCTATGAGTAAGGCCACGGCTTTCCTGAGAACTCCTCGTATGCCTCGGTCTGGCGGGACAGCAGTGGAACAACATCGGGTTTCTCAGACGCCAAGGGCGAAAGCTTGATCCGCCCAGCATGAGGCTTCTCAGCGATACGGTCGGTGTTCGTCCGGCAAAACTTACCCGGTTCGGCATCACACCGAGGACATGTCCGCGACTCAACGTCCTCCAGGACAGTTGGGATAAGCTCCTCAGCTGCAGCCTGGGCAGCTCTCTTTGCATCGCGTGCGGCCGCCGCCTTCTGTGCTTTGGCCGCGTCGACCACTAGTGGCGGGACGTCGTGACCCTGTGCCAAGACCGCGGAATATGTCGTCTGAGGATACGTAGGGTTGTCCTGAAGAATCTGGCGCAGTTTGGGGCCGGCGTCCTTCTCCGCGACGCGGTAAAACCTGCTCCTCGCTGACGCATCCGTAGTCTGCGGCGATTGCCGCTGGGACACCATTGGCAGGCACTCCCCCATCGCGGATTTGATTATCAGCCTGGGCTTCTCTGCTGCCGTTCGATGCCGCGTAACTCTGCACCGGTATTGGTTGGGTTCTGCCAATTGAGGGATAGATTGCTGGCCCGGCCGCAAACACTCGGATTCCCGCTGCGGCCGCCCCAAGGCCAAAGCACGTGCTCAATCCACCGAAAGCCCCACTTCCTTGCTTGTTAGAAATAAGTGAAGAGTGTGGCCAGGACGATTGGCACCCCAATCAAAAGACCAAAGATCCATCCTGCGCGGCGACGTCGCGCTCTGCCGACGAGAGTTCGGAG
>NZ_JBEPSI010000023.1:0-5856 GCF_040548745.1 Arthrobacter sp. 2762
TCCAAGCGGCAGGGAGACTTGTGCCATACCCGCCACCCGAGGGTGATCGAAACACTACGACAGCTCCGAAATCACCCACAACAACACCGTAAGGAGGGAGACCTCATCATGGGGAAGGGGAACAGATCAGCGATCGTGACGCTCGTTGAACGCTCTTCCCGGCTCCTCGTCGCCTTTGCGCTCCGCCCAGGGAACAGGTCCGACAACATGCGGGACCAACTCATCGAGGAGCTTGGAGTCATGCCTGCCGCTCTGCGAAGAACCTTGACCTGGGACCGCGGATCAGAGATGGCCAAGCATGCTGAGGTCACTGCTGCACTGGGAACCCTCGTTTACTTTTGCGAACCAGCCAGCCCCTGGCAGCGTGCGTCGAACGAAAACGCGAACGGCTTGCTCCGTCAGTACTTTCGGAAGGGAGATGATCTCAGCATGGTAGACCCGGCGGACGTCTTGTTCGCCGCTGAGGAGATCAACAGCCGCCCCAGGGCTGTCCTGAACTGGTCCAGCGCCTCCGCCAGATTTGAGGCTTATCACGCCGTCGCGGCAGCGGATGCTCCCCGAGGTCAAGATGTCGATGAACCAGCAGGAAAGACTCCACTCCAGAACGGCCATCTGTGAGTGCTAACGCTTATGGACTCAGGGAATTCTCCGGTCAATCAGGACACGCTTCGATCGTTCCGTAAGGGGATCCCTTACCGGACGCTTGAAGCGTCGGTAAGACCCCGGCTTATGGGCGCATAAGTTGATGAACGGTCCCGGCTGCGCCACCAAGTTGTCCAAAGGAACCACTACTAATCCGAGAGGTCCTCTCCTTCGGCTTCATATTGGTGCCCGAGGGTCTTGCCGTGCGGCGTTAGCCGCAGCCAAAGGCCCTCACCCATTGGTCGCCATTCCAGAGCGTCAAGTGCCATCTCTGACCGAATCACCCATATTTCTGACGGCCGCGCCCAATCCTCAAAACCCGTCTCCCCGAGCTCTCCAGGCACCATGAGCCCCTCCGAATAAACAGAGTGAAGGACGTCCAGAACTATCTGCTTCGTATCTGGGGTAATCGTGCCTCTAGTGCCCCACCACACTACGCCATGCAATGAAACCCAGTCGGCCAGGCCAGATACGAGCAACTTACGGATGACTTCGTCTTTGCTCACCACGGCACGCCTCCCGCCAGTCACGTCCGGCCTGATCCCATTGCAGGGAAGATACCGATGGGTATTCCACGGGTCCCGGAATTAAGACTTTCACGGAAGTCCCGCTCCATCCTGCGAGTGATAATCACGGAGCGTTCCGCCCCTATCCCGTCGTCTCAGAGATGCTCCAAGCCTTACTAGTCAGGGCTGATTGACTGCCGCTATGTCCGCAGAAGCGTGTCATGTACCGTCACGTGCTCGCCGACCTGAACGGTCAATAGCCCGCCCAGTCCCTCACAGCGGGACCACACTCGGAACTCTATGCGTCCAGACTCCTCACGCACGGAGATCTTCGATGCGGTCTCCCGCTCAAGAGCAAGCCTCAGTTCGTCACCGTTAACCCAACGGATGCTTGCTGACCCCGCTATCTCGTCCCAGGTCAGCTCGACCGCACTCCCGTCGTTCGCCCAAGCCATCACGGACACCACCCACGGCTGGCTAGACGGCTCGATCACAATTCCGAGATCATTCAGGTCCTCCAATTGCGGAACCTCAAGTTGCGCGCTCATAACCACATGCTGTCACACCCGGCATGCGCAAGGACCTAGGCAGCTGCACGCTTAGGGATCCTTCACCGGACGCAACTTGAGTCCCATAGGTCTGGACCGGATCATTCACCCCATATGGTGGTGCCATGACTGAGACGCTCGCTTGGAACCTGGCCTTTCGTTGCGGCACTGGGCTTGGCAAAGCGCCAGGACGAACTGCCGAAGCTGCCCTGCCAAGTCAACCGCCCTCAGGGTGGACAGGAAGTCATGGGCCGGGCGTTCGTTGGGAACACTGGCCACGAAGCCTCAACACTGGTTTGCCCATGATGCATGTGCTGACTCTCTGGCTACCTGCAGACTTCCAAAGGCGCGGTCCCCAGTTTCCAGGGATTGCAATTTTTGCTGGTGAGGGCCAATTCGCAGTGGAAGACAAATTTCCCATGCCGAGCGCTGAATCAACCGATCCATTCCTGCGCGACCTTGCAGCAGCCGAGAACCATCCGGGTCTGCTCAGGCGCAGAGACCTGATCGATGGAGAATTTGCGATCCTTTGGCTCATGCATGATGAGTTGGCTGCCGGCCCAACGACACCTCGTCCCGACCTTCGTGCCAAGGGTGAGCATGTCGACGAGTCACAAGGTACTAATGCTTGGGACAACGTCGAACCAACCACCGACATTTGGTTGATTCCGCGAGTCGATCCGAATGCTGGCAAGACACCTGTTGAACTCCGGGGAGATCAGGTAAGCACCGATGGGTATATCCATCCCTCAACAGATACGGGCAGTCTCGCGGACTGGGCAGAACCCCTATTTTCCAGGAGCCACTTGGGCGGAACTGCCTTCCCCATCCAAGCAATGCCCGACGGGCTTACTCCTTGGTACCTCGAACTGGAAGAGATCTCGGGGCTCAACTTCGGCGGTGGCGGCAACGCTCGATTCGATCTGGAATCCGATACGTTCGACTGGGCCTGCGGATAGCTCAATCGGGGTACCTGGCCGTCGGTTTCTAAGCGCCTTAGACAAGGCCAAGACCGGTCAACGACGTGTCGCGCAAGCCGATCCCTCACCGGGCGCTTGCCCGGCCAATCTCAGATCGGCGCTTAATCGACCTTGAGGCCACACCAGCTAAAGGTTACCTACCAGGTTTCGTTGGATGGACAACGACTTCGACGGACCCAGTTCCGGGCTGGGCCCAAGGCCGCCTGCCGACTTCCTCCATCTCCTCGTTGGCGTCCGCCAGGGCAACTCTAAGGCGGTCGCCCTTCTCCCTTATCGCTATGACGAACGGAATATCCTGCTTGCGCCAGATGTCGACAATGGGTGGAAGCAATGAGCCGAATACGCTTGTGATAGGCGAGGCATCGGAAGCACCGCGGACGATGACCAAGTAGCCTTGGCTGTTCTCGAACCATTCAAGGTCTGAGATCAGATCAATTGCTGCATCGAGTCCTGCGGTTCGGTACGGATACATAAACTCTGATTCAAGGTACTGGCAGAGGGCCGCCACGTCGGTGAGCCCCGACAAATCGAGTTCGAAAACCATCATCCCGTTTAAGCGTGCATCATCTTTGAGCTGAGCGAGCAAGGACTCCTCGACTCCCACGTGAACGGCAAACTGTTTGCTGATTTCGGCGATCTTCACGGGCCTACCTGATTTGAACTGACGGATGGACGTGGTCCCAATAGTCAACGGCGTTGGTATTGCTGTGACCCCTCCAAGACGGCCGATGAGGACCCTCGGCCCGAGACGAGTTACGCATCGACCATATACCCAGCGTTTGACCGCCACTCGCATGAAGGCTCAGCCCATTCGTCTTCCGCGAACCAACGCCCGATAGCCGATCCCTAAGCGGACGCTGGGTAACGTGACAGACTTCCAGTCAGTTGGGATGAGTTTCCGCGATTGCTGGACTGAAGGAGGAACTTCCGTGGTGTCGCAGGATCAAAGGCGAGAAGCGCTCAATGACCTCATACGGTTGCGTCGTCCATTAGGCGAGTCGTCGGCTCGGTTGTTGACGTTTGAGTGGTCCTCTCAGGAGGAGTTAGCCACTGCTTTTGCTCAGGATGTCGGCCATGCCCTTGACGAATTCTGGGCCGGGAAGATTAGTGCAGATGATCTTTGCGCATGGGCGGAGGAGCTGCAGGGCCGCGAAGATATTGCGCTGAATCCCGAGGATCGCGATTTCTTGGCGGATGCACTCTTCCAGCTGTCCACGCCCGAGATTTGTGGTCCCGCCGATCAGGTGGCCGTTGCCCTCCGGCTGCGGCTAACCTACCGCCCAGGCTCTCAGAGGAAAGCACCAGAGCGTTCGATAGAGGATCCCTGACCGGACGCTCAGGAATCCGCCACTGGCCCGGCGGAGAAAATCTGCGGAGGACAGGGCCCGGCCGGGCTAGGATCAGGTCTGCTTGGAAAGGACGTACTTCCGGTCCAAGTTGTCCACGCCTCCTGGATAGATGGTGATACGAACGGCCCCACCGCTGTCTTTTTCCACCAACAGATCCCGCCGTACCTTTGTTGGATCAGTTTTCCTTAGGTCGGTGATTCGCACAATTACACCGGATTGGTTCTCGTATCGCGCCTCTGATTTATCCAGCCGAGGCGTGAATTCCCAGGTCCCGGAAGACGATATGGCCGACGTCCTCAGATGTTCTTCAGAGATGCTGTCCAGAGGAAAATCCTTAACGAGCAGTGTGTGGTCGGCGTGCAGTTCCAGAGTCGCCGCCGGGACATCTTTGCCAACAGAGCTTTCGCCGGCTGAGTAGACCCATGTCCCGATCAATTCATCCCGGCCCACTTCTGGCCTTTGACCGCAGCCTGAGAGGAGTAGCACTGAAGCAAATATGGCTGCTGCCCAGAGACCCCGAATGCGTACTGGTCGAACCGTCATCGATTGACTCTCCTGTTGGTACGGCTGTTCTTGCCGCTGGGCTCAGGTTAGCAAGAGTGCAGGAAGCTCAACCCAACCCAACGTTGATCACTTCCGGTTTCGTGCACTGTTTCATGCGAAAGCACCTGGTCCGATTCTGCGGATCGACGAGGCGTCACCCTGTAGGCCTGCGTTGCTTTGTGCGTGCACGAATACGCCCGTTTGAGGATCGGCGGATTCAGGCGGTTATTGCAACAGAGGTCAATCGATGTTCAGGAAGGACGAGGACAATGCTTTCGCAAAGGCTGTCGAAGGTGGCGCCACGGCTGGTGTTCTGCTCGGCTTATACAACTCACTTAGGCGTGCGTTCCTTGTGGCAACCCAACAGGGGATCCTCGCGTAAACCGCTAAGAGCTAGGATCAATCATGGCAACACGACGCGAACGGATTCGCAGATCGATCGCCAGCTGTTTTGTTGGATGGGCGATCGCATTCGTGCTCGCGCTTCTGTTGACTGGATTTCGTTTTGCTGAAGCTCTGGTCACTTGGCTATGGGTAGCCCCTATAGGCGTTGTCATCACTGTTATATACATTCTCAGAGACCTCAGGAACGACTGGACTAATTAGGAGCATTCTGAAACCGCTCTGGCTGCCCTTCGGCTCGGACAATTTCATTGCGGCCACGTCCGCTAAGGGATCCCTGAGCGTGCAGCTAGCCAAGATCATTTTGCGGCCTGTGTGACAGCATGTGGTCATGTCATTCGATGTCTACTTCCAAGGTTTCAGAGACGGCGGAAACACCTCAGGCGGTGGCGAAATAGTGCGTCTAAAACTTGAGCCTTACATCGTGCGAGAGGATCCCGCGCAGAACTTCGCGTACGTGGAGTACGGTGACGGTTCTATCGACGTTTATCTCAATGAGGACAGTATGGTCGCCAACCACGTCGTAGGTGAGGAGCCTTGGAAACTGCTCTTTGATGCAGCTCAAGCGGCTGACTGGGTCATTCTTCCTGTCGGATGCCCGACGTGCATCACGGACGAAGCACAGCGCCGTCACTTGCCTGAAGAGCTCGACGCTGAGGTGGCCGTTGTCTCCTCGGGGGAGGATCTACTTCGGATCATCCGTTCCCTGTAATCGCTAACGGACGCTCCTCCAAATTCCTGGGAAGCTCTCGGGTAAGCCGTTGCCCTATCGAACACTGTGGCGCCCGGTGAAGGATCCTTGGGTTCTTGCGGTGATTGCAACACTTATCGGATGGGTGTTGTCATGGCGGGATATTCGATTCATTTGAGGCCTGATCTCTTGCAG
>NZ_JBEPSI010000024.1:0-5303 GCF_040548745.1 Arthrobacter sp. 2762
GTTCCTGTGAGCAACGGGTTGTTGTTCGGGAACCACATAGTGGACGCGTGCAGTGTTGTGTGTGGTGTAAGTTGTTGGCCTATTAGTACCGGTCAGCTTCACGAGTCTTTGGTCCTCGCTTCCACATCCGGCCTATCAACCCAGTGGTCTGGCTGGGGGCCTCTCACACAAATTGTGTATGGAAATCTCATCTTGAAGCGAGCTTCCCGCTTAGATGCTTTCAGCGGTTATCCCATCCGAACGTAGCTAATCAGCGGTGCACTTGGCAGTACAACTGACACACCAGAGGTTCGTCCGTCCCGGTCCTCTCGTACTAAGGACAGCCCTTCTCAAATTTCCTGCGCGCGCAGCGGATAGGGACCGAACTGTCTCACGACGTTCTAAACCCAGCTCGCGTACCGCTTTAATGGGCGAACAGCCCAACCCTTGGGACCTACTCCAGCCCCAGGATGCGACGAGCCGACATCGAGGTGCCAAACCATGCCGTCGATATGGACTCTTGGGCAAGATCAGCCTGTTATCCCCGAGGTACCTTTTATCCGTTGAGCGACGGCCATTCCACAATGTACCGCCGGATCACTAGTCCCGACTTTCGTCCCTGCTTGAGATGTCTCTCTCACAGTCAAGCTCCCTTGTGCACTTACACTCGACACCTGATTGCCAACCAGGCTGAGGGAACCTTTGGGCGCCTCCGTTACTTTTTAGGAGGCAACCGCCCCAGTTAAACTACCCATCAGGCACTGTCCCTGACCCGGATCACGGGCCGAAGTTAGATGTCCAAAGTGACCAGAGTGGTATTTCAACGATGACTCCACCCGAACTGGCGTCCGGGTTTCAACGTCTCCCACCTATCCTACACAAGCCACTCCGAACACCAATACCAAACTATAGTAAAGGTCTCGGGGTCTTTCCGTCCTGCTGCGCGTAACGAGCATCTTTACTCGTACTGCAATTTCGCCGAGTTTATGGTTGAGACAGCGGGGAAGTCGTTACTCCATTCGTGCAGGTCGGAACTTACCCGACAAGGAATTTCGCTACCTTAGGATGGTTATAGTTACCACCGCCGTTTACTGGGGCTTAAATTCTCAGCTTCGCCCACAAGGGGCTAACCGGTCCTCTTAACCTTCCAGCACCGGGCAGGAGTCAGTCCGTATACATCGTCTTGCGACTTCGCACGGACCTGTGTTTTTAGTAAACAGTCGCTTCCCCCTGGTCTCTGCGGCCCACACCCGCTCCACAGAGCAAGTCTGTATCACGGGGCAGGCCCCCCTTCTCCCGAAGTTACGGGGGCATTTTGCCGAGTTCCTTAACCATAATTCTCTCGATCGCCTTGGTATTCTCTACCTGATCACCTGTGTCGGTTTGGGGTACGGGCGGCTAAAACCTCGCGTCGATGCTTTTCTAGGCAGCATAGGATCACCGGATCCCCCCGAACGGGGGTCCCATCAGATCTCAGGATCGTGCTCGAAACACACAGGAACGGATTTGCCTATCCCTGACCCTACATCCTTGGACCGGGGCAACCATCGCCCGGCCCGGCTACCTTCCTGCGTCACACCTGTTAATACGCTTACCTCCCGGGATCAGGTCCCGCGCTCGGCCAAAACCCACACACCACAAGGGTGATAGGGCAGGCTCCGGGCGGTTAGTATCCCCCGCTTGGCATGGGCGGTTTTTCGCCGGTACGGGAATATCAACCCGTTGTCCATCGACTACGCCTGTCGGCCTCGCCTTAGGTCCCGACTTACCCAGGGCAGATTAGCTTGACCCTGGAACCCTTGATCATTCGGCGGACGGGTTTCTCACCCGTCTTTCGCTACTCATGCCTGCATTCTCACTCGTGTAGGCTCCACCGCTGGTTTCCACCGCGACTTCACTGCCCACACGACGCTCCCCTACCACTCCACACCCCTGAACCACGAAGGCTAGGGTACTGTGTGAAATCCACAACTTCGGCGGTGTACTTGAGCCCCGCTACATTGTCGGCGCGGAATCACTTGACCAGTGAGCTATTACGCACTCTTTCAAGGATGGCTGCTTCTAAGCCAACCTCCTGGTTGTCTTCGCAACTCCACATCCTTTCCCACTTAGCACACGCTTAGGGGCCTTAGTTGGTGGTCTGGGCTGTTTCCCTCTCGACTATGAAGCTTATCCCCCACAGTCTCACTGCTGCGCTCTCACTTACCGGCATTCGGAGTTTGGCTGACGTCAGTAACCTTGTAGGGCCCATCGGCCATCCAGTAGCTCTACCTCCGGCAAGAAACACGCAACGCTGCACCTAAATGCATTTCGGGGAGAACCAGCTATCACGGAGTTTGATTGGCCTTTCACCCCTACCCACAGCTCATCCCCTCCATTTTCAACTGAAGTGGGTTCGGTCCTCCACGACGTCTTACCGTCGCTTCAACCTGGCCATGGGTAGATCACTCCGCTTCGGGTCTAGATCACGCCACTACACTCGCCCTGTTCAGACTCGCTTTCGCTACGGCTACCCCACACGGGTTAACCTCGCGACGTAACACTAACTCGCAGGCTCATTCTTCAAAAGGCACGCCGTCACCAGAATCAGACTGGCTCCGACGGATTGTAAGCACACGGTTTCAGGTACTGTTTCACTCCCCTCCCGGGGTACTTTTCACCTTTCCCTCACGGTACTGGTCCGCTATCGGTCATTAGGAAGTATTTAGGCTTATCAGGTGGTCCTGACAGATTCGCACGGGATTTCTCGGGCCCCGTGCTACTTGGGATCCTCTCCAGGCGGTACACAACATTACGGTTACGGGGCTCACACCCTCTCTGGCCGGCCTTTCAAGACCGTTCACCTATGCCTGCACTACACACCCCACCAGTCCGGCAGAACCAGTACGGAAAGTCCCACAACCCCGCCCATGCAACGCCCGCCGGCTATCACACATGGAAACGGTTTAGCCTGATCCGCGTTCGCTCGCCACTACTAACGGAATCACTATTGTTTTCTCTTCCTGCGGGTACTGAGATGTTTCACTTCCCCGCGTTCCCCCCACGCACCCTATGTGTTCAGATGCGGGTCACACAATCACCTTGCAGCGTTGTGCGGGGTTTCCCCATTCGGACATCCTGGGATCAACGCTCGGTTATCAACTCCCCCAGGCTTATCGCAGATTCCTACGTCCTTCTTCGGCTCCTAATGCCAAGGCATCCACCGTGTGCCCTTAAAAACTTGACCACACAAAGATCAAAAACTTACTCGAGAGAACCACGACCGCTAAGGGCCAGGTTCATTCATAAGAAATTGCTGTAGGAACACACACACGTGTGTGTTCCAGATGCTCGCGTCCACTATGTAGTTCTCAAACAACAACCCCATCAACCAGACCCCCGGACACCACAACCCACAACGGGGCTGCTGACAGTGACCGGCAATACCGGAAGCAGGAACAAAAGAAACACCAGAAGATGCTCTCTGCATTGCTGCAAAAAGGTCCTGTTGCCTCAGGACCCAACAGTGCGCCAAACACAACCCACACAAACCACGCCCCGGCACGTTCCCGACACCACCACACCCCCAAAAGGACGCGGCACTGCCGTACTAACACCAGGACACAACCGGAAAGGCCATGCCAAAAAACTCTTGATTCGTTGATGTTTCCACCCATGAGCACCCACCGCAGAACAGACGCCTGCGCAATGGGCAACACTGACAACCACTCCCACACCCATGCAGGCACGGCAAGCAATCGTTAGCAGCTCCTTAGAAAGGAGGTGATCCAGCCGCACCTTCCGGTACGGCTACCTTGTTACGACTTAGTCCCAATCGCCGGTCCCACCTTCGACGGCTCCCCCCACAAGGGTTAGGCCACCGGCTTCGGGTGTTACCAACTTTCGTGACTTGACGGGCGGTGTGTACAAGGCCCGGGAACGTATTCACCGCAGCGTTGCTGATCTGCGATTACTAGCGACTCCGACTTCATGGGGTCGAGTTGCAGACCCCAATCCGAACTGAGACCGGCTTTTTGGGATTAGCTCCACCTCACAGTATCGCAACCCTTTGTACCGGCCATTGTAGCATGCGTGAAGCCCAAGACATAAGGGGCATGATGATTTGACGTCGTCCCCACCTTCCTCCGAGTTGACCCCGGCAGTCTCCTATGAGTCCCCGCCATAACGCGCTGGCAACATAGAACGAGGGTTGCGCTCGTTGCGGGACTTAACCCAACATCTCACGACACGAGCTGACGACAACCATGCACCACCTGTAAACCGACCGCAAGCGGGGCACCTGTTTCCAGGTCTTTCCGGTTCATGTCAAGCCTTGGTAAGGTTCTTCGCGTTGCATCGAATTAATCCGCATGCTCCGCCGCTTGTGCGGGCCCCCGTCAATTCCTTTGAGTTTTAGCCTTGCGGCCGTACTCCCCAGGCGGGGCACTTAATGCGTTAGCTACGGCGCGGAAAACGTGGAATGTCCCCCACACCTAGTGCCCAACGTTTACGGCATGGACTACCAGGGTATCTAATCCTGTTCGCTCCCCATGCTTTCGCTCCTCAGCGTCAGTTACAGCCCAGAGACCTGCCTTCGCCATCGGTGTTCCTCCTGATATCTGCGCATTTCACCGCTACACCAGGAATTCCAGTCTCCCCTACTGCACTCTAGTCTGCCCGTACCCACTGCAGAACCGGAGTTGAGCCCCGGTCTTTCACAGCAGACGCGACAAACCGCCTACGAGCTCTTTACGCCCAATAATTCCGGATAACGCTTGCGCCCTACGTATTACCGCGGCTGCTGGCACGTAGTTAGCCGGCGCTTCTTCTGCAGGTACCGTCACTTTCGCTTCTTCCCTACTGAAAGAGGTTTACAACCCGAAGGCCGTCATCCCTCACGCGGCGTCGCTGCATCAGGCTTTCGCCCATTGTGCAATATTCCCCACTGCTGCCTCCCGTAGGAGTCTGGGCCGTGTCTCAGTCCCAGTGTGGCCGGTCACCCTCTCAGGCCGGCTACCCGTCGTCGCCTTGGTAGGCCATTACCCCACCAACAAGCTGATAGGCCGCGAGTCCATCCAAAACCACAAAAGCTTTCCACCACCATGACATGCGCCAGATGGTCGTATCCGGTATTAGACCCAGTTTCCCAGGCTTATCCCAGAGTCAAGGGCAGGTTACTCACGTGTTACTCACCCGTTCGCCACTAATCCCCCCAGCAAGCTGGAGATCATCGTTCGACTTGCATGTGTTAAGCACGCCGCCAGCGTTCATCCTGAGCCAGGATCAAACTCTCCGTTGAAGTAAAACAAATCAAACAGACACAACCACACCCACCGGAAATAACG
>NZ_JBEPSI010000025.1:0-2159 GCF_040548745.1 Arthrobacter sp. 2762
ACTCAACGACCGACCGCGCAAAAGACTAGAGTTCAGGAAACCGATCGAACTGATCGAAAACCTCCTGTTGCAATGACCGCCTGAATCCGCCGATCCCTTACCGGGCGGCGCTCCGCCCCACCTGTAACGCCCCGGTTTTCGTTTTGCAGTCCGCATTCCGTATTTCACACTGGTCTGATGCACGCATCGTGGATCAAGATACTTTGGCTTGGGCAAGAGTCATGGCTCGGTCTCTTTGGCGACGTCCTCTACGTAGGTGATGAGATACGGCCTAAAAGGCAGCTCGATCTGGAGGTTCCGACCGGGCTACTTGCGTGTCTTGAACGTCCTTACGAGGAAGTCCGAGCAGAACTTGAAGCGCGGGAGCGTGAGCTGTCCATGCCGCTTGGGACACTGCTTTCAACAGTTCCGTTGGCAACGATTCCGACGGCAGCGGTGGCGACTCAGATGGACTATTGGGCTTCCCTTTCCGTGTCTTGGCTGGCTTCACTTCCCACCAGCGACGTCGACGACAACGTCATCATCGCTATCGAAGAAGCGCCTTGGGCCGGCCAGGCGAGCAGGCACGGTGCCCGTAGTCTTCGACGAGGTAGGAGTAGAACTTGGCCAAGGTCGCCTGAGGATCCTTCATAGCCCTGCCTACGACCGAAAGTGGATCCAGCAGGGGACCACTTCAGTCAGTTGAGCTGTCGACCCCCGGAACCTATCAATGCCGACACAAGGAGTGAAAGACTCTCCACATGGCGAATGCTCAGGGTGGTGCGATGCCCTATGAACAGGGAATCCGTAAATACATTCTCGTTTTGCAGTGGCCAGCGACATCTGATGCCGACTTTGATGCGCTCATTTCGATGGAGGATGCTCTGCTTCAGTCCGATCTCCTGAAGGCGTACGGCGTCGTGGATGGGCACGACTTTGGCGCCGGCGAGATGAATATCTTCATCCACACCGATCGGCCGCTAGAAGCCTTCCAGCACTCGATGACCTCACTGAGTACTCACGGGCGATGGGTCAGCGTACGAGCGGCATACAGGCAGATGAATGGAGAACGCTTTGTGATCGTTTGGCCGAAGGATCTCCAAGTGTTTTCGGTGTCGTGATGCCAAATGTCCAGGATGCGAAATGAGTACTGACCGGTTCAAGCATTTGCAGCATGAGGACGGCCGCCTGATCCACTCACTCCGATGGCAACCCAGTTCACCCTGGTTATGACGCCGACAAGGAAAGTCCCCAGGAAAAGCGCGATGAAGCACCAATAGAAGGCCCTGGCTGGTTGAGGCAGTTCAGTAAAGAGCCGCTTGATCGCCCGGAGATTTTTGATGACGCACCTTCCATGGATTGGTTGCACCTACGGAGTCTTAGGCCCCCCGTAGCGGGTTCTGCAACTGGGACTCAGCCGACTGGGACGAAGTCCGGCGGGAACGTCAGGATGTAACGAAAGAAAGCGAGTCTTTACCGTTCGACCAGGTCAAGGTGTTGTTGCTGTAGCCCAGTTCAACGCTCCCCTCAAGGAGACCAAGGACCCAGTCCTGTCTTTCCCCTTTTCCCTCGATGCAGCCGGAGGCACCAAGCGCCCTCTGCCCCGTAATTCGCATGCTGTTGTCATTGATCGTCACAACGGCATCAAGGGGACCACACGGCATCACAACCGTCAGGTAGGTATCCCGACCGCGTTTCGAGAGTTGCGCCGTTACCTCCCCTGCATTTACCCAGGAGATGGGTGTGCCGCCATCAGACCCGGCCGTGCTGGTGTACTTTCCGCAAGGGGCCTCGGACACGAATTGGGCACATTCGATCGATGACGTCGGTGATGTGTGGCGTGGCTTCGGGGACCCCGTGCTTGAACCGCATGAGGCAACGGTGATTCCCATGAAAAGAACAGCAGCGACGCAAGCAGGTGCCTTAAGTTTCTTCATTGCCCCCACCTACGCCGAAGTTTCTCGAAGCGTATACCGCCACAAGCGTTTTGTCAGAAGAAGAAATCGGGCAAAACCAATGACAGTACGTTCACCATTCACCAATAACCCGCAGATCGGGCCACAGCACTCAACCGTGTCCGTTCAAGGATCGGCGGATTCAGGCGGTCATTGCAACAGGAGGTTTTCGATCAGTTCGATCGGTTTCCTGAACTCTAGTCTTTTGCGCGGTCGGTCGTTGAG
>NZ_JBEPSI010000026.1:0-2010 GCF_040548745.1 Arthrobacter sp. 2762
ACCCGGGAGGGTGTGGGAGAGTAGGACACCGCCGGACACACATTAGGTCGAGACCCCCCAACCCACACCGGGACGGGGGGTCTCCCACATTAACGCCACGACCAGCCACACCAGAACCAACCAAGCCCCGACCACCACGGCCGGGGCTTCCCCCATTTAACCCTCAAAAGGTACCGCCGACATCGGAAGGGGACACCCGGCGGCTCAAGCTGTTTGGACAGCGTCCAAGGAAGCATCGCCATCACACCCCAACGACGTCACCACGCGCCAAGGCGAAGGGCAGACGATCGAAGATGATGTGGATCTCGGCGATCTGATCATTGTGAATGCGGTAAAGTTCCGCGCCCGGAGCGCTCGGTACTGCCCGATTGGCTGTGTCGTACATGAGTATTGCTTCGTCGTCGGACCCGTAAGCCGCAAGAAGTGCAGATTTTGTGAGCGTAGCAGCGAAGGGCTCCATGAATGCCCGGACAGCGGCACTACCGCTCATGGTGCCGGACGGTGCATGGCAGGTGACATCCTCGGCTAAGTGCTTGATCGCTGCGTCCAGGTTGCCGGTTGTCCAGGCCCGGTGGTAGGCGATTGCAATCTCAACGGCTTTGGCCTGTTTTTCAGACATGGTCTGTTTCCTTTCGTAGGCGGATACTCCTGTTTAGACACCACTTCGCAGCAGATCGGAACGCCCTAGTGGGTCCGTGCCAAGATTGAACCGTGACATCAGCCGAGTTGGAGGCCGCCCGGTCCGGCGATGAGGAGGCTTTCGCCTCGCTCGTAGCACCCTTTCGCCGGGAGCTTCATCTGCACTGCTACAGAATTACAGGATCTGTTGATGATGCAGATGACGTACTGCAGGAGGTTTTGCTTGCGGCATGGAAAGGGTTGCCTGGATTTGCCGGTCGATCGTCCTTGCGGACGTGGCTCTATCGGATTGCCACTACTCGTTCGCTCAATGCACTAAGAGACCAACGTCGCCGACCTCGCCCCGCCCCCGCGCCTCCCTTCGAGCCACCAACTCCGAACGACCGATTCGAACTACCGCATGTGCAGCCTTACCCCGACGTATTGGTCGAGGAGCTTGATCCTGCTGTGCAGGCGGTTGCCCGTGAAAGTGTCGAGCTCGCGTTTGTTGTTGCGCTTCAACGGATGCCGCCGCGCCAGGCTGCAGTGTTGATCCTCTGTGATGTGCTGGATTTCACGGTTACCGAAGCTGCCGAGATGCTCGCGATAGGACCGACGGCGGCTAAGGGTCTTCTTCAGCGCGCCCGCTCCGCCAGGCCTTCCCCAAGGTCAATCTCTACCGGAGCACACCACCACGATTTAGCCCGTAAGTTTGCGGATGCCTTCTCGCGAGACGACGTCGATTCCGTCCTTGAGCTCCTGACCGATCAATGCTGGCTTGCCATGCCCCCGGCCAGCGAACTTTACGTGGGCCGGCACGCCGTCGGGAGTTTCCTTCGTGCCAGTGCGGCTGGGCGCCCTGGCGGCAACTACGCGCTGATCGCTATCACTGCCGGTGGCAGGCCGGCGTTCGTCTGCTATCTGCAGGGCCGGGCCCGGGGACTCATGGTGATCGAGCCAACTCAGCCTGGCGACAAGATCGCATCGATCATGCGATTCCTTGATGATGGCCTTCATCGACAATTCGGGATGCCTGATTTTCTTTCGTGAAGTGTCAGGATTACTGGCTCCCTGGCGCGTCTGAAGGAATGCCCGACGGCGGGCTGGCGCGGGTTGTTGGGGTGGATTTGCGTTGGGGGTGTGGGGCGTGTATTGTTTTCTGAGTCGCCGGGTGCGAAACGGAAAGCCGGAAGGTGTGTACGGTTCGGTAGGCGGCCAAAAATAACTCTTCTTTTCCAATGGCCTTGTTGGGTGTGCTGCTTTTTGTGGTGCGCTGTGCGGGGTGATGTTTTGGGGGGTCTGTTGTTTGAGAACTCAATAGTGTGCCAAGTTTGTTGATGCCGATTGTTTTATTGATTGGTTGAAATTATGGCCAGGTTGCTGCGCACCCCC
>NZ_JBEPSI010000027.1:0-1499 GCF_040548745.1 Arthrobacter sp. 2762
AACCGTACACACCTTCCGGCTTTCCGTTTCGCACCCGGCGACTCAGAAAACAATACACGCCCCACACCCCCAACGCAAATCCACCCCAACAACCCCCAAACACACCCCCAACAACCCGCGCCAGCCCGCCGTCGGGCATTACTCCGTTCGTTCATCAATCTGGCCAACGTGACCACTTCCGATGACGACCGTGCACACTGGTGGGAGGATGGGACGCATGGAATTGCACATCACAGGAGATGCCGCCGCCGATCAGCTGTTAAGTGACGATGCGTTCGCATTGCTGACCGGAATGTTGCTCGATCAACAGGTAACCATGGAGTCGGCGTTTGCCGGTCCGGAAAAGATCCGCACGCGCCTTGGATCACTGGATCCTGGAACGATCGCGGACTACGACCCCGCAGGCTTCGTGGAGGTATTCAAAGAACGCCCCGCCGTGCATCGCTTCCCAGGCTCCATGGCCGGCCGGGTCCAAGCCCTCGCCGAAACAGTACACCGGGATTGGAACGGCGACGCTGCGGCAATCTGGACCAGCGGCAACCCCGACGGTGCTGAGGTACTGCGCCGGCTCAAGGCCTTGCCTGGGTTCGGAGAGCAGAAAGCGAAAATCTTCCTGGCCCTCCTCGGTAAGCAATGCGGCCTTCAAGCCAACGGGTGGCGGGAAGCAGCTGGGCACTACGGCGAAGAGGGCTCATACCTCTCTGTTGCCGACATCGTGGATCCCGATTCCCTGGTCAAAGTTCGCGCCAGCAAACAAGCGGCCAAGGCAGCCGCGAAGGCTTCTAAGACAACGAGCGCCTAATCACGCCAGCATTCGCGCGTAGCTATCGCGCGATCATGCGAGGCTTTTCCAATTCCTCCAGCTTTTCCACAGAGGTGGATTGGGGACTGATGCGAGATTGTGCGTGCTGGAAGAGTATTTTCCATGGACGGGATTGGGGAGCATCAAGAAGCCACAGTCGTTTCTGATGCGCCTGGGCCTGGGACGGGCATTTCCATCGGCTCCGGGGCGGAGGGCTTGGACGTTCAGGCTTTGCTGGCCAGATTGGGCTCTTTCCGGTTAAGCAATGACGGTGCTGCCTTGATTGATCAGATTCGCGGCCTGGAGGACGTGAAGTCAGCGATCGCCGCCCTGCAGACAAGAGCATCGGTGGCGTTGGACCAAGCGCAACACCGAGAACAAGCCTCTGCAGGTATCTCCTCCTCCGCGGAGCAGGGTCAGAGTGTCAGCGCGCAGATCGTGCCTCCCCTGATCACCGGGCCCTCCCAAGCGGGCGCGACAAGTTGAGTGAACAGGTTAACGACTGAAGGCCTCCACGGTGGTGGAGGCCTTCGTCTTTGATTCACGGTTGGCAGGCCTCTGGTCGGAGACGCTTGTTCATGCCTTTTGTTGTGTTGCTTAAATGGGAGACCCCCCGTCCCGGTGTGGGTTGGGGGGTCTCGACCTAATGTGTGTCCGGCGGTGTCCTACTCTCCCACACCCTCCCGGGTGCAGTACC
>NZ_JBEPSI010000028.1:0-1465 GCF_040548745.1 Arthrobacter sp. 2762
TCCTTACGGTGTTGTTGTGGGTGATTTCGGAGCTGTCGTAGTGTTTCGATCACCCTCGGGTGGCGGGTATGGCACAAGTCTCCCTGCCGCTTGGACGGCTTACTGGGAATGGCCGCCCGCTGCCCGCCGATGACTCGACCGCTGATTGAGAATTACGACATTGATCGTTGGGTAAGGACGTGCCGGCGTAGTTATCGACAGGGCCTACCGAAATTGGAGCTGATCGAAGGGGACTGAATATGCCGGCATTGTGGGCAGGAATCGACTCGGGCAAAAGAGCTCATCATTGTGTAGTGATCGATCAGACAGGGGCGGTGCTGTTCTCGAAACGGGTCGAGAACGACGAAAATGCACTGCTCGATCTCATAGCCACGGTCGCGGAGATCTCGGCCGGTCGTGAGGTCTGTTGGGCTACGGATTTGAACGCTGGCGGAGCAGCCCTGTTGATCGAGTTGTTGTCCGCGCATTCCCAGCAGCTGCTGTATATCCCCGGACGGATTGTGCATCACGCTGCGGCGACCTACCGCGGAGATGGCAAGACTGACGCGAAAGATGCCAGGATCATTGCTGACCAGGCACGGATGCGCACTGATCTGCAGCCCGTCCGCGGTGCCGATCAGATCAGCGTGGACCTGCGGCTCCTGACCGCCCGCCGGACCGATCTGATCTGCGACCGTGTCCGATCGATCAACAGGCTTCGTGCCACCTTGCTGGAATACTTCCCTGCGCTCGAGCGCGCATTTGACTACTCAAAGAAGGCGCCCCTGCTCCTCCTGGGCGGCTACCAGACCCCTGAGAGCATTCGGCGGGTAGGACTGACCCGGCTGGCCGGCTGGCTGAGGAAACGCGGCTGTCGTAACAGTGCCAAGATGGCCGAGAAGGCACTCATAGCCGCCAACTCGCAGCACACCGTCCTGCCTACCCAGGCCACAGGCTCTGCCCTGGTTGTCCGGCTGGCCGGGCAAATCAGCACGCTCGATGCCGAGATCGCCGACGTCGATGCCCAGATCACTGAGCTGTTCCGGCAGCATGACAACGCAGATGTTCTGCTCACCATGCCTGGGTTCGGCCCCGTGCTCGCGGCAACTTTCCTCGCGAATATCGGCGGCAACCTGGCCGCATTCGACTCAGTCGACCGACTCGCCAGCGTCGCGGGCCTGGCCCCCGTCCCGCGCGATTCCGGACGAATCAGCGGGAACCTTCACCGACCCCGTCGCTTCAACCGCAGGCTCCTGCGAACCTGTTACCTCGCCGCCCTCTCCAGCCTGAAGAACAGCCCTGCCTCAAGAACCTATTACGACCGAAAGCGCGGAGAAGGAAAGTCCCATAAACAGGCCCTCATCGCCCTCGCAAGACGCCGGATCAACGTCCTCTGGGCCATGCTCCGCGACCACACCATCTACCAGGAACCAACGCCACGCATCACCGCTCAAGCAGCTTGACAGAAACATTGAGATTCCCAATG
>NZ_JBEPSI010000029.1:0-1310 GCF_040548745.1 Arthrobacter sp. 2762
TACCAGACCTACAAGGCCGAGTCCGGCGGGTTCGTCCGGGACCACTTCTTCGGCAAGTCCCCGCAGACCAAGGACATGGTCGCTGACCTGACCGACGAGCAGATCTGGGGCCTCAAACGCGGCGGGCACGATTACCGCAAGGTCTACGCCGCCTACAAGGCAGCGGTGGAGTTCAAGGGCAAACCCACCGTGATCCTGGCCAAAACCGTCAAGGGCTACGGCCTGGGACCGCACTTCGAAGGCCGCAACGCGACCCACCAGATGAAAAAGCTGACCATGGAAGACCTCAAGGCCTTCCGTGACCACCTGCGCATCCCCATCAGCGATGACCAGCTCGACGCGGACCTCTACCGGCCCCCGTACTACCACCCCGGCATGGACGCCCCCGAAATCAAATACCTGATGGAACGCCGGGCAGAACTGGGCGGGTTCGTCCCCGAACGCCGCCGCACCCACACCCCCGTCACCCTGCCCGAGGCCAAATCCTACGAGGTCGCCAAACGCGGATCCGGCAAACAACAAGCCGCGACCACCATGGCCTTCGTCAGGCTCCTCAAAGACCTCATGCGGGACAAGAACTTCGGGGCCCGGTTCGTGCCCGTCGTCCCGGACGAATCCCGGACCTTCGGCATGGACGCGTTCTTCCCGACCGCGAAAATCTACAACCCCAAGGGCCAGAACTACCTCTCCGTGGACCGGGACCTCGTCCTGGCCTACAAGGAATCCCCCGCCGGGCAACTGATCCACCCCGGCATCAACGAAGCCGGCGCCGTCGCAGCGTTCACCGCCGCCGGAACCGCGTACGCCACCCACGGCGAACCCCTGGTCCCGATCTACGTCTTCTACTCCATGTTCGGCTTCCAACGCACCGGAGACTCGTTCTGGGCCGCCGCGGACCAAATGACCCGCGGCTTCATCATCGGCGCCACCGCAGGACGAACCACCCTCACCGGCGAAGGACTCCAACACGCCGACGGGCACTCCCCCATCCTGGCCTCCACCAACCCCGCCGTGAAAACCTACGACCCCGCCTACGGCTACGAAATCGGCCACATCATCCGCCACGGCCTCGAAGAAATGTACGGCCCCGACAACGACGGTGATGACAAAAATGTCATGTACTACCTCACCGTCTACAACGAACCCATCACCCAACCCGCCGAACCCGAGAACCTGGACATCAACGGGCTCCTCAAAGGCATCTACCGCCTCGCCCCCGCCCCGGAAAACACCACCGGAGACACCAGGCCCACCGCGAACATCCTCGCCTCCGGCGTGTCCGTGCCCTGGGCCCTCGAAGCCGCCCGGAT